>NZ_NEVI01000004.1:0-74411 GCF_002261415.1 Bordetella genomosp. 7 | reverse complement strand
GGGTGGGGAGCTGAGGTTGTGGGGCGTCTGGGTGGGGAGCTGAGGTTGTGGGGCGTCTGGGTGGGGAGCTGAGGTTGTGGGGCGTCTGGGTGGGGGCGGGGGCGGGCATCGGCTTCACGGTGCCGTCCGGGCGCCCCGCGCGCCCGGGCCCGGCCCCGAGGCGCCTCCGCCCGCCCCCGCCCCCACCCAGACTCGCAGAATCTCAATGACCCACAACGCCGGGTAGAGTGGAGTTCTTGCCCCATTAGGCTCCAGCAGGGTGCAAGGAAAGACAGTACAGGGCCGCCCGCGCGCGCCGCCCCCCGCGGCCCGCGCAGGCATAAATGAAGCGGGATGGCGGGAGTATGAAGGGGTGGCCGGAGTATGAAGGGGTGGCGGGTGCTGGGGCTGGCGCTGCGGTCGGCGCCTGGGCCGGTGCTGGAGCCGGCGAGATCGGTGTCTGACTCCCCGACAGGGGTGTCAGACACCTTCCGCATCTCCGCGCTGCTCCCAACCGACAACGTACCTCACCCCCACCTGCCGGCGTCTGTCATTGCCGACGGTACGAGGGCCAGGATCGGTGTCTGACTCCCCGCAGGGGTGTCAGACACCTTCCGCATCTCCGCGCTATTCCCAACCGACAACGTACGCCGCCCCTACCTGCCGGCGTTTGTCATTGCGGACGGTACGACCCATTGCGCGAATTGTTCTTCTGTGACGTAGCCCAGGGCCAGTGCGGCGTCTTTGAGGGATAGGTTTTCTTTGTGCGCTTTTTTGGCGATCTGGGCGGCCTTGTCGTAGCCGATGTGGGGGTTCAGGGCGGTCACCAGCATCAGCGAGCGTTCGACGAGTTCGGCGATGCGTTCGCGGTTGGGTTCGATGCCGGCGGCGCAGTGCTGGTCGAAACTTGCCATGCCGTCGGCGAGCAGGCGCACGGATTGCAGGAAGTTGTGGATCACCAGCGGCTTGAATACGTTGAGCTCGAAATTGCCGCTGGCTCCGCCTATGTTGATGGCGACGTCGTTGCCCATGACTTGCGCGGCCACCATGGTTATGGCTTCGCACTGGGTGGGGTTGACCTTGCCCGGCATGATCGAGCTGCCCGGCTCGTTCTCGGGAATGCTGATTTCACCCAGGCCCGACCGCGGTCCGCTGGCCAGCCAGCGCACATCGTTGGCGATTTTCATCAGCGCGGCCGCCAGCGCCTTGAGCGCGCCGTGGGCGAACAGCAAGGCCTCGTGGGACGCAAGCGCCTGGAACTTGTTGGGCGCCGATACGAAGGCCGATCCGGTGTCGTGCGCCAGTTCGGCGCACACGCGCGCGCTGAATTCGGGATGCGCGTTCAGCCCCGTGCCGACCGCCGTGCCGCCGATGGCCAGCTGGTGCAGTCCGGGCAGCGTTGCGCGCAATTGCTGTTCGGCCAGGTCAAGCTGCGCGACGTGCCCGGACAATTCCTGCCCCAGCGTCAGGGGCGTTGCGTCCTGCAGGTGCGTGCGGCCGATTTTCACGATGTCGTAGAACGCCGCGCTCTTGGCGGCCAGCGTGCCGCGCAGCGCCTTCAGCGCCGGCAACAGGTGATGTTCGATCTGCAGCGCCGCGGCCACATGCATGGCCGTGGGGAAGGTGTCGTTGGACGATTGCCCGCGGTTGACGTGGTCATTGGGATGCACCTTGCGCGCTTCGCCTCGCTCGCCGCCCAGCAACTCGGACGCGCGGTTGGCCAGCACCTCGTTCATGTTCATGTTGCTCTGCGTGCCCGAGCCTGTCTGCCAGACCGACAACGGAAACTCGTCGGGCCACTTGCCGGCGACGACTTCATCGGCCGCCTTGACGATCGCGTCGGCAATTTGGCGGTCGAGCTCGCCCAGATCGGCGTTGACTTTGGCGGCTGCCCGCTTCAGGCTGGCCATGGCGTGTACCAGCGGCGCCGGCATGCGCTCGGTTGAAATGGCGAAGAACTGCAAAGAGCGTTGCGTCTGGGCGCCCCACAGATGGTCGGCGGGAACGTCAATGGGACCAAAGGTGTCTTTCTCGATACGGGTTTTCATGTCGGAGGCTTCCTGGGATCGCCCACGGAACGAACGCCGCGAGCCGAGCTCAAACGAGAATAAAAATCAATACGATGATAGCAGACCGCCTGGCTACCTATAATCCGGGCACGTCCATCCGTTTTACCACTCCGCCCACGCCATGTCCGTTCCGCCGCGCAACCTGACCCTGCATTTGCCCGATGAGGCCGCCACCGAGGCGCTGGCGCGCCAGTTTGCGCCGCTGGTGGGTGGCGCGGGCGGCCTGCCGGCAGGCGGGCGCATTCATCTGCAGGGCGACCTGGGCGCAGGCAAAACCGCGTTCACCCGGGCACTGTTGCGTGCATGCGGCATCCAGGGCCGCATCAAGAGCCCAAGCTATGCCCTGCTTGAATCTTATAAAGTTTCTAACTTATACTTCTATCACTTTGATTTTTATAGATTTAGCGATCCGCGCGAATGGTTGGACGCAGGTTTTCGCGATTTGCTGCGCGATGACGCGGTTGTCCTGATCGAATGGCCCGAGCGTGCCGAAGGCTTATTACCCCCTCCGGACATGCAGATTTCCCTGGCCTATGCCGGCCCGGGCCGCGATGCCACCCTCACCGCCCATACCGCCCGAGGACAAACATGGTTGAACGCGATTGTCCCAACGCCCCAGGCGCCCTCTCCTCCCGCGGCGCCCAGCGCCGACGCCTGATCAGCGTCGCCACCACGCTGCTCGTCCTTCCCGTACTGCCGCGGCTGGCCAGCGCCGCCACCATCCTGGCCGTGCGCACCTGGCCGGCCGAGGAATACACCCGCGTCACCCTTGAACTCGACAGCGAACTCAAGGCAGAACATTTCACGCTGGAAAATCCGCACCGGCTGGTGGTCGACCTGGAAGGCCTGCAAGTCAGCAGCGCGCTGAACCAGCTGATCTCCAAGGTGCGCCCCGACGACCCGTACATCCAGGCGCTCAGGGTGGCGCAGAACCGCCCCAATGTCGTGCGCCTGGTCTTCGACCTGAAACAGGGCGTGGCGCCCCAGGTATTCACGCTCAAGCCGGTGGGCGACTACCAATACCGCCTGGTGCTCGACCTGTATCCCAAGGTGGCGCAAGACCCCCTGATGGCGATGCTGAAAAAGCAGGCCGGCCCCGACGTCGACGATCCTCTGGCGCGCATTCTCGAAGACATCGCACGCAATCCCGGCGCGCCCCCCGCTCCCGCCCCGCAGGCGCAGGGGCAGGAACCGCCGCCGGCCATCGCCATGCCCAAGCCGGCGCCCGAGCCCGCCCGTCCGGCGCGCCGCAAGCGCATGCTCACCATCGCGCTGGACCCCGGCCATGGCGGCGAAGATCCGGGCGCCATCGGCAAGAGCGGCCTGCGCGAAAAAGACGTGGTGCTGCGCATTGCCCGGCGCCTGAAAACGCTGATCGACGCACAGCCCAATATGCGGGCCTACCTGACGCGCGACGACGACTATTTCGTGCCGCTGCATGTGCGCGTCCAGAAGGCGCGCCGCGTGCGCGCCGACCTGTTCATTTCCATCCATGCCGATGCGTGGATCAAGCCCACCGCCAGCGGCTCGTCGGTATTTGCGCTGTCACAGCGGGGCGCCTCGAGCACGCAGGCACGTTGGCTGGCCAACAAAGAAAACGCCGCCGACCTGATAGGCGGCGTCAACCTGGGCAGCCACGACAAAAACGTCGCCAAGGTGCTGCTTGATCTGTCCACCACGGCGCAGATCAATGATTCGCTGCGGCTGGGCGCGGCTTTCCTGGACGAAATCAAGAAAATCAACCGGCTGCACAAGCGCCAGGTCGAGCAAGCGGGTTTCGCGGTGCTCAAGGCTCCCGACATCCCTTCTATCCTGGTTGAAACAGCGTTCATCAGCAATCCGCGCGAAGAAGCGCTGTTGCGCTCTTCCAGCCACCAGCAGAAACTGGCCGAGGCGATGATGACGGGCATCCAGCAATACTTCGTTGCCAATCCTCCCATCGCGCATATTGCCGACGCCAGCTAGCGCCCGCAAAATAATCGTCCAAGACGCAAGACGCGCGCGGACGCAGAGCCGACGACTGACATCATTTCCCCAGCCGGAGACTGATCATGACATCGCCTGCCAGCGAGCCGCCGCGTCTTTTTCCCACCCTGCTGTGCAATGACGCCGAACGAATGATCCAGTGGCTGGTCGACACAGTGGGTTTCACGGAACATGTGGTGTACCGGCATGGCGGCGTGGTCGTACACGCCGAACTGGCCTTCGGATCGTCGATATTGATGCTGGGCCAGCATCGCGATCATGCGTACAGCCAACTGGTCGGCAGCCTGGAAGGACGCCGCACCGATTCGCTGTACCTGGCGGTGGACGACGCCGACGCGCTATATGAAACCCTGCGGGGTGCGGGCGCGCACATCGAAAGGGCAATCGCCGACACCGATTTCGGCAGCCGCGAATTTTCGTGTCGCGACCCGGAACTCAACCTGTGGACGTTCGGCACTTACTGGCCCAAGACCGGCAACCCGCCGGCACAGCAATAAGCGCGCTTGTCGCGCCCGGTCAGTCTCGCAAGCGGCGGGCTCGCGCCAGCCTGAACAATGCCGCGCCCGTCACCGGCACCATGGCCGCCGCCAGGCCCGCCAGCACGATCGTGTTCAAGTGATCTCTGACCAGCGGGATATTGCCGAAAAAATACCCTGCCGCAACAAGGCCGCCCACCCACAGCGCCGCGCCCCCTGCATTGAACAACTGGAAGCGCAGCAGGTTCATGCGGCCCACGCCCGCCACGAACGGCGCGAACGTGCGTACCACGGGCACGAAGCGTGACATCACGATGGCCTTGCCGCCGTGCCTTCTGCAGAACAGGCGCGTACGCAGCAGCGCGGCGCGGTCCAGAAGGCGCGCGTTCTGACTGAACACGCGCGGCCCGATGGCGCGTCCGATGAAGTAGTTCACCGTATTGCCCGCGGCTGCCGCCATCATGAGCAACCCGCCCAGCCACAAGGGGTCGAGCGCGCCTGTGGCCCCGAACGCGCCACCGACGAACAGCAGCGAATCCCCCGGCAAGAATGGCGCGATGACCAGCCCGGTCTCGGCGAAAACAATCACGAACAGCGCCAGGTAAACACCCGCGCCATACTGCTGCACCCAGACGCCCAGCGCCTGGTCGATGTGCAGCACCATCTGAAGAAAGTCGAGCATGCCGTTACCGTAGATCATGACACCGGGCGTGCAGACTATAGCGCAAGGCCCCCCGGCGGTCCGTCGGCGCCTCGTGGCGGGCCCGCGCCGGCGGGCGGCTAAAATCACCACATGCCCGATTCCACCCAGCCGCATTCCATGTCAGAACGCCGCGCGATCGCCGCCCTGCCCGACCTGCTGATCAGCCAGATCGCCGCAGGCGAAGTCATCGAACGGCCTTCGTCGGTGCTGAAAGAAGTACTCGAAAACGCTATTGATGCCGGCGCCCGTGCCATCGAGGTGCGGCTGGAAGGCGGCGGTATCCGGCGCATTGCCGTCACTGACGACGGCGCAGGCATCCCGCCCGAAGAACTGCCGCTGGCGCTGACCCGCCATGCCACCAGCAAGATTCGCTCGCTGGACGAACTGGAATCCGTCGGTTCTATGGGGTTTCGCGGCGAGGCGCTGGCCTCGATTGCCTCGGTGGCGCAGCTTACGCTGATTTCGCGCACGCGCCAGGCGCAGCACGCCTGGCAGATCGACGGCCACAGCCTTCAGGTGACCCCCGCATCCGGCCCGCCGGGCACCACCGTCGACGTGCGCCAACTGTTCGATTCCGTGCCGGCGCGACGCAAGTTCCTGCGCGCCGAAGCCACCGAGTTCGGCCACTGTGTCGACGCGCTGGAACGTATCGCGCTTGCCCATCCCGGCATTGCGTTCCGGCTGTTTCACCACGACCGCGCGCAACGCCAGTGGCTGCCCGCCGACGCGGGGCAGCGGATCCGCGACGTGCTGGGCGCCGAATTCGTCGAGCATGGCCTGCCGCTCAGCGCCGCGGCCGGCGCCATCAGCCTGGCCGGCATGATCACCCGCCCCACCGCGGCCCGTGCGCGGGCCGACCGCCAGTACCTGTACGTCAACGGGCGTTTTGTGCGCGACCGCACGGTCAGCCACGCATTGCGCGCCGCCTATGCCGATGTGCTTCATGGCGACCGGCAGCCGGCCTATGTGCTGTACCTGGATATCGACCCCGGCGCCGTGGATGTCAACGTGCATCCGGCCAAGCACGAAGTGCGCTTCCGCGACAGCGGGGCGGTGCATCGGTTCGTGGGCCAGGTGGTGGCGCAGGCGCTGGCGCAGACTGGCGGCGCCTCGGCCGTCGCGGCCCCGGCAACCGCGCTGCCAGCGCAGCCGGCCGCGGAAACCGCGGCCGACGCGCGGCGTCTCGTGCCGGGCGAACACCCCCTTGCCCCGACGCATGATCGCCCCCATGCGCAGACGTCGACGGATGGGCGCGCCGCACGCCCGCACACCCAGGTGCCATTCCGCCTGCATGCCGAACCCGCCGGCGTGCCCGCCGCCGACTGGCGCTCGCTGTACCGGCCACTCGATGCGGCGCCGCCCCCGCAAGCCGCCACCACGCGCGAACCGCAGCCGGCGCCGGCCTCGCTGCCGGTGGACGAGGAACATCCGCTGGGCATGGCGCTGGCGCAGCTGCATGGCATATACATTCTGGCGCAGAACCGCCGGGGCCTGGTGCTGGTGGACATGCATGCAGCGCACGAACGGGTGGTGTACGAACAGCTCAAGAATGCACTGGATGCCCGGGAACTGCCCCGCCAGGACTTGCTCGTGCCCGTGGTATTCCACGCGCACGAAAAGGACGTGGCGCTGGTCGAAGAAAACCAGGAACAGCTCGCCGGCCTGGGTTTCGACATGCGGCCGTCGGGGCCCGCGTCGATCGCGGTGCGCTCCGTACCCGCCCTGCTCGCGCGCGGCGACATCGAAACGCTGGCGCGCGCCGTATTGCGCGACCTGGCCACCGTGGGCGTATCGCGCCTGATGACCGAGCAGCGCAACGAACTCCTGGCCACCATGGCCTGCCATGGTTCGGTGCGCGCCAACCGCCGCCTTACCATCGAAGAAATGAACGCACTATTGCGCCAGATGGAAACGACGGAGCGCGCCGATCAGTGCAATCACGGACGCCCTACATGGGTGCAGTGGTCATTATCCGACCTCGACAAACTGTTCCTGCGCGGGCAATAGCCATGCCCGATCATCTGACTTGCCCGCTCGCAGCGGCCATGCCCTCATGAACGCCGGCGCGCCCATCATCTGCCTGGCCGGACCCACCGCGGCCGGCAAGAGCGCGGCGACACTGGCGCTTGCGCAACGCTGGCCGATAGAAATCATCAACGTCGATTCGGCCACCATCTACCGCGGCATGGATATCGGCACGGCCAAGCCTACGCCCGCCGAACAGTCCCGGGTGCCGCAACATTTGCTCGACATCCGCGACCCCGCGCAATCGTATTCGGCGGCGGAGTTCCGCGCCGATGCGCTGCGACTGATCGCCGATATCCGCGCGCGCGGCCGCATGCCGCTGCTGGCCGGCGGCACCATGCTCTACTACAAGGCGTTGCGCGACGGCCTGGACGACCTGCCGCAGGCGGACCCGACGCTGCGTGCCGAACTCGAAGACAGGGCGGGTCGGCTGGGGTGGCCGGCGCTGCATGCCGAGCTCGCCGCGCTCGATCCGCCGACGGCGGCGCGCCTGGCGCCCAACGACAGCCAACGCATCCAGCGCGCACTGGAAATCTGCATACTGAGCGGCCAACCCATGTCGGCGCTGTTGACCGGCCGGCCAGGCCGGACGGACCCTTCGTCAGAGTACCGGTACGTCACCGTCAGCATGGAGCCGTCTGACCGAGCCGCGCTGCATGCGCGCATTGCGCAACGGTTCGACGCCATGCTGGCGCGCGGCCTGCTGGACGAGGTGCGCACCCTGCATGCGCGGGGCGACCTGCATCCCGGGCTGCCATCGATACGCTGCGTGGGCTACCGGCAAATGTGGGAGCATCTGGACGGCGCGACAGATCTGGCCGCGGCCCGAGAGCAGGCCATCGCCGCCACCAGGCAACTGGCCAAACGCCAGCTGACCTGGCTGCGCGCCCAACCCCAACGAACCATCGTGGATTGCCTGGCGGCCGACGCGACGGCCCGCGCAGTCGATGCCGTGGCAGCAGCCCTGAACATCGGCGCGGAGCCCGACCGCGCCTGAACCGCGTGGCGCGCTTCGGCGCCTGATGCTTGCCGAGAGAGCGCGTGGCGTGTATCGGCGTCTGACGCTTGCCGGAGGGTGTCTGACACCTTCGGAGTCAGACACCGAAACTATGTGAGGTCAGTGCACTTCGGAGTCAGACACCGGAACAACTTTGTGGGGTCGGTTCACTTCGGAGTCGGACACCGAGCCTCTCAACCAGGTGTCTGACTCCGAAGGTGTCAGACACCGCCTGCTGTGTGTACCGCGCGGCCCAAGCGCCTGCGGGCACCGCGCACGCCATTTATGCCCGTCAGACCACCACGGTCTGGGCCATGCCGGGCTGCTGGTCGACGATCTCGCCAAGGCGGCTGACTGTTTCGCCTTGCGCCGTCAAGGTGGCGGCAATTGCGTCGGCCTGGTCGGCGGCGACCACGATCACCATGCCGATGCCGCAGTTGAAGACGCGGTGCATTTCGGTATCGGCCACGTTGCCCTGCTGCTGCAGCCACTGGAACAGCTGCGGCATTTGCCACGCATCGCGATGCAGCCGGGCCGAGAGGCCGGCGCGCAGAATGCGCGGCACGTTCTCGAGCAGGCCGCCGCCGGTGATGTGCGCCAGCCCCTTGATGCCGCCGCGATGCGCCGCCATGGCTGCCAACACCTGCTTGACGTAGATGCGCGTGGGCGCCATGACCACGTCGGCCAGCGGCTGGCCGTGGAAATCCTGGTCGGCACGTGCGCCGGCCCGCTCGATGATCTTGCGCACCAGCGAATAGCCGTTCGAATGCGCACCGCTGGACGCCAGGCCCAGCACCACGTCGCCCGGCTGGATCGACTTGCCGTCGAGAATTTCGGACTTTTCCACCGCCCCTACTGCAAAGCCGGCCAGGTCGTATTCGCCATCGGGATACATGCCCGGCATTTCGGCGGTTTCGCCGCCGATCAGGGCGCAACCGGCGAGTTCGCAGCCCCGCGCGATACCGCCGACCACGGCAGCCGCGGTGTCCACCGCCAGCTTTCCGCAGGCGAAGTAGTCCAGGAAGAACAGCGGCTCGGCACCCTGCACCAGGATATCGTTGACGCTCATGGCGACTAGGTCGATGCCCACGGTGTCGTGGCGGTTCCATTCAAAGGCCAGCCGCAGCTTGGTGCCGACTCCGTCGGTGCCCGACACCAGCACCGGCTCGCGGTACTTCCCGGGCACCTGGAACAAGGCGCCGAATCCGCCTATGCCGGCCAGCACGCCGGGACGCATGGTGCGCGCAGCCAGGGGCTTGATGCGGTCGACCAGGGCGTCGCCCGCATCGATATCGACGCCGGCGTCGCGGTACGTCAGGGGGGCGGAAGGTTGATTAGTCATGAGAAAAACCGTGGGGTATGTAACAATTGCGGGGTTTACGGGGTGCCGAGCCGGCATTTTACGATGCCCTGGCGTTTGTTATCGTGCGATGCGGCCGGCAACGGCCTGACCGTCCCGCTTCGTCCTTATTTTCGTCCATGACCCGCCAGCTGCTGCTCGACGTACTGCCCGCCCCCGCCCCCACGCTGCAGAACTATATCGCCGGCCCCAACAGCCAAGCCCTGGCTGCCGCCATCGGGCTGGAACCGGGCCGCGCGCTGTATTTGTGGGGCGCCGCAGGCTGCGGCCGCAGCCATCTGCTGCGCGGACTGGCCGCCTTGCCGGGCGCGGTGTATATCGATGCGTCGCAAGACCCCCGGGCGCTTCGCCGTCTGGCCGATGCCGATTCCGCGACCCCCATGCCGCCGCGCATCGCGGTAGACGACGTGCATCGCATGAGCGACGCACAACAGGCCGCGCTGTTCGCCTTGTACAATCGGTGGCGCGAATGCGCGGCCACCAGCCGCGCATTCGCCTTGGCCGTTGCGGGCGATCGCGCACCCTTGTCCATGCCGTTGCGCGAAGACCTGCGCACGCGCCTGGGCTGGGACCTGGTCTTCCGGCTCGAGCCGCTTTCCGATGCCGACAAACTGGCAGCACTGGCTACGCAGGCCGCCGAACGCGGGCTGCAACTTGCGCCCGAAGTCATACAGTGGATGCTGACGCACCGCGAACGCGACATCCGCAAGCTTGCCGCGCTGCTCGACGCCCTGGACCGCTATTCCCTGGCCACCGGCCGGGCCATTACCATTCCGCTGCTGCGCGCCATGCTTGCAGACCCCGACACACAAACACCATGACGCCCCGAAGACTCGCGCTGTTCGACCTGGACCATACGCTGCTGCCGCTGGACAGCGACTATCAATGGGCCGACTTCCTGGCGCGCACCGGCCGGGCGGGCGACCCCGAAGAAGCGCGCCGCCGCAACGATGACCTGATGGTGCGCTACAACCAGGGGCAGCTCAGCGCCGATCAGGCGGCCGAATTCATGCTGGGCCTGCTGGCGGCCCACACGCCGTTCGACCTGGCGGCATGGCACGAAGAATTCATGGCCGAAGTCGTGCGCCCCGACATCGCGCCGCAGGCGCTGCAACTGGTCGACCAGCACCTGGGCGCAGGCGACCTGTGCGCACTGGTCACGGCCACCAACAGCTTTGTCACCGCGCCCATTGCCCGCGCATTCGGGGTGCCCCACCTGATCGCCACCGAGCCCGAATACCGCAACGGACGCTACACCGGCCGCATCCACGGCACGCCCAGTTTCCAGCATGGCAAGGTCGTGCGCGTCAACGAATGGCTGGCCGGCATGGGGTTGAAGCTTGCCGATTTTTCCGAATCGTACTTTTATAGTGATTCCACCAACGATGTCCCGCTGCTCGAGGCCGTGACCCGGCCGGTAGCCACCAATCCCAGCCCGTCGTTGCGAGAAATCGCGCGGGCACGCGGCTGGCAGGTGCTCGATCTGTTCGAGCACATGGAAGATGCCAAATCCTAAATGATCACCGAAACCATAAAAAAATTCGTCGGCCGGCTGTTCAAGCCGGTAGCCCGCGGGCCGCAACGCATCCCGCGCGACAAGCACGGCATTGACCGCCGCAACGTATCGCGGCATGCCATCAAGGTATGCGACGTATTGCGCCAGCATGGCTATTCGGCGTATATCGTGGGCGGCGCGGTGCGCGACCTGATCGTGGGGCTGGAGCCCAAGGACTTCGACGTGGCCACCGACGCCACGCCCGAACAGATCCGCCCGCTGTTCCGGCGCGCCCGCATCATCGGCCGGCGCTTCCAGCTGGTGCACGTGGTGTTTGGCCCGGAAATCATCGAAACGTCCACCTTCCGGGCGCCCGCGTCCCAGGACCAGGAAACCGATGAGCACGGCCGCATCCTGCGCGACAACGTGTTCGGCAGCCACGAAGAAGACGCCGCGCGACGCGACTTCACCATGAACGCGCTGTACTACGACCCCCATACGGAAGAAGTCATCGACTTCCACCAGGGCGTGCACGACCTGAAAAAGCGGCAGGTGCGCATTATTGGCGACCCGGCGCAACGCTATCGCGAAGATCCTGTGCGCATGCTGCGCGCTGTGCGTTTCGCGGCCAAGCTCAACGGCACGATCGATCCGGCCACGCGCGAACCCATCGGCACCATGGCAAGCCTGATCGAAAACGTGCCGGCCTCGCGCCTGTTCGACGAAATGCTCAAGTTGCTGACCTGCGGGCACGCCATGGACTGCCTGCGCCAGTTGCGCGCCGACGGCCTGCACCACGGCATGCTGCCCCTGCTGGACGTCGTGCTGGAGCAGCCGGGCGGCGAGAACTTTGTCGAACTGGCACTGGAACGCACCGACAAGCGAGTGCGCGCGGGCAAGAGCATCAGCCCCAGCTTTCTGTTCGCGGCGCTGCTGTGGCAGCAGGTCGATTCGCGGTGGAAGCAATTGCGCGCCCAGGGCGAGCACACGATACCCGCGCTGGTGCGCGCGGCCGATTCGGTGCTGGACGAACAGACCGAAAAGCTGGCGATCCAGCGCCGGTTCTCGTCCGACATGCGCGAAATCTGGTTCATGCAGCCGCGTTTCGAACGACGCTCGGGCAAGGCGGTTTACCGCTTGATTGAACAACCGCGCTTTCGCGCCGCCTGCGATTTCCTGCAACTGCGCGCCGCCGCCGGCGAGTTCGACAGCGTGCTGGCGCAGTGGTGGATGGACCTGGCCAACGCCGACGACGCCGGCCGCGCCGAGATGATCGAAGAGCTCGCCCGTCTGCCTCGCGACCCGGCCGAAGCCAGTGCGCCACGCAAGCGGCGCCGCCGGCCGCGCCGTCCGCCGGCGGCCCACGCCACGCCGTCCGAATGAACGCGCCGGTGCGCGCCTATGTGGGCCTGGGCGCCAACCTGGGCGACGCCGCGGGTACGCTGCACACCGTATTGCGCGAATTGGCCGCCACGCCCGGCATCCAGGGATGCCAGGCGTCGGGGTTTTATCGCACGGCTCCGGTCGATGCCGGCGGCCCGGATTTCATCAATGCGGTGGCCGCGCTGGATACCACGCTGGCGCCGCTGGCGTTGCTGGATGTGCTGCAGGCGCTGGAAGCCCGTCACGGACGGCAGCGCCCGTACAGAAATGCGCCGCGCACGCTGGACCTGGACTTGCTGATGCATGGCGACACCGCCATGCAGTCCGAACGCCTGACCCTGCCCCACCCGCGCATGCACCAGCGCGCCTTTGTGCTGGCGCCCTTGCAGGAATTGACGCCCGCGCTGGTGCTGCCGCAGGGGCCGTTGCCGACACTGCTGGCGGCGCTGACCGACCAGCCGATTGAACGCCTGTAGTAGCCACCGTGAGCGGGGGCGGCAGGCAGGGCGAGGCATGAAACGGTGTGTTGACCTGAAGGTGTCAGACACCGTGTATTCGTTTGGACGTGAAGGTGTCTGACACCCTTCGGGAGTCAGACACCATGTATACGTCTCGACGCGAAGCGGCCAGACACCATGTATTCGTCTCGACGCAAAGGCAGACGCCCTTTCGTCCGGTGTCTGACTCCCGTAGGGTGTCAGACACCAGGCACCTGTTCGGCAACGCGAACGGGCTATGCGGGCGTTACGATTGTTCGCCGGCGCGTTGCAGCAGTTGCCGCGCGCGCGCGATGACGGGGGCGTCAACCATTTTGCCGTCGAGCATGAAAGTGCCCGCTCCGCTGTCGCGATGCACGGCCACCACTCGGCGGGCCCATTCCAGGTCGGCGGCGGGCGGGGCGAACGCGCCGTGGATGATGGCGACCTGCGTGGGATGGATGCACAGCATGCCGCCAAACCCCATGTCGCGCGACCGGCAGGCAGCCGCCTGCATGCCGGAGGTGTCCTGCACGCCGGGAAACACGCCGTCGAGCGGCGCAGCCAGACCGGCGGACCGGCTTTGCAGCAGCACCTGCACCCGGGCATGATCGAGCACGACCGTGGCGCCTTCGGAATCGGGGGTAAGCCCAAGGTCCAGGCCGTAGTCGAGACTGCCGAAGGCCAGGCGCCGCACGCCCGGCGTGCATGCGATTTCGGCGGCGTTGAGGATGCCGTCGGCGGTTTCCAGAATGGGCACGATGCCAATGCCCGTTTGCGCGGCATGCCGCACATGTGCGGCAGTTTCGGCCTTGGGCAGCACGATGGCCGTCACACCGGGATGGTTGCGGCAGGCCGCCAGATCGTCGTCGTGCCAGGGGGTGGATGCGTCGTTGATGCGCACCCACAGGCGCACGCCGGGCTGCGTGCCCAGGAAATCGCACAGCGCTTCGCGGGCGCTGGCCTTGGCCAGGTGCTCGACCGCGTCTTCGAGGTCGACGATGACGGTATCGGCGCCGCTGGCCAGCGCCTTGGGGATGCGTTCGGGACGGCTGGCCGGCACGAACAGGGCAGTACGGACTACGTTGGACATTACACGACCTCCGAGGCGCGCAGGCGCGCCACGGCGTCGGGCGCGTACCCCAGCCATGCTAGCACCGCATCGGTGTGTTCGCCCACGGCGGGAACCGGGTCCATGCGCGGCGTGTAGGCGTTGCTGGACGCCGGCGGCAGCAGCGATGGCAGGGCGCCCGCGGGGCTGTTGATTTCGCGCCAACGCTGGCGCGCCTGCAACTGGGGATGCGCCCAGACGTCTTTCATTTCATTGACGCGGGCATTGGCGATCTGCGCGGCCTCGAGGCGTTCGGTGACCTGCTCGATGGTCAGGCTGGCGAACGCCTGCACGATCAGGGCGCGCAAGGCGTCGCGATTCGCGGCGCGCCGGGAATTCGACGCAAAACGCTCGTCGTCGGCCAGGGCAGGCTGCCCCAGCACGCGGTCGCAGAATACGCGCCATTCGCGCTCGTTCTGCAGGCCCAGCATGATGGTGGCGCCGTCGCCCACCGGGAAGGGGCCGTACGGGTAGATGGTGGCATGGGCCGCGCCGGCGCGCGCGGGCGGCGTGGCGCCGTCGAACGCGTAGTACATGGGATAGCCCATCCATTCGACCATGCTTTCGAGCATGGACACGTCCAGGCGGCTGCCCACGCCGGTGCGCTGGCGCAGCAGCAACGCGTTGAGGATGCCCGAGTAGGCGTACATGCCGGCGGCGATGTCGGAAATGGAGCAGCCCGCCTTGGCCGGATCGTCGGGCGAGCCGGTAACCGAGACAAACCCGCTTTCGCTCTGGATGAGCAGATCGTAGGCCTTCTTGCGTTCGTAGGGCCCGCCCTCGCCGTACCCGGAGATGTCGCAGACGATCAGGCGCGGGTGGCGCACATGCAGGGCCTCGAACGACAGCCCCAGGCGCTCGGCGGCGCCCGGCGCCAGGTTCTGCACCAGCACGTCGGCCGACTCCAGCAGGCGCCGCATGACGTCGGCGGCGTCGGGGTGCTTGAGGTCGAGCGTAAGGCTTTCCTTGGAGCGGTTGGTCCAGACGAAGTGCGACGACAGGCCGCGCACGCGTTCGTCGTAGCCGCGGGCGAAGTCGCCGGCCCCGGGGCGTTCGATCTTGATGACGCGCGCCCCCATGTCGGCCAGCTGGCGCGTGCAGAAGGGAGCCGCGATGGCGTGCTCGAGGCTTACGACCGTAATGCCGTCGAGGGGACGGACGGGAATGCCGGCGCTCATGCGGAGAACCTCAGTTGTGCCTGGTGGGCCAGCGTGCCGTCTTGTTCGGCCCACAGGTCGGCCACGCCCGGTTCGCCGACACGGCCGGCAACCTGGAACGGCGCGGGCGCGATAAGCGGCCGCAACCCGCGGAACGACAGGTGCCGCAGCGTCGCAGACGGATGCGCGTGGCGAAATGCGTTGACCATCAGGGTGGCCAGCATGGGGCCATGCACCACCAGGCCGGGATAGCCTTCGGCGCCGGCGACGTAGGGATGATCGTAATGGATGCGATGGCCATTGAACGTGACCGCCGAATAGCGGAACAGCAGCACCGGCGAGGGTTCGATGGTTTCGCTCCATTGTGCCGGCGGCGGGGCTTCGGTGCCCGCCAGCCGGGGCGGCGAGGGCTGCCGGTAGACGATGTCTTGTTCTTCGTGGATGGCCAGCGTGCCTTCCTGGTGGTATTCGTGGCGCACGGTCACGAACAGCAGCGAGCCGGTGCGGCCGGTTTTTTCGCGCACGTCGGCAACGGTGGATCGGCGTTCGGCCGGCACGCCCACGCGCAAGGGAGCATGGAATTCCAGGCGGCCGCCGGCCCACATGCGGTTGCGGTCGTCGGCGGGGGGCAGGAAGCCGCCACGGGCCGGATGCCCGTCCGGCCCCACGCCTTCGAGGCCGACCGGGTTGATGAAGTAGGCCCAGTGCCACAGCGGCGGCAGCGGCGCGCCGGCTGCCGGCGCCGGGCCGCCCAGCGTGGCGGCGATACGGGCTGCGTGGCTGGCGTCGAGATTGTCGGCCACTGACTCGCCGCGGCCGATCCAGTCCGCGGGGTTGGAAGACGTCATGTTGGGATCCTTGGCTATGTCGTTGCAGGCCCAAGGATGCCCGCCCCCAGGCCATTTGTGAATTCGTATTTCTACAAGGCCGGGTTCAAGAGGCCGGAATCCGCGCCGGCGCCCGGACCGGCCCCGGCATTTTCATCGCCCCTGGAACAGCGGCGCGCGCTTTTCGGCGAAAGCGCGCATGCCTTCGAGATAATCATCGGTATAACCCAGCTGCTTCTGCAGTTCGCATTCCAGGTCGAACTGCTGCGCCAGAGTATTGCCGCTGGCCGAATGCAGTGCCTGCTTGGCGGCCCCGTATGCCCGCGTGGGCCCGCCCGCAAGCGTGGCCACCACCTGCTCGCGCGTGGCGTCGAGCGCGTCATCGGGTATGCAGCGCCAGATCAGCCCCCATTGCTCGGCCTGGCGCGCCGACACCGCGTCGCCGAAAAGCGCCATGCCCATCGCGCGCGCCGAACCCACCAGCCGAGGCAGGAACCAGGTGCCGCCGGCATCGGGCAGCAACCCGATCTTGCTGAAGGCCTGTACAAAACGCGCCGATTCCACGGCATAAACGACATCGCAGGCCAGAACCAGGCTGGCCCCTGCCCCGGCCGCCACGCCATTGACCAGGCACACCACGGGCACGGGCAGCGCGCGCAGCCGCGTGATCAGGGGTTGATAATGATGACGCAGGCCCAGGCTCAGATCGCGGCGCTGCCCTTGCGGCAAGGGCTTGCGTTCGCCCAGGTCCTGCCCCGCGCAAAAGCCCCGCCCCGCGCCGGTAATGACCAGACCGCGCAGCCCGGCGCAAGCCTCGAGGGCGTCCAGCGCGCGCGCAAGCTCCGCGTGCATGACGGCGGTAAAGCTGTTCAGGCGCTCGGGGCGGTTCAGGGTGATGACGCCCACCCCGCTTTCCAGCGCAAACCGGATCTGCTCATATGCCTGCGTCATGCCAGTTCCTCGAGTAGCGCGTACTGTTCGGCCGTATCGCCAAGCAATTGGTCGATCATCGTCAGGCGCTTGAAGTAGTCGCCGACTTCGAGCTCGTCTGTCATGCCCATGCCGCCATGCAGCTGCACGGCGCTTTGCGCCACGAAGCGCCCGGCACGCGCAGCTTCGAGCTTGGCCGCAGCCAGCATGCGCCGGCGCTGGCGGGCATCGGGTTCGCTCAGCGCGGCAGCCGCCACATAGGCCATGGAAAGGGCCATTTCCTTGGCGACCAGCATGTCGGCCAGGCGATGTTGCAACACCTGGAACGCGGCCAATGGCTGGCCGAACTGGCGGCGCGTCTTCAGGTAGTCGATGGTGATCTCGAGCAGACGCTCCATGGCGCCGGCCGCATGCGCGCACAGGGCCGCCGTGCCCCATTCCAGCGCGCAGGCCAGCGCGTCACGCGCGGCCTGGCCCTGCGCCAGCAACGCGTCCGCATCCAGCGGCGTGGCGTTGAACTCGATGCGCGCGCATCGCGTGCGGTCCAGTGTGGGCGTGTCCAGCACCGTGACGCCCTGCGCGTCGGCCGGCACGCGCAACAGCACCGGTTCGTCGTCGAGGTCGCGGGCCGATACGATCCACGCGTGCGCCGCCGCGCCATGCCAGACCAGATGCTTCACGCCGGATAGCTGCAGAATGCGGTCGGCGGCCGGCTGCACGCGGCACAGTTCGGGTTCGGTGTCGTAGCGCCGGCCGGGTTCCTGGTAAGCCAGCGCCACAATGGCCTGTCCGCTGGCCACGGCCGGCAGCCAGTCGCGCTGCGCGGCGGCGCCGGCGCAGGCCGCAATCAGGCTGGCCCCCATGACGGCGCTGGGAATCACCGGTTCGGACACCAGGCCGCGGCCCAGTTCCAGATGCACCGGCAGCAGGCTCGCCGGCGGCTCGCCGAAGCCGCCATGCTCGGCCGCAACGTTCAGGCCCAGCACGCCCAGCCCGGCCAGCTGGTTCCAGGCGCGCATGTCCAGCCCCGGGCTCGCGGCGCGGGCGCGGCGCGCCGCGAAATTCCATTCTTCCTGCATCAGCCGCCGCAGGCTGTCTGCGAGCATGCGCTGTTCTTCGGTATACGCGAAATCCATAGTCGTGTCCCGTTGCGATAGGGGCCTTACAGGCCCAGCATCATGCGGGCGATGATGCCCTTCTGCACCTCGGTGGTGCCGCCATAGATCGAAGTCTTGCGCATGTCGGCGTAGCCCGCCCCCGACGCGGCCGCCATATCGGGGCCGGGCCCCTGGAATGTCGCGTCGGCGAACATCCAGTCGGGATCGTAGGGCCAGGCATCCGGCCCGGCGATTTCCATCTGCAGCATCGCGAGGTCCTGCTGGATCTCGGATCCGCGGATTTTCAGCACCGAGGCCTCCGGCCCCGGCGTGTCGCCGCGCGCCGCCGCCACGCGCAGCAACAGCATTTCCAGCGCCATGATGTCGGTCTCGACGCGCGAGATGCGGTCGCGCATGCGGCTGTCCTGCAGAATGGGCCGGCCGCGCAGCTGAGTGCGCGCGGCCATGTCTTTCAGGATTCCGAGCTCGCGATAGCAATGCCCCAGGCCGGCGATGCCGGTGCGCTCGTGGCCCAGCAGGTACTTGGCGTAGGTCCAGCCCTGGCCGGGCTCGCCCACCAGGTTCGCCGCCGGCACGCGCACGTTTTCGAGCCAGACTTCGTTGACGTCGTGACCGCCGTCCAGCGTGCGTATCGGCCTGACGCTAACGCCCGGCGAACGCATGTCGATGAGCAGCATGGATATGCCGCGCTGCGGCTTGGCCTGCAGGTCGGTGCGCACCAGGCAGAACATCCAGTCGGCATACTGCGCCAATGTAGTCCAGGTTTTCTGGCCATTGACGAGGTAATGGTCGCCGTCGAGTTCGGCGCGGGTTTTCAGCGAGGCAAGGTCGGACCCCGACCCCGGTTCGGAGTAGCCCTGGCACCACCAGTCGTCTACGCGGATGATGCGGGGAAGCAGGCGCCGCTGTTGCTCGGCGCTGCCGAATTTCATAAGCACCGGGCCTATCATGGTCAGGCCGAACGGCAGCAGGCGGGGCGCCCCCGCCTTGAAGCACTCGACCTCGAAGATCAGGCGCTGGATGGCGTTCCAGCCCGTGCCGCCGAACGCTACGGGCCAGGTGGGCGCGCCCCAGCCATGGTCGGCCAGCACGCGATGCCAGCGCACATAGTCGTCGCGCTCCAGGCGCTGGTGGCGCAGCACCTTGTCGCGGATATCTTGCGGCAGTTTTCCTTGCGCGAACGCGCGCACGGTTTCGCGGAAGCTGCGTTCTTCCGGCGTCCAGCTCAGGTCCATGTTTGTCTCCTTCAAGCCATATCTAGCCACGACGCAGGCGCCGCGGCAATCTGGCTCTCTGGAACCGGGGGTTTTGCGCAAATGAAGCACGGGGCCGCAGCGTATGGCCACACAAAACCCCTGCTTCGGCAATGAAGAATGGTCAAGCCTGCCGGCGGGCCGGACACTTCCGCCATTGTCTTCAACCCTGGTTTTGTGGTTTTCGATGTCCGATCGTATTCATCATTTGTTGCAGCAACAGGCCGAGCGCCAGCCCCAGGCCATTTTCCTGTACGAAGAAAGCGGCGCCACGGTGCGCTATGGCGAAATGTGGGCCCGCGTACAGGCGGCGCGGGAATGGCTGGCCGGCCAGGGCGTGCAGCCCGGCGACCGCGTGGCCGTCGTGGGCGAGAACTGCGCCCAGATGATCCAGGCGCTGTTCGCCTGCAGCCTGCTGGGCGCGTGGCCCCTGGGACTGAACGCGCGACTGAGCCCGCGCGAGATCGATGTCATCGCGACGCATGCCGAACCGGCATTGACCCTGTACACCAGCCATATCTCCAGCGCCGCTGCGAGCCACGCGCGCGCGGCCGGGGCGCGCCCCGCCGACGCGCAAGTATGGAACGGCGACATCGAATACGCCTTGCCGGCGCAGCGCCCTGCCCCCGAAACCGGCGACCTGGCAGGCCAGGTCGCCACCCTGATCTACACATCGGGCACCACCGGCGCGCCCAAGGGCGTCATGGTTCCGCATCGCGGCCTGCTGCATTTCGCGCGCGTGTCGGCCACCTCGCGCCGCCTGGGGCCGGAAGACATCAGCTACGCAGCGCTGCCGATGTCGCATATTTTCGGCATTGCCACGGTGCTGCTGGCCACGGTGCATGCCGGCGCACGCCTGGTGCTGCGCAGCCGCTACGACCCGCAGGACGTGCTCGGCGCGCTGCAGGCGCCCGGCCTGAGCATCCTGCAGGGCGTGCCCACGATGTTCACCCGCCTGCTTGCCGTGGCGCCCGAGCAGGGCGTACCCGCCCCGCGCCTGCGTTACCTGTATGCGGGCGGCGCCGCGCTGGACCCCACGCTCAAGCGCCAGATGGAAAATTACTTCGGCCTGCCGCTGCACCATGGCTATGGCATCACCGAATACGCGGGGTCGCTCTTCATTACCCGCGCCGACGCACCGCGCGACGACTGCACCGCCGGCTATGCGGTAGAGGGCGTGGAACTGCGGCTCGGCTCGCCCGATGCGGGCCCTCCCAAGGCAGGCGAAAAGGGCGACATCCTGGTGCGCGGGCCGGGCGTGATGCTGGGCTATTACCGCAACCCGGAGCAGACGGCGAAGGCGCTGCTGCCCGGCGGCTGGCTCAATACCGGCGATATCGGCTACGTGGACGAAGAAGGCGCGCTGTTCATCGCGGGGCGGTCCAAGGACTTGATCATCCGTTCGGGCTTTAACGTGTATCCGGCCGAGGTAGAAGCCGTCATCAACGCCTTTCCGGGCGTACGCATGTCGGCGGTGGTGGGCCGCCTGGAAGCCGACCAGAACGAAGAGGTGGTGGCGTTCGTGGAACCTCAACCCGGCGCACCGGTGGATACCGACGCCCTGATGACACACCTGCGCAGCCAGCTCGCGCCGTACAAGCGCCCCGCGCGCATCATTTCCATCGAAGCCATGCCTACGACGGTAAGCGGAAAAATACTCAAGCAGCCGCTGCGGGAACGGCTGGGATGACAGAGCAACACTCCCCGCAATAACAGCACAACAAGGAGACAATCATGAACATCAGAAACCTGCTGCGCGCCACCGCGCTTACCATGACGCTGTGCGCCATGGGCACCGCGGCCCAGGCCCAAGGCAAGTATCCCGAGCGGCCCATCAGGCTGCTGGTGGGCTACGCGCCGGGCGGGCCGGTAGACACCACGGCGCGCGTGTTCGCCAAATACCTGGGCGACAAGCTCGGCCAGTCGGTGGTCGTTGAAAACCGCGCAGGCGCCAGCGGCATGATCGCGTCCGACGCCGTCGCCAAGGCCTCGCCCGACGGCTATCTGCTCAGCTTTGCCGCCAGCCCGTCGCTGACGATCTCGCCCCTGGTGCAGAACAGCAAGCTGTTCGATCCCCGCAAGGATTTCACCCCCATCGGCATGGTGGTCGACTATACGAACGTGCTGCTGGTGGGCCCGCAAGTCAAGGCCAGGACGATTGAAGAACTGATCCAGTTCGCCAAGGCGAACCCGGAAGCGGTCAGCTTCGGATCGGCCGGCGTGGGCGCATCGAACCATCTGTCGGCCGAACTGCTGAAGCTGCAGGCCGACGCGCCAATGCTGCATGTGCCCTATCGCGGCAACTCGCCAGCCATGATGGACGTGGTAAGCGGCAAGATCACCTTCATGTTCGACATCACCAGCACGGCCATTCCGTTCATCCAGAGCGGCAAGGCGCGCGCGCTGGCGGTGACCTCGCGCACGCGCAACCCGGAACTTCCCGACGTGCCCACCATGATCGAAGCCGGCCTGAAAGACTACGAAGTGGTCGGCTGGTATGCGCTGATGGCCCCGCCCAAGCTGCCCGATGACGTCAGGAACCGGTTGGCGGAGGCTTTGTCGGCGGTGTCGCAGGATCCCGCCTTCCGCAAGGCCATGGTCGACGGCGGCTACACCGTCAATGACGGCGACGGCAAGGCCGTGCAAGACCGTATCGAGCGCGAATACGCCATGTGGGCCGACGTCATCAAGTCGGCCAACATCCAGACCAACTGACCCCGCCTGCTGCCGATGTCCGCCTTGCAATTCCTGCGATCTTGCACCCGCCTGCCGGTTATCGGCGCGCCCATGTTCCTGGTGTCCGGGCCGGACCTGGTCATTGCACAGTGCGCCGCGGGCATCGTCGGCACGTTTCCGTCGCTCAATGCGCGCCCCCAGGATGCACTGGGCGACTGGCTGACCCGCATCGAAGCCGGGCTGGCGGCGCACCGCCGGGAGCATCCCGGCGCGCTGGTGGCGCCCTACGGCGTCAACTTGATCGTGCACCCCAGCAACGCCCGCTGGCAAGGCGACCTGCAGATCTGCGTAGACCACAAGGTGCCGTTGATCGTCACATCGCTGCACGCGCCCGATGCCGTCGTGCAGGCCGTGCGGCCCTATGGCGGCCTGGTGTTCCACGACGTCACCACCGTACGCCACGCGCGTCGTGCGCTGGACGCGGGCGTAGACGGGCTGATCCTGGTGGCCGCCGGTGCGGGCGGCCACGCCGGCGTGCTCAATCCGATGGCGCTGGTGAACGAAATCCGCTCTTTCTACGATGGCCCGCTGGCCCTGTCGGGCTGCATCAGCCACGGCAAGGATGTGCTTGCGGCGCTGGCCATGGGATGCGACTTCGCCTATATGGGCACGCGCTTCATTGCGACGCAGGAATCGCTGGCCTCGGATCGGTACCGTGAGATGGTGCTGCAGGCCGGCGTGGACGACGTGCTCTACACGCCGTTCTTCTCGGGGGTTCCGGCCAATTACCTGATTCCCAGCATCGCCGCCGCGGGACTCGACCCCGACAATGTGCGCACACGCCAGGACGACACGGTGGACCTGGACAAGCGCAATCGGCCCAAGGCCTGGAAAGATATATGGAGCGCCGGCCAGGGCGTGGGCGCGGTGCAGGAAATCCTTTCGACTCGGGCCCTGGTAGACCAGCTGGCCGGCGAGTTCAACGAGGCCCGCCAGGCCATCGGCGCGCTGGCGCCGGCCTGAACGATGCGCCGGCCCGGCCGGCCCGTCGCCACCCCGCAAACGACAGGCGCCTGGCCCCCAGGCTGGAGGCCAGGCGCCGACGCAATGCGAATGGGCGCCCGCGCCGGCTTTGCCGCCGGCCCGCCGGTTATTCCACCTTGATTCCCGCCTCTTTGATCACCTTGCCCCATTTATCGATTTCGGCCTGCAGGAAAGCGCCGAATTCCGCGGGCGTGCCGGGCTTGGGCTCCGCGCCGGCGGCCAGCATGCTCTTGGCGGCTTCCGGATCACGCAGCACACGCACCATGTCGGCATTGGCCTGCTTGACGATATCGGCGGGCGTGCCGGCCGGAGCAAGCAGGCCCGACCACGAATACGCCTCGTACCCCGGCACGCCGGATGACGCGATGGTCGGGATGCCGGGGAACAGTGCCGAGGGCTGCGGGTTGCCCACGCCCAGCGGGCGGATCTTGCCGCCCTGCAGGTGCGGACGGGCCGAGGGGCCGTCTGCGAACATCACCTGCACCTGGCCGCCCAGCAGGTCCTGCATTGCGGGCGCGCTGCCGCGATACGGCACGTGCTGGATCCGAGTGCCCGTCATGCTGTTGAACAGCTCGCCCGCCAGATGCGTGCCGCCGCCCGTGCCGGACGAGCCGAACGACAGCTTGCCCGGGTTCTGCTTGGCGTAGGCGATCAGTTCCTGCACGGTGTTTACCGGTAGCGACTCGTGCACCACCAGCACAATGGGAAACACCGCCGCCATGCCTACCGGCACGAAATCTTTCGTGATGTCGTAGCTCAGATTGCCGCGCAGGCTGGGCAGCACCGCGTGGTGGATCGACGCAAAGAAGTAGTGATAACCATCGGGCTCGGTCTTGGCCGCGGCCTGCGCGCCCACAATGCCGCCCGCCCCCGCCTTGTTGTCGACCACCGCCGCCACGTTCCAGGCCTGCGCCATGGGCTGGGTCGTCAGGCGCGCGGTGGTGTCCACCGGGCCGCCCGGCGGAAAGGGCACGATGAAATTGACGGGGCGCTCGGGCCATTTGGCTGCATGGGCCTGCAGCGGCAGGCAGGCGGCCGCCCAGGCGGCGCCCAATGCAGTGACCAGGCGCCGGCGTTGCACATTTTGCATAGGGGAGTCTCCGATTTTCTTGGTGCGCGCAGTCGCTGCCGCGCCGCGCTTGCCGGATATTATTCGCGCGGAAGATCGAAATTCCGATTCTTTTTTGCCGAACCCCCCGTTCAGTTCGGCCCGGAGGGACGCCCCCAGACGCCCGCCATCATTTGCCGGTGTCTGACACCAAAGCAACGCAACCGACAAAAGGTCTCTCCGCTCTTGACGGTGTCTGACACCAAAGGTGTCAGACACCCCCCCCAAAAAAAGCAACGCAGCTGACAAATGCCTTCACGAGGCGCGGGCGGCTGCCTGTACGTGGGTGATGAACTCTTCGACAAAACGCGGCATGTCGCGGCCGCGCTGGCGGCACAGCAGGCGGTCGCGCTGCGCCCACGCGTCTTGCAGACGCACCACATGCAGGGCCTGGGCCCTGCTGTAGCGCGCCGCGCAGGCGCGCGGCACCACGGCGATGCCCGCTCCCGCCTCGACCATGCGGCACACCGCCTCGAAACTGCCTACGTGCACACGCTGGCAAAGGCGCTTGCCCAGGCCCGATGCAATGTCTTCCAGGAAAGTCTGGATCGCGCTGTTGGGGTGTATGCCCACGAACTGGTAGTCGTCGACCACGTCCACGAAACGTACCGACGCGAGCTGCGCCAACGGATGGGTGAGCGATGTGACGATGGCCAGCTCATCGCGGAACAAAGGCATCACGTCCAGGCCTTCGACATCGATATTGCCCGCCACAATGCCCAGGTCGGCCGCGCCGGCCCGGATGGCCAGCACGATATCGCCCGAGATCTTTTCTTCGAGCTCGATATCCACGTCGGGATTCCCGGCCAGGAAAGTGGACATGGCGTCAGCCAGGAATGAGTTCGTGGCGGTAGTATTTGCCAGCAGCCGCAATCGCCCCTTGATGCCGCTGGCATAGGGCTGCAGGTCGGCGTTCAGGCATTCGAGCTGGCGGAAGACCGCATGCGCGTGCCGAAGCAGCACTTCGCCGGCGGGCGTGAGCGACACGCCGGTAGCCTGGCGCACCAGCAGGCGCGCCTTGAAGGCTTCTTCCATGTTCTTGATGCGCGCGCTGGCGGCAGGCAGGGAAAGAAACGTGCGCTCGGCGGCACGCGTCAGATTAAGGGTCTCGCCTACGTTTACAAATAGACGCAGGTCGGTGAGGTCATGTCTCATGTTCCAGCACGCAAAAGGGGGGGGTCTTTAATTTTGAATTCCGCTGCCCTGTCGTGAAATCTACCATGCAGCATAACGTGGGCGTATACGCCCCTCTTAAGGAGACACCATGAGCGGCATTGTTGCAGGGAAAGTAGTGGTCGTAACGGGCGCCGGCGGCGGCATCGGGCGCGGCATCGCGCTGGCCATGGCGGCCGCGGGCGCCAAGGTGGTCGTCAACGATATCGGCGTATCGCTGCAGGGCGAAGGCGGGGGCGCGGGCCCCGCGCAGTCGGTGGCGCAGGAAATCCTGGACGCAGGCGGCCAGGCATGCCCCAACACCGACAGTGTCGCCTCGTATGAAGGCGCGCACAACATCATCAAGACGGCGGTCGACACCTATGGCCGCATCGACGCGGTGGTCAACAACGCCGGCAACCTGCGCGACCGGGTGTTTCACAAGATGAGCGAAGAAGAATGGCGGCAGGTGCTCGACGTGCACCTGAACGGCACCTTCTTCATGAGCCGCGCGGCGGCGCCCTATTTCCGCGAGCAGGAATCGGGCGCTTTCGTGCACATGACGTCCACCTCGGGCCTGATCGGCAACTTCGGCCAGGCCAACTACGCCGCGGCAAAACTGGGCATCGTGGCACTGTCCAAGTCCATCGCCCTGGACATGGCGCGCTACAACGTGCGCTCGAACTGCATCGCGCCGTTCGCCTGGAGCCGCATGACCAGCTCCATCCCCGCCGAGACCGACGCCGAAAAAGCGCGCGTCGAAAAACTCAAGAAAATGGAGGCGGGCAAGGTTGCCCCGCTGGCGGTATACCTGGCCAGCGACGCAGCCAGCGAGGTCACGGCGCAGATCTTCGCCGTGCGCGCCAACGAAATCATGCTTTTCAGCCAGCCGCGCCCGGTGCGCAGCGTGCACCAGAGCGAGGGCTGGACGCCGGAACTCATCGCCGACATCGCCATTCCGGCCATGCGCAAGCAGTTCTATGCACTGGAGCGCTCGCCGGACGTCATCGACTGGGACCCCATCTGAGGCCGCGCCACATGGATTACGCCACCATCAAGAACTGGCGGTTCGACGATGTCCGCCATCGCTACGACGAGAAAGACACCATGCTCTATGCCCTGGGCATCGGACTGGGGCAAGACCCGCTGGACGCAGGGCAGCTGCGCTACGTCTACGAGAAGGACTTGCAGTGCTTTCCCACCCAGGCCACGGTGCTGGGCTACCCCGGCTTCTGGATGAGCGACCCGCGCGCGGGCATCGACTGGGTGCGGCTGGTGCACGGCGAACAGCGCCTGACGATGCACGCCCCGCTGCCGGCCAGCGGCACGGTAATAGGCAAGAGCCGCGTCACACACGTCATCGACAAGGGGGCGGACAAGGGCGCGCTGGTCATTACCGAACGCACGCTGCACGACGAGGCCGGCGCGCACCTGGCCACGCTGCAGCAAACCACCTTCTGCCGGGGCGACGGCGGCTTCGGAAACGGCGATGCGAGCCCGCCCGCCCTGCCTGCCGCGCCCACACGCGCGCCCGACCGCAGCTGCACGCTGGCCGCGGCGCCCAACGCCGCCCTGCTGTATCGCCTGAGCGCCGATCGCAATCCGCTGCATGCCGACCCCGACGTGGCGCGCGACGCGGGTTATCCGCAGCCCATCCTGCATGGCCTGTGCACCTACGGCATGGCTGCCCACGCCATCGTGAAAACCTGGTGCGACTACGACGCCGCGCGGCTCACCAGCCTGAATGCGCGGTTTTCGGCGCCGGTGTACCCCGGCGAGACGCTGCAGGTCGACATGTGGCGCGGCGAGTCCGCCGGGCTGCAATTCATCGTACGGGCCGCCGCGCGAGACGTCGTGGTCATGAGCCACGGCACGGCCACCATTACCCCTTGACTGCGCCGCCGCGCAAAGAGCAGGCTACCCATGGCTACACGACCCCCACCGCTGGATGGCATCCGCGTGCTCGACCTGAGCCGCATCCTGGCCGGCCCCTGGTGCACCCAGAACCTGGCGGACCTGGGCGCCGACGTCATCAAAGTGGAACGTCCGGGCACAGGCGACGACACGCGCCACTGGGGCCCGCCCTACCTGAAAGACCCGCAAGGCCACGACACGGCGGAAGCTGCCTACTACCTGAGCGCCAATCGCAACAAGCGCTCGCTGGAGGCCGACATCGCCACGCCGGCCGGCGCCGGCCTGGTACGCGACCTGGTGGCGCACTGCGACATTCTGGTCGAGAACTTCAAGGTGGGCGGCCTGCGCAAGTACGGGCTGGATTACGAAAGCCTGCGCACGATCAACCCGCGGCTCATATATTGTTCGGTTACGGGATTCGGCCAGGACGGCCCCTGCGCGCACCTGCCGGGCTACGACTTCATGATCCAAGGCCTGGGCGGGCTGATGAGCATTACCGGCGAACGCGACGACCTGCCGGGCGGCGGCCCGCAGAAAGCCGGCGTGGCGGTCACGGACATCATTACCGGCATGTATGCCAGCGTGGCGATTCTTGCTGCGCTGCAAGAGCGGCACCGCAGCGGGCTGGGCCAGCACCTGGATATCGCCCTGTTCGACTGCCACGTGGCGATGTTGGCCAACCAGAATTCCAACTATTTCACGTCGGGCGTGGCGCCCGCCCGGGCGGGCAACGCCCACCAGAACGTCGTGCCCTACCAGGTGTTCGCGGCCAGCGACGGGCACCTGATCGTGGCCACCGGCAACGAATCGCAATACCGCGCCTACTGCAATGCGATCGGCGCGCCCGAGTTGGGCGACGACCCCCGTTTTGCGACCAACAAGCTGCGCGTCACCCACCGCGACGAACTTGTTCCGCTGCTTGCCGGCATCATGAAGCAGGGTCGGCGCGACGACTGGATCGCCAGGCTGGAAGCCGCCGGCGTGCCATGCGGCCCGATCAACAACATCGCCCAGGCATTCGCCCACCCGCAGGCCCAGGCGCGCCAGCTGCGCCGCGAAATGCCGCACCCCCTGGGCGGCACCGCCAGCGTCACGGCCAGCCCGCTGCGCTTTTCCGCCTCGCCCGTCGTCTATCGCAGCGCGCCGCCGTTGCTGGGGCAACACACCGCCGAGATCCTGCGCGACGTGCTGGGCAGAGCCGCAGGCCAGACCAATGGCGCGGGAGGGAAAACCCGCAGTTAAGCAAATCCGAATAGGTCGCATCATGGAGTGTCGCTAGCATTTTTGAAGCCGCCGGCCGGGCGCCTGCTTGCCGCTGCGGCGCACAATAACCACGACAACGTGTGGAGACATCAATGAAAAAGCTGCTCGCCGGACTGGCTCTGTGCCAAGGCCTTACCCTGTCCTCGTTGGGCCACGCAACCGATCTTGCCATCGGCGCCCTGTTCCCCCTGAGCGGCAGCAATGCCGAGTACGGGCAGATCTTCAGTTCCGGGGCCAACCTGGCCGTCGAGCACATCAACGCCGACAAGATGCTGTCGGGCAAGCTTTCCATCGTGTACGAAGACAGCCAGGCGCTACCCATGCAGGGCGTGATCGGCATGAACAAGCTGGTCAACGTGACCAAGGTGCCGTTCGTGCTGAGCGCGTTCACCGGCGTATCCAAAGCCATCGCGCCCATCGGCACGCGTTCGAAGACGGTGATGGTCAACGGCGGCGGCGTGGGCCCCGACCTGGCGGAGCTGGGCGATTACTTCTGGAACACGATCCCGCTGGTGGACTTCGAAGTGCGGGCCGTCGTGCCCTACCTGGTCAAGGAACGCGGCCTCAAGCGCGTCGCGCTGGTATACGTGGACGACCCCCTGGGCCAGTCGGTGGTGAAAGAACTCCAGGAAGAACTGGGCAAGGTGGGAGGCGAACTGGTGGGCAGCTTCTCGGTGCCCGCCACGGCGCAGCAATTTTCAGGCGTGGCGGCCCGCGTGCGCGACGTCAAGCCCGACGCCGTCTACATTGCCTCGTACGGCAGCCAGCAAGGGCAGATCGTGAAGCAGTTGCGCGACAACGGCGTGTCGCAGCAGATCGCCAGCTATTCGGCGTTCGCCATCCCGTCGACGCTGTCGCTTCCCGAAGCAAAGGGGGCGATCTTCACCAGCCAGAAGGTCGACTGGGAAAAGGCCGACGACATCACCAAGCGCATGCTGCAAGACTACAAGAAACAGCATGGCAAAGAGCCCAATATGTACGTGCTGAACTACTACAACGCCGTACGTACTTTCGGTGTGCTGGCCGCGGCGCTGGAAAAGGCCGGCAAGCCCGTCACCGGCGAAAACCTGCTGGCGCAGCGCAAGGCCACCAAAACCTTCGACTTCGTGGGGGCCACCGTATCGTTCGCCGATAACGGCACCATCCAGGCGCCCATACAGATCAACGAAATCGGCGAAGGCGGCGCCAAGCCCATTGCCGACGCCGCCCAATAAGCGCCCGGCCCGGCCATGCTGTTCATCCAGCTGTTCATCAACGGCATACAGACGGGCGCGCTGTACGCGCTGATCGCCGCCGGTTTCTCGCTGATTTTCGGCACCACGCGGGTCTTCCACGTGGCCCACGGCGCCACGTTCACGCTTGCCGGCTTCGTGTTCTATGAGCTGTATACGGTGCTGGGGTGGGCCTGGCCGCTGGCGGCCACTGGCGCGGCGCTGGCGGCCGCCGCATTCGGCGTGCTGGTCGACCGCTATGTGTATTCGGTGATCCAGCGCCACGAGGCCGCATTCTTCACCGTGTTCGTGGCCTCGTTCGGCATTGCCATCGTCGTGCAGAACCTGATTGCCATCGGCTTCGGCCGCGGGCTGGTCACCGTGCCCACGCCCCTGAGCAAGAGCCTGGAAGTACTGCCCGGCCTGTACGTCGCGCCCATGGCGGCGGTGGCCGTGCTGTGCGCCATCCTGGCCTTCGGCGCCCTGCACTGGCTGCTGACGCACACCAACCTGGGCCTGGCGCTGCGCGCGCTGGGCGAAAACCCCGAACTGGTGCGCGTCTACGGGCTCACGCCGCGCAGCCTGTCGCAGTATGTGTTCCTGATCGGCTCGCTGCTGGCCGTGCCTGCCGCCATCCTGACGGCGACGACCTCGGGCCTGAATCCGTCGATGGGACACCACATCATGCTGATCAGCATCGCCGCCACGATCGTCGGCGGCGTGGGCAGCCTGCGCGGCGCGGCCGTCGCAGGCCTGCTGCTGGGCATGGCCGAGAACCTGTCGCTGGCCTGGATCGATCCGCAATGGAGCGAGGCAGTCACATTCGTGGTGCTGTTCCTGTTCATCCTGTTCCGACCCGGTGGCGTGTATGGGCGCGCAATCACGTCCTAGGCACGTCAACAAGGCAACCCCATGCTGGCATATCTGCTGAACATCGCCGTGCTCTTCTGCGTGAACGCCATGCTGGCGGTGACGCTGAACTTCATCATGGGCTACGCGGGCATTTTCTCGCTGGCCCATGCCATTTTCTTTGGCGTGGGCGCCTACACCGCCGCGAACATCGCCATGCATTTCAGCGATTCCCTGCTGCTGTGCATAGGCGCGGCAATGCTGGTGTCGGGCGCATTGTCCATGGTGCTGGCCCTGCCCGCCCTGCGCGTGCGCGGCGAGTACTTCGTGGCGGCCTCGCTCGGGCTGCAAGTCATCGGCGTGACCATTTTTTCGGAATGGAAAGGCGTCACCGGCGGACTGGGCGGGCTGGTGGGCATACCGCCGCCGACACTTTTCGGCTACACGCTCGCCACGCCCGCGGCGTTCCTGTGCCTGGCCGTGGCGGGCCTGGCGGCCGTACTGCTGATCACCACGGCGCTGTTGCGGGGCAGTTTCGGGCGCAGCCTGATGGCCATCCGCGACAGCGAATCTGCCGCGCAGGCCGCCGGCAAGTGGGTGGCCGCCATCAAGACCCTGTCGGTCGCAGTGTCGGCGGGGCTGGCGGCCGTGGCGGGCGCCATCTATGCGTTCTACATGAGCTTCATCAACGTCGAGGGCTTCATGCTGGAGACCTCCATCCTGCTGATGGCCATGGTCATCATCGGCGGCACCGGCACCGTCGCCGGCCCCATCATCGGCGCGGCGCTGCTGATGCTGCTGCCTGCCGCGCTGACCTACCTGCCCTTCCTGCCGCCGTCTGAACTGGGCACTGTGCAGCAGATTGTCTACGGCGCCACCATGGTGCTGCTGATGATGTTCCGCCCCGGCGGCCTGGTGGGCGGCCGCCGCATGGAGGGCAAGGCATGAGCGCGGCGCCGCACGTATCCCAGGCCGCGGGCGCGGCAGCCCCCGACGCCGCCGCGCCGGTGCTGCTGCGCATGCAGGGCGTGTCCAAGCGGTTCGGCGGCCTGCAGGCCCTGACCGACGTCACCCTGGACTTGCCGGCCGGAATGATCACCACGCTGGTGGGCCCGAACGGCGCGGGCAAGACGACGCTCTTCAATGTCATTACCGGCCATCTGCCGCCCACCGCCGGCACCGTGCACCTGCACGGCAGGCCGCTGGCCGGCATGGCGCCCTGGCAGATTGCGCGGCGCGGCGTCGGTCGCACCTTCCAGGACTTGCGGCTGTTTACCCACATGAGCGTGCAGGAAAACGTGGCCACGGTCACCGAGCGCGGCAGCTGGCTGTGGCAACGCCGCACCGATCCGGCCCGCATACAGGCCGTGCTGCAGGACGCCGGCCTGTGGGACAAGCGGCATGAGCGCGCGGCCGACCTTGCCTATGCCGAGCGCAAATTTCTGAGCCTGGCGCGCATCATGGCCAGCGACGCCTCGCTATGGCTGCTGGACGAACCCGCATCCGGGCTGGACCCCCGCTCTTTCGACCGCTTCGTGGCGCTGCTGCGCGACTATGCCTCGCGCGGCATCACCATCTGCATCATCGAACACAACCTGGACCTCGTCACCCAACTGTCCGACCGGGTGGCGTTCCTGGATCAGGGCAAGCTGCTGGCCTGCGGCGATCCGGGCGACATTCTCACCGACCCGGACCTGGCCGCCATCTACTTCGGAGAACGCACATGAGCGCCGCCACGCCCCCGGTGCTGGAAGCGCGCGGCCTGCGCGCCGGCTATGGCGAACGTCCCGTGCTCGACGGCCTGGACATGCGGCTCGACGCCAACGAAGTGCTCTGCCTGATCGGCCACAATGGCGCCGGCAAGTCGACCCTGCTGAAAGCGCTGTTCGGCCTGATCGTTCCCGAAGGCGGCAGCGTGCTGCTGGACGGCCAGCCTGTCTCGCGACCGGATCCGCGCCGGCTGGCCGCCGCCGGCATCTCGATGGTGCCGGAAGGCCGCGGGATCTTCCCCGGCCTGACGGTGGCCGAGACCATGCGCCTGGGCCTGTGGTCTGCCGGCGTACCCAAGGCGGACCACGCCGAACGCCTGGAATGGGTCATGCAGGTACTGCCCGCGCTGCGAAATTTTTACGGGCAACGCGCCGGCACCCTGTCGGGCGGGCAACAGCAGATGGTGTCGCTGGCCCGCGCGCTGCTCAGCCAGCCCCGCTGCCTGCTGCTGGACGAGCCTTCCATCGGCCTGGCCCCCAAACTGTTCCAGGACCTGATGGGGCCCATTCGCGCGCTGCAGCAACAGCGCGGCATGTCGATCCTGATCGTGGAACAGAATGTGCGCGAGGCGCTCAAGATCGCCGATCGCGTCATCGTGATGAAATCCGGCGCACTGATCCGCAGCGGCGTGCCGGCCGATTTCGCCAACAATGCGGAATTGATGGAGCTGTACTGATGCAGGCCGATGCCGCGCCAGCGGCCGCCGCCCTGGCGGATCTGTATGAGACACACCTGCGGATGCGGCCCGACGAAGTCGCACTCATCGACGAGACCGGCCCGCTGACTTACCGCGCATTCGACGCGCTGGTCGCCCGCACTGCGCAATGGCTGGCCGCGCAAGGCATCGCGGCCGGCGACAGGGTGGCCGTGTGGCTGCCCAACCGCCGCGAATGGCTGGCGCTGCTGTTTGCGCTGGACCGGCTGGGGGGCACGCTGGTGGCGGTCAACACGCGCTATCGCAGCGGCGAGCTCGAATACATCCTGGGCCGCTCGCGCGCGCGCATGCTTGTCATGCAACCGTCATTCCGCAAGATCGATTTCCCGGCAGTGCTGGCCGGCGTAGACACCGGCAAGCTGCCCGAGCTTCGCAGCGTGGCCGTCCTTGATGCCGGCGGCGACACCCCCGTATCCGTGCTGGGGTTGCCCACCGTAGCGTGCCGGCTCGACGCACAGACGCACGCCATGCCGCCCGCGGCTGCGCGCGAGCCCATGCGTCCCGTGATTCTGTTCACCACGTCGGGCACCACCCGCGGGCCCAAGCTTGTCATGCACAGTGCCGCCACGCTGCTGGCCCACAACGTCGCCGTTGCCGCCGCCTACGAGCTGGGCGCGCCCGGCGCGCGCCTGCTGGCGGCGCTGCCGCTGTGCGGCGTGTTCGGCCTGAACGGGGTGCTGGCCGCCCTGCACGCCGGCGCGGCCATCGTGATGATGGACCTGTTCGACGCGCCCCGCGCTGCGAACCTGCTGCGCGATGAGCGCATCACGCACACCTTCGGCAGCGACGAAATGATGCGCCGCATCGCCGAAGCTCTACCCGACGAACGCCCGTTTCCGCACGCGCGCGTGATCGGCTTTGCCAGCTTCAGCCCCGGCGCCGCCGAACTGGTCGAATCCCTGCAGCAACGCGGAATGCCGCTGCGCGGCCTGTACGGGTCCAGCGAGGTGCAGGCCCTGTTTGCCTTGCAGGCGGCGCACCTGCCGGTGGCCGAACGGGCGCTGGGCGGCGGCATGCCGGCGGCGCGCGACGCGCAAGTCCGGGTGCGCGACCCGGCCACGAGCGAACTATGCGCCGCCGGCGTGCAGGGCGAAATCGAAATCCGCGCGCCCGGCAATTTCATCGGCTACCTGGACAACCCGGAAGCGACCGCCGCGGCCCTGACGCCGGACGGCTACTTCCGCACCGGCGACCTGGGCTACCTGCGCCCTGACGGCAGCTTCGTCTATCTGGCGCGCATGGGAGACGCATTGCGCCTGGGCGGTTTCCTGGTAGACCCCGCCGAGATCGAACACGCGCTGGCCAGCCAGCCCGGCGTACAGAACGCGCAGGTGGTGGGCATCACGCTGGACGGCCAGCCGCGGGCGGCGGCATTCGTCATCGCGCAGGCGGACACAAACCCCGAGGCCTTGCTGGCCCCCCTGCGCGCCACGCTCGCGCCGTTCAAGGTGCCGGCCCGGCTTTGGCTGGTAGATGAGTTCCCCATGGCCGCCAGCGCCAACGGGTTCAAGATCCAGCGGGTGCGCCTGCGCCAGATGGCCGAAGAACGCCTGCGACAGGAAACGCCGGCCTGACGCCCGGCCAGAACCGCTACGCCATGACAGACCATTCGCTGTACTACGAAGACTTTCAGCCCGGCCAGAGCTTCCAGAGCGGGGGCCGCACCATCACCGAGGCCGACCTGACGATGTTCTCGATGATTTCGGGCGACTGGAACCCCATCCACGCCGACGCCGTGTACGCCGCCGGCACCAAGGCGGGCCAGCGGCTGGTGCACGGCGCCCTGGGCATCGCCATCGCCACGGGCATGATGCACGAGCTGGGCATCTTCCACCGATCGGTCGTGGCCATGCTGTCGCTGCGTGAATGGAAATTCCTGAAACCCATTCTGGTGGGCGATACGCTGCACCTGGTGCTGGACATCCTGGCCGTCAACCCCGGCGCCAGCGCCCGCGTCGGCGCCATCGACCGCCGCCTGCGACTGATCAACCAGCGCGGCGAAACCGCGCAGGACGGCAGCAGCGAGGTCCTGGTGCTGAAACGCCAGGGGCTGGGCGGATAGCGAAGCGGCACGGGCCCGCCACGGCGGCCGGCGCGTGGCGTATGCTTAGCCGCTATGTGCCCACCAACGACCTCCGCGCGCCTGGAAGGCGTGCTGCGCAGCGTGAAGCGGCGCTTCCGCCTGCCGCACGCTATGCAGCCGCCGGCGGCGCGGCAGCATGCCCCGCCTTCGACGGCGTTGGCCGCCATCATCGAAAACGCCCGTCTTGCCGTTGAAGCGGGTGCGCCGCCCGACGACGATCTGCAGCGCGGCTTCGTTGCCGCGCTGGCCAGGCTGATAGATGAAGCCATGGGCGATGCGCCGGGCGACGCCGCATACCAGGCCCTGGTGCTGCGCCACATCGCCGCACCCGTACGGGAGTACGCGTCGCTGCAGGCGCGGGCGCGGCGCGACCGGCGAGCGATACGCATCGCGGCAGATGCGGTGGCACACCCGGCGCGCCTGGCGCGCATGGCGCACACGCCCTTGCGCGACGCGCTGGCCGCCCTGCACGCCGCGCCAACATGGACGCAGTTGGCCGACATGGCTCGCGCCGTACGCGCCATGCCCGCCAGTTCGATGCATCCGCATATCTCGCAAGCGCTCGGCCGCCTGCTGGACGACCCTGCGCTGGCGCGGCTGTGCCGCATGGAGTCTCTGCAAGCCGCCCCCCAGGTACAGCGATACCGGCAGCTTTGGGACCAGAACGGGCCCGCCCAAGGCAGCGCCGCGGCCGCGGCCCAGGGCGCGGCCTCGCGCCAACGTGGCGACGAGGTCGAAGCGTTGGCCGCCCGCGCACTGCAGGCGCTGGCCGATCTGTTGAATCGCGATGAGAACGCATACCGCGTCGTGACCTCGATGCGCGTGCCCGCCTCGATGCCTGCCAGCGCCCGCCGCGCCAAGAGCGAATGGGACGCGGTGTTGCTGCGCGGCGCGCCGCACGCCGATTCGGCGTGGGACATATGTGTGCTGGTGGAGGCCAAGGCGTCGGCAGACGCCGCGGCCACGGACCTGCCGCGGCTGTTGCGCGGCCTGCGCCTGATGGCCGAAGCCCGCCCCGACACGACCTATACCTTCGCCACCCGCCAAGGAACGATGGCTTTGCGCGGCAGCTCGCTTGCCGCATTACCCACCGGCATCGAGACTCTGGCCGCAACCGTGCTGTATTGCTGCAACGCCCCCGCCGACGCCGGCGCGCGCCTGCTGAGCGCGGCCAGCCGCATGCAATTATTGTCCGCGCCCGCCAGCCTGGACTACGCAGGCCGCCTGGCCCAGGGCCAGCCAGTCGAGGCCAGCGCCCTGGAACCGGTCTGGCGCCTGTTGCTGCACACGCCGGCATGGCGCTGCGTATTGCACCAGTATCCATTGCTGCGGCAGGCCCGCGATTTGATGGTGCACCCCGAAGACCTTCTTGCCGCCATAGCGCGGGCCGCCTAGCGCCGCGCGGCCGTCACGCAGGGCATGGTGTCAGGCACCCTGAGGGATCACGCACGGGATGGTGTCAGACACCCTGCGGGAGTCTGACACCGAACACGGCGTTCGGCCATTTCCAGGTGCTCCAGGTGTCTGACACCCGCAGGGTGTCTGACACCAAAACGTCAGCACTACATCTTCTCGCCCGGAAGCTTGCTGGCCTGACGCACCCAGTTCATGAACTGCTTTTCATCCAGCGCCTCACCCTCGTGTATGTGGAAATAGCGCGTCTCGGCCATGCGCGATTCGACGGGCGGCGCCGGATCCAGCGACGCGCCGCGAAAGAACGCCACCTTGATGTACTTGTTGAAGCAATGGATGCTCAGGAACCATCCCTGCCCTTCCATGCCATACAACGGCGAATTCCACTTCACTGCCTTGCTGACCTTGGGCGCCGCGCGCACGATAAGCTCGTCCAGGCGACGGCCCACCGCGCTCTTCCAGCCCGGCATCGCGGCGATATAGGCTTGGACCGGCTCATCCCCGTAGCCTTTGGGAATCTGCGGGTTGCCGCCGGACAAGAGCTTGGGCGGCTTGCCGGGTTTCGCCGCCCCGGATGCGCGCGAAGACGTTTTGTCTGCCATGTGATCATCCCCATCAAGAAGGGCACAAGGCATCCGGCCTGGACGCGCCGATGCGCCGGCCGAAAACCCATATGGCATGGTAGGGCATATGGCCGCTCGCGGCCAAGCCGATGCGGCATGGCGCCCCATTGTGCGCGATTTCGCCAGATCGGGCTCGTTCGCACTCAACAAAAAAAACGGGCGCCCATCAAGGGCGCCCGCCAATCCCGCCATCAAGCCATCAGGCCACGGCAACCGGGATCTTGCCGATTCGTGCCTGCCATTCCTGCGGCCCGGTCGTATGCACCGACGTGCCTTCCGAATCGACGGCCACCGTCACCGGCATGTCTTTCACGTCGAACTCATAGATGGCTTCCATGCCCAGGTCTTCGAAGGCCAGCACGCGCGCTTCGCGGATGGCCTTGGAAACCAGGTAAGCCGCGCCGCCCACTGCCATCAGGTAGGCCGACTTGTGCTTGCGGATCGCCTCGATGGCCACCGGCCCGCGCTCGGACTTGCCGATCATGGCGATCAGGCCCGTCTGGGCCAGCATCATGTCGGTGAACTTGTCCATGCGCGTTGCCGTGGTCGGGCCGGCGGGGCCCACCACCTCGTCGCGCACCGGATCCACCGGCCCCACGTAATAGATGACGCGGTTCGTGAAGTCCACCGGCAGGGGCTCGCCCTTGGCCAACATGTCCTGGATGCGCTTGTGGGCGGCGTCGCGGCCGGTCAGCATCTTGCCCGACAGCAGCAGCGTCTGGCCCGGCTTCCAGCTGGCAACCTCGGCAGGCGTCAGGGTGTCCAGGTTCACCTGCCTGGACTTGTTGTAGTCGGGCGCCCAGTGCACTTCGGGCCATTCCGACAGCGACGGCGGATCCAGCTGCGCGACGCCCGAACCGTCGAGCACGAAGTGCGCGTGGCGCGTGGCCGCGCAGTTCGGGATCATGGCCACCGGCTTGGACGCCGCATGCGTGGGGAATGTATTGATCTTGACGTCAAGCACAGTGGTAAGGCCGCCCAGGCCCTGGGCGCCTATGCCCAGCGCATTCACCTTCTCGTAGAGTTCGATGCGCAATTCTTCGAGCTTGTTCTGCGGGCCGCGGGCCAGCAGCTCGTACATGTCGATGTCTTCCATCAGCGACTGCTTGGCCATCAGCATGGCCTTTTCAGCCGTGCCGCCCACGCCGATGCCCAGCATGCCCGGCGGGCACCAGCCGGCGCCCATGGTGGGCACGGTTTTCAGCACCCAGTCGACCAGCGAGTCGCTGGGGTTGAGCATGGCGAACTTCGATTTGTTCTCCGAGCCGCCGCCCTTGGAAGCGATCTGCACGTCGACCTTGTCGCCCGGCACGAGCTCGACGTGCAGGATACAGGGCGTGTTGTCGCGCGTGTTCTTGCGCGCAAAGATGGGGTCGTCGAGCACTGAAGCGCGCAACGGGTTGTCGGAATTGGTGTAGCCGCGCCGCACGCCCTCGTCGCAGAGTTCCTGCAAGGTGCGGCGCGTATCGAAGCGCACGTCCATGCCCACTTTCAGGAACACGTTCACGATGCCCGTGTCCTGGCACAGCGGGCGCTTGCCTTCGGCGCACATGCGCGAGTTGGTCAGGATCTGCGCCATCGCGTCGCGCGCCGCCGGGCTTTCTTCGCGCTCGTAGGCGCGCGCCAGATGACGGATGTAATCGACGGGATGGTAGTAGCTGATGAACTGGATGCCATCGGCAATAGACTGGATGAAGTCTTCTTCTTTAATGAGGACGGACATGACGATAAGGGCGGGATCAAAAAAGTAAAGGAAAGGCGCAGCGGCGCAAGGCCGGCGGGCGGCCAGGCCGCCCGCGACAAACGTCTTATTTTATGGCCGCTGCGCGTAGCGTTATTTGCCCTGCCACACGGGCTTGCGTTTTTCGGCAAAGGCCGTGGCGCCTTCCTTGGCGTCGGCAGACTCGAAAATGTGCGCGATCAGCGGACGCTGGCGGTCGAACATGCCGTCCTGCTCCCAGTCGGTGGCCTGCGACACGATGCTCTTGGCGGTCTGCACGGCCAGGGGGCCGTTTTCGACGATGACCCGGGCCAGCTCCAGCGCGCCTTCCAGCGCCTTGCCGGGTTCGGTCAGGCGGTTTACCAGGCCATACCCATGGGCGCGTTCGGCACTGAACATATCGCCCGTCAGGATGATTTCCATGGCGATGTGGTACGGCAGACGGCGCGGCAGGCGCAGCATGCCGCCGGACCCGGCCACCAGGCCGCGCTTGACTTCGGGCAGGCCGAATTTGGCATTATTGGCCGCGACGATCAGGTCTGCGGCCAGCGCCATTTCGCAGCCGCCCGCCAGCGCGTAGCCTTCTACCGCCGCGATCAGCGGCTTGCGCGGCGGACGCTCGTTCAGGCCCGCAAAGCCACGGCCTTCAACCAGCGGACGCTGGCGGCTCTGCGCAAACGCCTTCAGATCCATGCCCGACGAAAACGTGCCGCCCGCGCCGGTCAGGATGCCGATGCGGATGTCGTCGCGGCTGTCCAGTTGATCGAGCGCGGCCGCCATGGCTTGCGCCGTTTCCAGGTTGATGGCGTTCTTGGCTTCGGGACGGTTGATGGTAATGATCTGGATACCGTCGACCACTTCCACCTTGATCAGCTCGGACATGCAGGGCTCCTGGCGGGCATGGGTACCCGCGGTTATGTATAAGAGTGGGGGATGCCTAATCATACGACCATCCGCGACAGGTGGCGGCAGGCGCCCCGCGCGCGCGCCCTGCTTCAGCGTCGCGCCAGCCCGCCCACCGCGGCCGCCAGGCGGTCGATTTCCGCTGGCGTGGTCAGGTAGCTGACCGAGGCGCGCGCCACGCTGTGCAGGCCGCGCGCCCGCATATCCAGCGGTGTGTACGGCACGCCATTGGCAGTCGTGTTGATACCTTGCAAGGCCAACGCCTGGCTTACGTCTGCCGCCATCCAGCCGTCGATGTTGAACGACACCAGCCCCGAGCACACCGGCCCCAGGTCATGCACCGTTACCCCGCGAATGCCCCGGAGCCGCTCGCGCAACAGGCTGGCATGGGCATCCACGCGCGCGGATGGCGTCCACGCCCACATCCAGCGCCTCTTGCAGCGCATTGGCCAGCCCGCACACCAGGGCCATCGGCTTTTCGCTGCTTTCCAGGAGCCGGGCGCCGGCATGCGGCACGGCCACGCCATCCTGCCCCACGGGCGCCGACAGGGTGTCGACGAACGCCGGCGTCAGCCGCGCGACGGTCTCGGCGCGCACGTACGCCAGTGCCAGCCCGCGCGGCCCGCGCAGATGCTTGCGGACCGGCGCCACCAGCACATCGCAGCCCAGGGCGCGAACATCCACCGGCCATTGCCCCAGCGCCTGCGCCGCGTCCACGATATAGGGAATGCCGTGGCGGCGCGCTATGGCGCCGATCTCGGCCGCCGGGTTGACTAACCCGCCATTGGCGGGCATCCAGGTCAGCGAAATCAGTTTCACCCGTTCGTCCAGCATGGCCAGCAATGCTTCGGGCGATGCGCGCCCATCGGCATCGCAAGGAATGGGTTCTATGCGGGCGCCGGCGCGCCCCGCCACCTGCTGCATCGTGGCCAGGTTGCCGCCCCATTCATGGCGCCCCGTCAGGATGCGGTCGCCCGGGGCCCAGGGGCCCAAGGCCGCGAAAGCGCGGCCCCAGGCGTCCGAGCAGCCCGAGGCGAAGGCGATTTCGTCCGGCCCAGCGCCAACCAGCCGGGCCGCGCGGGTGCGCGCCGCATCCAGCGTGTCCCGCACGGCCTGTGCCGCCTCCATGGGCCCCCGTATGGCTTCGCGCCGCAAATGCTCGACCATGGCGTCCACCGTGGCCGCCGATGGCAACGAGGCGCCCGCATGATTGAAATGCACCACGCTCGACACGCCCGGGGTGGCTTGCCGCAGGCGTTCGACATCGGCGTCCGACAGGCCGGCCTGGCGCGCGCCCATGCTAGGACTCGATCTGGATGATGGCTTCGACCTCGACCGCGACGCCGCGCGGCAGCGAAGCGACTCCCACGGCGGTGCGCGCATGGCGGCCGGCCTCGCCCAGCACCTCGACCATCAGGTCGGACGCGCCGTCGGCCACCGCGCTCTGCCGGTTGAATTCCGGCGTACACGCCACGAATACGCCCAGCCGCACCACGCGCAGCACCCGCGCCAGGTCGTCGCCCACCGCGTCGGCCAGGTGCGCCAGCACGCCCAGGGCGGCCTGCCGCGCCGCCTGGCGGCCCTCATCCTCGGTCAGCGTGTCGCCCACGCGGCCCAGCCAGACAGCCTGGTCGCCCTTGCGCGGCACCTGGCCGGAAATGAACAGCAGGTCGCCCACCTGCACCCTGGACACGTAATTGGCGGCCGGGCTGCCGGCCGGCTCCAGGGCCAGGCCCAGCGCCTGGACCCGTGCGCTGATTGCTGAAGACATGTGTCGTACCTCTTGCACATTGATGGATCGAGTTCCGATGCTAGCCGGCCCGCCGCCGCCTGGCCAACGAAAAATCCGCGGCCGCGCGCGAATGGCACGATTATGGCGGCCGGCCCGCGGCGCGATCCTCATCGCGCAAGCCGCAGGCCCTTCGTCAACCCCGCACCGGCCCGGGCCAGTTAAAATGGCCGGTTTCCCGCGCCACGGGCTTGCCGCACGCCCGTGCGGCGGCCGATTCCGCACGGTGCTCCGAATTCCAAGAATCCTATGCTCACCTTTCAGCAAATCATCCTCACGCTCCAGGACTACTGGGACAAGCAGGGCTGCGCCCTGCTGCAGCCGTACGACATGGAAGTCGGCGCCGGCACCTCTCACACCGCGACGTTCCTGCGCGCGATCGGCCCCGAGCCCTGGCGCGCGGCCTACGTGCAGCCCTCGCGCCGCCCCAAGGACGGCCGCTACGGCGAAAACCCCAATCGCCTGCAACACTATTACCAGTACCAGGTGGTGCTCAAGCCCGCGCCCCCCGAAATCCTCGACCTGTACATCGGTTCGCTGAAGGCGCTGGGCATCGACCCGGCCCGCCACGACATCCGCTTTGTCGAAGACGACTGGGAAAACCCCACGCTGGGCGCCTGGGGCCTGGGCTGGGAAGTCTGGCTCAACGGCATGGAAGTCACCCAGTTCACGTACTTCCAGCAAGTCGGCGGCCTGGACTGCACACCCACCACCGGCGAAATCACCTACGGCCTCGAACGCCTGGCCATGTACCTGCAGGGCGTCGAAAGCGTGTACGACCTGGTCTGGACCGAAGGCGCGCACGGCAACCGGGTGCTGTATCGCGACGTGTTCCACCAGAACGAAGTCGAACAGTCCACGTATAACTTCGAGCATGCGTCCGCCGACATGCTGTTCTCGCACTTCAACGACTACGAGGCCGAGGCCAGGCGCCTGATGGAAGTGCCGCTGGCCCTGCCCGCCTACGAGGCCACCCTGAAGGCCGCGCATACGTTCAACCTGCTGGATGCGCGCGGCGCCATCAGCGTCACCGAACGCGCGGCGTACATCGGCCGCATCCGTAACTTGTCGCGCGCCGTGGCGCAGGCTTATTACGATTCCCGCGAACGACTGGGCTTTCCCATGCTGGCTGGCCGTTGAACTGAAATCCATTCCCGACGCTACCCGCGACGCGAACGCCGCCGCGCAGCATGGACACTGACATGACAACAAACCTCAACCCCCTGCTGGTCGAACTGTTGACCGAAGAGCTTCCGCCCAAGGCCCTGCAGAAACTGGGCCAGGCATTTGCCGAAGGCCTGCGCGCCACGCTGCACAAGCATGGCCTGCTGGCCGATGGCTGCGACGTGGCCGCCTACGCCACGCCGCGCCGCCTGGCGGTGCGGCTGTCGCAGGTGCGCGGCCAGGCGCCCGACCAGGCCTACGCCGAGAAGCTCATGCCCGTCAAAGTGGGCCTGGACGCCGACGGCAAGCCCACGCCCGCGCTGCTGAAAAAGCTGGCGGCCAAGGGGCTCGACACCGTCGACCCTGCCGAGCTCGCCCGCGAATCCGATGGCAAACAGGACTATCTGGTCGCGCGCGGCACGGCGCCCGGCGCCCGGCTGGCCGAAGGCCTGCAAGACGGCCTGCAGGCCGCCATCGATGGCCTGCCCATTCCCAAAGTCATGCGCTATCAGCTGGCCGACGGCGTCACCACCGTGAAATTCGTGCGTCCCGCGCACAGCCTTGTCGCGCTGCACGGCGCCGACGTGGTGCCCGTGACGGCGCTGGGGCTGTCGGCAGGCCGCGACACGCAGGGCCACCGCTTCATGGCCGACGGTGCCATCGCGCTGTCGCACGCCGATGCCTACGAAACCACGCTGGCCGAGCAAGGCCGGGTGGTGGCCTCGTTCGAGACGCGCCGCGCCGAGATCGACCGCCAGCTGCAAGAACATGCCGCGCGGCTGGGCGCCACGCTGGGCGACGACCCCGAAGTGGCCGCGCTGCTCGACGAAGTCACCGCCCTGGTCGAACACCCCACCGTGTACGTGGGGCAGTTCGACGAGCAATTCCTGCAGGTGCCGCAGGAATGCCTGATCCTGACCATGCGGTTGAACCAGAAATATTTCCCGCTGTTCGACCCGGCCACCGGCAAGCTGACGCATCGCTTCCTGATCGTCAGCAACATGCATACCGACGATCCGGCCAACATCATCGAAGGCAACCAGCGCGTGGTGCGCCCGCGCCTGGCCGACGCACAGTTCTTCTTCGATACCGACCGCAAGACGCCGTTGGCCGCGCGCGTGCCGCAGCTGGGCAGCATCGTCTATCACAACAAACTGGGCACGCAGCTCGAACGCGTCGAGCGCGTGCGCGCCATCGCGCGCGGCGTGGCCGAGCAATTGGGCGGCGACGCCGCCGCGGCCGACCGCGCCGCCCTGCTGGCCAAGGCCGACCTGGGCACCAATATGGTGGGCGAATTCCCCGAGCTGCAGGGCATCATGGGCGCCTATTACGCCGCGGGCGACGGCGAACCCGAATCCGTGGTGCAGGCCCTGCGCGGGCAATACCGCATCCGCCTGGACGCGCCCGTCACGCCCGACACGCTCGCCGCGACCGCGCTGTTCATCGCCGAACGCGCCGAAACGCTGGTCGGCATCTGGGGCATCGGGCTGGCGCCCACCGGCGAACGCGACCCGTTCGGCCTGCGGCGCGCCGCGCTGGGCCTGATCAGCGCGTTCGAACAGCTGGCCGCCGGCGGCATGCTGGCGCCCAGCGCCGACGGCCCGCTCACCCTGGACGGCCTGCTGGCGCTGGCGGCCGGCACCTTCGCGGCAGACAAGATCCCGGCCGCCACCGTGCCCGAGGTCCGCGCCTTCATTTACGAACGCTATCGCAACCAACTGGCCGGCGACTTCGACCGCAATGCCGTCGACGCCGTCATAGCGGTGGCCCCGCCCCTGCACCAGGTGGCCGCGCGCGTACGTGCGGTCACCGAATTCGGCAAGTTGCCCGAAGCGGCCAGCCTGGCCGCGGCCAACAAGCGCATCGGCAACCTGCTCAAGAAAGCCGAAGGCGAAATCGGCGCTGTCGACGCGGCGCGCCTGGCCGAGCCCGCCGAACAGGCGCTGGCCGCGGCCGTCGCGGCGCTGCAACCCCAGGCGCAGGCGCAACTGCGGGCCGGCGATTTCGCCGGCAGCCTCAGCACGCTGGCGCAGGCGCGCGAACCGGTAGACGCCTTCTTCGCCGATGTGATGGTCATGGCCGACGACCCCGCCGTGCGCGCCAACCGCCTGGCGCTGCTGGCCCAGTTGCATGGCCTGATGAACCAGGTTGCTGACATTTCCAGGCTGGCACAGTGAAGCTCATCATTCTCGATCGCGACGGCGTCATCAACCGGGACAGCGCGGCCTTCGTCAAGTCGCCCGATGAATGGGTGGCCCTGCCCGGCAGCCTGGCCGCCATCGCCCGCCTGTCGCAGGCCGGGTATACCGTGGTGGTGGCCAGCAACCAATCGGGCCTGGCGCGCGGCCTGTTCGACATGGCGACGCTCAATGCCATCCATGCCAAGCTGCACCGTGAAGTGGCCCAGGCGGGCGGCATGGTCGACGCCATTTTCCTGTGCCCGCATGGGCCCGACGATGGCTGCGCATGTCGCAAGCCGCTGCCGGGCATGTATTACGACATTGCCCACCGCTACGACACCAATCTGGCCGGCGTGCCATCGGTAGGCGATTCGCTGCGCGACCTGCAGGCCGCCGCCGCGGCCGGCTGCTCGCCGTGGCTGGTGCTTACCGGCAACGGCGCCAAGACCCGCCAGGGCGAACTGCCGCCCGGCACGCGCATTGCCAACGACTTGTCGGCCGTTGCCGATACCTTGCTGCAGGATGCCTGATCCCATGGCCTGGCTGCGTTCGTTCTTGTATATGGTGTTCCTGGTCGTCACGGTCATTCCGTACGCCTTTGCCTGCATTTTGTGGGCGCCGCTGCCGCAGCACTGGCGCTACAGGCTCACTGTCGGCTGGCCGCGCCTGGCCATCTGGGGGGCCAAGGTCTTCTGCGGCATCCGCTGGCAGATCAAGGGCGCCGAAAACCTGCCGGACGGCGCCTGCATTCTGCTGTCCAAGCACCAGTCGGCCTGGGAAACCCTGTTCTTTCCCGCCCACATGCCGCGCGAAGTCTGCTACGTCTACAAGCGCGAGCTGCACATGCTGCCGTTCTTCGGCTGGGGCCTGGCGCTGCTGCGCATGATCCCCATCGACCGCGCCAAGGGCCGCGACGCCTTCGAGCAAGTGATCCGACAAGGCTCGTTGCGCCTGCAGGAAGGCCGCTGGCCCCTGCTGTTTCCCGAAGGCACGCGGGTCGCACCCGGCGCCACGGCGCGCTTCAAGATGGGCGGCGCGCTGCTGGCCGTGCGCACCGGGGCGGTCGTGGTGCCCGTGGCGCTCAACGCCGGCGAATGCTGGCGCCGCAACGCCTTCATCAAAAAGCCCGGCATGATCACGGTATCGATCGGGCCCGCGATAGAATCGTCGGGACACACGCCCGAAGAACTGAACGCCAAGGTCCAGGCCTGGATCGAAGGCGAAATGCGCGAACTCAATCCCGAAAGGTATGTCCAGCAACGGTCAGCTTGAACTCCTGTTCGCCGAACCGGCCGCCCCCGCGCCCCGCGCGCCCGAGGCGGCGCCTTTGCTGACCACGCCCGCCGCCCCCCCCGCCACGGTTGCCACGCCCCGCCCCGACGTACTGCCGGCGGGGGCCCGCTGGCGCGAGGTGGCCACCGAGCAGCAAACCATCGGTTTCGTGCTGCTGCGCTCCCGGCGCCGCAGCATCGGCTTTGTAGTGGCCGACGACGGCCTGCGGGTCACGGCGCCCAACTGGGTCACGCTCGCCCAGATCGATGACGCCGTGCGCGAAAAATCGCGCTGGATACTCGCCAAGCTGCGCGACTGGCAAGCGCGCAAAGAACAACTGGCCATGGGCCAGACCCGCTGGCAGGCCGGAGGCGAACTGCCGTACCTGGGCAAGCGCATCGTGCTCGCCCTGAGCGCCGAGCATCGCCAGGCCACGATTTCCGGCGATGCCGACGCTCCCCACGACGGCGCAACGCTGTGGCTGCCCTTGCCCGCCAACGCGGATCAGTCGCGGGTGCGCGATGCCGCACAGGCCTGGCTGCAACAACGCGCCGGCGCCGTGTTCGGATCCCGCCTGGCCCACTTCCTGCAGGTCAGCGGGCTGAAGATCCGCCGCTGGCGCCTGTCGTCGGCCGCCACGCGCTGGGGCTCGTGCACCAGCGACGGCAACATCATGCTCAACTGGCGGCTCATCCACTTCGCGCCGTCCATCATCGACTACGTCATCGCCCACGAGCTTGCCCACCTGCGCGAAATGAATCACAGCCGCGATTTCTGGGCCGAAGTCGGCAACATCATGCCCGACTACGAAGCCGCCAAGAACGTGCTGCGGCGGCACGATCCGGCCGCGCTGCCGCAGTTCTAGGCCGCCGCCATGGAACTCCGGCAGCTGCGCTATTTCGTCAAGGTGGCCGAATGCGGCAGCATGGGCCGCGCCGCCGCCGACCTGGGCGTTGTCACCTCGGCGCTCAGCCAGCAGATCAGCCGCCTGGAAAGCGAACTGTCCACGCGGCTGCTGACGCGCACGTCCACCGGCGTCACCCCCACCGACGCCGGACTCGCCTTCCTGCGCCAGGCGCAGTTGGCCTTGCGTCACGCCGACGGCGCCGCGCAGGCCGCCAAACAATCCCGGCTGACGGGGCAGGTCAGTATCGGCCTGCCGGCCACCACTGCCACGGTGCTGGCGCGGCCCTTCATGAACGCAATGCGCGAACGCTATCCCGATGTGCGCGTACGCCTGGTGGCCACGCTGTCGGGCTACCTGACCAGCATGCTCAATGCGCGCCAGCTCGACCTGGCCATTGTGTTCGGCGCGGAATCGGCTCGCCGCTGGAGCGTGTTGCCCCTGGTGGACGAACGGCTCTTCCTGATCGCCTGCCCCGATCTGCCGGGCCTGCCCCCCGAAGGGCCCGTGCGCATGCGCGACATCGGCAACTTGCCCTACCTGTTGCCGGGCAGCTCGCACGGCCTGCGCGCGCTGGTGGATGCCGGCTTCGACCGCGTGCGCGTAGAACCCGATCTCGTGGCCGAGATCGACGGCCTGGACGTGCTGATGGACCTGGTGCGCGACGGGCTCGGCGCCACCATCCAGCCCGGCGCGGCTACCGTACGGCTGCAAGGCGAGCCCCTTGCGGTGCGCCTGATTTCCGATCGCAACCTGCGGCGCCGCAATCTGCTGGTCAGCCTGTCCGATGACGAGCTGTCGCCCGCCGCGCTGGCGGCCCGCGTACTGCTGGCCCGCACGGCCCATGAACTGGTCAGGTCCGGCGGCTGGCGGGGCGCCACTCTTCACAAAGCGTGAACAACCATTGACGAACCGGGCGTAGCGGGATCCCGCCGCGCCCCCCTATAGTCGGGCACCGACTCTAGGGATGTTCCGATGTTCGACGTACTGGTCATAGGTGGCGGCAATGCTGCGCTCTGTGCCGCGCTGATGGCGCGCGAAGCGGGCGCCAGCGTCTTGCTGCTTGAAGCCGCCCCGCGCGAATGGCGCGGCGGCAATTCGCAGCACACGCGCAACCTGCGCTGCATGCACGACGCGCCGCAAGACGTGCTGGTCGATGCCTACCCCGAAGAAGAATACTGGCAAGACCTGCTCAAGGTCACCGGCGGCCTGACCAATGAACACCTGGCGCGCCTGGTCATTCGCGCATCGTCCACGTGCCGCGACTGGATGCGCAAGCATGGCGTGCGCTTCCAGCCGCCCTTGTCCGGCGCGCTGCACGTGGCGCGCACCAACGCCTTCTTCATGGGCGGCGGCAAGGCGCTGGTCAACGCTTACTATCGCAGCGCCGAGGCGCTGGGCGTACAGATCCGCTATGACACGCCGGTGGATTCGCTTGAACTCGACGACGGCCGCTTCGTGGCGGCGCGGTCGGGCAGCCAGCGCTTCCCGGCGCGCGCCTGTGTGCTGGCCGCGGGCGGCTTCGAATCCAACCGCGAGTGGCTGCGCGAAGCCTGGGGCCAGAACGAGCGCGGCGAATGGCCGGCCGACAACTTCCTGATCCGCGGCACGCGCTTCAACATGGGTGTGCTGCTGAAATTCATGATGGACGCGGGCGCCGATATCATCGGCGACCCGTCCCAGTCGCATTGTGTCGCCATCGACGCCCGCGCGCCCTTGTACGACGGCGGCATCTGTACGCGCATCGATTGCGTATCGCTGGGCGTGGTGGTCAACCGCGACGCACGGCGCTTCTACGACGAAGGCGAAGACTTCTGGCCCAAGCGCTACGCCATCTGGGGCCGCCTGACGGCCATGCAGCCCGGGCAGATCGCCTATTCCATCATCGACAGCAAGGCCGTGGGGCGCTTCATGCCCCCGGTGTTCCCGGGCGTGCAGGCAGACTCGCTGCCCGAGCTCGCACGCAAGCTGGGCCTGGACGAGGCCCGCTTCATGCAAACGCTGTCCGAATACAACGCTGCATGCCGGGTAGGCACCTTCGACCACACCACGCTGGACGATTGCCACACTGTCGGCATCGAGCCGGCCAAGACGCACTGGTCCCGGCCCATCGACACGCCGCCGTTCTATGGCTACGCGTTGCGCCCCGGCATCACCTTCACCTATCTGGGCCTGAAAGTCGACGACACCGCGGCCGTGCGCTTTGGCGACCGCCCCAGCGACAACCTGTTCGTGGCCGGCGAAATGATGGCCGGCAACGTACTGGGCAAGGGGTACACCGCGGGCGTGGGCATGTCCATCGGAACTGCCTTCGGCCGTATTGCCGGCACGCGCGCCGCAGCGGCGGCGCTGGCCCAACGCGCCTGCGGAGCACAATATGAAGCAGCTTGAAGTACTGACCCGCCAGGCCCGCGTCGCGGCCGCCCCTTCCGCCGCCCGCATGGCGTCCGAACAACCCGTGCACTGGCATGCCCGCGCCAGCGAGCCCGCCGCGCCCCTGAGCGACAACGAAGCCGAAGTGGCACGCGTCATGCAGATATGCAACGCGTGCCGGTACTGCGAAGGTTTCTGTGCGGTGTTTCCCGCCATGACGCGCCGCCTGGAGTTCGGCAAGGCCGATGTCAACTACCTGGCCAACCTGTGCCACAACTGCGGCGCCTGTCTGCACGCCTGCCAGTACGCGCCGCCGCACGAATTCGGCGTCAACGTGCCCCAGGCCATGGCCCGCGTGCGCGTGCAGACTTACGCCGACTACGCCTGGCCGCCCGCGCTGGGCAAGCTGTACCAGCGCAACGGCCTGACGCTCGCGCTGGCCAGCGCGGCGGCGTTGGCGTTTTTCCTGGTCCTGGCGGCCGCTGCCACAGGCGGCCTGCTGCATGAACCGCTGGCAGGCAACTTCTACGCGATCTTCCCGCACAACACGCTGGCCCTGATGTTCGGGCTGGTATTCGGCTTTGCCATGCTGGCGCTGGCCCTGGGCGTGGCGCGCTTCTGGCGCGATGTGTCGCCCGGCCGGGCCAGCGGCGCGGCCGTGGCCGAAGCCACGCACGACGCGTTGCGCCTGAAGTACCTGGATGGCGGCCATGGCGAAGGCTGCAACAACGCCGACGATGCCTACACCTTGGCGCGGCGGCGGTTCCATCACCTGACCTTCTATGGGTTCATGCTTTGCTTTGCCGCCACTTGCGTGGCAACGCTGTACCACTATGCGTTCGGCTGGCCCGCGCCGTACCCGGTGCTGAGCCTGCCCGTCATGCTGGGCACCGTCGGCGGCATCGGACTGCTCATCGGTCCGGCGGGCCTGTTGTGGCTGAACCTGAAACGCCACCCCGAGCATGGCGACGCAGCGCAGCGCCCCATGGACCGCGGCTTCATCGTGCTGTTGTTCCTGGTCAGCCTGACCGGGCTGCTGCTGCTTGCGCTGCGCGATACCCGCGCCATGGGCCTGATGCTGGCCGTGCATCTGGGCGTGGTGATGGCCCTGTTCCTGACACTGCCCTACGGCAAGTTCGCGCACGGCATCTACCGCAGCGCGGCCTTGTTGAAATGGTCCATCGAAAAACGCCAGCCCGATCCCCTGAAGCTGGGCGCCGACTGACCGCCGCGTCCGCGCAGGCGGGCGCGCATTCTTACTGCAACACTGGAGACTCCCCATGACAACATCCCTGACCCGGGCCGCCTTCGCAGCGGCGCTGGCGGCCGGACTCTGTATGCCGGGCGCTGCCGCGGCCCAGGCCTTTCCCGAACGCTCCATCACCCTGGTCGTGCCGCACTCCGCCGGCGGCACTTCCGACATCCTGGCGCGCACCCTGGCCACCGAAGCGGCAAAGACGCTGGGCCAGACTATCGTGGTCGACAACAAAGGCGGCGCCAACGGCTCCATCGCCGCCAAGTCGGTGGCCACCTCGGCGCCCGACGGCTACACCCTGCTGCTGGCCACCGCCAGCACCCACGGCATCAACCCGGCGCTGTACAAAAAGCTGCAATACGACGCCATCAAGGACTTCGCGCCCATCACGCTGCTGGCCACCGTGCCCAACGTGCTGGTCGTGGGCAAGCAGGTACAGGCTGCCGACGTGCCGGGCCTGATCGCGGAAATCAAGGCCGACGGCGACCGCTTCAACATGGCCTCGGCGGGCGCCGGCACCCCCGGCCACCTGGCGGGCGAAATGTTCAAGCAGCGCGCAGGCCTTGAATTCGTCCACGTGCCCTACAAGGGCGGCAGCCCTGCCATCGCCGATCTTATCGGCGGCCAGGTGCAGTTTCTGTTCACCACGATTCCGGGCGCCCTTCCCAACATCAAGGCCGGCACGCTGCGCGCCCTGGCGGTAACGTCGCCGCGCCGCTCGCCGGCCCTGCCCGAACTGCCCACCATGGCCGAATCCGGGCTGCCGGGCTTCCAGGCGATTTCATGGCACGGCATCGTGGCGCCTGCCGGCACGCCCGCGTCGGTCGTCGACACGCTGAACCAGGCGTTCTCCCGGGCGCTGGCGTCGGAACAGGTGCGCCAGCGTCTCCTGGAAGAAGGCGCCGAGGCCGCCAGCCTGAACACCCAGGCGTTCGGCGAGTTCATCCAGCAGGAAATCGCCAATTGGGCCAAGGCGGTCGAAGCCTCCGGCGCCACGGCGAACTGAGCCGGCCCGCGCGGGAAGGCGCCGCGGTTTTGCTACGATGTGGCCTGGCATTGTGGCCATGCCTGGCCTCATCGAGCAACACAAGGAATTCCCCATGCGACTTCTGCACACCATGCTGCGCGTCGGCAATCTGGACCGATCGCTAGACTTCTACACCAACGTGCTGGGCATGCGCGTCCTGCGCCGCAAAGACTACCCCGAAGGCAAGTTCACGCTGGCCTTCGTGGGCTACCAGGACGAAAGCGAAGGCGCCGTCATCGAGCTCACCCACAACTGGGACACCGATACCTACGACCTCGGCAACGGCTATGGCCACATCGCGCTCGAAGTCGAAGACGCCTACGAAGCCTGTGAAAAGGTCAAGCAAAAAGGCGGCAAGGTGACGCGCGAAGCCGGCCCCATGAAGCACGGCACCACCGTGATCGCCTTTGTAGAAGACCCCGACGGCTACAAAATCGAGTTCATCCAGCGCAAAGGCCGCAACGACTGAGCACACGGCCGACCGCGATGATCCACACCATCCTCAAGATGGGCGACCCGCGGCTGCTCCGGGTCGCCAAGCCTGTCGAACAATTCGACACGCCCGAGGTGCATACCCTGGTCTCCGACATGTTCGAAACCATGGTGCATGCGCAAGGCGTGGGCCTTGCGGCGCCGCAGATCGGCGTCGACCTGCAACTGGTGATCTTCGGGTTCGAGCACAACGAGCGTTATCCCGACGCCCCGCCCGTGCCCCAGACCGTGTTGTGCAACCCCGTCATCACCCCGCTATCGGACGAGCGCGAAGAAGGCTGGGAAGGCTGCCTGTCGGTGCCGGGCCTGCGCGGCCTGGTGCCGCGCTACCGGCACATCCGCTACACCGGCCGCGACCCCCACGGCAACCTCATCGACCGCGAGGCCGAAGGCTTTCATGCGCGCGTCGTGCAGCACGAATGCGACCATCTCATCGGTCGCCTGTATCCGTCGCGCATCGAAGATTTTTCGAAGTTCGGGTTTACCGAAATACTGTTCCCGGGCATGGACCCGAACCGCGACGATTGACCGGCCGGCGCGTCATGCCCGGCCCCGGGCATGACGAAGCTAGGCTTGCGTGGGCGCCGCCCGCGCGAATTCGCCTGGCGCGAAATCATCCACCGCCACCACCTGCGCCACCGCCTCTTCGGCGGCCTGGATCTGGCGCGCCTGCTCATCGGTGATCGCGCCGCCGCGATGGGCATCGCGCCAGTCGCGCACGCCCTCGCGGCGCAGCCGGTCGTGCAGGGGCTGGACGGCATTGACAAGCGAGAAGGCTCTTTCGAGCTGGGCGAGCACGTCGGCCCCGTCGCCGCGCTGCAGGTCGGCCGCCAGGCGGTCGCGCGTGGGCGATGGCGCCAGCAGCAGGTCAGCGCATTCGCGCGTCAGTGCGTCGCCGGGGCCGCGATTCAGCCGTACCGGCAGCACCATGGCGCGCAGCAGCCACGCCAATGGCCGCGCCGGCAGGTTGGCCAGCACCTGGTCGATGCGGGCTTCGAGCCGCGCGCAGCCGTCATCCATGCACCAGTGCACCAGCGGCAGGTCGGCATGGCGGCGTCCCTCGTCTTCCCAGCGCTTGAGCACGGCCGAAAGCAGATAGAGCTCGGACAGGATGTCGCCCAGCCGAGCCGACAGCATCTCGCGGCGCTTGAGCGCGCCGCCCATTGACCCCAGGGCCGCGTCGGCCAGCAGCGCGAAGGCGGACGCATAGCGGCCAAGCCGCCGGTAGTGGCGCGCCGTGGGACCGGTGGCGGGCGCCCGCGCCAGCAGGCCGCCCGTCCAGGCGCGCCCCCAGGCCCGCAACGCATTGCAGGCGGCGTGGGCCAGGTGTTTCCAGAAAACCTCGTGAAACGCCTGGGCGCCTCGGGCCTCGTCGCTATCGCCCAGCGCCATGATTTCGCGCATCAGGTACGGATGCGCCCGTACGGCGCCCTGACCGAAGATGATGAGGCAACGGGTCAGGATATTGGCCCCTTCGACGGTAATGGCGATAGGAACGGCGCGGTACAGCGGGCCCAGGTAATTGGACGGGCCGTCGATGACGGCCTTGCCGCCATGGATATCCATGGCGTCGTTGACCGACTCGCGCATGCGTTCCGTGGCGTGGTATTTCATGATGGCCGACACCACGGCCGGCTTGTGGCCCTGGTTCAGGGCGGCGCACGTCAGGCGGCGCGCCGCCTCGACCTGGTATGCGTTGGCTGCCAGGCGGGCCAGTTTTTCCTGCACGCCTTCGAAGCGGCCCACGGCAATGCCGAACTGCTGCCGCACGCGGGCATACATGCCGCTGACATGCGCGCAATAGACGGCCGCCGCGGCCGACAGCGAGGGCAGCGAAATGCCGCGCCCGGCCGCCAGCGCGCTCATCAGCATCTGCCATCCCTGCCCCGCCTTGGCCGGCCCGCCGATCAGGGCATCGATGGGCACGAACACATCCTTGCCCTGGTTGGGGCCGTTCTGGAACGCCTGCATGGACGGCAGGTGCCGGCGGCCGATCGTGACGCCCGGCGCATCCGTGGGCACCAGCGCCACCGAAATACCGACGTCGGCGGGCCCGCCGAGCAGGCCGTCGGGATCGTACAGCTTGAACGCCAGGCCCAGCACCGTGGCGACCGGCCCCAGGGTGATGTAGCGCTTGTGCCAGTTCAGCCTGATGCCCAGCACTTCCTGGCCGTCGATCACCTGGCGGCACACTACGCCCGTGTCGGTCATCGAAGCCGCGTCCGAGCCCGCTTCGGGGCTGGTGAGCCCGAAGCAAGGCACTTCGGTGCCGTCTGCCAGGCGCGGCAGCCAGTAGTCGCGCTGGGCGCGCGTTCCGAACTGCAACAGGAGTTCGCCCGGCCCCAGAGAATTGGGCACCATCACGGTGACGCCGGCCGTGACGGAATAGGCGGAAATGCGGCGCACGACTTCGGAATGCGCGTACGGCGAGAAACCCAGGCCCCCGTATGACTCGGGGATGATCATGCCGAAGAACCGGTGCTCGCGCATGAAGCGCCACACGGGTTCGGGCAGATCGCCGTAAGACCAGGTGATGTCCCATTCGTTGAGCATGGCGCACAGCTGCGCCACGGGGCCGTCGATGAACTGCTGTTCGGTAGCCGTCAGGGTGGCCTGCGGCACGGCAAGCAAGGTGTTCCAGTTGGGGTCGCCCGTGAACAGATCGGCATCCCACCAGACGTCGCCCGCCTCGATGGCGTCGCGCTCGGTGTCGGACAGGCCCGGCATCGCCTTGCGGGCCCAGCGGTATGCAGGATCGGATATGCGGCGACGCCGCCAGGCATTGAAGTCCATATCAGCCTTTTGTGAAATGCACGTACCCGGGCAAGTTAACAGAATCGGCACGGCGTTGGCATCCCCGGCGGGCCAAGTCTGCGACAATGGGCGTCGCCGCGGCAGGCGGTTTCCACGCAGCCCTTGTGTTCCATCATGCTCAATAAGCTCTGGTTGGGTTTTTTTCTGGCCGCCACCGCGGCGGGCCTGTATCGCTGGTTTGCCCTGGCCGACGTCGATGTCTTTCGCGACATCGTCGCCAGCCTTTTCGACATGGCGCGCGTCTCGGTCGAAGTCATGGTGCTGCTGTTCGGCACCCTGACGCTGTGGCTGGGCTTTCTTCGCATTGCCGAAGCCGCCGGCCTGGTAGAAAAGCTGGCCGCGCTGCTGGGGCCGCTGTTCGCCCGGCTGATGCCCGAAGTTCCGCGCGGCCATCCGGCCATCGGGCTCATCACCCTGAACTTCGCCGCCAATGGGCTGGGCCTGGACAACGCCGCCACGCCCATCGGGTTGCGCGCCATGCGCGAATTGCAGACGCTGAACCCGGCTCCGGAAACCGCCACCAATGCGCAGATCCTTTTCCTGGTGCTCAATGCCTCGTCATTGACACTGCTGCCGGTGACGATCTTCATGTTCCGCGCGCAGCAGGGCGCCGCCGACCCCACCCTGGTGTTCCTGCCGATATTGCTGGCCACCAGCGCCTCGACGCTCGCCGGCCTGCTTACCGTGGCGGCGTGCCAGCGCCTGAAGCTGCACGACCCGGTGGCGCTGGCCTGGCTGGGCGGCGCGGCCCTGGCCCTGGGCGGGTTCATGGCCTTCCTGGCGGGCCTGTCGGCCGCCGCCCTTGCCAGCCTCTCATCGCTGCTGGGCAACGTCACCCTGTTCGGCGTGCTGCTCGCCTTCATGCTGGTGGGCGCGTATAAGCGCGTGCCCGTGTACGAAACCTTTATCGCCGGCGCCAAAGACGGCTTCGACGTGGCAAAGAGCCTGCTGCCCTACCTGGTGGCCATGCTGTGCGCCGTGGGAGTACTGCGGGCTTCCGGCGCCCTGGATATCGCCCTGGAAGGCGTACGCTGGATGGTCCAGGCATTCGGATGGGACACGCGCTTTGTCGACGCCCTGCCCACGGCGCTGGTCAAACCTTTTTCGGGCAGCGCGGCCCGCGCCATGATGCTGGAAACCATGGAACACTTCGGCGCAGACAGCTTCCCTGCCCTGCTTGCCGCCGTCATGCAAGGCAGCACCGAAACCACGTTCTACGTGCTGGCCGTGTATTTCGGGTCCGTGGGCATTCTGCGCGCGCGCCACGCCGTCGGCTGCGCGCTCGCGGCCGACCTGGCAGGCGTGCTGGCTTCCATCGGGGTCTGCTACTGGTTCTTCGGGTAGTTTGCCAGGCTGCGGTTCAGCGCAACGCCTGCTTGATCACCGCCAGGTCGCGCTCGGCCTGGATGCGCATAATGCTCAGCAGGTCGCGGGCATTCTGCGACAACGGCTTGCCCGGACGGAAAACCAGCAGTGACCGGAACGCCACGTCAATGTCCAGTCGCTTGATGACCAACCCGCGCGGCAGATAGTCCACCGCCGTCATCGGATGGATCAGGCCGATGCCCATGCCGCGCAGTACCAGTTCGCAAACTGAAAAGGCATACGGCGTTTCGAGTACCGGCCGCAATGCCAGCCCGCGATCGGCCAGCATTCCTTCAAGCCGACGGCGGCTTGCGTCTTCCGGGTTCAACACGATGAAGTCGTGCTGCACGATCGCCTCGGGCGACACCGTCGCGCATTGGGCCAGAGGATGCTCAGGCGTCATGGCAATCACGCCCGGTATTTCGATAAAGGGCGAATGCTCCAGGCCGACCACCGCAATCTCATCGGCCATCAGGCCGAAGTCCAGCTGCCCGGCGCCGACTTGCTGCAGTACCTCGCGCGAGCTCATGATCTGGAAGGACATCTGCACACGCCGCGAAGTGGGATTGAACGCCGCGATCGCACGCGGCATGAAACCGGCGCCCAGGGCCGGCAGCGCCCCCACTGCCATGCGGCCTACACCGAACGACTTCAGGCTGCGGATGCGATGCTCGATCTGCTCGAAACCGGCAAAGCACCGGTCCACCTCGATAAGCAGGGCGTCGGCCTCCTGGGTCGGCACGAGCCGGTTGCGCACGCGGTCGAACAGGCGCAGGTCCGCGTCTGATTCGAGCCGCCGGATGGCCTGGCTGACCGCGGGCTGCGAGATATTCAGCAGCACGGCCGCCTTGCTGGTCGTGCCAGCCCGCATCACGGCCCGGAAGATCTGGATGTCCCGCATATCCATAACTTGCACTTATCGATTAAGTAAACTTAAGTATTGAAATAATAGTATGCGCGGCCCACACTGCGCCATCGCAATAGATGACGACAGCGGTTTCTGCCCATGCCCTTTTCCCCTGACAAGCCTTCCCCCGCCGGCCGTGCCTATGCCAGCCTGTCCCCTGCCGTCTGGCGCGGATCCACGGTGGTGTTCGATACCCTGGACGACTTCGCGGCTCGCAAGCATCGTCAACCCGACGGCTACAGCTATGGCGTGACGGGCACGCCCACGGCTCGCCTGCTCGAAGACCGCATCGCGGCGCTCGAGAACGGCGCGCACTGCGTCATTACACCATCGGGTGCAGCCGCCTTGATGACGACGGTGCTGGCCTACGTGCGCGCGGGCGATCATCTGCTGCTGTCGGCAGCCTGCTACGGGTCGCTGTCTGCGCTGGCCGACAAGTGGCTGGCCTCGCTTGGGGTGGACGTCGAGTACTACGCGCCCGCCATAGGCGCCGACATCGAAAAGCAGATCCGCCCCAACACCCGCATGATCTGCCTGGAATCGCCGGGCAGCCTGACCATGGAAATGTGCGACGTCCCGGCAATTGCCGCCATTGCGCGCGGACGCGGGGTGCTGACCATGATGGACAACACCTGGGCCAGCCCGTTGGGTTTTCGTCCGCTGGACCATGGCGTGGATTTCAGTGTCGAAGCCGCCACCAAGTTCTTCAGCGGGCATTCCGATGTGCTGATGGGCAGCATCGCCACCAACGACGCCGGCCACTACGCCGTGCTGCGCGACGCCCAGAGCACGCTGGGCCAGCAGGTCAGCCCGGAAGATTGCTTCCTGGTTCTGCGCGGGCTGGAGACCCTGGAGCTGCGCGTGAATGCCCAAGGCGAATCGACGCTGCGCATCGCTGCGTGGTTGGCGCAGCAACCGCTCGTGGAAAAGGTGTGGTATCCCCCGTTGCCGTCGGACTCCGGCCACTGGCTATGGAAGCGCGACTACCGCAGCCCGGGCTGCCTGTTCTCGCTGCAGCTCGTGCCTGCGCCGGAACAGGCCTATCGCGCGTTCTTCGACGCGCTGAAGCATTTTTCCATCGGCGCGAGCTGGGGCGGCGTACACAGTCTGGCAGCCTTCTATCCCGCCGAACTGCAGTGTGCGCGCCTGTACCCGGCCACCGACCAGCCGCTGGTACGCCTTTCCATCGGTCTGGAAGACTGCGGCGCGCTGCAGAACGACCTGCAGAACGCCCTGGCGGCCTACGCCAGGGCGCGCGCATGAGTTTTCGTTGACCAGCACCACCCGCCGCGGCCCGCCGCGATAAAACCACAGTCCAAGAGGAAAACCATCATGATCTCCAAACTCGCGAGCAAGGCCGCCTGCCTGGCCATCGCCACTACGCTGCTGGGCAGCACGGCCTGGGCAGACACCAAAGACGATATCCTGGAAAGCAAGACGGTCACGATCGGCATCCACAATCGCCAGCCGTGGGGCTTTCGGGCCGAAGATGGATCCGCGGCAGGTTTTCACCCCGACCTCATCCGCGCCGCATTCGAACGCCTGGGTGTCAAGCAGGTGGACTTCGTCATCACCGAATTCGGCGCATTGATCCCGGGCCTGAACGCGGGCCGCTTCGATATGGTGGCTTCCGGCATCGCCATTACGCCCGAGCGTTGCAAGGTGGTGGTGTTCAGCGAGCCCGACCTGGCCGTGGGCGACAGCCTCATCGTCAAGAAGGGCAACCCGCTCAAGCTGCACAGCTACGCCGACATCGTGGCCAATGCCAAGGTGCGCCTGGCCGGCGGACGCGGCACGCTCAACACCAGGAACGCCATCGACGCCGGTGTGCCCACCTCGCAGATCACCTACCTGGGCGACGCGCAAGCCATGTTGTCGGCGCTGCTGGCAGACCGCGTCGACGCGGCCACGCTTTCGGCTCCCAGCGTAGTCGGGCTGCTGCAAGATCCCAAACTGCAGGGGGTGGAACGCGCCCAGCCATTCACGGGCCTGGTGCGTAACGGCGTGCCGGCCATGATGTACACGGCTATTGCGTTCCGGTCCGACGACACTGCGTTGCGCGACGCTTACGACGAGCAGCTGCGAGCGCTGAAAGCCGACGGCACGGTGGACAAGCTCCGCGCGAAATACGGCTTTACCGACGACGACAAGGTGGACCCGGCGGTGACCACGCAAAAGGTCTGCGCCGGCGAGTTCTGATTCATAGATCAGGATGACTCCATGGAAGGTTTCGACATTCTTGCCGGCATTCTCGAGGGGTTCCGTGTCACGGCGCTGGTAACGCTGTACGGCATGATGTGGGCGGTGCCGTTCGCCCTGGTGACAGGGGTCTTGCAGTATTTCACGCGAGGCCCTGTCCGGCTTGCCGTCACTTGCCTGATCGAGTTCTGGCGCAGCTCTCCCGTTCTGATCCTGCTGTTCGTGCTGTATTACGCCTTGCCCGATTTCGGCATACGGCTGTCCAGCATGACGGTGGGCGCGATGGCCCTGGGGCTGAACATCGGCGGCTACGGCAGCCAGGCGGTGCGGGCCGCGCTGCAGTCGCTGGACCGGGGCCAGGTCGAGGCCGGGCGCGCACTGGGGTTGCACCGGCTGCATATCCTGTGGCTGATCGAGCTGCCACAGGCGCTATCGGCCATGACGCCCACCTTCGTCAACCAGTTCATCCAACTGGTCAAGGGCACCGCGATCGTATCGCTGATCACGCTCACCGACATGACCTTCCGGGCCAAGCAGATTGCCGAACTGCAATACAACCCCGTGGGGGTGTACAGCGCCCTGATGCTGGCTTATCTGATCGTCTGCTACCCCGCCACGCTGTTCGGGCGCTACCTCGAACGCCGCGTGCAGGTGCAAAGTCGAGGCAACCGTGAGATTTGATCCAGAATTCGCCGTTTCGGTGGTGCCCATAATCCTGGGGGGGCTGGGCACCACGCTGTGGATTACCGTGGCAGCATCTCTGGGCGCCGCCGTGCTCGGTTTTGCCCTGGAGATCCTGCGCCGCAGCAACCGCTGGCTCGGCTACGCGATGCGCTTCCTCATCGACGCCATCCGGTCCACGCCGGTACTGGTCCAGCTGTATTTCATCTATTTCGTGCTTCCGGTGTACGGCCTGACGCTGCCGGCAGCGGCCTCTGGCGTGCTTGGCCTGTCGATCTATTACAGCGGCTACCTGGCCGAGGTATTCAAAGGCGGCATCGACAGCATCGACGCGGGCCAGTTCGAAGCCGGCAAGGCTCTGGGCCTGCGACGCCGCGACGTGATCCTGTCGGTAATACTGCCGCAGATGCTGCGCAATATCGCCGCGCCCATGGGTAACTACTTCGTGTCGGCGCTGAAGGCCACGCCCTACCTGGCCGTGATCGCCGTGCCCGAGATGCTGGGCATCGCCATGGAAGTAGGCGCGGACTCGTTCCGCTACGCCGAGCCCATGGTGTCGGTCGGCATCATTTTCCTGATCCTGGCGCTGTGCATCAACTTCTTCGTGCGCCGGCTCGAGCGGCGCCTGCAGGTTGCCCACCAGCGCTAGGTCACGCCAAGGACACAGAACATGACTTCATCCTCCTCCGCGCCGGCCGTGCGCATAGCCGGGTTGCAAAAATGGTATGGCAACTTTCAGGTATTGCACGACATCGACTTGACCGTGCGGCCCAACGAACGCATCGTGGTCTGCGGACCATCCGGGTCAGGAAAATCCACGCTGATACGTTGTGTCAACCAACTCGAGACGCACGACAGCGGCACCATCGAAGTCAATGGGCTGGAAGTCGGAAGGCATACTCCGCGCATGCACATCATCCGCCGCGACATAGGCATGGTATTCCAGCACTTCAACCTATTTCCGCACCTGACCGTGCTGCAGAACTGCACCTTGGCGCTGCGCAAGGCGCGCGGCATGAACCAGGCTCGGGCGGAGGACATCGCGCGGCACTATCTCACGCGGGTACGCATCCCCGAGCAGCAGGACAAGTATCCAGGCCAGCTGTCCGGCGGCCAGCAACAGCGTGTGGCCATCGCGCGCGCACTTTGCATGAACCCCAAGGTCATGCTGTTTGACGAACCCACCTCGGCGCTGGACCCGGAAATGATCAAAGAAGTGCTGGACGTCATGACCGACCTGGCCAAGGAAGGCATGACGATGATTTGCGTCACCCATGAAATGAATTTCGCGCGCACCGTGGCCGACCGGGTGGTGTTCATGGACGCCGGGCGCATAGTCGAGCAGGCAGATCCCGAAACGTTCTTTACGGCCCCCGCGCACCCGCGAGCCAGGCAGTTCTTGAGCCAGTTGTTATAGGCTCGCTACCCTAGCAAGGAACCACCATGGCGGAACCCAGCCGCATCTGGACCCACATTGATTTCAACCTGGATGGCAAGCAAGCCGGCAACCTGCACGTGCCGCACTCGGTCGACCTGTCGGCCTATGCCATGATCCAGATTCCCATCATCTGCATCCGCAATGGCGAAGGGCCCACCGCCCTGTTGACGGCAGGCAACCACGGCGACGAATACGAGGGGCAGATCGCCCTGCGCAAACTGGCGCAGGCACTGCGTCCCGAAGCGCTGCGGGGCCGCGTCATCATCATCCCATCGCTGAACTACCCTGCGGCAGCCGCAGGCAGGCGCGTCTCGCCCGTGGACGAGGGCAACCTGAATCGCGTCTTTCCCGGCCGGGCCAACGGCAACGTGACCGAGATGATTGCGCACTACGTCGACAGCGTACTGTTTCCCATGGCGGACGTGGTGATAGACGTGCATTCCGGCGGGCGCTCTCTGGACTATGCGCACACCGCCCTTGCCCAACGCGTGACGGACGCGGCGCAGGGCGCCGCCCTGCGCACACTGTTGACCACCTTTGGCGCGCCTCACAGCGTGCTGACCACAGGCTCGGGCGGCGGCGGCGCCACCACCCTCTACGCGGCCGCCACTCGGCGTGGCATACCGGCACTGACCACGGAACTGGGCAGCGGCGCGACGCTGGACCCCGCCGGGCTCGAGATTGCCGAACAAGGCGTGCGCCGCGTACTGCGCCACTACGGCATCGCGCCCGACCTTGCATGCGAGCCCGCGCCGCCCACGCAACTGCTCACGTCGCTGGGGCCGCGCCACGCAATCTACGCGCCCTGCGCGGGGATGATGGAACCGCTTGCCAAGGTGGGCGAACACGTGCGTGCCGGGCAGGCCGCGCTGCGCCTGTATTCAATCGACGATCCGCTGGCCGAACCTCTTTCTTTGCATTTCAGCGCAGACGGCATTGTGTCGTGCCGCCGCTTTCCCACACTATGCGCCCGCGGAGACGGCCTGTTCCATCTGGCCGCCCCCATCGACGCCGATTAATGCATGGCGGGTGTCTGACACCCTTCGGGAGTCAGACACCGACCAAGCAGCGATCAAGCGACGCCCCACATCCGCCATGCAGATTGCAGATAGGTGTCTGACTCCCGAAGGGTGTCAGACACCGCTCAACCGACCCGCATCCTCGCCCCAGGCGGCGCCTGACGCCAGAACGCGAGGCTGATGCTTACTCCACCATCAGGATCTTCATGCCGTTGGTGCCGCCGCTGTCGCGATAAAAATCGCCCTTGGTCAGGATGACCCAGTCGCCCGGCTGCACGCGGCCGCGTTTTTTCAGTTCGTCGATGGCGGCGGTGCTGAGGTCGGCCGGGTCGTAGGCGGACGCGTCGAACGGCACCGTATACACGCCGCGGAACATCGCGACCCGATGCTGGGTGATCCGGTGGGGGCTATAACAATAAATGGGCACCCCCGAGCGGATGCGCGACATGATCAGCGGCGTGTGCCCGCTTTCGGTCAGCGCGATGATCGCCTTGACCCCCGGAAAGTGGTTGGCCGCGTACATGGCCGCCAGCGCAATGGTTTCGTCGCAGCGCGAGAATGTCTCGCCCAGCCTGTGGTGCGAACGCGTGGTAGTCGGGTGCTTTTCGGCGCCCAGGCACACGCGCGCCATGGCCTGGACGGCTTCGACCGGATACTGGCCGGACGCGCTTTCGGCCGACAGCATGACCGCGTCGGTGTAATCGAGCACCGCATTGGCCACGTCCGATACTTCGGCGCGTGTGGGCAAGGGGCTGGAGATCATCGATTCCATCATCTGGGTGGCGGTGATCACCACCTTGTTGAGCGTGCGCGCATGCTGGATGATGCGCTTCTGGATGCCCACCAATTCGGCATCGCCGACTTCGACGCCCAGGTCGCCGCGCGCCACCATCACGCCATCGCTGGCGCGGATCAGCAGATCCAGCGCCTCGTCGTCGGCCACCGCTTCTGCGCGTTCGATCTTGGCAATGATCCACGCCTGGCTGCCTGCGGCGCGCACCAGTTGCCGCGCTTCTTCGATGTCGCGGCCATAGCGCGGAAACGAGACGGCCACATAATCGAGCTCGAGCTCGGCCGCCACCAGGATGTCGGCGCGGTCTTTGTCGGTAAGACTGGGCGCAGACAGCCCCCCGCCCCGCCGATTGATGCCTTTGTTATTGGACAACGGGCCGCCCACCGTGACCGTGGTATGCACCGAGTCATCGGCCACGCGGTCAACCACGAGCACGACGCGCCCGTCATCCAGCAGCAGTTCGTCGCCGGGCTGGCAGTCTTGCACCAGTTCGGGGTAGTCGATGCCGACTATCGTGGAATCGCCTGCTTCCTTCGGGTGGCTGTTGGACAAGGTGAATGGCTGGCCCGCCCGCAGCACGACCTGCCTGTCTGCGAAACGGGCGATACGGATCTTGGGGCCTTGCAGGTCGCCCATGATGGCCACAAAGCGCCCCTGCTTTGCCGCGATCTCGCGCACCAGGCGGGCCCGCTCGCGATGATCGTCGGCCGTGCCGTGCGAGAAATTAAGGCGCGCCACATCCACGCCCGCACGCACCAGGGCTTCCAGCTGCTCGGGCGTGGACGTGGACGGACCGAGCGTGGCAACGATTTTGGTGCGGCGCATAACAGACATGGACTACCCCTGGCTGACAAGGAAAGCCCTATGGTACGACGCAGACCGGCACCGCGGGTATTATGGAGCCGTTCCGTCCTCCACCGTTGTCAACCAGCCACCCACTCCGTGAAGATCGTCATCGCGCCCGACTCGTTCAAAGAAAGCCTGTCCGCCCCCGACGCCGCGGCGGCCATCGCGCGCGGGGTAAAGCAAGCTTATCCCGGCGCCCGCACGGTGTGCATACCCATGGCCGACGGCGGCGAGGGCACGGTAGAGGCCGTGCTGGCGGCCACCGGAGGCCAATGGCGCACCAGCCAGGTGCGCGGCGCCCTGGGCGAACCCGTGCAGGCATCCTGGGGGTGGCTGGACGACGGCACGGCCGTCATCGAAATGGCGGCGGCCGCAGGGCTCGAGCAGACTCCCCCTGCGCAACGCGATCCCCTGCGCGCCAGCAGCCGGGGCGTGGGCGAATTGCTGTGCGCGGCGCTGGATGCAGGCGCACGCCGGGTGATCCTGGGCCTGGGCGGCTCGTCTACCACCGATGGCGGCGCCGGCCTGCTGGCCGCGCTGGGCGTGCGTTTTCTTGACGCGCAGGGTCGCGACCTGCCGCCCGGCGGCGGCGCGCTGCCGCAGCTGCACCGCATCGACACCGGGCAACTGGATGCACGCCTGGCACAGGTGCGGATCGAAATCGCTTCGGACGTCGACAACCCGTTGTGCGGCCCGCAAGGCGCTGCCCATACATTCGGGCCGCAAAAGGGCGCCACGCCCGACCAGGTGACGCTGCTGGACAGCGGCCTGGCCCGGCTGGCCGACCTATGCGCCAGCCATCTGGGACGCGACCCCCGCCACGCGCCCGGCGCGGGCGCGGCAGGGGGCCTGGGCTATGCGGCCCACGCCTTCCTGAACGCCGATTTCCGCCCGGGCGTCGAGGTCGTGGCCGAACTCGGCAAGCTGGCCCAGGCCATGGAAGGCGCTGCGCTGGCCTTTACCGGCGAGGGCCGCATGGACGCCCAGACCTTGCGCGGCAAGACGCCGGCGGGGGTGGCCCGCATTGCGCGACAGGCCGGCGTGCCGGTGGTGGCGCTGGCCGGATCATTAGGAGAAGACTACCCGGCCTTGCATGCCGGCGGCATTACAGCCGCCTTCAGCCTGGCGCCGGGGCCGGTCACGTTGGAACAGGCATGCGACAACGCGGCGCAGTACCTGTGCGACCGGGCTCGCGACGTCATGCAGCTATGGCTGGCGGCCGGCAAGCGCATGCTTTAAAGGGCAAGGTTATCGGGCGCACCACATGGGGCGCAACGGCGGCGCCGCGCGCGCCGCCCGTTTCGCTATGCCAGGCCTGGCGCGCCGGCTTGAAGCAGCGCATCGGCCAGGCGGATGAATTTATCAACCCCGACTTCTTCGGCGCGCGCGGTGGGCGCAATATCCAGTTCTTCCCAGGGCACGAGGGGCGCCCAATCGCCCAGCGCGCGCCGCAGCATCTTGCGGCGCTGTGCAAAGGCGCGCGCCACCACGGCCTGCAACGCGGCGTCGCTCGCAGGGCGCAGGCGGTCGGCGGGCAAGGGCACCATGCGCACCACCGCCGACACCACCTGCGGAGGCGGATCGAAGGCCTCGGGGGGCACGTCGAAGAGCTTTTCCATGCGGTAGCGCGACTGCAGCATGACCGACAGGCGGCCGTAGTCGGCGCTGCCCGGCACGGCGACCATACGGTCGATCACTTCACGCTGCAACATGAAATGCTGGTCACGCACCGTGTCGGCTGCCTGCATCAAGTGAAACAGCAGCGGGCTGGAAATGTTGTACGGCAGGTTGCCCACCACCCGCAGCCCCACCCCCAGGCTCGCCACGTCGACCGTCAGCGCGTCGGCCTCGATCACGGTCAGCCGTTCGGGCGGATACTGAGTGCGCAGCCGCGCGGCGAGGTCACGGTCGATTTCGATGACCGTCAGGTGCGCCAGGCTGCGCAGCAATGGCTGGGTGAGCGCGGACAGGCCCGGCCCGATTTCCACCACCAGGTCGTCGCGCGCCGGGGCGATGGCGCGCACGATGCCTTCGACCACACTGTCGTCGGTCAGGAAGTGTTGTCCGAAACGCTTGCGCGCCTGATGCCTGCTCATGGTGGGCTCGCAGCCGTTCAGCGGTTGTTCTGCTCGATCTGCTCTTGCTTTTCGAGCCGGTTGTCGATGTAGGCTTCGTTGCGCAATTGCGCCAGCCAGTCTTCGTAGGCGGGCTCGGCGCGCCGTTCGAAAAGAATCTGCCGGGCCTGCATGCGCTGCAGTTCGTCGCTGACGTCATGCTCGCGCCGCGCCTCGACCTGGATCAGGTGCCAACCGAAAGGCGACAACACGGGTTCGCTGACGCCGCCCTCGGGCAGCACATTCATGGCCTGTTCGAAGGCGGGCACCATTTCGCCGGGGTTGACCCAGCCCAGGTCGCCGCCCTGCGGGGCGTTGGCGTCCTGCGAATATTGCCGGGCCATGTCGGCGAACGACGCGCCGCCGTTGACAATGCGCTGGCGTATCTGCGACAGCCGCTGGCGCGCCTGGTCGTCGCTCATGACGGCCGACGTCTTGATCAGGATGTGCCGCGCATGCGTCTGCGTCACCTGCACCGGGCCCTGGGGCGCGCGCATGTCGCCGCCCGCCTGCGGCATCATCGGGGGTTGCGGCGCCGGGGCGGGCTGCTGCGAACCGCCGCCCGTGCGCTGCAGCACCTTCAGGATATGAAAGCCGTTGCCGCTCTGGATGAGGCCGCTGACCTGGCCTTGCGCGACCGAGCCGATGGCCTGCACGAACAGGTCGGGCCAGCCCTCGATGGGCCTTGCGCCCATGACGCCGCCCTGCAGGGCTTCGGGGCCGTCAGACGATGCCGCGGCCAGGCTGGCGAAATCGCCGCCCTGTTTCAGCTCGACCAGCAGGCTCTCGGCCTTGTTGCGCAGTGCCGCCACTTCGGTGGGGCTGGCGCCCTCGGGCACCCGCACCAGGATCTGCGCCAGCGCAACGACCTCGGGCCCGGACGCGGCGGCCGGCGCCGGCTGCGCCGCGGGGCGTCCGGGCGCCTCGGCGCCAAACGCCGGGTTGCGCGCGCGGTCTTTCAGGAAAGCATCTACCTCGGCGTCGGTGATGATGATGTTGGAATCGACCGCGCGCTGCCGCAGCCGGGTCATGCGGATGTCGGTGCCGAGCGTCTTGCGGTATTCATCCCAGCTGACGCCGGATTTTTCGATCTCGCCGCGCATCTGCTCAACCGACATGCGATTGCGCTCTGCGATGGTCTGGACGGCCTGGTTGATCTGCTGGTCGTTGACACGGATGCCCAGGCGATCGGCCTCTTGCGCCTGCAGGCGGTCCATGATGAGGCTTTGCAGCACTTGCCGGCGCAGGATGTCTTGCGGAGGCACCTGGATGCCGCGCCGCGTAAGGTCGGCCGTCGCGCGCAGCGCCCCGTTGTCGACTTCACGCAGCGTGATGACATCTTTGTTGACCACCGCGGCGATACCGTCGACGAATTGCTCGCGAGGCTGCGCGGCCGCGGCCTGCCCGGCGGGCTGCCCGGCCGGTGCAGCCGCGGCGGGGCTGGCCGACGCCCGCGCCGGCTGGGAATGCGCGGCCGGCACGCCGGCGCACGCAGCCGCGATCAGCAGGTTACCGGGCAGCCGGCGCAGGTGGTGCAAGCTACGCATCATTCATACCTTTCAAATGTGGTCCCCTGGGGGGTGGGGGGCGTCACGGACTGGTAGCCCGGGATGCTCTTGTTCAACAGGCTCATGGGGTCGGTGCCCAGCGAGCCCAGGCCGCTGAGTTCGAGCTGGAAGAACAGCGCGGTATTGGCGTCGTTGGCCGACACGGCATAGCGCTGGAACACCACGCGACCGGTCCAGCAGCAATCGCCCTTGTACTCCAGCCCGGCGATGGCCTGGGTGACGCGCGGGGATTCTTCGGCGGCCGTGGCGGTGGCGCCCTCGGTGCGCAGCGAATAATCGATACGGCCCACGCCGTACCAGCGCTCGGTAAACGGCCACTGGAAGGCCAGGCTGATCTGGTCCTGGCCGCGCGGCTGGTAGGCCACGCCCGGCAGGGGGTCGCGCTGATAGCGGTACGACAGCGCCACCGACGTCAGGCGCTGCGGACGCCAGCGCGCGCTGATCAGGCCGCGCGACCAGTTGTTGCGGTACGGATCGTACTGCGCCGCCACCTCGGTGCTTAGCGTGTCGGTCAGGGCGGCGCTGGCGGCCACCAGGAAATCCGAGCGGACGTTGTCGCGCGGCGTCTCGCCCGGCAGGGTGACGCGCTGGTCCTCGAAATACAGGCGCTGCGCCGCCGACAGCGCCAGGCGTTCGAACCCGGTATCGGCGTCGAGCCAGCGCGTGGTCAGCGCGGCGGTAAGCTGGTTGGCGTTGGCAATGCGGTCCCAGCCGCCCGTATAGATGTTTTCCTGGAAGGCCTGGTCGAAACTGAAGTTGGCCAGCGTGGTGTCGTAGACCGGCATGCGCGACTGGTCTCGATACGGCACGCGCAGATAGTACAGGCGCGGCTCCAGCGTCTGGATGGATGCGTTGCCGAACAGCGTGGTATCGCGCTCGAACACCAGCCCGGCGTCCAGCGACATGATGGGCAAAGTGCGGGACATGTCGCGCGGGTTGTTCGACAGCTGGTACCAGTCGGTCTGGTACTGGGTGTGATGCAGGCCGATTTTCGGCGTCACGAACCAGCCCGGCCGCACGATGGGGTACGAGGCCGACAAGTACGATTGCAGGCGGTCGCCATCGGGGCCCAGGCGCACGCCATCGAGCAGCGGACGACGGAACCGCACAGCGGTGTTGGTCCATTCGATATCGAACCCGTTCATGTCGTAGCGCGCGCCCTTCAGGTACAGCTCGGGCAGCTTGTCGTAGGGCGGCGCCAGCGGGGCGTCCGGGTCTTGCAGGGTCTGGTACTTGTATACCTGTGCGTACGACTGCCAGTAGCGGCTGCTCCAGCCCACGCGCCCGCGCTGCGGCAGGTAGGTGGTGGACGCCTCGTTCAGGCCCAGCGCCGAAAAATCGCGGAAGTAGTCGTCATCGGAAACCTTGGCGACGTCCCAGTCGGTATAGAAGCCGTTGCCCAGCAGTTGCTGGTGCCGCGACCGGAACATCCAGCGCTCGTCGCCGGTCTGGCGGTCGCTCGACAGGTACGTGCCCACCAGGGTGCCCTGGTAAGAGCGTCCCAGGTAGCGGAATTCGGCGCCCAGCTGCGGCCCGCGCTTGCTCAGGTAGCGCGGCTGCAGCGTCAGGTCGTAATTGGGCGCCAGGTTGAAGTAGTACGGCAACGACAGGTCGATGCCGCTCTTGCTGGTCAGCCCGTAGGTGGGCACCAGGAAGCCGGACTTGCGCTCTTTCTTGACCGGGAAGGTCAGGTAGGGCGACGCCAGCAGCGGCACGTCCTTGAAGTACAGCACGCCGTTGCGCGCCACGCCTTCGTTTTCGTCGAAATCGAGGTCGACGCTGTCGGCCTTGATGTACCAGGACGGATTCGGGCAGGGGCAGCCGCTGTACTGCACGGTGGTCAGCCGCATTTGCGAGCGGCTGAAGATGTCGGCGCGGTCGGCGCGGGCGAACCCGCCAGCCGCGCCGAGCCAGAAGTCGGGCGATTCGATTTCGCCGCTGTCGGTGTCGATGTTGAACTGCGCCTGGGGGCCGGTGATCAGCGTGCCGTCGCGCATCATGCGCACGTTGCCCTGGACATCCACCTGGCCGGTGGCATTGCCGTATTCGATGCGGTCACCCTTGATCACGCCATCGATGCGGCGGACCTCTGCCGACCCGGTAAGGGTGACGTTGGAGTCGGGGTCGCCTTGCAAGCGATCGGACTCGGTGAAGACCGGAATCTGGTCGTCGGGAAGGGAATGCATCCGCAACCCGGGCGAACTGCGCAACTGGATCGTTTCGTGCGATGGAGGCTCTGCCGCGGCGTCGGGCGGCGTGGTGCGCTGGCTGCCCTGGGCGTGCACGGCCCCGGCCAAGCTGACAGCAGAGAGAATCAACCACCGGACCATACGCACCGTGAACGAAAACCTTATCGACAGAAGACCCGCCCCTGCGCGGGTGCGCATGGCGACGGCGGCGGCCCCGGCAGGCGTGCGGAAACCGCGTGCGGACGGGAACGACCCGGTATTATAGAGAAGCCGCGCGCCAGCGCCGCCATCGTCGGTGGCCGCGGACGCAACGAAACTCTACTGCATTCCGAGACGGCACCTTTGACCACCCACCACGATCCTCGCCTAGAAGCGGTATTGGCCTGGCTGCGCACGCTGCCGGCCAGCCTGGAACTGAACCTCGACACCCTGCGGCCCGCCTCCAGCGACGCCAGCTTCCGGCGCTATTTCCGCCTGGATGCCGGGGCGCGCACCCTGATCGTCATGGACGCGCCGCCGCCCCACGAAGACATCGGCCCGTTCCTGCACGTGGGCGACCTGCTGCGCGAAACCGGCCTGAACGTTCCCCAGGTGCTGGCCCACGACCACGCCCAGGGCCTGCTGCTGCTGTCCGACCTGGGCCGCGATACTTACTATCAGCGCATCCAGGCCGGCCTGCCCGATGGCGAGCTGCAGGAACTCTACCGTGACGCCCTGGCCGCGCTGGTGCGCATGCAGCAGGCTCGCACCAGCGGCCTGCCGCCTTACGACCAGGCCCGGCTGGCGGCAGAACTCGAACTGTTTCCCGAATGGTACGTGCAACGCCACCACGGCGTGCAGCCCGACGATCGCAGCGCCGCGGCGCTGCGGCAGATATTCGAGCTGCTTTCGCGGGTCAACGGCGCGCAGCATACGGTGCTGGTGCACCGCGACTTCCATTCGCCCAACCTCATGGTGTGCGACGAACCGGCATATGGCCCCAACCCGGGCGTGATCGACTTCCAGGACGCGCTGGCCGGGCCCATCACCTATGACCTGGCTTCGCTGGTCACCGACGCGCGCACCACCTGGGAAGAACCGCAGCAGCTCGACTGGGCCGTGCGCTATTGGGAAATGGCGCGCGCCGCCGGCCTGCCCGTAGACAGCGATTTCGCCAATTTCCACCAGGCCTACGAATGGATGAGCCTGCAGCGCAACCTGCGCATCCTGGGCGTATTCGCGCGGCTGCATCATCGCGACGGCAAATCGGGCTACCTGGCCCATATCCCGCGTGTCAACGGCTACGTGCGCCAGGTTGCCCAGCGCTACGGCGTGTTCAAGCCGCTGTTGCGCCTGCTCGACGAACTGGACAACCGCGAGGTCAAGGTGGGGTACACCTTCTGATGCGCGCGATGATCCTGGCCGCCGGGCGCGGAGAACGCATGCGGCCGCTTACCGACCACACGCCCAAGCCCCTGCTGCCCGCCGGGGGCAAGCCCCTGATCGTCTGGCACATCGAGCGGCTGGCCGCCGCCGGCATCCGCGATATCGTCATCAATCACGCCTGGCTGGGCGAACAACTGCCAGCCACGCTCGGCGACGGCAGCGCATTCGGCGTGCATATCGCCTATTCGGCCGAGCCCAGCGCGCTGGAAACGGCCGGCGGCATCGCGCAGGCCTTGCCGCTGCTGGGGGCACAGCCCTTCCTGGTCATCAATGGCGACATCTGGTGCGACTGGGATCCCGGCCAGGCTGCGCGGGCCGCCGCGCGCCTGGATGCCGAACGCGCCGATGCGTGGCTGGCGCTGGTCGACAACCCCGAACACCATCCCCACGGCGATTTCGCGCTCGATGCCGGCGGGCGGGTTCATGCGGCCGGCGCGCGCAAACTGACTTTCGCCGGCATAGGCATCTACCGGCCCGTGTTGTTCCATGGCTTGCCCGCAGCCACACCTGCCGCGCTGGCGCCGTTACTGCGGCAGGCCATGGCGCGCGAAGCGGTGCTGGGCACACACCATCGCGGCCTCTGGACCGACGTGGGCACCCCGGAGCGCCTGCAGGCGCTCGATGCCCGGCTGGCCCTGCGCCAGCGGTCTTAAACAGGTTGTTTCCAAGCCCGTAGGTACGCAACGAGACTTATCTGTCGTAACCTGTATCAGTAAGGACACGGTATTCTCTAGGGTTTTCGCCGGCAATTGCTGCCTACGGCACTTAAATACAGGGTTTTGTGGCATGGGGATGTTCGGACGCTCGCAGCGGGCAGTTTTCAAACCGTCGGTATATCAGCCGGGCAAGCGCACACGTCGCATGCCCCGCTGGCTGGTATTGCTGCTGATAGGCATCGGCCTGGGCGCGGGCGGCGTCCTGTTCCTGCAAGCCAACTACGGCCCGCAACGTCTCACCGTCGAACAGTCCGAACAACTGCAGTCGGAACTCAACACCGCCAACCTCGACCGCCAGCGTCTGCGCGTGCAGCTTGCCGAAGCCACCGAGCAACGGGACGCAAACCAGGCCACCCGCGAACAGGCCACCAAGGCGCTCGAAGAAGCCCGCGCGCAGATCGACTCGATGAAGCAGGAATTCCAGATCTTCCAGGACGCCATCCCGCCAGATCCGCGCGGCACCGATATCGGCGTGCGCTCGGGGCTGTTCATTCGCGAACCCGGCAAGCTGAACTACCAGGTGCTGCTGATGCGCGAAAAGTACGACGCCCCCGCATTCAAGGGCACGCTACAGCTGGCGGTACAAGGCGTATACCGCAACGGCCGATCCGGCACGATCGAACTCGACCCCATCAGCGTCGACCTGGCCCGTTACCAGATCGCGCAGGGCCAGGCCGAAATGCCCGAAGGCTTCACGGCCCGCTCGGTGCGCATCCAGGTGCTGGACCCGTCGGAACGGCAGCAGGCAATGCGCATTTACTACGTGCGCGGCTGACGCGTACGCGGTTTCAGCCCCCATCGGCCTTCAGGCACGTGTCCGAGGCAACCTCGTCCATGTGCCGGGCCAGGCGCACATCCAGCTCGGTGACGCCGCCCACCGAATGCGTGGCCAGCACCACGTCGACGCTGTTGTAGACGTTGAACCATTCGGGGTGGTGGTCCAGCTTCTCGGCGTACATGGCTACCCGCGCCATGAATCCGAACGCCGCATTGAAATCCTTGAACCGATAACGCTTCTGTATTGCGTCGCGGTCTGCATGAGCCTGCCAGCCAGCCAGGCCGGCGACCGCGGCGCGGGCGCCCAGGCGGGTGGGTGTGTTCATGGTGTGCCTCCCGAAAACGCGGCCGCGCGGGCTGCGCGCGGCCGCCGCGCGCCTTACTGCCTGACCGCGTACAGATAGACCTCGACACGGCGATTGGCCGCCCGGCCCTCGGCCGTGGCGTTGTCGCCCACCGGGTCGCGCGCCGCGCGGCCTTCGATGGTCATGCGGTCCGACGCCACCCCGCGTTGCGCCAGGTAAGTGGTGACACTGCGCGCACGGTTCTCCGACAGGGTCTGGTTATGCGCGGCCGAGCCCGTGCTGTCGGTATGCCCCACCACCTTGGCGCGCAATTCGGGATGCTGCGTCAGCGCGCGCGCCACGCTGTCCAGCACGGGCAGCAGCGCGGGCTTGAGCACGGCCTTGTCGGTATCGAACGAGACGTTGCTGGGAATGTTCACTTTCAGGCTGCCGTCGGGCATTTCGACCACGTCGATACCCAGCGACGTCGCGCCGGATTGCTGCACGTCTTTCTTGACGCCCGACCAGTTGTAGCCGATCAGCCCGCCCGCCACGGCGCCGATGCCCGCCCCGATGGCCGCGCCGCGGCCATCGCCGATCAGCGCGCCGATGCCGGCGCCAGCTGCCGCACCGGCGCCCGCGCCCACCGCGGTATTGGTCTGCTGGGGCGTTGCACAACCCGTGGCCAATGCCACGACCGCCGCCAACACGGCGATACGCGAGAAGGTTGTTCTTGATGTTCTTGCTTGCATGGCAGCCTCCTGGTGCTATTGAACAATGCCGGCCCCGCCGGCATGCCCATCCTAGCGCGGGCGCGCGCCGGCACGGCAACTTTTTGTAGCAACAGGTATGCAGGTGGTGTCAGACGCCAGTGGAGCGAGCGTGCGGGGGTGTCTGACACCTCCGTGAAGTGACCCCCAAAAGTTGGATATCAACTTTGGGGTTATTTCATGGAGAAGTACAGTGAATCGGTCAAACTGGCGTCGGCTCAGGAGTATTGCGAGGGCAATGCCGGGATTGCGGCGGTAGCG
>NZ_NEVI01000003.1:0-94486 GCF_002261415.1 Bordetella genomosp. 7 | reverse complement strand
ATATATCCATTACTACAATCACGAGCGCATCAAGCTTAAACTCAACGGGCTGAGCCCCGTGCAATACAGAACTCAGCTCCTGGCCACATAACGGTCAAAACCGTCCAACTTTGTGGGGTCACTTCACTCCGGAGTCAGACACCGGGCCACCCATCGGAGCGAGCAAGCCCACCGCCGCTGAACGCTTGGTGTCTGACTCCCGTAAGGGTGTCAGACACCGGGCCACCCATCGGAGCAAGCAAGCCCGCCGCCGCTGAATGCTTGGTGTCTGACTCCCGTAAGGGTGTCAGACACCGGGCCACCCATCGGATCAAGCAAGCCCACCGCCGCTGAACGCTTGGTGTCTGACTCCCGTAAGGGTGTCAGACACCGGGCCACCCATCGGAGCGAGCAGGCCCGCCGCCGCTGAATGCTTGGTGTCTGACTCCCGTAAGGGTGTCAGACACCGGGCCCCCGATCGGAGCGAGCAAGCCCACCGCCGCTGAATGCTTGGTGTCTGACTCCCGTAAGGGTGTCAGACACCTTACACCGCGATCAGACACCACCCGCTATGCATCCGACCGCCCCATACGCCCCTGCCGCCCGTTCCATCCCTTCATGCGCCGGCCCGCAGCTTGCGCAGCAGCCCGGGCAGGAACAGTACCGCCAGCGCCAGCGCAACCAGGGTCAACGACAACGGCGATGACACGAGCACCATCGGGTCGCCCTGCCCTATCGACAACGCCCGCCGCAGCTGGGTTTCAGCCAGCGGCCCCAGGATCAGTCCGATAAGCACCGGCGCGATGGGAAAGTCGTACACGCGCATCACATAACCCATGAGCCCGATCACGAACATCAGCAACAGATCCATCCAGGACGTTCCCACACCCCAGATGCCCACCATCGCAAACACCAGGATGCCGGCATACAGATAGGGGCGCGGAATCAGCAGCAACCGCACCCACAGGCCCACCAGCGGCAGGTTCAGCACCAGCAGCATCAGGTTGCCCACGTACAGCGACGCAATCAGCCCCCACACCAGGTCGGCGCTGTTGACGAACAAGAACGGCCCCGGCTGCAGGCCATAGCTCTGGAAGGCGGCCAGCAACACCGCGGCCGTGGCCGACGTGGGCAAGCCCAGCGTCAACAGCGGAACCAGGATGCCGGCGGCCGCGGCGTTGTTGGCCGCCTCGGGCCCTGCAACGCCCTCGATGGCCCCCTTGCCGAATTCGTCCCGATGGCGGCTGAGCCGGCGTTCGATGGTGTATGACAGGAAGGTCGGCACTTCCGAGCCGCCGGCCGGCAGCGCGCCGATGGGAAAACCCAGGCAAGTACCGCGCAGCCAGGGTTTCCACGACCGCTGCCAATCGCTGCGCGTCATCCAGCGCCCGCCCGCCAGCGGGCTGACGGCCGGCGGCGTACGGCTGTAGCGGCTGGCCACATACAGGATTTCGCCAATGGCGAACAATGACACCAGCACCACCGTGATGTCGATGCCGTCGAGCAGATCGGGGGTGCCGAAAGCCAGCCGCGCCTGGCCGGTAGGGCCGTCGATGCCCACCACGCCCATGGCCAGCCCCAGGAACAACGCAATAAACCCCCGCACGCGCGACGTACCCAGCACCACCGACACCGACGTAAACGCCAGTAGCATCAGCGCAAAGTAGTCCGCCGGCCCGAATACAAACGCCAGTTCGGCGATCGCGGGCGCCAGGAACGTAAGCGCCAGCGTGGCCAGCGTGCCAGCCACGAACGAGCCGATCGCGGCGGTGGCCAGGGCCGCCGCTCCCCGGCCGGCGCGGGCCATCTTGTTGCCTTCCAGCGCCGTCATCATCGAGCCGCTTTCGCCGGGCGTATTCAGCAGGATCGACGTAGTAGACCCCCCGTACATCGCCCCGTACAGCACACCGGCGAACATGATGAAGGCCGCGGTGGGCGCGACTTTCACCGTCACGGGCAACAGCAGGGCGATAGTCAGCGCGGGCCCGATGCCGGGCAGCACGCCTATAGCCGTGCCCAGCAGCGACCCGACAAAGGCCCACATCAGGTGCGCCGGCTGCAGCGCCACGCCGAAGCCGGCCATCAGTGAATCGAAGGCGTCCATGTCACCACCCCGCCAAGGGCAACACGCCGCCCAGTGTCACGCCGAGCCGGGTAAACCCCCACCAGCACAGGCTGCCAAGCGCCAGGCCGATGATGCAATCGAACAGCACGCGGCGCGAACCGAACGCATGCGTCACCAGCGCGAACGACAGCATGGCCGTCAGCGGAAAGCCCAGCGGCTCCATCGTCAGCAAAGGAATGCCGGCGCCCGCGGCAGCGAAGACCAGCGCCCTGCGCGACGGCGGCGCGTCGGCCTGGGCGCTTTCGGCCTCTTGCGGCCGGAATGCCTCGCCGCGCGCGACCTGGGCCAGCAGCGCCAGCCCAAGCACGACCAATGCGGCGCCCACCAGCATCACGAAATCGCCGGGGCCCACCCCCGCATAACCGCTGGCTTGCGGCAGTGCGTAGCCTTGCTGCAGCCACACCGCGCCGATCGCGATCACGGCCAGCCCCAGCCACCATGGCCGGCGGCGCTGCGCAACTGCGGACATAGACGGTCTCCTGTGGGTAGGCTTACTTGACCAGGCCCAGGTCCTTCAGCACTTTTTCCTGGCGCACTTTTTCTTCGTCCAGGAACTTCGCGAAATCGTCGCCCGCCAGGTACGCGTCAGCCCAACCCTGTTCGGCCAGCTTTTTCTTCCATTGCGGCGACGCGTGCAGTTTCTGGTAGCGGTCCAGCCACATGGCGCGGCCTTCCTTGCTCATGCCCGGTGCGCCGACAATGCCGCGCCAGTTGCCGATCACCACATCCACGCCCGACTCTTTCAGTGTGGGTGCATCCACACCGGGCAGCCGCTCGGCCGACGTGACCGCGATGATGCGCAGGCGCTTCTGGTCGGCGTAGGGCTTGAATTCCGACAGGCCCGACAGCGCCAGCTTGAGCTGCCCGCTGACCAGCTGCGGCACCACTTCGGCGCCGCTGGGATACGGAATGTAGTTGAGCTTGCCGGGCGGCACGCCGGCCGCCTGCGCGATGAGCGCCGCGGCCACGTGATCGACGCCGCCCACCGAGCCGCCGCCTATGGCCATCGCGCCCGGGTTCTCGCGCAGCGCCTTGAGCAGGTCGTCCACCGTCTTGATGGGCGAGTTCACCGGCACGGCAAGTACGTCTGCGTCGTCGGTAAGTCGCACCAGCGGCGTGACACTCTCGAGCGTCACGGGCGACTTGTTCAGGATGATGCCGCCCACCAGAATGGCGCCCATCGACATGATGGCGTTGTCGTCGTTCTTGCTGTTGTTGATGAACTCGGCCAGGCCGATGGTGCCGCCCGCGCCGCCCTTGTTGGTGACCTGGAAACCATCGGTGAAAATGCCCGCCTCTTGCATGACCTGCAAAGGCACGCGGGCCGCGGCATCGTAGCCGCCGCCAGGCCCGCCCGGCGCCATGACTTTGGCAGGAGCGGCGCCCGCCAGAACCGGCAGCGCCCCAAGGGCCAATGAAAGCAGAACCTGTTTAATGCGTAGCATGGTGTCTCCTGGGCGCCACCTGGCGGTGCCGCCGGTTGCCTGTTGTTCATGTGTTCGTGCAGCAGGCTTCGATACTAGACAGTTTCCGTCGCGCCGCCAAGCAACGCCGCGGCAAGCCTGGCTTCAGGCGCCGCACAGACGCTTGAATATGGCCGCCAGCTCGCGGGCGGCCGGCCCCAGCGGCGTATCCACGCGATGCACAAGGTAGATCTCCGACACCACGGCGCCATCGCGCCCCAGTGACGGCGCGCGCACGCGCACCAGCCGGCCTTCCGCGAGATCCTGTTCGACCTGCCATGCAGGCAGGCGCCCCCATCCCACGCCTGCCCGTATCAAGGCGTGCTTGGCATCCTGGTTGCCGACGCGGCAGGTGCGCGGCGAGATCACGCCGAAATCGCGGCCGCTCGACAGGTCCGTAGGGTCGGCCAGCACAACCTGCACATAATCGGCCAGCTCGGTCGATGCCACGCGGGCCCCGCGCCCGCGCCTGGCCAGCGGATGCCCTGCGGCGACCACCGCCACCTGACTGACTTCTCCCAGGGCCTCGAGCGCGATGCGCGGGTCCCGAAAGTGTTCGCCGGCGGTAAGCCCCAGCACGCAGCGCCGTTCCAGCAGCGCCTGCAATGGCCCGCCCAACGGCGCCACATCAAGCCGCACTGCCACCGACGGGTAGACCGCCTGCAGCTGCGCCACGGCGGCGCCCAGCGCGGGCAGGGGAAACAGTGTGTCGACCGCCAGCGGCAGCTCAAGCTCCACACCCTCGCCATAGCCGCGCGCTCGCGCCCGCATGGCGTCCACGCGCAGCAGAATATCGCGCGCATTGACCAACAGCGCCCGGCCTTGCGGGGTCAGCGCGGGACGATGACCCGAGCGGTCGAACAGCGCAATACCCAATTGCGCCTCAAGATTGGCGATGCTGGCGCTTACGCCCGATTGCACGCGCCTTAACTTGCCGGCTGCCGCGCGGAAACTGCCGTGCTCGGCAACCGACACAAAGGTGCGTATCTGGTCCAGCGTCAGGGCATCCAGCATGATCTATCCAGGTGATCAGTTTCATCAGAATTATGTCACTCGTGCCGGCCAGGCGTCGCCGCTACCATGCGAGCTGGTCATCTTCCGGTGAAAACTCAATGCCAACGCACGACACGCCGACCCGCTGGCTTACCGTCACGGTGATGGTGGCATGCGGCGTCGTCGCCGCCCTGCAAGTGGGCAAAGCTGCCATCGCCGGCCCCCTGTTGCAGGCCGACCTGGGCCTGAACCTGGACGCGCTGGGCTGGCTTACCGGAATTTTCGCCGTATTGGGCGTACTGGCCGGCATCCCGGCCGGCGCCATGGTCACCAGCGCCGGCAGCCGCCGGGTGCTGATCGCGGGCCTGCTGGCCCTGGCCGCCGGCAGCGCAATGGGCGCGGCCAGCCCCGCCTATGCCTGGCTGCTGGGCTCGCGCGTCATCGAAGGAGCCGGCTTTCTGTGCATCACCGTGGCGGCTCCCTCGATACTGCAGCGCGACGATGTGGTGCGGCGCCGCAGCCGCGACGCCGCTTTTTCGCTGTGGAGCTGCTTTATGCCGGCGGGCATGGCCATCGCCATGCTGGCCGGGCCGGCGTTCAATGGCTGGCGCAGCCTGTGGTGGACGAGCAGCGCGCTGGCCCTGCTGGCGGCACTGGCGGCCCGGCTTACCGTGCCGGCCGACACCACCCGCGCCCCGTGGCACGGGCCAGCCCTGCGGCGGGACGCGGCTCGCGTCATGACGGCGGGCGCGCCGTTATTGCTGGCCATGGGGTTCGCCCTCTACAGCCTGATGTTCTTCGCCCTGTTCAGCTTTCTGCCGGTGCTGCTCATCGAACGCATGGCGGTCAGCCTGCATACGGCGGGCGCACTCAGCGCCCTGGCCTGCGCCGCCAATATCGTGGGCAACCTGGCGGCCGGCTACCTGCTGTCACGCGGCGCATCCCGCCCCATGCTGCTGGCTTGCGCGTTCACGGCCATGGGCGCCGCCGCGTGGGGCATATTCTTGCCCGTATTGCCCGACGCCGCGGCGTTCACGCTATGTATAGCGTTCTCTGCAATAGGCGGCGTGATACCCGCCGCGCTGCTGTCGGCAGCGCCTTCGGTAGCGCCGGCCGCCGGCCTGGCGCCCATCGTGCTGGGCCTGGTCATGCAGGGCAACAACCTGGGCCAGATCGTCGGCCCCGTGGCGGTGGGCAGCGCAATCAACCACTACGGCTGGCCCGCCGCCGCGCTTATCGTGGCCTTGGCCGCCTTGCTGGCGCTTGTGGTCTCTGCGGCCCTGCGCCGCCCGGCTTGCCCCGCTTCCGAAGCATCGTGACGCGCCTGCCGGGGCGCTTCGGCGGATGCTTGCCCTGGCCCCCGGATGCACCCTTACCTACCGATGGCGCGCGCCGTCAGGCACGCTGCTTGCTGAACGGCGCGCAGGTCGGATTTGCCGACTTCACTAAGGAGAATCATATGACCAGCAAGCTGAAGATGCTCGTACTGATGCTGTTCGTCGCCAGCGCGACGGCCGGCTGCAACACCATGCATGGCGCGGGCCAGGATATCGAACGAGGCGGCGAGAAAATCCAGGAAGGCGCGCGCTGAGCGCGCGAGTGGCGTGGCGGGCCGGCCGGCCCGCCACGCCACGCCACGCCCGCATGCAGCATGGCCAGGCCCCGGGCGCCTGCCGGCAAGGTGAACTGACGAATTCAAGGAGGCATCAATGCGTTCAATACTGTTATGGCTGCTGGGTGTTCCCATCCCGGTGATTATCCTGATCGCCCTGCTTACGTGACCTGATGCCACGGCCGCCCTCGCGCGGGCGCCATCCTGACAAGGAACCTCCATGCAAACCACACAGCCCAATGTTGCGTATCCCGGCTATTCCGCCATGCCGGCAGAATCTTCCCGATCGGCGGTATCGTGGGGCGCCGTCATCGCCGGCGCCGTCATCGCGGCGGCCGTGTCCGCCATGCTGTTCTCCGGCGGCACCGGCCTGGGGTTCATATCCATGTCGCCGTGGGGTGAAGAAGGCGCATCCGCCACTACCCTGGCCGTAGGCTCCATTATCTGGATGCTGGTCACGCAAATCATTTCGTACGGCGTCGCGGGCTATGTGACGGGCCGCCTGCGCACCAAATGGACCGACGTGCACAGCGATGAGATCTACTTTCGCGACACCGCGCACGGATTCCTGGTATGGGCCCTGAGCGCCGTCGTGAGCCTGGTGCTGCTGGCCATGGCCGCCGCTTCCATTGCGTCCGGCGCTGCCAAAGCCGGCGCCACCGTCGCCGGGGCCGGTGCGGGAGCAGTCGTCGCGGCGGCGGGCTCAGCCGCGCAGGCAGGCTCCAGCTCGATGTCGCTGGACTACTTTACCGATGCGCTGCTGCGGCCCAACGACCCCGCCTCGGCGTCCGGCCAGGCCGACGTTCGGCAGGAAGTATCGCGCATCCTGGGCCGCAGCCTTGCCAACGGCGAGATCTCCGAGCCCGACCAGACCTACCTGGTCCAGCGCATTGCGCAGCAGACCGGCATGGACGAAGTGGCGGCCCAGCGCCGCCTGACCCAGGTTCAGGACCAGGCCCGCCAAGCCGCACAGCAAGCCGAACAAAAGGCCCGCGAGGCCGCCGACGCGGCGCGCAAGGCGGCCGCTGCGTTCTCGTTGTGGGCATTCGCGTCGCTGCTGATCGGCGCCTTTGTCGCCAGTTTTGCCGCCACCATTGGCGGCCGCGCCCGCGACCGCTGACCCGGCGGCGCGGCAGGCATTCAGGCCACGCGGATAATCAGCTTGCCGAAGTTCTTGCCCGAGAGCATTCCCAGGAATGCCTCGGGCGCGTTCGCGAAGCCGTCGACGATGTCTTCGCGATACTTGATCTCGCCCCGGGCCACGCGCGGCCCCAGCTCTTGCTGAAAAGCGTCGTAGTGGTCGCGGGCGAACTCGTAGTTGATGAACCCGCGCAGCAGAATACTGCGGCGCAGAACAGCCGACATCAGCGCCGGCAACCGGTCGGGGCCTGACGTATCCGCCACGGAATACTGCGCGATCAGCCCGCATACCGGCACGCGCGCATACTGGTTCAGCAACGGAAAGACCAGGTCCCAGATGCGCCCGCCCACGTTTTCAAAGTACACATCGATGCCGCGTGGACACGCGGCGGCCAGGGCCGTCCCGAGGTTGGCGTCGCGATGGTCCAGGCACGCGTCGAACCCGAGTTCGTCGCGCACGTACGCACATTTGCCCGGCCCGCCGGCGATGCCCACCGCGCGCGCGCCGGCCAGCCGGGCCAGCTGGCCCACCAGCGAGCCCACCGGCCCCGACGCAGCGGCCACCACCACGGTTTCCCCCGGCTTGGGTTGGCCGATCAGCTTCATGCCGCTATAAGCGGTAAAGCCCGGCATGCCCAACACGCCCAACGCCGTGGTGACGGGTGCGCCGAAGGTCCGGACCGGCGTGACGGCATCGCCGTCCATCACGGCATGTGTGCGCCACCCGGTGTGTGCGCGCACCACGTCGCCGGCCTTGAACCCCGGATGCCGCGACCCGATGACTTCGCAGAGCGTCTCACCCTGCATCACACCGCCGATCGCCACCGGCTCGGCATAGGACTTGGCGTCGCTCATGCGCCCGCGCATGTAGGGGTCGAGCGACAGGTACAGTGCGCGCAGCTGCACTTGCCCCTCGCCCGCGGCTTCGGGCTCGAACGTCTCCAACCGGAAGTTGTCGAGCGTCGGATGCCCGTCGGGCCGGCTGGCCAGCACAATGCGTTGAGCAGATGACATAGCGGTAGTCCTGGAGTCAGACAACAATCGGTCATCATAGTGGGGCGCGTGCGCGCTGTCATCGCGCGCCCGGCGGTGCTAAACCCGCGCGGCGCAGTTCGCGACGCTTATTTTCCAGGTCGTGATATAGCGGCGGATAGTCGATCCATTCGTGTTGATGGTCCGTGAACCAGGTCAGCTTTATCGCGGCAAGCGCCAGCAGCAACGCCAGGCACAGCGCCAGCCCGCCTGGTTCGCCAAAGACAGCCGGCACGTCGCGCAGCAAAGTGTCGGCCTGAATGCCAAGCAGCCCCGGAAAGAAATTCACGATGCCCAGCAACAGCACCGCAAACACCATCTGGCCTGCGGCCAGCCTGTCCGCATGTTCCTGCTTGACGCGCCGCCAGTGCGCATCCACCATTTCCAGCAGTGACCTGTCGCCGGTGCGGTAGGCATGGTCACGCAATTCGCCGGGAAGAACGCCGCCCGCGGGCCGGCGAAAATCCGGCGTCGTGCGCATCCAGCCGGGCCATGGCACACTGGTCAGCACCAGCCAGCCCAATTGCCGGAAGAACTCCGCCACCAGCGGAATAACAATAGACATCAGCACCGCAAACGCCAGCACGGCCACGAGCAAGAAGCCCGAATTGGCCAGGAGCTGATCGGCCTGGATAGACCAGCGGGCCAGGCCCTGGCCGGTGCGCCACGCCAGGACGAGGTCCGCGAACAACACCGCGGCGGCGAGCTGCAGCGTCCACTTCAGTTCCTGTGCTCTTTCGATCAGGGACAGGCCGGACGGCACAGCCGGCTTGAACGGACCAGGGTTCGGATCCATGCACTCCTCTTGGCAAGACAAAACCGGCTTATTTTCCGATATCCACGAGTTCCACGCGCCGGTTCTTCGCGCGCCCTTCATCCGTGCGGTTAGACGCCACCGGGGCGGCCATGCCAACGCCTTCGGGCACCAGGCGTTCCGCCTTGATTCCGTAGTCGCGGGACAAGGCCGTGACGATGGACCTGGCCCTGCGCATGGACAGGTCGCGGTTGTATTCCAGGCCGCCCTGGGCATCGGTGTGCCCCACGATCAAGACCCGCAGCGACGGATGGGCCTTGAGCAATTGTGCGATCTGTTCCAGCTGGGGCCGGGAATCGACGCGCATAGTGTCTTTGTCCGTATCGAACAAGATGCCGTACACCGCCACGCGCCCCTGTGCGGCCAGATCGGCATTCATTTCGTCGGCCTGGAGCACCACCATGCGGTTTTCCATGGGCTTGAGCTCCATGATGTCGACCTGGACCATGCTGCGGTTGCGGTCTGGCCCGCCGCCCGCCTTGTTCAGCACGACATAGGCGCCTACGTACACATCGCCGTCCGGCCGCTGCAGGCGGGCGAGCAGGTACTGCTGGTCGGCGTAGTACTCGCCGAACCCCATGTAGTAATTCCGCGGCGACAGCGCATGGTTGAAGGTGCGGCCACCGCATTCCGCCTGGGCGCAGGCAAACACGGTGGAAAACCCCGCCGCCTCGAGCGCCGCCCGATAATTCCGGGCAACCTCCAGGGGCGAGCGTTGCTCCGGCGCGCGGTAGGTGATGGAAAAGAGCTTGCCTTCCAGTTTCAGCGCCGCATCCGGGTTGCTTTCCAGCTTTCCGGACTTCAGCGCCGAGCGCGCAAAAAGCTTCTGCGCGTAGGCCTGCGTGTCGTAGGCGACGATCTCCGACCCCTCGTAGCGCGGCACCAGCGGATGATCGGCGCTGCCCTTGATGTCTGCCGCGTGCACCGGCACGGCGCCAGCCGCGATGACGATGCAGGAAATAAACAACACCCAGAATCTCATGTAATTATTCATGCGTAGTACCCTGGAAGTGAATTGTCGTTCCACACAACAAGCAGGGGTAAAGTACAACCCTTTGGCCACGCCGCCAAGGTGTCAGCGCAGTCGCGCCCGCAGGTATCCTTCTACATCCAATGTCTCGATTCCGTGGCGCGCGTTATAGGTGGCCGACTTTTCCCACCACATGCCGTCACCCTGGGCGAACGCTGCGCGATAGCGCGTCATGACATCGCCCGGGTCGACCGCCAGATCGGCGCGCAACTTGTCAAGCGTCCATACCGTCTTGTCGAACGGAACGCCCACCACACGCTCGACCGATTGCGCGAGCTGCCCATACGAGAGGGTATCGCCGGCAACATAGACGATCTGATTGACGATGCGAGGCTCGGCAAGCAGTATCTCGGTGGTGAGCTTTCCGATGTCTTCCGGCGTCGTCACGGTGACCTTCGTTTCCCAGCTACCCAGTCCGTGGACGGTTCGGCGTTCAAGGTCCACGACGCCAAACGCCGGCTCAAACAGGAAGCTGGTGAACATGCCGGTGGAAACAATCACCCACTCGGTTCCAGTTTGGCCGCGCAGCAGCCCTCGCACCTCGTTCTGCTCATCGAACACCGGCTGTCCGCTGCCGCGTCCCACCACGTCATAATCCACACCGAACTGCCACGGAAAGTACCGCCTGACGCCTGCGGCGAATACCGCACGGGTTATCTTCAACTGCGTGCCTGGCCCGGCAACAAAGCCCGTGCAGTTCACCACCGTCCTGTAGCGTTTGAACAGCTTGGTCAGCGTTTGCTCGTCTGCCATCAGATCCTGCCCCAGAACTTCAACGCCAAGCTCGCGCAGCGCGACGAGCGTGGCCACATCCTGCGAAGCAGCGGCATTCACAGTTTGCGGCGAGACCAGCACCGTCAGCCGTTCGCCTGCTGCTCGTATACGCGGAGCAAGCTCCTTTATGACCGCCATTCCAAGTTGCCCCGCGCCAAGCACCAGGATGTCGCGCAAGTCTACGTTGGGCGTGTTCAGCTCATCATTCTTTTCGGGGATCAGACCCGGAGTACCAGCGTCAATATCGTTTGCATGCGTACGCATGTAAATGCTCCTTCATGAGATGGTTTGATGCGTCGGCTTGGCCAACGCTTATCCGGTCGATTGATCGATAAAACCTTACCAGCTGCGCCCGCAAGTTTGCGCCGGAAGGGCTCATCGACATAGCCTGGAAAATGGCTTTTGAAGTTCGCAAACCCGGAATAATCGAGCCCATGCCGCGCGACGCCATGCATGCAAACTGAATTCTTGGTGATCCCGGAACAGTCAATTCCCGGAAACGGAATACTTGTTGTGCTTCAATAGATCGCACCAGCCGAATACCAGCATGCGTCGGCGCGAGCAGCGTTCAGCGCCAGGTGCGCATACGGCCGGAATCCCGCTGTCTTCACCGCGCCGTACCCCCGCGATACGGCCCCAAGCACAGGAATATTTGAATGGATAGGCTACAGGCCATGCAGATCTTCGCTCGTGTCGTCGAAGCGCACAGCTTCAGCAAAGCCGCCAGCAGTCTTGCCATTCCGCCATCATCGGTAACGCGCGCCATCAAAGACCTGGAAGCTCACCTGGGCGTAAGGCTGCTCCAGCGGACCACAAGGCATATCAGCCTGACGCCGGATGGCAGCGTTTACTACGATCACTGCCGCCGCCTGCTGGCAGAAATAGAAATAGTGGAGTCGTCATTTCCTGGCAGCGCCGGACGGCCGCGGGGGCAGCTGCGCGTCGATATGACATCGTCTTTCGCACGCCTGTTCGTGTTGCCCGCCATCAAGGAGTTTCAAGCAGAATATCCAGAGGTGGAACTGACGCTTACTTTAGGAGATCGAACCATCGATCTCGTCCGGGAAGGCGTAGATTGCGTGATTCGCGCGGGTGTTCCGCAGGACTCCGCCACTCTCGTCGCCCGGCGTATCGCCGGGTTTGAATGGGTTACGTGCGCGTCACCGGCCTATATCGAGCAATATGGCGAGCCAACCTCACTGGCCGACCTGAAAAACCACCACTCAGTGGGTTTTCTGTCAAACCAGACCGGTCGAAGCATGCAATGGAACTTCGTCATCAATGGCGAAGAGTGCGCGGCCCATGTTCCTGCGCGCATTACCGTCAACGACACGGATGCCTATGTCTGCAGCGGGTTGGAAGGCCTGGGCCTGATCCGCGCCGCCAGCTACATGGTGATTCCGCACCTGCGCAGCGGCAGTCTGAAGCAGGTGCTTCCGCACCTACAGGCGCCGGTCGTACCTTTATCGCTGATGTACCCGAAGAACCGCCATCTTTCCCCGACGGTGCGCGCGTTCGCTGATTGGATATCACGACTGATCCACAAGGCCGAACCCTTGTGGAAATTGCAATCGTCGTACCCCCAAAGCAAAAAGGCCACCCCGAAAGGTGGCCTAAGTGCTTGATATTCCTGGTGGGCTGTGAGTGGCTCGAACACTCGACCTACGGATTAAGAGTCCGCTGCTCTACCAACTGAGCTAACAGCCCGCGCTTGCTGCAAACCGCTCATAAAGAGCTGCCGTGCTGCAAGGAAGAGCGAAATTATACATGAATTTCTGGCCACGCCAGTTTGGCCCCGGCGCACGCGCCTGGCCATGGGGACAAGGCTGTGGAAAGGCCCGTGGATATCCGGTGCATAACGGCTGGACAAGCTGTGCACAGTATGTGGACAAGTACGGGCCTCGCCTTGCCGGGCTACGCGCTGAAGCCCCCATCTACCGACAGTTCCGCGCCCGTGACGTAGTTGGCGGCCGGGCTGGCCAGATAGCCGACCATGCCGGCGATGTCGTCCACGTTGCCGTAACGCTGCAATGCCAGGCCGGCGGCCGCCTCGGCCGCGCCCTCGCCGTGCGCGGGGTTCATGTCGGTGTCGATGGGCCCGGGATGCACCAGGTTGACGGTGATGCCGCGCGGGCCCAGGTCGCGTGCGGCGCCTTTGGTCAGGCCCATCAACGCGGATTTGCTGGCGGCATATACCGCCAGCCCGGCTTGGCCCGTGCGTCCGGCCAGGCAACTGCCGATGTTGATGATGCGGCCGCCGTGGCGCATATGCGGCAACGCGGCCTGCATGGCGGCGAACACCGCGCCCACGTTCACGTCCATGGTGCGCTGAAAATCCGCCTGCGGCAGTGTGGCCATGTCGCCCGCAATGAAAATGCCGGCGTTATTGACCAGAATGTCCAGCCCCCCCATGTCGTGGGCCGCCTGCCCCACGGCCTGGCGAACCTGATCGGGGCTGGCCGCATCGGCCGCGTAGGCCTGGGCGCGCACGCCGGTAGCGCGCAACGCCTGCGCCAGGGCATGCGCCCGATCGGGCGTATTGACGTAGGTAATGGCCACGTCGGCGCCCCGGCCGGCCAAATGACGGGCAATGGCAGCCCCTATACCCCGGCTGCCCCCGGTGACGAACGCGATCTTGCCTTTCAAATCCGACATGGCGCACCTATTTTGTAACGATCAATACAAATATCATCGCGCGGCCGGCCCGCCCCGTCAAGCACTTAACGCAAAGAGTAGAATCGTTGCCATGACAGGACGAGGACGCCCCCGCTCTTTCAACCGCGACGAGGCCTTGCAGAAGGCCATGGATCTGTTCTGGGAAAAGGGCTATGCAGGCACGTCGCTGGCCGACCTGACGGCCGCGATGGGCATCGGCGCGCCCAGCCTGTACGGAACCTTCGGCTCCAAAGAAGAGCTGTTCCGCCAGGCGCTGGACCGCTACAAGGCGCACGAAGGCGGCGCCACCGCGTCGGCGCTGCTGGCCGGCGCCACGGTGCGCGCCGGCATCGAAAACATGCTGCTGGCCGCTGTCGCTTCCGGCACCCAGCCCGGCCGGCCGCGCGGCTGCATGGTGGTGTTGAGCGCCCCCGCCGGCGCCGAAGATCAGTTGCCGGTACGCCAGCTGCTGTGCGAAGACAGGCAGCGCATGCAGGGGCTGATACTGAAGCGCCTTAAACAGGCGGTGCGGCAAGGCGAACTGCCTCGGCACGCGGCGTTGCCGGCCCTGGCCACGTATTTCGCGACCGTGCTGAATGGCCTGGCCATCGAAGCGCGCGACGGCGTGGCGCGCGACACGCTCGAACAGACGGCACGCCTGGCCATGCTGACCTGGGACGCGCTGGCCGGCTCCGCCGCGTAAGGCCGCCCGCGCCTTATTCTTTGCCGCCGTCGGCGCGGCCTTGCGCAGGCGGCGCCTTGGGCGGCTGCTGCGCCTGCTTGAGCAGCGTGCCGCACTGGTTTTCTTCTTCGCCGGCGCTGGGCGCCACCAGGGCCAGCAGGCCCGCCACCGGCGTGAGCAGCACGCCCAGCGCCACGGCGCCCGCCCCGCGCGCGGCCAGCGGCAGCACCTGCACGCCGGCGTCTGGGTTGCCGAAGGTGCCGCGCACGTACAACGGCGACCTCAGCGAAAACACGCGCACGCCCTTGCTTTGCGGCTTGATGTCCAGGTCCAGCGTCTCGTCCTTGAAATTGACGTTGCCTTCGATCTGCACGAGCGCGTTCTCGGTATCGAACAAGAACAGGCGCGGCGTCATCACCCCGCGTTGCATTTCCAGGTCGGCCACGCCGCAGTTGATCTGCACTTCTTCATCGCCGAACAGCTTGCTGACCACGTAGTTGCCCACGTTGAGCCCCGCGATCTCCATCAACGCACGGCTGATGACGCCGTCGTTGACCAGCAGGCGCGTATCGCCGCTGGCCGTGCCCAGCAGCGCCGCCACGGAATTGCCCGTGCCCGAGAGCGCCGCGTCGCCGTTGAGCTGGCCCAGGGCGCGCTGCATGGACTCGACATTGGGAAACAGCTGCTTCAAGCGCAGCCCCCGCGCAGAGATCCGCGCGCGGCCTGCCATGGGCGTACGGCCGCCGTCCAGGCGGATGGCGGACTCTATGGTGCCGCCAGCCAGGCCAAAACGCAGCGGGTCCAGCGTCAGCAGCGCATTTTCCATGACCAGATGCACATTGAACTTGGTTATGGGCAGGCTCTCGTCATAGATGATGCGGTCGGCGGCAAGGGTGACGTCGGCGTCCATGACATTCCAGCGGTCGGTGCGGAATTCCTGCGTGGGCAGCACCTTGTCGCCCGCCTGCCGATCGGGCGCTTCGTCGGCTGCCTTGCGTTTGCCTCGCCCTTGCGGCTCTATCCCTACCAGAGGACCCAGGTCGCGCATGCGCAGCAGGCGCGATTCGAGTTTGCCCGCCAGCTTGGGCCGTGGTTCGCCGTCGGTATACGTCAGGTCTCCGTGCAAGTCGCTGGCGCCGACCTTGCCGTTGAAATCGCGATAGTGGTACACCGCGCCGCCCGGCTCGTTCAGGCGGGCGATCAGGCGCCCATCCGTCGCATAGCGCGGGGTATCGGGCAGCGTGACGCCGATCAGGGGATACAGGTCGGACATCGTGGCACCCGCCAGTTCCAGCTGCAGGTCCAGCGCCCCCAGCCGGGCCGGATCGGTCAGCGTGCCCGCCAGCGCGATGCGGGTATCGCCCACGGACACATCGGCCTGCAACGGAAACGGCCGCGTGGCATCGCGCACGGCCAGCATGCCGCCTATTTTGCCTTCGCCCTTGGCGGGCATACCCTTGTAGCGGCCTTTGATGTTCCAGCCGAACGCATAGTCGGGCGGTGTTGCGGCCTCGGCGGGCTGCGCTTTGGCAGGGTCGCCCTTTGCCGCCTCGCCCTGCGCTTGCCGACCCGCGGTCCGGCCATCCGCGTCTCCATCCCCCGAGGGCTGCCCGGCAAGGGCGGCAAACGGAATGGGCTTGCCCAGCGGATCGATCTGCGCGGTCAGGTCGGCGCGCAGCACCTCGTCCTGGTATTTCACCTGCCCCTGGTCAAAGCCGATCTGGTCGATGTCCATCACCCAGGGCGACGGCTCGCCGCTTTCCGGCAGCGTGAATTCCCAATTGGCGCGGCCATCCTTCAGGCGCTGCAGGTTCACCGCGGGGCCGGTGAGCTGGATCTGGCGGATCACGACGTGGCGCGCCAGCAAAGGCAACGGCGACAGGCTGAACTCCGCACGCTGCAGCGTCGCCAGGTGCGGCGCCTCGGCCCATTCGGCGTTGGCAATCGTGACGTCTTCCATGCTGATGTGCGGCCATGGCACCCAACTGCGCCAGCCCTGCTCCTGCGCGGGGCGTCGCCACTGTACGTCCAGGTCGCCATTGATGGCGAACGGCCGCCCGATGGCGGCTGACACCCGTTCGTTGACAGTGGGTTTGAGCTGGTTCCAGTCAAAAAGCGCGATCACCACCACCAGCGCGACCGTCGCCAACGCCAGGGTGCCCGCCAATGCGATGAATAGTTTTTTCGTGCGCGTCATGGCCGCCTTCCTCTGCCCGGCCGGCATGATGCCGCCCGGCCGCTACAGGGTATAGGCCGGCGCCGGACGGGTCGCCAAAGAATGTATGCGGATTTTTCCAGATCTGCCGGCGCCGGCATACCACCGACGCACGTAGCGTGCCCGCCCCGGGGCGCGACCCCTAGGCGGCTGCCGGCTGGTCCGGGTGCATGGGGCCCTGCGGATCGTTTTCGGCGTCCGGGCGGGGCGGAATGGCAGGCAGGCCCAGCGCGGCGCGCAGCCTCTGGCAGTCGGGGTTCACCGACCCGTCCGGCAGCCAGACTTCAAACTCGCGACACGGGCTGGGACGCAGCGCATAGATGGCGCAGTGCACGCCCGGCTGGCCCACTTCTCCGCGCAACGCGACGCAACGGCCGCCGCCGTGCTCGGTGCCCGCCATGCACACCCGCAATGGGCTGATGGGCCGCACCAGGTCGGCAGGCACTGTACCGCCGTTGGGTCCGGCCGTTTCGCCGCAGTAAAACGACACCCGGAAGTGCGAACAACAGGCCCCGCAGCTGAGGCAGGGATTGGCGGCGGCGTGCCCGGCAAGAATGCCGGGCGAGACGGGAGCGACGGGGTTCGATGGCGGGCGCGACATGGAAGCGCCAAGAATAATAAATAATCTCAGGCGCGCGAGTGTAGCGGATTTTCGCCGCCATCGGACGTCAGTTGTCCATCGTGATCCCTTCGGCGCGGATCAGGTCGCCCCACTTCTTCGCGTCGCCGCGCACGATGTCGCCGAATTCTTCGGACGTGGTGGGCGACAGCTCGACGCCCGTCGATGCCTGGTACGTCTGCAGCTCGGGCGAGGCCAGCACCTTGGCGAACACCTTGTTCAGTTCCGCCACCTTGTCGGCCGGCGTACCCTTGGGCGCGAACACGCCATACCAGTTGTTGGCGTAGACATTGGGCACGCCCAGTTCGTCGAAGGTGGGCACGTCGGGCAGCACGGGCGAACGCTTGGGCGCCGCGATGGCCAGTGCAACCGCCTTGCCCGACTTGATGTGCGGCATCAGGCCCGACACATCGCCGATGAAGGCATCCACCTGGCCGCCGATGGTGTCGGTAATGGCCGGCGCAGCGCCCTTGTAGGGCACGTGCAGGATCTTGGACTCGGTGGCCTTCTTCAATTGCGCGATGGCCATGTGCGGCATGCTGCCCACGCCCGACGACGCCATCGATACGCCTTCGCTGCGCGCCTTTTCCACGAACGCCTTGGCGTCTTTCGTGGCGCTGCCCGGGCCCACGATCAATACTTCGGGCACCGACACCAGCAGCGTCACCGGCACGAAGTCATTGAAGGGGTCGTAGATCAGCTTGGGATACAGGGCCGGGTTGATGGAAATCGCGCCCACCGAGCTCAGGAACAGGGTGCTGCCGTCGGGCTGCGCGCGGCCGACGTAGGTCGCGGCAATGGCGCCGTTGCCGCCTGGCTTGTTCTCGACCACCACCGGATGCTTCAGCTCTTTTTCAAGCTGCGCGGCCACCACGCGGGCAAGAGAATCCGCCGGACCGCCCGCCGGAAACGCCACCACCAGGTTGGTGCTGGACTGGGCCTGCGCGCCCATCGCCGCCAGGCCTATCACGCCGGCCGCCAGGCGCTTGATCATTTTGGTATACATGGTTTTCTCCTCTGCGGCCTGACGGCCACGTTTGTGTTCAAGGGGCTGTTGCCCCTTGCGTATTGACGAACAGCGAATAAATCGACGTGCACGACGCCATGAAAAGCCGGTTGCGGTGCTTGCCGCCGAAACACAAGTTGGCGCAGCGCTCTGGCAATGCGATACGGCCCAGCAATTCACCCTGTGGCGAGAACACCCGCACGCCATCGAGTTCGGGCGTGCCCATGCCCCAGCCGCACCACAGGTTGCCTTCCACATCTACGCGAAAACCGTCAGGCGTACCCTCGCCCGCATCGAAGAGCACGCGCGGCGCGCCCAGGCCGCGGCCATCGTCGGCCACGTCAAACACCAATACGTTGCGCGGGCGCGCGCGCGACTCGATGACGTAAAGCTGCTTCTCGTCCGGAGAAAATGCCAGGCCATTGGGGCCGTTCACCGTGTCGCACATGAGTTCGACCGCCCCGGTATCGGGGCAGATGCGGTAGACACCCGCAGGCAATTCCTGCTCGGCCTTCTCGCCCTGGTAATAGCCGATGATTCCGAAGGGCGGATCGGTGAACCAGATCGAGCCATCGGATTTCACGACCACGTCATTGGGCGAATTCAGACGCTTGCCCCGGTAGCGGTCGGCCAATACCGTAATGCGGCCGTCGTGCTCGGTGCGAGTGACACGGCGCCCCAGATGTTCACAGGTAATCAGCCGGCCCTGCCGGTCGCGCGTGTTGCCGTTGGCATGCTGCGCAGCGTGGCGCCACACGTGGGTCTGGCCCGATACTTCATCCCACCGCATGATGCGGTCATTGGGCACATCGCTCCACAGCAGATACCGGCCGTCGCCGAACCACACCGGGCCCTCGGCCCAGCGGCAGCCCGTGGCCAGGCGTTCCACGGCCGCCAGCGGCAATACCAGCTTTTCGAAGCGCGGATCCAGCGCGATGACGGCTGGGTCGGGGTAGCGCACCGGGCCGGAAGTATCAATCGCAGCGTGCACTCATGCCTCCGTCAACCACGATTTCCGTGGCGGTAATGAAGCGCGCCTCGTCCGACGCCAGGAACAGCGCAGCGTTCGCGGTATCGAGCCCGTCGCCCATGAATGGCAGCGGAATCCGCGATTGCCGCTCGGCCAGCAACCGGCTCACATCGCCGCCAGCGCGCTGGCCGGCCAGCCGCACCTCGACCATGGGGGTGTGCATCTGCCCGGGAATCACCGTATTGCAGCGGATGTTCTTCTTGGCATATTCCAGCGCCACCACACGCGACAGCTGGATGACGCCGGCCTTGGCGCTGGCATAGCCCACCTGCGCCGATCCCGTCCAGCGGATACCCGAGGTAGAGGACACGTTGACGATGGCGCCGCCGCCCTGCCGCTCCATCAGAGGCAGAACGTAGCGGCAACCCAGGTAGACGCTCTTCAGGTTGAAGTCGATCTGCTTATCCCACGCATCTTCATCCAGGTGCGCCGGGCCGCCCTTGCGGGAACCGCCCACGTTGTTGACCAGGATATCCACCCGCCCCCACCGGTCGGCACACGCGCGCACCAGGTCCCGCACCGCGTCCGAGTCGGTCACGTCCGCCTGCCAGGTGGCGATCTCGCCCCCGACTTCGCGTACGCGCGCCACCGTTTCTTCCATGGCGTCTGCGTTCATGTCCACGGCGAATACGCGCGCGCCTTCCTGCGCGAACCGATAGGCGATCGCGCGCCCATTGCCCCAGCCGGGCCCGACGCTGCCTGCGCCGGCCACGATCGCCACCTTGCCCTGCAATCGACCTGTCATGGTGTCTCCGTTCAAATGTTCGTGGTTCGCGCTCAGCGCCCGAAGTCGACGGTGCTTCCGTCGGGCGGCTCGATCTCGAACACATTGATGGTCATCGAGATCAGCGTGTAATAGCCCGCAATGCCCACCAGATCCACCACGCCGTCGGTGCCCAGCACCTGCACTGCTTCCTGGTAGAGCGCGTCGGGCACCTGACGGGTTTGCAGCAAGGCGCGCACAAAGCGGTACACCAGCGATTCGTCGGCGCGCTCGAACTCCGGCTCTTCACCCAAGCGGATCCGTTCGGCCACGCGCGGATCCAGGCCCGCCTGCACGGCAATGGGCTCGTGCGCCCACCATTCGAATGACGAGCGCCACCAGGCGGCCATGGTCAGGATGCCCAGTTCGGAAAGGCGCGGCGGCAGGCTGGAGTCGTATCGGCAATACTGGCCCAGCGCCTGCGCGTGCTCGGCCAGCCCGGGCCGGTGCAGCCACACGGCCAAGGGGCCGCGCACCCGGCCCCGCGGGCCGCTGGCGATGGCGTCATGAATGCGGCGCTGTTGCGCCGACATGGTTTGCAGATCGGGAGGGTTCAAGCGAGGCATGCGGTCACTCCTGAGCCAGTCGGAACATGGTGCGCTTGCTATTGACGAAATGCGGGCGCACGCGGCTGCTCCATTCGGTGCCGCGCACCGCCAGCCACGGCGGCGACCCGAAGGTCTCGCGGCTGGCGAGGTCGTAGCACGCGTAATAGCGGGGCGAGCCCGACGCGGCCAGGTAGCGGCGCGCCCTGACCGTGCCCGGCACCGCGGCCAGGCCCGGCAGGTGTTCTTCTTCGTACCAGCGTTCGAAGTCTTCGCGCGCCTGCGGCGCGATATCGGTCTCTACCACGTAGAACCACGGGGCGGGCTGTCCGGCAGCCTGCCCCGCCACGTCGGTGGTCAGGGCCAGTTCCGTTGTCTGCGCCCCACCCCAGCCGGTGAGCAATGCCGCTTGCAGCGCCGGCAAGTCGGCCGGCGCTGCAAGCCACGCATACGTTTCGACGTGATCTGCGGCGTGGAACACCCGCAGCTCGCCCGGGCCGCATCCGGGCAGGGCGCGCAGCGACGACGGGGCCACCGCCGCGTCCGGAATCTTGATCAGCAACTGGTCCATGCCATGTCTCGCTATGTTGTGTTGTGAAGGGGTCAGGCGCCGAAGCGATACAGCCGCTGCGGGTTGTCTACCAGTATGCGGCGCTGCGTATCCGCGTCGGGGCACAGGCGCAGGAACGTATTGAGCAGTTCGCCGTCATCGGGCATGTCGCCCCTGACGTTCGGATGCGGCCAGTCCGTGCCCCACAGCAGGCGCTGCGGCATGGCTTCCAGCAACGCCGACACCAGCGGCTCGCCGTCGGCATAGGGCCGCCTGCCCGCGCCGGACACGCGGTCCAGCCCGGATATCTTTACCCAGGCGTCGGGGTGGTCGCGCAGGCCCAGCAAGGCCTGGAAAGCCTCGCCGCCCACGCCTTCGCTCGCGGGCGCGCGGCCCATGTGGTCGATGACAAAGGGTACGGGCAAGGTCCGCAAGCGTTCCAGCAGCCCCGGCAGCAGCGCGGCCTCGGCGTGCACGCAGATGTGCCATCCGTAAGGCGCAATGCGCGGCGCCATCGCCGCCAGTTCGTTCCAGCCCGCATTGGCCAGGTGCGCCACGAAGTTGTAGCGAACGGCGCGCACGCCCCGGCGGTCGAGTTCCGCGATGCGCGCATCGGTGGTGTCGGGCTCCAGCAACGCTACCGCGCGATACTGCCCGGCGCCGCGGTCCAGCGCGTCCAGCGTGGGCGCCAGGTCGTAACCATGGCAACCCGGATGCACGATCACGCCCCGCTCGAATCCCAGCCGCCGATGCAGCTCGCGCATTTGCTCGAACGGCGCGTCTGGCGGCGTATAGGGGCGCTCTTCAGCGTAAGGAAAACGGTGCGCCGGACCGAAAATATGAAAATGGGCGTCGCAGGCATGCGCAGGCAGCGCCTGGGCGGGAGGCGTGATTTCTTGCAGGGGCGGTGCGCAGTCGTGCATGGCGTATCGATGGATGAAGCTTGAAGCTCACATCATGCGCAGCGGACGCGCCCCCGGCAATGGTGTCACGCGGACTTCTGATATAGCAAAAACGTATACCATTGACGTATGGATCTGAGACAAATCCGCTCGTTCATCATGGCCTGCGAAATGCGCAGCCTGTCCCGTGCCGCCCAGGTGCTGGGGCTGTCGCAACCGTCGCTGAGCCGGCAGATCCAGTTGCTGGAGGCGGAACTGCGCCATCACCTGCTGGTGCGCACGGGCCGCGGCGTCGAACCCACCCCCGCGGGCCTGCGCTTTCTGGCGCACGCAAAAGAACTGGATGCCCTGGCGCAGCATGCGCGGCAGGACATGCGCGCCTTTTCGTCGCCGGTACAAGACAAGGTGCGGCTGGGCATGCCGCACCGCGTTGCGCGGCGCCTGGCGCCGCAGATCGTGCAGGTGTTCCGCCGCCTGCATCCGGATGCGGCGCTGACACTTGCCGAGGGCCTCAGTTCCGAAATGAACGAATGGCTGGTGAAAGACCGCATCGACCTGGCGCTGCTGTACGATCCGCCGCCTTCCACGTTGCTGCAGTTCGAGTCGGTGTATCGCGAAGATCTGGTGCTGACTTACGGCAAATCGTGCAGCCCGCGTCCGCCGCCGCGGGTGCGCGCCCGCGAGCTCGGGCGCTATCCGCTGGTGCTGCCCAGCGCGCCCAACACGATACGTGCGCTGGTCGACAAAACCTGCCGCGACCTGGACGTGGCGTTGAATATCGCGGCAGAGGTCGATGTCGTGCACACCATCCTCGAAACCCTTGCGCAGGACACGCTCTACACCATCTTGCCGCGCTCGGCGCTGCGCGACATGCCGGGGCAAGACCACCTGGCGTGTTCGGCCATCGTCGACCCCACCATCATGAACAACCTGACGCTGGCCACGCCGGTGCGACAACCCCTGCCCACCCTGGTAGACGCCACCGCCCGCATCATCCGCGGCCTGGACATGCAACAGCTGTTCACCGGAACCCCCCGGGCGCCGCAAAGCGCCGAGACCTGACCCGCCCCGCGACGGGGTCCGGCGTACGGTGTCTGACACCCGGAGGTGTCAGACACCCATTGCCACCGTCAACGCTCGCACGTACGGTGTCTGACACCTTCAGGTGTCAGACACCCAGATCGCCACACTCAATGCCGGTCCCTTACGGTGTCAGACACCTTCAGGTGTCTGACACCCAGATCACCACGCTCAATGCCGGCCCCTTACGGTGTCTGACACCTTCAGGTGTCTGACACCCACGCCAATGCAGGACACCGGGCCGCAGGCATCAGCCTCACTTACCCCAGCACCGACACCGCCTTGATCTGCGCCCATACCCGCATGCCGGGCGCGAGGCCGAGCTGGTCGCGCGAATAGCGCGTAATGCGCGCCAGCAGCGGCGCGCCGTCGGCGTCCAGGCTCACCAGCACATGATCAGGGTGGCCAGCCTGCGCCAGGTCGCGCACGCGAGCGGGGATGATATTGACAATGCTGCTGTCGTGTGCAGGCGCCAGTGCCAGGCTCACATCGCGTGCCCTGACCGCCACGCGCGCCGGCTTGCCGGCGGGCAGGCCCGCATGCACGACCCGCAGGCAAGCCTGCCCGCCCGGCAGGCGTATCGCCAACAAACTGTAGGCGGCATCAAAACCCGCCACGGTGCCCGCCACTACAACCGATGCATCGTCGTCCAGGGCCAGCGGCAAATCCAGCCGGGCCAGCATGTCGGCAATGGGGCCGCTTGCCAACGCCCGCCCGTTCTCCAGCAACACCAGGTGATCCGCCAGCCGCGCCACTTCCAGCGGCGCATGGCTGACATACAGCACCGGGATGTCCAGCTCGGTATGCAGACGTTCAAGGTACGGCAGGACTTCCTGTTTGCGCGCCTGGTCCAGCGACGCCAGCGGCTCGTCCATCAACAGCAGTCGCGGACTGGTCAGCAGCGCGCGGGCCATGCCCACGCGCTGTCGCTCCCCGCCCGACAGGCCGGCCGGCATGCGTTGCAGCAGGTGGCCTATGCCAAGCAGCTGCACCGCCTGGTCCAGCTGCACGCGGCGCTCGGCGGCGGGGACGCGCTTGCGGCCATATTCCAGATTGCGCCGCACATCCAGGTGCGGAAACAGGCTGGCTTCCTGGAACACGTAACCCAGGGCGCGCCGATGTGTGGGCACCCTGGCGCCCGACGCGGTATCGAGCCATACCTGCCCATTGATGCGCAGATATCCCTTCTCCTCTGCTGCCAGGCCGGCCACGCAGCGCAGGAAAGTGGTCTTGCCCGACCCCGAATGCCCGTATAGCGCGGTAACGCCCCTGCCCGGCAGGCGCAGGTCCACGTCCAGCGAAAAGCCCGCGTAGTCCACGCGAAACCGCGCGTCGATGCCAGTATGGTCCATGGCCGCTACCAAAGCGGCGCCGCGCGGCGCCGCGTATAAAGCAGCAACAGCACCACGAACGAGAACACCACCATTCCGCCTGCCAGCCAATGGGCCTGCGCGTATTCCAACGCCTCGACGTGGTCATAGATCTGCACGGAAACCACGCGGGTCCTGTTTTCGATATTGCCGCCTATCATCAACACCACCCCGAACTCGCCCACGGTATGCGCAAAACCCAGAATGGCCGCTGTGATAAACCCGGGGCGCGCCAGCGGCAGCACCACGGTAAAAAAGCAGTCGCGCGGGCTGGCGCGCAGGGTGGCCGCGGCCTCGAGCGGCCGGGCGCCGATGGATTCAAAGGCGTTCTGCAGCGGCTGCACCACGAAAGGCAGCGAATAGATCACCGATCCCACCACCAGCCCCGCGAACGTAAACGGCAGCACCCCCAGGCCCAATGCCTGCGTAAGCTGCCCCACCGGCCCTTGCGGCCCCATGGCCACAAGCAGGTAAAACCCCAGGACGGTGGGCGGCAATACCAGCGGCAAGGCAACCACGGCCCCTATGGGGCCCTTCCAGCGCGAACGTGTGCGCGACAGCCACCACGCGATCGGCGTGCCGATGAGCAGCAACAGCAGCGTCGTCAGCGTTGCCAATTGCAGGGTCAGCCAGATAGCGGCGAAATCAGAGGAGTCCAGATGCATGCAGCGGCACGTGAAAGGTAGGGCTTACGGCGCGGCGACCTCGTAGCCGAACGACCTGATTACTTCGGCCGCCCTGGGGCTTTTCAGAAAGTCGACAAACGCCCGGGCGGCCGGGTTGCTCGCGCCCCGGGCCAGGATCACCGCATCTTGCCTGATGGGCTCGTGCAAGCTGGGCGGCACGATCCAGGCCGACCCGGCAGTGAGCTTGCCGTCTTTATACACCTGGGATAACGCCAGAAAGCCAAGCTCGGCATTGCCCGACGCCACGAACTGGTACGCCTGCGCAATACTCTGGCCTTCCACGATCCGGGACGCGACGGCGGGGACCAGGCCCAGGTTGTGCAAAACCTGCATGGCGGCCACGCCGTACGGCGCCGCCTTGGGGTTGGCGATGGCCAGGTGCCTGAAGCCGTTCTGCGCCAGCACCGCTCCGCGGTCATCGACCAGGTCGGGCTGCGCCGACCACAGCACCAGCGACCCCACGGCGTAGGTAAAGCGCGAGCCCGGCACGATAAGCCCTTCGGCTTCCAGCCGCGCCGGCCGTTCCTGGTCGGCGGCCAGGAACACTTCAAACGGCGCCCCGTGCCGAATCTGGGCATAGAACTGCCCCGTCGCTCCATAGGCCGCCACCGCCCGATGGCCCGTGTCCCGCTCGAACGCCTGGCTGAGCGCCTGCATCGGCGCGGTGAAATTGGCGGCCACGGCCACCTGCACCTCGGCCGCCGGCGCGCCGGCCGACAGCGCCAGGGCTGCCAGCCCCGCGGCAAGGGAAAATGCCTTCATCCGCTCTACCTGAAGAACTCAATCGCTATAAGGCTGACTATATAACGAAACCCTGCGCCTGATGACCGGATGCCGCGCTGGCTCCTGACCCGAATTTGTGCGTTCGCAATCGTCGGTTTCATCCGCCAATTCTTATACTGTGCCCAGGGCCGGCGGTGACGGCTGGGCTCCCCGTTCATTTCGACCGCCAATGCGCCCGCCTGTCGCGCCGCGGCGGCGGAAACTTTCACAAGACGCTTCTTCCATGACCCACCCCATACCCGAAGGCTTTACACCCTGGTCGCCCAGCAGCCCCTTCATGCGCCACCTGGCCGAGGTGGGCGCGCTGTATCGAAGTAACCACGGGCATGTGCTGGCCCTGCGCCTGGCCGACGCCCACACCAACATGCACCACATCGCCCACGGCGGCTTGCTGGCCACCCTCGCAGACAGCGCGCTGGGGTTCTACATCAACCAGGAAGCGGGGCTGTCGGTGGTCACGGTGCAGATGTCGGTGGAATACCTGAACCCGGTACGGCCGGGCGACTGGCTCGAAGCCCACGTGCACATCGACAAACAAGGCCGTCGGCTGCTGTACGCGACGTGCCTGCTGCAAGTAGACGGCCGAGTCATGCTCAAGGCCAACGCGGTGTTCGCGGTACGCGCGTCGCGCACGCCGGCGTCGGACGGCTGATATTGGTGCAGCGCCCGCTCCCCTTGATCACACGCGTTGCACTTCATCCGGGCTTACCAGGATTGGATCATATAGTTCTTCTTGATAGAATATAGTTCTGTTAGACGAAACGAACCTTTTATCCGCCACCGGGAGCCCGCGTGAATCCAGGAATCGGGGCGCATCTGCGCGCAAATGGCATACGCCAGCATTACCTGCATTTTCCCGGGCCGGGCCCCGACGTACTCATCATCCCCGGCATAGTCAGCCCGGCCGCGCTCTGGCAGCACGTCGGGAATTGGCTCTCCAACCGCTACAACTGCTACATCATCGACGTGCGCGGGCGCGGCCTGTCCGAATCGGGACCGCACATCGACTACGGCGTCAATGCTTGCGCCCACGATGTCATTGCCTTCATCTCGGCGGCCGCGCTGAACCACCCCATTATCATCGGTCATTCAATGGGCGCACGAATCGCCTTGCGCGCGGCTGCGCTGGCCGGCAAGCCAATAGGGCCTATCGTGCTGGTCGATCCGCCCACAAGCGGCCCAGGTCGCCGCCCTTACCCTATTCCAAAAGCGCGTACCGTGGCTTTGCTGCGCGCAGCCCATCGAGGCGAAGCGCTGCAAGCCATGCAGCAGAGCACGGCCGCGCCATGGCCCGAAGCCCTGCAACGCCTGCGCGCAGAATGGCTGTGCACATGCGACGAACGCGCCGTGCATGTAACGTATGACGACTTCCACCAGGAAGACATGTTCACCGACCTGGCCCGTGCTCAAGCGCCCATCGCCCTGCTGTGCGCGGGCGAAGGCGGAGTGGTTTCCGACACCGACATTGCCGAAATGCTAAAGCTGCGCCCCGGCATGGAGACTAAGCGGGTGCCCGGCGTCGGACACCAGTTGCAAGCTGAAGACTTCGAAGCTTTCAAGCATGCGCTCGACGGCATTCTTGCGACCACCATCCAACGATAGAAAAGGAGCCGCAGTTGAAAATCGACGCGGAAGTTTTGAATCTGTTCATTGAAGAGCTGAAGCTCTGCAAGGTGACCCCCGAAGAAACTGTGGTCATCCTGACAGCTGACGACGAATGGCAGGAAAACGCAAATGCATTCATGGCGGCGGCGCAGAGCCTGGGCGCCACGACGTTTAACTTGAATGTGCGCCGCGGCCAGAAAAACGCCGTGGGCGTGCAGGGGCGCCACCCTCTGGTAGGCAACGAGCTGGCCATGCGGACGCTCAAATCGGCGCACCTGGTGATCGACATGGTGGGGCTGCTGTTTTCTCGCGAGCAAGCCGAAATCCAGGCGGCGGGCGCGCGCATACTGCGCGTCATGGAACCCTTCCATGTACTGAAGCAGATGTTCCCCACCGAAGACCTGCGGCGGCGCGTCGAGCATGCAAAGAGCATGCTCGAGCAAGCCAGGGAGCTGCGCTTTACGTCCGGGGCGGGCACCGACGTTACGTATCAGTTGGGTCAATACCCGGTCATCTCCGAATACGGGTACACCTACGAGCCCGGCCGCTGGGACCACTTTCCATCCGGCTTCGCGTTCACCCAGGGCAACGATGGCGGCGTGAACGGCACCGTCGTGCTGCAGCCGGGCGATATCCTGTGCGCGTTCAAGCGGTATGTCGAATCGCCGGTCACTCTGCAGATCAAGGATGGCTACGTGGTGGACATTTCCGGCAGCGGCGTAGACGCGCGCCTGATCGACAGCTACATCAAGAGTTTCAACGATGACCGCGCCTATGCGATTTCCCACATCGGCTGGGGGCTCAATGAAAAAGCCCGGTGGTACCAGTTCGCGGTAACGCGGCAGCTCCCTGCCGAACATGTGATGAACGCGCTGTCGTTCTATGGCAATGTGCTGTTTTCCCTGGGCCCCAACCTGGAGGTGGGCGGCACAAACGATACTGCCTGCCATCTTGACCTGCCGATGCGCGAATGCAATCTATGGCTGGATGGCGAGCAGATCCTGGAAAAAGGCGAAGTGGTCCACCCTGCGATGCGCGTCGAGCGCCACGCCTGACCACGACGGGCCCATGTCCGCCATGGGCCCGCTACGCGGCAGACCGCCCGGCCGCGTCCCAGCTGTCAAACAGCGTTGTGTCTCCGCCCAGCCGGCGCGTCAAGTCCGCCGCGGCGGCCAGCAAACGGGCGGACATGGCGGGAATCAAGTCGTCCGAGAATCGGGCGGCCGGCCCCGACAATGCCAGCGCGCCGCGCAGGCGCTTCTGCGGCCCGAACACCGGCGCCGCTATGGCGGCGATATCGGGTTCGCGCTCGCCGATGGTAATGATGTACGGCTGCGCGGGCGGCTTCGACCCGGATGCCAGCCCCGGGTCAAACACCGTAAGTACGCGGCCCGCCGCACCCTTGTCGAGCGGCACCAGATCGCCTGTGCGGATATGGTCGCGAATAGAGCGTGGTGAATCCACCCTGAACAGGCACACGCGGTGGTCGCCCTCGCGGGTAAAGAACGACGCACCCTCTTCGGTTTCCTGCACGAGCTTGCGCAGGATGGGCGGCACGTGGTCATCCAGGCGCAGCGCGGCCTGATACAGCCCCCCCCAGTGCAGCAGCATCGAACCCAGCTGATAACTACCATCATCCAGGCGCACGATGCAGTGCTCACGCACCAGCGTCGAGAGCAGCCTGAGGATCGTGCTTTTGTACATCCCGGTACGGCGCGCAAGTTCGTTCAGGGACAAAGAGCTATCGCCCGCACGGAATGCGTTCAACACAGCAATTGCCCGCTCTACCGCGGCAACGCCCCCGCCCGATTTCGTGTCGCTATCCGGTGCTTCCGACATTTGTTTCTCTGTCTGGTGCTTTTCCTAGTTGACATTGTAGCGTACTGCTACGCAGAATATCGTTCCTCTATACAGAACGCTCAGGGCCGTGCGGCAGTCGGCCTATTTCATTGTTTTTACAAACTGGGGGTACCGAAGCATGCGCAACATTCATTGGAAGAGATTTGTCGCCGGGCTAGCCTGTGGACTGGGCATAATGGGTGCGGTCCAAGCCCAGTCCTATCCCAGCACGCCCGTCACCCTTATCGCGCCTTACCCGCCGGGCGGGGCCACCGACCTGTATGCCCGCTCTGTAGCTGCCGGCCTGGAAACACTGGGGCAGCCGGTCGTCGTTGAGAACCGCGCGGGCGCATCGGGCATCATCGGCGCCGATTACGCGTCGCGCGCGGCCGCTGACGGCCACACCATGCTTATCGGCGCCTCGTCCATGTTCTCGGTGCTGCCGCTGCTCAGCGCACGCATGAACGACGTCTATGAAAAGATCGAACCCATATCGTTGCTGGGTTTCAACCCGTCGTACGTCGTCGTCCCCGGCACGCTGCCGGTGAACTCCATCCAGGAACTTATCGCATACCTGAAGGCCAACCCCGGCAAATTCGGCTACGGTTCGGCAGGCGCGGGAACGTCCCAGCATGTGTTCATGGAGTTGTTCAAGCAACGCGCCGGCGTAGATGTATTCGCCGTGCAGTACAAGGGCAGCGGGCCCATGGTCATAGACCTGATCGCCGACCGCGTGGTCATGGCCATCGAGCAAGGCCCCGCAGTTCTGCAGCACATCAAATCCGGCAAGCTGAAAGCCCTGGCCGTCACCACCGCAAAGCGGTCCGAAGCCCTGCCCGACGTGCCGACCCTTGCTGAAAGCGTACTGCCCGGTTTCGAGGCAGTGACGTGGTTCGCGCTGTACGGCCCCAAAGGGCTGCCGCAAGAAGTGCTCGACAAAGTCGTTCCGCAGGTGGCCAAGACCATGGCGTCTCCGGAAGTCAAAGCGCGCCTGGGCGCCGTGGGCGTAGAGCCCGCGTCCAGCACGCCCGAAGAAGTCGCCAAGCGCCAGGCCGCGGAAACCGCCATGTGGAAAGACGTGATCGCACGCTCGAACATCTCGCTTGAAAACTGAGGCCCAGGCCCGATCATGCATTCGACGCCCCCCCTTTCACTTGGCGCGGAGCCGCGCGCCGACTACCTTGAAAAGGTAACCGGCGCCGCGGTCTACGCAAGCGACGTCACGGTGCCGAATATGCTGCACGGAAAAATTCTGCGCAGTACGGTGCCGCACGCGCGCATCGTCCAGATCGACGTCAGCGCGGCGCTTGCCATGCCTGGCGTGGCCGCCGTCCTGACGGGCGACGATCTGAAAGATCTGCCTGGCACGGAAATCCGCTGGGGCCTCTCGTTGCGTGACAGGCCTGTCATTGCAGTGGATAAAGTCCGGTACGTGGGCGACCCCGTGGCCGCGGTGGCCGCGATCGACGAGGCCACCGCCGAAGCGGCGGTCGATGCCATCCACGTCACATATGATCCGCTGCCCTATTCCACCACGGCCCAAGACGCGCTCAGCGAAGGCGCCGCCCTGGTCCACGAAGACATGGACGTCCTCAAGGACTATTACTTCCGCGGACATTGCAATCCGGTGGCAGGCACCAACCAGTTTCAGCAATGGAGCTATGAAAGCGGCGACCCTGACAGCATTTTCCAGAGCGATGTCAGGGTCTTTGAAGACACGTTCACGTTCCCGATGGTCTTTCACTACGCAATGGAGCCCCACGTCTGCGTTGCGCACTGGACCCCGAAATCGCTCGAGATCTGGAGCGGCGGCCAGACGCCCACCGCGATCCAGCGCGTCTGCTCCGAGATCCTGGGTGTTCCGTTGGCGTGCGTCCGCGTGCATTCTCCTTACGTAGGCGGCGGCTTTGGCGGAAAAGCATCCGTAAAGATCGACCCTTTGGTAGCGGCGCTCTCCTGGAAGGCCCGCGCGCCGGTGCGTATCTGCCTGTCGATCGCCGAATCGATGCTGACCTGCAGACGCCTGGACGCCGAACTCACCCTGAAGACAGCGGTGGACCCGCACGGCAAGATCGTCGCCAAGTCCGTACGCGCCGTGCTCAACGGGGGCGCATATGCCGACACGGGGCCGGCCATCGCCGTCAAGGCCGCAATCCGTGCCATCGGTCCGTACCACATACCCAACCTCAAGCTCGAGGCAGTCGGCGTCTATACCAATACAGTGCCGGGCGCCGCCTTCCGGTCAATTGGCGGCCCGCAGGCCGTGTGGGCGACTGAATCCCAGATGGACATCATCGCGCACGAGCTGGGCATCGATCCCGTGGAATTCCGCATGCTCAACCTGGCCGACAAGGGCCAGACCATCAAGCACGACCTCAGGCCGATCGACGTCGACATGCGGCGCTCATTGCGCGCAGCCCTGGATACCCTGGGCAGCCTGCCCGAACCTCGCCACGAAGGCCCCCGCGCGGTAGGCGTGGCGGTGGGCGCCACCGACCCTGGCATCATGCCTATAGGCGGCGCCATTGTCCGGCTGCGAGCCGACGGCTCGGTCAGCGTATCGGCCAATACGGTAGAAATCGGCCAGGGAAGCCGCGGCGTGTTACGCATCGTCGCCAACAAGGTGCTGAACCAGCCCCTGAACAAAATCACGGTGGCCGAGCCCGATACCTTGCAGGCCCCCTACGACTGGGGCACTGGCGCCAGCCGCTCTACCGTCATCATCGGGCTGGCCGTGCAACTGGCCTGCGAAGACATCGTGCGCCAGGTTTGCGACACCGCCGCGGACATTCTGGGCGGGTCTGCGCAAGACTACCAACTCGTCGATAACGCCGTACAGGGCCCGGCGGGTTCCATAGAACTGATCGAACTGCTGCGCCGTTTCAACGGCATGGCGGCCGGTGAGTTCCTGGGCGTCGGCCGCGTCAATCCCAATACCAAGAATGGCGCGTTCAAGATCCAGCCGCTGTTCTGGGAAACCGGCGCCGGAGCGTTCGAGATCGCCCTCGACGAAGACACAGGGGCCATCCGGGTACTGCGTGTCGGCGGCGCCGCGGACCTGGGCCGGGTGATCAACCCCAAGGCGGCGGAAGGCCAGGACGAAGGCGCCATGGTCATGGCGCTGGGCCACACCCTGTCCGAAGAATACATCTACGAAGACGGCCAGGTCGTCAACGGCACCCTGTTTGACTACAAGGTGCCCACGACAGAAGACGCCCCGCATCACGTCGGCACCGCGCTGATCGAAAGCGGAGACGGCCCCGGCCCGTTCGGCGCCCGCGGGGGCGGCGAAGGCGCGATCTTGCCTGCCGCGCCGGCCATCGCCAATGCGCTGTTCCAAGGGTGGGGCATCCGGGTGAAAGAACTTCCGCTCACGCCCGAGCGCGTCTGGCGCGCCCTGCGTGACAAGAAACCAACCAAAGACTAACTATTGACGCCATGGACTTCAGAATCGACGCCTTGCTGCCGGCTACCGCTGCACAGTTGTGGGCCATCTTCTTCGACGTAAAGCGCGTGGCCGCGCTCATCCCCGGCTGTGACAACGTCGTTGAAGTCGAAAACCTCAAAGAGTTCTCGGCGGTAATGCGCCAAAAAATCGGGCCCTTCAAGCTCGAAGTTCCCACCGCCATCCATATCGACTCCTACGATCCGCAGCGGCAGGTGTCGCTGAAGGCCGCAGGCTGCGACAAAGCCACCGGCACCACCATAGATGTGGGCATGGTGGTCAACCTGGAAGAACAGCGCGACGGCGACCGCACCATGTGCAAGCTCGATGTCACCGCCACGATGCAGGTCGCCGGCCGGCTGGCATCGTTGGGGTATCCCATAGTCCGCAAGCGTTCGGAACAGTTGTTCGCTGAATTCGAGCAGCGCCTGCGCGACGAACTGTCCGGCGTCGGCCAGGATAGGTCTCCGGCACAGCAGGTCGCATCCGCAACTACACCGACGGGCCGCGTCGCGCCTACAGCGGTCGAGCCACGCGCGGCTGCGGACGCGACGCCAAGCGCCGCCGCCCAGCCCGCCCAAGCAGCCGCCTCGCCGGCCGCGCCTGTGCCGGCCGCACGTGAGCCCAGGGCAACGGTTACTGAACTGGTGTTTCTGTGGCCCCGGCTGGGCATCAATGTTGCCGTTGCCATCGGCGTGGCACACGGGGCGGTCGCCTTGGGCGAATCGCACTGGTGGTGGCTGGCTGCGCCGCTGCTTGGCGTTGCAGCCAGCCTGGGCAAGCGGGGTGCGTGATGCGGCCGAAGAGATTTTTTCTTCACCGGCCCAAAAACCTTGACGAGGCGCTTGCCCTCAAGGCGCGGCACGGTGACGAGGCAGCCTTCCACGCGGGCGGCACCGAATTGCTGGTGGCGTTGAAAGCCCATGTCCTGCGCTACGAGCACGTCATCGACCTGAAGCAGGTCGATGAACTCAAAGGCGTGCGCCTGGACGCCGACCACACCATCGTCATCGGCGCACTGGCCACGCATGACACCATCGCCAACCATCCCATTGTGCGCGAGTGCCTGCCTGGATATGCCGAACTGAGCGAGAACGTGGCGAACATCCGCGTACGAGTGGCCGGTACGCTGGGCGGCGTGCTGTGCTTTGGCGAACCGCACGCCGACGCCCCCACCATGTTGTCGGCCCTGGACGCCTGGGTCGTGCTCGCCGGCCCCAAAGGTGTGCGCGAAGTGCCCTCCAGGGATTTCCATCTGGGCGAGTTCACCACTGCCCGCGACGAAGACGAGATTCTGGTGTCGATCAATATCGCGCCGCAATCTCGGGGGACACGGTCGGCCTATCGCGCCTTCGGCCATACCGAGCGGCCGGCGGTCGGCGTCGCAGCGGTCTGGTCTACCGACAATCCGCAACGGCTGAGCCTGTGGGCCGGCGCGATATCCTCGCGGCCCGTGCGGCTGGCACGCGCGGAACAAGCCGCCTCGGAAATTCCCCATGGCCTGGATGCCGAACAGACGTGGGGCCGGCTCAAAGACGCTGTCGCCGCCGACGCCGCCAGTATCGAAGCCCACGACGATCTGCACGGCGGCGCCGACTACAAACGCCATCTCGTCTCGGTGCTTGCCGGGCGCGCTATCAGGGCATGCATATCATGAGCCACATCGACCAAGAAATTCCATTGATGCGCGTAGACTTCAAGCTCAATGGCGCGCACGCGAGCGTCGAAGTCGAGCCGCGCGAAATGCTGATAGACGTATTGCGCGACCGCCTTCACCTGAAGGGCACCAAACGATCCTGCGACGTGCAGGTCTGCGGCGCTTGTACCGTCCTGCTCGACGGCAATCCCGCCTCGAGCTGCACCACCTTGTGCGCGGACGCGCACGAGCGCGAAATCACCACGATCGAAGGGTTGGCGCAAGGCAGGCAGCTCGACCCCGTGCAGCGTGCGTTCATCGCCCATGGCGCGCTGCAATGCGGGTTCTGCACCCCCGGAATGATCCTGGCCGTCAAGTCGATGCTTGCGCGATATGACAACCCGTCGGAAGAAACCGTGCGCCACTATCTGCGCGGCAACATCTGCCGCTGTACCGGATACGTGAAGATTCTCGAAGCCATCATGGACCTCGTCCATAACCCGTCAAAGTATCAATAGAGGGACAAATGTCTGACTCCACGAATAAACAAGGTCGCCCCCACGTGCTCATCGCGGGTGCGGGAATGGGCGGCTTGACGCTTGCGCTCGCCCTGCTTCAGAAAGGTTACGACGTCGACGTCTACGAACAGTCGGCCGAACTTCGCGAAGTCGGCGCCGGCCTATGGATTTCGGCCAACGGGTCCAAGGTCATGAACGCGCTGGGCCTTGCCGAGCAGTTGCAGAAAATCAACCTGCCTCCGCAGGATCGACTGATCCGCTACTGGAAAACCGGCGAATCCAAGTCGGTTCTGCCATCCAACGCTTCGCCCAAGGCAGACCACACGCTGGTGCAGGTGTTGCGCGCAGAACTGCAACGCGTGCTGTACGAAGCCGTGGTCCGCCTCAAACCCGACGCGGTTCATTTCGGGGTGCGCACCATCGGCGCCGAAACCGTCGACGGCCGCGCCCGCCTCCTGCTCGAAAATGGCGAGTATGTGGAAGGCAACGTCGTAGTCGGTTGCGACGGCGCACACTCCCGCGTGCGCCAATCGCTTTTCGGGCCCGCCCCTGCCCGCTATACCGACGCGTTGGCCTGGCGAGGCCTTGCCCCGATGAACAAGCTCAAGCCACAGCACCGCGAGCCGCTTGCCTCGACATGGGTAGGCCCTACGGCGCATGTCACCACCTACCCTGTGCAGCGCAATGGCGAGCTGTTTGTCAGCTTTTCTGCGCAGGTCGACAGTTCAACCTGGCACACCGAATCGTGGTCCGAAAAAGGCGACCTGGCCGACGCGCTCAAAGACTTCGAAGGCTGGCACCAGGACATTCTCGACCTTTTCATCAGTTCGGAAAACCTGTTCCGGTGGGGGTTGTTCGTCCGCGACCCGCTGGACGCCTGGTCCAAAGGCCACGTGACCCTTCTGGGCGACGCCTGCCATTCGATGACGCCCTACCTGGGCATGGGCGTCAACATGACCATGGAAGACGCCTACGTGCTCGCGCGCTGTCTGGAGGCAGGCGGCGGCGATATTCCGGGGGCGCTGCAACGCTATGACCACGCGCGGATCGCACGCGCCAACCGTACCAAGGCCGAATCGTTGAAGATGCTGAAGATATTCCACAGCCCCGCATTGGAGCAGCCCGGCACCGCCTGGCCCTACATCGACCGGCAGTGGTCCACCGAAGCAGTGCGCGAACGCTACGACTGGCTGCTCCAGTACGATGCAACCACGGTGGAGATCTAAGGCAATGACGCAGGTACAGGTCAAGCGACGCCCGTGGCACGGGATCATCCCCGAAAACGAGATCGATATTTACCAGAAGGCGGGCTGGGGCGCCCCGGCGGGCATCGGCAAGCGCGCCGCACTGCTGGTTATCGATGTGCAGTACCGGTCGATGGGTTATGCGCCCATGCCTATCGAACAAGCCATCGAATCAATGCCTACCAGCTGCGGCGAGCATGGCTGGCAAGCCGTGCCGCACATTGCGCGCTTGCTCGATGTATTCCACGAAATGGGTGCGCCGGTCATTTATCCTTATGTCGCGCCTAAACAATCCCATGACCGCGGCCAGTTCGAATCCAAAGTGCCGAAGGTGATGTCTGTGGCACCTTCTGATTACGATTTCGTGAAAGAAGTCAGTCCGAAGGCCGGCGATATCCAGATTCCCAAGTTCCAGGCCAGCGCCTTCCATGGCACAGGATTGGCCAGCTACTTGGTTGGCCGGAGCATCGATACCCTGGTAGTCACCGGCTGCACGACCAGCGGGTGCGTGCGGGCCACGGTGGTCGACGGATGCGCGTTGAACTACAAGGTGGTGGTGCCTCAGGACGCGGTCTACGACCGCTCGCAGGTATCGCACGCCGTCAACCTGTTCGACATGGCCAGCAAGTACGCCGACGTCATGCCTACCGACGATCTCGTCACACTGCTTCGGGCCCTCAAGTAGGCGGGCGCCTGCGGCCCGGGTGTCGCCACATCCGGGCCGCAGGGCGATGCCCCGGATTCCGGGCCCCTGCGGCTCGACACCCGGGGCGCTTCAAAGGCGGACCCGAGATTTTTCTTGACACGGAGAACCCCTACAGCGTAAGATTTTTATATCGCGATAACTATTATCGCACTTAACGACACCAGCCCATGAGAAAGCAATACACCCCCGAGTCGGCTGCAGCCGATGTCGAGACCGTTATCCGCCTGCTCGAAGGGCGCTGGAAGCTGATCATCCTGTTCCACCTGTTCTCGGAAAAGGTGCTGCGCTATTCCGAACTCGAACGATCGATCCCGGGCATATCGCAGAAGATGCTGTCGCAGCAGCTGCGCCAGCTGGAAAGCTGCGGCATCGTCGTGCGCACGCTGTACCCCGAAGTCCCGCCCAAGGTCGAATATCAACTGTCGGAATGGGGCAAGGCGCTGTGCCCGGCCTTTGACGCCATGTTGCTGTGGTTCGAACAACGCCCGCCGGCGCATGATTCCGTTGCCGCTACGCCCGCCCCTCAATCACGTCCTGGGTGAACTCCCGCAACAGCCGGTTGATCACGTCCGGCGTTTCCCAGAACGCTGAATGGGACGCGTCGGCAATGCGCAGGCATTCGCCTCGCCACAAACGCGCGTAAGGCACGCTGTCGACATAATCCAGGTTGATGATGCGGTCGTCGGCGCCATTGACGATGGCGGTGGGCACGGCCGCTGCCGCCACCGTTTCGCGCTGGTTCACGCCTGCGGCGCGCCCGGCTTCGCCAAACAACGTAGGCCTGAAGACGGCATCGGTGCGTTCGATCGCCTGGCGCATGAAGGGTTCGACGCACGGGCCAAAAACCGCCGAGGCAAAGTACGCCGCCTCTTGCGGCGTCAACTCGCCTTTCGAGGCCAGCCCGTTCAGTGGCTTGCCGTTGAACCCCTGCGCGATATCCAGGCCTACCGGCGGCGAGCCCATCAGGAAAAGCCCGCCAGGCACGGCCGAACGGGCCAGCATCTCGATGGCGACATGCCCGCCCAGCGACGCGCCAACGACAACGGCGCGTTTGATATTCAGCTGGTCCAGCAGTTCCAGCATCATGCCGGCCAGGCCCGGCAGGATATAACTGCGCCCTGGGTCGTGGGCGTTTTCTGACTCGCCATGCCCGGGCAGGTCTGGCGCCACCAGTTTGTAGCCGTCCAGCAGCCCGGAAGAAAACTGGTTCTGAAACACGCGCCGGCACGCGGAGTTGCCGTGTATGAACACAATGGGAAAGCCGCTGCCTTGGACTTCTGTGGCAATGCGGCCGTGCGATGTGACGACGTCGTGTCGCGTTGATATTCGCATGAACTGGCTCCGGGAAAACTGTACAGGCAATGGTCGACAAGCCCTGCGGGCGCTATCCGCCCGGCATGGGCGGCGCGCTCAGGACACCCTGGGCGGATTCCAGCCCATCAGGTTATAGACGTGATAGCGGGCAATACCCAGGTATTCGTGCAGCGCCAGGTCTGCAACGGCAAAGTTGTAGGCCACCGGCATGGCCGACGACAGGACACCGAAGTAGTCGGCACGCGCGGGCGTGGCAGACACGCCGAAATGGCCGAAATAAAGCAGGCTGCGCCGCATGTGCATGCTTGATGTGACCAGCACGATGCGGTCGCCTGCATCGGCGTTCAACATCGGGCTGGAAAACTGCGCGTTCTGCCACGTGTTCCGGCTGCGGGGCTCCAGCACCAGTTGCGCGCTGTCCACGCCCAAGCGGACAAGCAGTTGCCCGTAGATTTCCGCCTCGGACACGCCGAGCCCGGCGGGGTCGCCCCCGCTTAGCAGCACCTTGCATTCGCCGCTGGCCTGCCGGCAGGCCGCGTACAGGCGTGCGGCCTCTGCAATCCTTGCATAAGCAAACGGGCCCGGCTCGGCGCGGTCAGCCACCTGTTGCAAGCCCGCGCCCAACACCACAATGACGTTGCGCGCGCCCCAGTGCACGTCCGGCTTCTGTTCGAAGTCCGATTGCAGGCCGTCGGCCAGCGCGCGGGCGGCGGGCCCGCAGCCCACCGCCACGCCATACAACGCCAGCACGGCGCAGATCGCCAGGCCGGCGCGCCGCCAGCGCAAGATCAGGCAGCAGGCCGCCACCGCAATAAGCAACACCAGAAAAAACGACGCCACGCCTGGATCTCCAACGATTTCAAGAAATAAAATGCCCGGCCGTCACGCGATCGGGGCGGGGGTCGCGCGCATGCCGTGCGCCGCTTTGATGAAGTCCGCGGCCCGCTCGCCAATGACTACGCAAGGCGCCATGGTGTTGCCCGCCGTGATGCGAGGCATGATCGAGGCGTCGGCCACGCGCAGGTTCTCGATGCCATACACCCGCAGCTGCGCATCGACAACCGACATCTCGTCCCTGCCCATTTTGGCGGTACCCGCCTGATGCCAGTAGGTGATCGCGGCGTTTTTCAGGAACTGGACCATGTCTGCCCGGTGGCGGTAGCGCGGGGCCACTTCCCGCTTGACCAGTCCGCTGAGCGCAGGGTGGTTGCCGATCTCGCGCGTCAGCTCCAACGTGGCCACCGCGGCGTCCAGATCCCGGGGGTCGCTCAGCGCGTTCGGATCGATCAGCACGGGGTCGCCGGGGTTGGGCCCTGAAATGCGAACCGTGCCGCGGCTCTTGGGCCGCCCCAGCCCCGCAAACATGGTCCAGCCATGCTCGGGCGCCACAACACCGGTTTCGGGCGGCGACGGCACCGCGAACTCCAGCTGGCACAGCAATACGTCCGGTTCGCTCATGCGGGCGTCGCTCTTCCAGTACACCGTGCTTTCGCACCCGCCGGCGCCCACCGGCTGCGGCGTCTTGTATTCCCATGTGCATCCGAATGCAATGTGGTCCTGGTGGTTCTCGCCCACGCCCGGCAAATGTGCGTGCACCGCAATGCCGTGCTGCCTGAGCAGATCGGCGGGGCCGATGCCGGACTGCATCAGCACCTTCGGAGTATTGACTGCTCCCATGGACAGCACCACTTCGCGCCGCGCGTGGACGGTGCGCCGCTGGCCCCGCACCGCCAGCGCCACGCCGACCACCTTCTTGCCGTCCAGCACCAGCCGCTCCACGAGCGCGTCGGTGACCACCGTCAGATTGGGCCGTTGCAACATCGGGTGCACGTACGACCGATAGACCGACTCGCGCTTGCCGTCGCGGATGCGCAGGTCGGCAAAGGCGGCCCCGCCGGGGCGTTCCATCATTTCGCCATTCGGGCTGTCGTAGCGGGGAATGCCCATCGCGCCAGCGGCTTCGACCGTGGCGTGCGCCAACGTCTGCGGCGAGGCAGCGGGCGCCACATAAGCCGGCCCGCCGATGCCCCGGCGCACGCTGTCCGGCGCGCCTTGCCAGTCCTCTATCCTGCGGTAGTACGACAGTATGGATTGATAGCCCCAGCCTGCATCACCGGACTCGGCCGCATAGAAGTCCCAGTCAGACTGGTGGCCACGCGCCCACACCATCACATTGATGCTGGAGCCGCCGCCCAGGCCCTTGCCCATGCTCAATGGCAGGCGCCTGCCATTGAGCGCTGCGGTGGGTTCGCCCACGAACGCCCAGTCGTGGGTGGACCCCAGATTGGTGGGCCAGCGCGCCGGGTCGGCAATCCGCTCGTGCGCATCGTGCCCGCCGGCCTCGAGCAACAGCACCCGCGCATCGCCGTCTTCTGCCAGGCGCGCGGCCACCACACATCCGGCCGAACCGGCGCCGCACACGATAAAGTCGTAAGAGTCCTGCAATGGCCCCGCAAAGGCCGCATCGATGGCTTGGAGATCAGGTTGCGCTTGCGTATCAATGTTCATGAATAAATCGCGTCGTTGAGTTTGAGTAGAACGCCCGCGAGACGCAAACAACCAGCCATCTGGCGCCTTGCCTGGTTATCGGGATGCGAGGGGGGCGAACATGAGCACCAGGTGATCAGGCTGGTGCGGACGCAATTCTGCGCAGTGTTGCGCAAGCTTTCAAGAACGCACGAGATAGTAAGGAACTTACCGCGGCGCCGTTTCGGCCTCGGCAAGCGTGCGTTTTCATGGGGCGACGCCAAAAGAAAAGCGCCACCCAAAAGGGTGGCGCTGATCATGTGCATGCTGCGAATTCGTGGTGGGTCGTGCGCGACTCGAACGCGCGACCAACGGATTAAAAGTCCGCTGCTCTACCAACTGAGCTAACGACCCGACCGAAGCGCGAAATTATGACGTACTTCAGCTGGGCTGTCAAAAAGGCCTTACCAGGCGGCTACCACCGCGCCCTTGAACTTCTCGGCGATGAATGCCTTCACCGGGGGGCTTTGATAGATTTCCACCAGCTTGCGCAGATCGGCACGGCCCTGGTCTTGCTCGCGGATCGCCAGCACATTGGCATAGGGCGATTCCGAGGATTCACGCGCGATGGCGTCGGTATTGGGGTCCAGGCCGGCTTCGAGCGCGAAGTTGGTGTTCACCGCGGACGCATCGGTATCGTCCAGCGAGCGCGGCAACTGGGCGGCGTCGAGCTCGACAAAGCGCAGCTTGCGCGGGTTCTCGGCCACATCGATCGGCGTGGCTTTCAACCCGGCATCCGGATTCAGCTTGATGAGGCCTTGCTGTTGCAGCAGCAGCAAGGCGCGGCCGCCGTTGGTGGGGTCATTGGGAATGCCGATCTGCGCGCCCTGCTTCAGCTCATCCAGGCTCTTGACCTTCTTGCTGTAGATGCCAATGGGAAAAATCACCGTCTTGGCAATGCTGACGAGCTTGTAGCCGCGGTCGGCATTGGCGGCATCCAGGTAGGGCTGGTGCTGGTAGCTGTTCATGTCCAGATCGCCTGCCGACAAGGCCGCGTTCGGCTGCACGTAGTCGCTGAACTCGATGATCTCGACTTCGATGCCCTGCTTGGCGGCTTCCTGCTTGACCACGTCGAAAATCTGCGCGTGCGGCCCGGCCGTCACGCCCACTTTCAGGGGCTTGTCCTGCGCCAGGACGGGTTGCGCAACGACGGCGGCGCCCAAGGTCAGCGCGGCCAGCGACTTGATGAATTTGATGCTCATGTTGCTTGGGTTCCAGTGAAAAAAACGGTATCAACGATGCGACATGCGGCGCACCAGCCAGTCGCCCAGGCCCTGGATCACCTGCACCAGCACGACCAGCACCACCACCACCGCCAGCATCACTTCGGGAAGAAACCGCTGGTAGCCGTAGCGGATGCCCAGGTCGCCCAGGCCGCCTCCGCCGATGGCGCCCGCCATGGCCGAATACCCGATCAGGCTGATAATGGTGACGATGGTCGCGGCCACCAGGCCCGGCAGGGCTTCGGGCAGCAGCACCTTCATGATGATCTGCAGCGGGCTCGCGCCCATGGCGCGCGCCGCGGTCAGCAGGCCGGAATCGACCTCGCGCATGGCGTTCTCGGCAATGCGCGCCATGAACGGAATGGCGGCCACCGACAGGGGCACGATGGCCGCCGTGGTGCCGATCGACGTCTGTGCAACCAGGCGCGTAAACGGAATGATGGCCACCATCAGGATGATGAACGGCACCGACCGGGTAATGTTGACGATGGCGCCCAGCACGCGGTTGACCAGCAGGTGCTGCAGCATCGCGCCACGCGCAGTCACGACCAGCACCACGCCCATGGGAATGCCCACCAGCACGGCGATCAGGCTGGGAACGCCCACCAGCAACAGGGTTTCAAGCAGCGAGTTGACGAGCAGATCGATCAGTTGCGGGCTCATAAGCAATTTCTTCTACTGATATGTCCTGGGCGGCCAGTGCGGCCAGCGCCTGGCCCAGTGCCTGGGCGGAGCCCTGCACCAACAGGAACAGCGTGCCGACGGCAACGCCTTGTATGTCTTCGACTCGCGCCTGCACCAGGCTGACGTCGAGCGCGTGCTCGCGCGTCAGGTCGGACAGCAGCGTGCCGGCCGAGGCGCCACCGGCCAGCCGCAGGCGCAGCAACCGCACCGCCCGGTCCGGATGCGCGGCCCGCAGCGCGGCAATGCGCTCGCGGGTCGCGGCCAGGGTGGCGTCGGTAAGGTCGGACGCCGTGGCGGCAGACACCATCGCGCGCGTGACCTCGTGCCGCGGACTCGCGAAAATATCCTGCGTGCGCCCCATTTCGACGACCTCGCCATGCGACAGCACCGCCACGCGGTCGCAGATCTCGCGCACCACTTCCATCTGGTGCGTGATCATCACCACGGTAATACCCGTCTGGCGGTTGATGTCGCGCAGCAGGGCCAGGATGTTGTGCGTTGTTTCGGGGTCCAGCGCCGACGTGGCCTCGTCGCTGAGCAGCACGTCGGGGTCGTTGGCCAGCGCACGGGCAATGCCCACGCGCTGCTTCTGGCCGCCGCTGATCTGGCCGGGATAGCGGTCGCGCAGATGCTCCAGGCCCACCAGCGCCAGCAGGCGCTCGACCCGGGCGGGAATCTCGCTGCGCGGCACGCCGGCGATTTCGAGCGGCAGCGCCACGTTGCCATATACCGTGCGGCGCGCCAGCAGGTTGAAACCCTGGAACACCATGCCGATGCGGCGGCGCTGGCTGCGCAGGCGCGCCTCGTCCAGGCCGGTCAGGGGCGTGCCGCCGATCACGATCTCGCCGTGATCGGGGCGTTCCAGCAGATTGATGCATTGCACCAGGGTGCTTTTGCCGGCCCCGCTGGGGCCGATAATGCCGAACACCTCGCCCTGCTCGATGTGCAGGCTGATGTTTCGTAGCGCCTCAAAGCGGCCATGCGGCGTGGCGTAGCTCTTTGAGAGATTTTCTATGTGAATCATGACGGTGCGATTTTGGAGGACCGGCCATCCAAAGAGAACGACTGATTATTCTCTTTTTAATAACTTTTAGTTATTTAAAGCCGGCCGATGGCGCGCCGGGAACGGATAGCCCCCGCGCCGCGCGGCGAACCATAGCACACGCCGCAACACAGCGCCGGCGCCTTCGGCGGCCGGCGCTGTGTTGCGGGCCGTGCTACCTGGCGCGGGAAATCCGCACTTCGGCGCCGCGGCGTTTGACTTCCAGGCCTTCGGACGGAAGGATACGCAGCCCTTCCAGGCCCTTGATATAGCTGGAGCCCTGCATCTGCATCACGCGGATCTTGTTGCGCATGACCACCGGGTTGTGCATGGGCATGCCGAACATCCAGACTTCGTCGAGAATGCGGGCCGAATTGAATTCGCCGGCGTGCTGCGCAACCGGACCCAGGCACAGCATGTGGCCTTCGCGACCGAACACCGGGAACTTGTCGGTGCCGCATTCCAGTGTCCAGGTGGTGCCGCCCTCGTAGCGGTGGCCGGTGTTCAGGTCCCACCAGGCTTCGCCCTTGGGCAAATAAACACGCACGCTGCTGCCGGGCTGGGTGACCGGCGCCACCAGCAGCGCCGGGCCCAGCAAGTACTGCAGGTCCCAGTCGTGGGCGTCGGGGTCGTTCGGGAAGCTCAGCGCCATGGACCGCTGCACGGGCAGTCCGGTACGCACGGAATCTTCAATGGCGCCCAGCACGTACGGGATAAGGCGGTAGCGCCACTGCAGCCACATGCGCGCCTGTTCCAGCACGTCATCGCCAAACGCCCACGGCATCAATGGCGCAACCCCCTGGAAGCAGAAGTTGGCGGAAAACACGCCCATGGTGAGCCAGCGCAGGTAGAGCTCGGGCGTCATGCCGTCCAGCGGCGCCGAAGCCGAGCCGATGGAATGCACTTGCACGGGCACGCCGCTGGCGCCTGTGGACAAGGCCGTGCGCAACGTATGTTGCAGCCCGTCCCAGTCGTTGGTGACCTGCGGGCCCACCTGCCAGGGCAGGCGCTGCGCGGCCGGGAAAAGGTCGGTGCTGGGCACGACGCCCTCGGGCGGCACTTTGTGGCCTGCCACGGCGTCGAACAGCGCGCGGCGCGCCAGCAGCGGATACATGGTGCGCAATAAGGCGCCGGTTTCTCCGTTACGGGCGCTGACGCCATCGGGAATGGCAATCTGCGCATCACAGGCGGGCGCATCCAGCCCGTCGTCGAGCAGTTGGCGATGCCGCTCGATCCACAGGTTGTAGACGTCGCGATAGGTCAGGTCGAGCAAGCCATACGGCCGGCCGCCGCTGGCCGCATTGCCGTCAAAGACCTGGGCGCTGCCGTCTTCGCGCGTCAGCAGCCAGCCGCGGTCTTCGAGCTCTTCGAACAAAAGCGTGGACTTGATGACGCCCGGAAAGCCGATGGCCGCGACATGCACATGATGCTTGTGGAACAAGGCCAGCATCTGGCGCGCATCGGGAAAGCGCTGCGCGTCCCATTCGAATACGGGTTTGTCGGCCTGAAAGCCCCACGCTGCGGGGCCCGCCAACTTGACGGCATCCAGGGGCAACTGCTGCTCGCGCATCTGCGCCACCAGGGCCGCGGTTTGCGTGGCCATCTCGCCGTCGGCCTGTTGCAGCCAAGCGCCCATCGCCCACAGCACCGGCTGCCCGGCCCGGCCGGTCAGGGCGGTGTACTGATTCAGCACTTCGCATGGTTCGCCGGCGAACAGGAACACGTCGAGGACCGCGTCTTCGACCGACACGGCATAGGCGCTGTCGGCCGGCGCCACGCCCACGTCATGGTGCACGCGTTGCATGGTGTTGACATACACCCCCCAGCCGCGCGGGCTCCAGGCCAGCGGCAGGGCGCGGTGCTCGGGATCGTCGGAAACGACGGATTCATCGCGACGGTTCAGGTCGCCCGAGGTCTCGCCCAGGCCGTAGACGCGTTCGCCCGGCTCGAGCGTGAAGGCCGCGTTCCAAACCGCATGCTCGGCCTCGTCGAGCGCATTGAACCCGAAGGCGGGCTGGTGGGCCGAGACATCGGAGGCCAGCAGCCTTGCATCGCCCCGGTGCAGCGTGATGCGGACGGGATCGGGCTGGACTTCGAGCACGACGTCGCCCTGGGCGATACGCCAGCCATTGCCGTCATCGCGCGGGGCGATGGTGCATTCGCCCACGGCCTCTTGGCGCGCCAGCAGCATCTCGGCCACGGCCCGCGCGCGCGCGCCGGGTTTCTCGTCGGTGAGCAGGTTCGCCTGGCCGAAACGCAGGCGGAACACCCCAGGCGCATGCGCCTCGACTACCAGGCGCAGCCCGTCGCCGGCATCGAAGTCGATGCGGCTGGAGCGCGACGACAGCAACTCGATGGATTCGAGTTGGGTAGTGTGGGCATAGTCGAATTTGGGCGGCACAGGTATCCCCCGGCTTAAGCCAAAACCAATTAAAAGACGCTATTTTGACGGATTTGGCCCTCGAAATAAACTCGGTCCCTGTTTTCGCACCTTGTTGCGAAGCCCAGCGGGCCGCGAACGGAGACCCTTCGCAGCGCAGCAATTACTCACTCGCTACCTTGCCGGAAGTCGTCCGGGGCTGTATATGGCGGGGTTTTACGTGCATCATCTGCCATCACGGCCGCTTCTGCGCTAGCGGGGCGCGACGGCCGCCAGCAGGTCAGCGGCCAGCGGCAAGGGTTCGTCGTGCAGCCCGGCGGCAATCAGGTCACCGGCCAGGGCCGACCATGTCAGCCCGCGAGACGCGTATCCGGCCGCCAGCCAGACGCCGGGCGCGTGTGCAAGGGGCCCGATGGCGGGCAGCCGGCCCGGCAGCACCGCGCGCCACCCCGCCCACCCTGGCAACTGGCCGGGGGTCAGCTGCGGCCGGTCGGCCGGCCATTGGTCCAGCAGCCGCGCCGCCTTGTGCAGCACGGCCTGCTGGCCGGCGTCGCTGACGACGGCCGCGGCGGCGCCGTGCTCGTATGTACTGCCAGCCACGCACCACCCGTCCAGGGCCGGCAGCAAGTACCCTTCACCCCCGACGATGCAGCGTGGCCCGCCGTCAAGGGCATGCGCAGGCAGCAAGGTGACTTCGCCCGCCAGCGCATGCATCTGCGCCATGCGCGGCAGCGGCTCCAGCAATCCGGAAGCGCGCAGCAGCGCCTGCGCGCCGAACGCGTTGGCCAGTACCACCGTGGCGCCCTGCCCAAGCAGCCGCCCCCCCGCGTCCAGCACCTGCCATGCGGAACCGCATTGGCGCAGCGCCGCGGCCTGTCCGGTCACCATGCGCACCCCGGGCATATCGAGCAGCGCCGCCACCAGCGCGGCGGGCCGCACCAGCAGGCCATCGGCAAAGAACAGGCCGCCGCGCGACACCGGCACCCCTGCCAGGGCCGCCGCTTCGTCGCGCGTGACGGCCCGCACCCAATCCGCCGGGAACTGCAACAATCGCAAGGTTTCGGCCAGGGCCGCGGTGCGCCCCGCATCGCGTTCGAGCTGTACCGTGCCGCAGCGCCGGGGCGCGGCGGCGGGTGGCAGGCCGGCCCATCGCGCCAGCGCCCGCAGGCTGCCGGCCCGCGACAGCCGTGCGCGGGGGTTGTCGTCGCGCGCAATGACCGGCGTGAGTGCGGCTGCGGCATGGCCCTGATGGGCCGCCGCCGGCCCCGACGCATCGATGACGCAGACAGGCCGCCCCCGCAGCGCCAGCGCCTGGGCGATGCCGGCGCCGGCCAGCCCGCCGCCCACCACCACCACTTCGCCGGCGCCGGCGTCATCGGCGGCTCGCGCCTGCAGCCACGGCTCGTGGCCCGCAATCGGCCCTGTCGGATCCGCCCGCACGCCCACGGTCATCGACCATTTGCCCCCGTAGCCGGGCTGCTTGCCAACCTGGAAGCCGGCCTGCGCCAAACCCCGGCGCACCATGCCCGCACTGGCCCATGTAGCCACCGTGGCGTCGGGCGCGGCCAGGCGCGACAGGTCCCTGAGCAATTCGGGTTGCCACAGATCCGGGTTGCGGTCCGGGGCGAAGCCATCCAGAAAATACGCATCGACACGTGCGCGCAACAGCGGCGCGATGTCGGCCGCCCTGCCGAAAGCCAGCGTCAGTGTCACCGCCCCGCCTTCGAATTCCAGGCGATGCAGCCCCGGCAGGCAGGCCGGCCATTGATCTGCCAGCTGCCCGGCCAGATCCTGCAATGTGTCGGGCGCGACCTGCCCCAGCCATTCGTGCAATTCGGCGCGGCTGAAGGGGTGCGCCTCTATCGACAGCATATGCAGCCGCCGCGGCCTGGCCCCATCCTGCCGCCAAGCCTGCCACAGCGCCAGGAAGTTCAGCCCCAGCCCGAAACCGGTTTCGCATACGGTAAAGGCCGGCCTGCCGCGCCAGCGCTGCGGCAGGCCGTTACCCCTCAGGAAAACGTGTTCGGCCTGCCCGAGCGCGCTCGAAATGTTGTGATAGACATCGCCATAGGCGGCGCTGCGCAGGCGCCCGTCGGGGCCGAGGCTGGCGGCGGGAGGTGTCAGGGGAACGTAGGAAGACATGAATCTCGACGGCAGTATGCAAATACCTGAATGCCCGCCAGAATAACCAAAGCGACAAGCGTGTTACGTTGGCTGAAAGCCACGCCGCGCGACTGTATTTGGCGCAGTGCGATAAGCTCGTTGCCACAAAGGCTTACACTGGATTTATGCCGACGACCGATTCTCCCCCGACCCAGGCGGCGCCCCTGGACCTGGCATCCGCCATCGACACGGCCGTTTCGGCGGCCCACACCGGCGCCGCCGTCCTGCAATCGTACGCGCACCATCGTGCCGACCTTGTGATCGATCACAAGGCCCGCAACGATCTGGTCTCGCAGGCCGACCGCGAAGCCGAAGCCGCCATTATCGAATCCCTGCGGGCCCGCACGCCCCAGTTCGGCATCGTGGCCGAAGAAACGGGTGGCAAGGCCCAGGGCAGCGCCACCTGGTACATCGATCCGCTGGACGGCACGACCAACTTCCTGCATGGCATCCCGCACTACGCGGTTTCCATCGCGCTGGTGGCGCACGGCGGTACACGCGTGTCCGGCGGCGGCCCCCTCGAGGTCGACACCCCCGTCATCGGCGTCGTGTATGACCCCAGCCGCGAAGAGCTGTTCACCGCCGTGCATGGCATCGGGGCGTGGCTCAACGGGCGCCGTATCGCCTGCTCGCGGACGCAATCGCTCAACGACGCGGTGCTGGCCACCGGGTTCCCGTTCCGCGACTTTTCATTTGCAAGCCAGTACATGCCCATGCTGCAAGACGCCATCTGCACCGCGCGCGGCGTGCGGCGCATGGGGGCGGCCGCGCTCGACCTGGCCTGGACCGCCTGCGGCCGTTACGACGGCTACTGGGAAATGGGCCTGGCGCCCTGGGATGTGGCGGCTGGCACCCTGATCCTGCGCGAAGCCGGCGGCGTCTGCCACGACATGCACCGCCAGGACCCCTGGCCCGTCGGCGGGCGCGTGGTGGCCGGCAACCCGGCCATCGTCCAAGCGCTGCACAACATGGTCGCCCCGCACCTGCAGGCGTCCTAGGCGCGGCTAGGCGGCGCCCGATTCGCCGCCCGGCCGCAATTCACGCCGCAGTATCTTGCCCACATTGCTCTTGGGCAATTCGCCGCGAAACTCCACCGCGTGCGGGCGCTTGTAGTTGGTAAGTTTCTCGCGGCACCAGTCTATGACCTGCGCCTCGGTAAGCGCGGGGTCTTTCTTCACGACATACGCCTTGACCGCCTCGCCTGTGCGCGGATCGGGCACGCCCACCACCGCGCATTCGAGTACGCCGGGGTGCGAAGCGATCACGGCCTCGACCTCGTTCGGGTACACCTTGAAGCCCGACACTGCGATCATGTCCTTCTTGCGGTCGACGATGCGGGTATAGCCTTTTTCGTCCATGATGCCGATGTCGCCCGTGCGGAAAAAACCGTCCTCGGTCATGCTGTTGCGCGTTTCCTCGGGTTTTTTCCAGTAGCCCAGCATGACCTGCGGACCGCGTATGCACACTTCGCCGCGCTCGCCCAGGGGCACGGGCCGGCCATCGTCGTCAAGAATCGCCACATCGGTAGACGGCAGAGGCAGGCCGATAGACCCGGAATACTCGGTGGAATTGGTGGGGTTGACCGTCGCCACCGGCGACGTTTCAGATAACCCATAGCCTTCTATCAGGGGCCGCCCGGTGATTTCCAGCCAGCGTTCGGCCACCTGGCGCTGCACCGCCATGCCGCCGCCCAGCGTCAGGCGCAGGCCCGAGAAATCGAGCCGCGCGAACTCCTCGTTGTGCGCAAGCGCGTTGAACAAGGTGTTGACGCCCGGAAAGATGTTCACGCCCGCCTTGCGCCACGCCGCGATCAGCGCGGGCTGGTCGCGCGGGTTGATGATGAGCAGGTTGCGCATGCCGGCATATATGCCGAACAGGCCGCAGACCGTCATGGCAAACACGTGGTACAGCGGCAGGGCGCTGATGATCGTGAGCTGGGTATGTTCCAGGTCGCGCAAAGCGGGCCGCGCGACTTCCTGCAGTTGCAACACGTTGGCCAGCAAGTTGCCGTGCGTCAGCATGGCGCCCTTGGGCACCCCCGTGGTGCCGCCGGTGTACTGCAGCACCGCCACATCGTCGTGCGAGAGCGCGGGCCGCTTGAAGGACGCCGAATCGGCCCGCGCCAGCACGCTGGTCAGCCGCAACGCGCCATCGATGCGCCACTCGGGGATCATTCGTTTCACATAGCGCGCCGCCAGGTTGACCAGCGGCGCCTTCAATCCGCCCAGCAGGTCGCCGGGGCCGGTGATCACGACGTGGCGCAGTTGCGCCCGGTCGGGCACGTCTTGCAGCGTGCGGGCGAAGTTCTCGAGTATCACGATGACCTCGGCCTCGCTGTCGTGCAGCAGGCGCTGCAATTCGTCGGACTTGTACAACGGGTTGACGTTGACCACCACGTGGCCCGCCCGCAGCGTCCCCAGCAGGCACACCAGATAGGCCGGCACATTGGGCATCATCAGCGCCACACGCGCGCCCTTCTGCAACCCCAGACCCTGCAGCCAGGCGGCAAAGGCCAGCGCCTGGCGGTCGAGGTCGGCATACGACAAGTCGCTGCCCATGGCCGTGCAGGCCACCCGCTTCGCGTACTTTCTGCACGACCGGTCGAGCAGCTGAGTAAGAGACTTGTAGCCGTCGATGGTGATCTCGGCCGGGACGCCTTCGGGGTATTGCGCGAGCCAGGGACGTGTCATATCTTGCCTCCGAGCGTTGTTTTAAGTCATTTTGCTTGATAATACCTTCGTTGCCTCTGGCTCCATATCAACGAGACCCCGATGAAACTCCTGGACCCCATCGTCGCCTGGCACCGTGATATCGCCGAGATCCGGCGCGACATCCATGCCCACCCCGAACTGGCATTCGAAGAATTCCGCACGGCCGACCTCGTCGCCGCACGCCTGCAAGAATGGGGCATCGAGGTCGACCGCGGCCTGGGCGGCACGGGAGTCGTGGGCATTATCCGCGGCAACACGCCCGGCACGCGCGCGGTCGGGCTGCGCGCCGACATGGACGCGCTGCCCATGCAAGAAGCCAATTCTTTCGAGCACGCCAGCCAGCACGCGGGCAAGATGCACGCCTGCGGCCACGACGGCCACACGGCCATGCTGCTGGCCGCGGCGCGTTACCTGGCGCAGCATCGCGACTTTGCCGGCACCGTGTACGCCATCTTCCAGCCCGCCGAAGAAGGCGGCGGGGGGGCCCGGCGCATGATCGAAGACGGCCTGTTCACGCGTTTTCCCATGGAAGCCGTGTTCGGCATGCACAATTGGCCGGGCCTGCCTGTGGGCTACTTCGGCGTCACCGCCGGCCCCATCATGGCGTCGAGCAACGAATTCATCATCACCATCCAGGGCAAGGGCACGCACGCCGGCATGCCGCACCTGGGCGTCGACCCGGTCATGACAGCCGTGCAACTGGCGCAATCGCTGCAGACCATCATCACGCGCAACCGCAACCCGCTCGATGCGGCGGTGCTCAGCATCACGCAGATACACACCGGCAGCGCCGACAACGTCGTGCCCAACCAGGCCGTCATGCGCGGCACCGTGCGCACCTTCACGCACGAAACGCTCGACCTGATCGAACGGCGCATGGAAGAAATCGCCCGCCATACCTGCGCGGCGCTCGATTGCGACGTCGAATTCGATTTCCGCCGCAATTACCCGCCCACCATCAATCATGCGCGCGAGACCGAGTTCTGCATCGATGTCATGCGCGGCATCGTCGGCGCCGACAACGTCAATGACCACGTGCAGCCCACCATGGGCGCAGAAGATTTCGCCTACATGCTGCAGGAAATCCCCGGCTGCTATGTCTGGATCGGCAATGGCGACGGCACGCACCGCGAAGCAGGCCATGGCATGGGCCCTTGCATGCTGCACAACGGCAGCTACGACTTCAACGACGACCTGCTGCCGCTGGGCGGCACGTACTGGGTAGAACTCGCGCGGCAGTGGCTGGCGCGCCCCGCACCCGGCGCGTAATCAGGCTTCGGAATCGTCGGGCAGCGCCAGGCAGGCCTGCAGAAACCTTTCCGTCGCGCGCGCGCATGCGTTGGCATGCGGCACCAGGATGCTGAGCGTGCGCGTCAAGGGCCGGGGCAGCACGCGCACCACGGCCAGGGTGCCGTCCTCGTGCCGCATGGACATCAGCGACACAAAGGCAATGCCCAGGCCCGCGCGCACTGCCTGCTTCACCCCTTCAACACCGGCCAGCTCCAGGCCGACGGCCGGCGCCAGGCCGGCGCCATCAAAGGCGCGCTCGACCAGTTGCCTGACGCCGGAACCCGGCTCGCGCATCACCAGCGGCTGGTCGGCCAATTCGTTCAGGCTGGCCGCCCCCCTGGCGGCCAGGGGATGATCGGCCTGAACAATGGCCACCACCTCGTCTTGGCGCCAGCCGTGCACGGCCGTGTCCGCCGGCAGGCCGGCCGGCACTTCGCCCTCAATAAACGCCAGGTCCAGCGCCGGCAGCCGCTCCACGATCTGGCGGGTATTGCCATCCGACAAATGCAGGCTGACAGCGGGATAGCGACGCCTGAATTGCGCCACCAGGCCCGGAAGCAGATAACTGGCGGGCGTCGTGCTGGCCCCCAGGCGCAGGCTGCCGGTGTCCAGCCCGCGCCAGGCGTCCCGCGCGGCCTGGGCCTGCAGGTAGACCTGGCGCAGCTGGCGCGCCTGCTCGGCCAATCGCTCGCCGGCCGCAGTCAGGGCCACGCCGTGGCCGCTGCGCCGGTATAGCGGCTCGCCGAACCAGTCCTGCAGCAAGCGCAGCTGACCCGAAACCGCCGGCTGAGACAGATGTAGCAGAGCGGCGGCCCGGCTGATGTTGCCGGTGTCGGCCACGTAGGCAAAGGTCAATAACTGATCAGGCGTCATGGCAGGCTAGATATCGGATTTTCCGATATTGAATATCCAATTAAATAATTTTTCAAATAATAGGGGCCGATTTAATATTGCGTGAAGTTATTTAGAAATTCCGAATCCGCATGTCGTCCTCTACCACCCTGCCGCTTGCCACCCCCTGGCGCGACAAGCTCAATGGCGTGCTTTTTGTCGCGCTGATGACGGTCGCCGTCATGCAATTGAGCGACCTGCCCGTCATCCGCCAACTGGGCTTCTCGCCGCTGGTGGTGGGCATCGTATGCGGCATGCTGTACGGCAATTTTCTGCGCGGCACCATGCCGGCCGACTGGGCAGCCGGCGTCAACTTCACGGCCCGCAGGCTGCTGCGCATTGCCGTGGCGTTCTACGGGCTCAACATCAGCATCCAGCAGATCGCGGCCGTAGGCCTGCCGGGGCTGGCGGTGTCGGTGGCGGTCGTCGTGGGCACGCTGCTGCTGGGCACCATCGCCGGCCAGCGGCTGCTGGGCCTGGATCGCGACACCGCCATGCTGACTGCCGCCGGCAGCGCCATCTGCGGCGCTGCCGCCGTGCTGGCCTTCGAGCCCACCTTGCGGGCCGCGCCGCACAAAAGCGCCGTGGCCGTGGCCACGGTCGTGCTGTTCGGCACCTTGTCCATGTTCCTGTATCCGGTGCTTTACCACGCCGGCTGGCTGCCGCTCGATACGCAGGAATTGGGCATCTATATCGGCGGCACGGTGCATGAAGTCGCACAAGTGGTGGGCGCGGCCAGCAATATCGACCCGGCCACCACCGAAGTCGCCACCATCGTGAAGATGACGCGCGTGGCGCTGCTGGTGCCCGTGCTGCTGATCCTGGGAATGTGGCTGCGCAGCGCCGCCGCCCGCGCCGAGCCGGGCCAGTCCCGGGCGCGCCTGCCTATCCCCTGGTTCGCGGTAGGTTTCCTGGTACTGGCCATTATCAATTCGCTGGCCATCCTGCCCCCCGACCTGGTCACGGCGGCCCGCCGGCTGGACGTCTTTGCGCTCACCATGGCCATGACTGCGCTGGGCATCGAAACCCGGTTCAGCCAGATCCGCAAGGCCGGCCCGCGCGTGCTGGCGCTGGGCCTGATCCTGTACGCATGGCTGCTGTTCGGGGGCTACGGCATCGTCAAGCTGGCGGGGTAAGCGGCGCTGCCGAGGCCCCGCATGGCTCAGGGCAGCACAAAGCGATTCTCGATAGCGCCAATACCATCGATCTCTATGCGCACCACATCGCCGTCCTGGAGGTACTGCGGCGGGTTGAGCCCCATGCCTACTCCGGAAGGGGTACCTGTGGCGATGATGTCCCCGGGATAGAGGGTGACGCCGCGTGAGCAGGTCTCGATGAGCGCGGGTATATCAAAGATGAAATCCCGCGTACGACCGTCCTGGCGCGGCACTCCGTTTACCCAGCAACGCACGCGTGTATCGGCCCCGTCGAGCTCATCGGCCGTCACGACCCACGGCCCCATCGGGCAGAACGTATCGAATGATTTGCCGAGGTCCCACTGCTGGTGGCGCATCTGCACATCGCGCGCAGTCACGTCATTGACAATGGTGTAGCCGAACACGTGCTTCATGGCATCTTCGGCGCGGATATTTTTGCCTCCGGTACCGATCACGACGGCCAGTTCGGCCTCGTAGTCTATCTGCCCCGACACATCGCCAGGCAAAATGACCGCGTCGGTCGGCCCGACTACGCACTCGGGCACTTTGGTAAAGACAATGGGCCAAGCCGCCACATCCGCATTGTTGTCCTTGAACACGGACTTCGACAGCTCCTGGGCGTGCGCGTGGTAATTGCGGCCCACGCAGAATATATTGCGCCGGGGCCGCGGAACGGGGGCCTTGAGCCGCACGTCGCCGATCGGCACGCTCTGCCCCACGAGCGAGTCCACCACGCCGCCCTGGCTGGCCAGATCCACTACGGCAAGCACTCCCCGCGCAGCCTGGCCGGCCGGAAGGTTCAGCTTGGCGATACTTTTCCCATCGGCCGACACGACTCCCACGTGCTGCTCGCCGTTCTGTTCATAAGTTGCAAATCGCATTCCATTCCTTTAATGCAAATACTCCGGCTTGCCGAGCGGCAGGGCCGCGGCAAGGGGTTTCAATGGGCCAGCCTTGGGGCACACCGGCCGAGCCCGGGTTACGCCGCTGCAATCACCTGGATCTCGACCAACAGGCCAGGCTCGCTAAGGTGACTGACTTCCACCATAGTGCTGGTAGGCAGGTTCGTCTTGCAGAACTCTTCGCGCGCGGCAACGATCTGCTTGAATTCGCGGATGTCGGTGGTGTAGACAGTCGTCCACACTACGTCCGATAACGCTGCGCCAGCCGCTTCAAGACATTTTTCAACATTGCGCAGACACTGCCGGGTCTGTTCCAGCATGCTGCCGACACCCACTTGATTGCCTTCGTCATCGCGCGCCAATTGCCCCGACACAAAGATCAGGCTTTTGGGCTGGTCCACCCGCACATAGTGGTTGTATACCGACGCCCGCACGTTCTTCATCGACGGGGGATTTCCACGAATGATTGCCATGATTACTCCTGTTGAACCTTGCGAAACACGGCGGGCGGTTCGCCACCGGCGCCGTCTCAGTTGATCTTGATATCGGCCGACTTGATCAGCTCGGCCCATTTATCGTGGTCTGCCTTGATGATCGCTGCAAATGCGTCGGGCGTGTTGCCTACAGGCTCGTAGCCCATGTCTTCAAGTTGCTTGCGCGTATCGGGCTCGGCAAGGATTTGCGTGATTTCCGACGCCACGCGTTCCACGCTGGCGCGTGGGGTCCCGGCCGGAAAGAACAAACCTTGCCAATTCATGGCCTGGTACCCCGGAAGATTCAGGGCCTCGGCCACCGTGGGCACGTCGGGCAATGCCTTGGAACGCTTGACGTCGGTCACCGCCGCCGCAACCACCTTGCCGGTCTGCACCTGCGGCAAGGCCCCCTGAAAGCCCGACACCATGGCAGGCACCCGCCCGCCGATCACGTCGGCAAATCCCGGCGGGCCCCCTTTATAGGGCACGTGCGCCAGCCTGATATCTGCCATCTGGTTCAACAGCTCGCCTGCCAGGTGCTGCATGCCGCCCACGCCCGACGACGCGAAGTCGATCTGGTCGGGCTTGCTCTTGGCAATGCGCACGAGGTCGGCCATGGTCTTGCCCTCGAACGACGGGCTGAGCACCCATACGTTGGGTGACTGCGCCAGCTGTGTGACCGGCTCGAAATCTTTCTGCACGTCCAGCGTCACTCCGGGGTTCACCATGGGCGCCGTGATGGTATCGATAGCCCCCAGCAGCAACGTATAGCCGTCAGGCGCTGCACGCTTTACATATTCCGCGCCAAGGATGCCGGCCGCTCCTGGACGATTCTCGACCACCACCGGTTGCCCGAGCCTGGCGCCCAGGCGCTCGCCGATAAACCGTGCGATGGTGTCGGATCCGCCCCCGGCGGCCTGGGGAACAATAAGCTGAATAGGCTTGGACGGATAATCCTGGGCGTACGCCCCCGTTGTCGCTCCTGCGACGATACAAAGCGCCGTGGCGGCATGCCGAAAGAATGCGGTTTTCATCATGATCCTCGTGGTTGGATGTCTGGCCTGATTACTCGATGCCGGCGTTGCGGCGATCCGCAAGCGTCTCGGGCCGGGTCAGCAAATCGATAAGCCGCGCGGCCAGGGCCGGCTCGGCGGCCCGGCTCGTGACAGCAGCCGTATAGGTCGTCGCCAAGGCAAACTCCGGCGGCAGCGAGGCAACCAGCCGAACACCGGGTGTGCTGACTATTTCCGAAACCTGCGTACAACCGATCACCCCAGTGCCGGCGCTGGCCATTTCCCGCATGGCGGTGGCGCCATTGGGATACGGTCGCAGCCGGTCAGCCAGCTCCAGATCCAACCCCAGTTTCTTGAGCACGCCCATGAAATGGATTCCCGCCGTCGCCTTTTCCGGATCGGGGAAATAAATCGCCTTCGCGTTTCGCAGGGCGCGTCCAAGCGCATCGGCGTCGCCCACATCCACGGCCGCGTCTGCGTCGCGTACTGCAATGCCTGTGTGCACGACGCCGATTGCCCGCATACTGGCTGGCACGACATGGCCGTCGGCCGCCAACTCATCGACCAGCTTCTGGCTCAAGATCACCAGGTCGCACTGCTCGCCTCGTAGCAACTTTTCTTTCATCATGCCTACTGCGCCGAACGTACCCTGGATGCCGCCGCCGGACTCGCGCATGAAATCGGGCTCCAGCGCCTTGACCAGGCCCTGTGCGGCCCCGCCGCTGAACAAGTGAATCGTGGGCATGTCTTCTCCCTTGGGGGTGGTGAACCTCTCCGGCCGGCACCGCATTGAAGGCGACACGCCAATTGGTTCAAATTGATATTGATTGATCTCGATAGATCGAGAATATATCCCAATTTTTTCTCAAGCCCTCTAGGGATTACCCTTAAAAACTCCCTCAGCAGCTATCAAATAGCGCGCCCAGTGGTATAACCAATAAAGACCAATTATTGAAACGCCATGTCCAGTGCACCCAAGCTCGTCGTTACTTCCGACCCCGCGCAAATCGTCCGCACAGAATTGCTTGAAGGCCTGAAACGCGGCCGCTGGCCCGCCGGTGGCCGGCTGCCCACCGAGCGCAAGTTGTGCGCGGATTTCGGCGTAAGCCGGTCCGCGCTGCGCCGCGTATTGCAAGAACTGCGCGACATGGGCCTGATCGAACAAAAGGTTGGCAGCGGCACCTATGTCACCGAGGGCGCCGCGGGTGCAAGGGATGGCCAAGAGTTCGAGCCGTCCAGCATCAGCCCCGCCGAAATCATGGAAGCCCGTCTGCTGCTGGAGCCGATGCTGGTTGACTTGATCGTCAGCAATGCCACTGCCGGCGACTTTGAACACCTGGACGAGTGCTGCGCCCAGGCAGAGGCAGCCGGCACGCTTGAAGAATTCGAACACTGGGACAGCGCCCTGCATGAACACTTGGCGTTGGCGACGCACAATGGCTTTTTCGTGCGTGTCTTCCAGATGCTGGCCGAAGTTCGCAACAGTGGGGAATGGGGCCTGCTCAAGAAAAAAAGCGTAACGCCGGAGCGACGCGCCCGTTATCAGCACGAACACCGGCAGATTGTGGCGGCGCTGAAAAACCGTGACGCCGACACGGCCAAGCAGCACATCCTCGAACACCTAGTCAACGTACGCTTCAATCTGCTGGGAAGGGTTTGACCCGGTAGCCCTGCCGAGCATCGCTGTCCAGGTCATGCCGTTGCCCCGCGCGCGCGGCATGCCTCCGCATGGCAGGGCGTTTTCCTGCATAATCGGCCCGTCTCCACCCTGTACAGGAGCGCGCCATGTCTGCGTCCAACGCTTTTACAACCCGGCTGCCGCAAGGCCGCGACCCGGTGTTGCGCGTCATGCCCATGCCGGCCGACGCCAACATTCATGGTGATGTTTTCGGCGGCTGGATCATGGCCCAGGTGGACATTGCCGGGTCGGTGCTCGCGGCCCGGCGAGCCGCGGGCCGGGTGGCCACGGTGGCGGTCAACGCCTTTCAGTTCAAGCAGCCTGTCTTCGTGGGCGACCTGCTCAGCTTCTACGCCGCCATCACGAAAACCGGCACCACATCGGTTACCGTATCGGTCGAGGTCTATGCCGAGCGCCACCGTCTGGATGCCGAAGTCGTCAAGGTCACCGAAGCCACGCTTACCTACGTCGCCACCGACGAAGCCCGGCGTAGCCGGCCTCTGCCCGCCCTTTAGTCCCTAACCCGCCCGGCCGTACTCCTATGACGCAGCAGCCCGCCGCCGCCACCAAGCCGAAGGCGACGCCTCGCCGGCTCGACCCCGAAGACGCCCAGCACGCCCTGGCCGAAGTCCAGGACCTGCTGCGCCGCCAGCAGGTGGTCGAAGACCTGGTCCATCGGCAAGAACAAGGCGACAGCAAGGCATCGCTGGTCGAAGACCTGGTGCATCGCCAGCACGAGACCGAGCTCGCGGCGCTGGTCAACGACCTGCATCCGGCGGACATCGCGTTCATCCTCGAATCGCTGCCCAAGGAAGAACGGCAGGCGGTCTGGCGCCTGGTGAGCCCTCACCATGACGCCGACGTCCTGCTCGAGGTCGAAGACTGGGTCCGCGAATCGCTCATCGAGGCAATGGACCGCCAGGACCTCGTGGCCGCCACCGGCAACATGGATGCCGACGAGCTGGCCGACCTGGCGCCTGACCTGCCGCCCGATGTCGTGGCCGAAGTGCAGAAAGGCCTGACCGAAGAAGAGCGCGCGCAGTTGCTCGAGGCCATGGGGTACCCCGAGGACAGCGTGGGCGCCATCATGGACTTCGAAATGGTGCGTGTACGCGAAGACGTCACGCTCGAAGTGGTGTTGCGCTACCTGCGTCGCCTGCACGAACTGCCCGACCACACCGACCAGGTTTTCGTGGTCGACCGGCAAGACAAGCTGCAGGGCGTCCTGCCCTTGTCGAAGCTGCTGGTCAGCGAACCCGAAACCGAAGTGCGCGAGGTCATGAGCACGGATTTCCTGACGCTCAATCCGCTGGATTCCGACGCCGATGCCGCCGGTGCATTCGAGCGCTACGATCTCGTGTCGGCGCCTGTCATGGACGACCAGGGCCGGCTGATCGGGCGCGTCACCATTGCCGACGTGGTCGACGTGATGCGCGAAGACTCGCAAGAACAAGCGCTGTCGCGCGCCGGCCTGCAAGAAGAAGACATCTTTGCGCCCGTCGCGATGGCCCTGCGCAACCGGGCGCCATGGCTGCTGTTCAATCTGTGCACGGCGGCAACCGCGTCGTTTGTCGCCTCGCGGTTCGAAGACACCGTCAGCCACATCGTGATCCTGGCTTTCCTGATGTCCATCGTGGCGGGCATCGGCGGAAACTCGGGCAACCAGACGATGACCATGATCATCCGCGCGCTGGCCGTGGGCCGCATTACCGGCCGCAACCTGTGGCAGCTGGTCAAGCGCGAAATGCTCGTCACCCTGCTGGTGGGCCTGTGCGGCAGCGTGGTGGCGGCGTTGTTTGCCTGGGGCATATCGAATTCCGTCGCCATTGCCATCGTGATGATGGCGGCCATGATCTGCAACATGCTGGTAGGCGCGTCGGTCGGCGTGCTGGTGCCCATGGTGCGCGCGCGCTTTGGCAAAGACCCGGCCATCGGCTCGTCGGTACTGCTGACATTCGCCACCGACTCGCTGGGGTTTTTCATCTTCCTGGGCCTGGCCACCATTTTCCTGCTGTAGCCACGGCGGCCCGCCATCCTACGGCCGTCCGGCGGGCTCCAGCGGCAGCTCGGTCGTGCTCTTGATCACTTCCATCGAAAAGCTGGCGCTGACATCGAGCAGGTCCACCGCCTTGATCAGCCGCTGATAGAAGCGGTCGTAGGCCGCCATATCCGCCACGACCACTTTCAAGAGATAGTCCAGGTCGCCCGCCATGCGATGAAACTCGACGACGTTGGGCAGGGACGTCACGGCGCCGATCAGGTTCTGCGTCCACTTGGCATTGTGCTGGCTGGTCTTGATCGACACGAAAACGGTCAGCCCCAGGCCCACGGCGCCCGGGTCGACCAGCACGGTGGTGCGTTCGATCACGCCGTCTTCTTTCAGCTTCTGTATGCGGCGCCAGCACGGCGTGACCGACAGATTGACCTGTTCGGCAATCTCGGCCACCGGGCGCGTGGCGTCTTTCTGCAGCAGGCTCAGTATTTTGAGATCAATCTGGTCCATGTAGCGGTCCGCCGGCGTAAAAGGTGTCAGGCATAACGGTCTGCAGTCAGGCCGTCCAGGTCGATTTCCGGCGTGCGCCCGGCCACGACGTCCGCCACGATCTTGCCGGTGCCGCAGGCCTGCGTCCAGCCATTGGATCCATGGCCGCAATCCAGGAACAGATTGGCATAGCGTGTCTTGCCCAGTATGGCCGGCCCGTCGGGTGTCATGGGGCGCAGCCCCGCCCAGGGCTGCGCCCCATCCAGGTCCAGGCCTTGCGGAAACCATTCGCGCACCACGCCGGCAAGAAATGCCACGCGGCCGGGGTCCACGGCCAGGCTATAGCCCTTGAGTTCGGCCATGCCGGCCGCCCGCACGCGATCGCCCAGGCGCGAGATCATGACCTTGTTGTATTCGTCCATGATGGCGGCACGGGGCGCGCGGGCATCGTCGGTAATGCGCGCCGTGATCGAATAGCCTTTCAAGGGGTACACCGGCAGCTTCAGGCCCAGCGGACGCAACAGGAACGGCGCCTGCGTTCCCAGGGCCACCACGTATGCATCGGCCGCCAGCAGACCGGCGGCGCCGTCGACGCGTATCCCCTCGATGCGGTCGCCCGCCCGTGCCAATGCGCTGACGCGCGCGCCGTACCGAAAGGTCACGCCCTGCGACGCCAGATAGGCGGCCAGATCATTGGCAAACTTGTGACTGTCGCCCGAGCCGTCCAGCGGCAAGTAGAGTGCGCCCGCAATCGGGGCCTGGGCCGATGCCAAAGCAGGCTCCAGGCGACGCACGCCGCTCGCATCGAGCAATTGCCACGGAACCTCGAATTCATCCAGGGCGCGCGTAATGGCAGGCACTGCTTTCATGTCGGCTTGCGCGCGAAACACTTGCAAGGTGCCGTCGCGGTGATGATCGAACTCGATGGGCAAGCCCGAGTCCGCCAGTTCCCGCAGGCAGGCATCGCTGTAATGGGCCACCCGCTGCATGCGCAGTTTGTTGTCGCGGAAGCGCTCGGCGGTACAGTTGCCCAGCCAGCGCGCCAGCCAGGCCAGCTTGCGTGGATTCGGGGCAAACGAAAAACGGATGGGCGCCTGGCGTTGCAGGGCCATTTTCAAGACCTTGCCCACCATGCCCGGGGCGGCCCAAGGGCCGGCGAAGCTGGGGCACAGGCCGCCGGCATTGCCAAAGCTGGTCTCCATCGCGGGGCCTGGCTGGCGGTCCAGCACCGTGACTTCATGCCCGTCGCGCCACAAGTAATACGCCACGGCGACGCCGGCGACACCCGCCCCCAACACTGCGACCTTCATGTCCGCTCCTGATAGCCTAGTCTACACACGCTTGCGTGCGCGAATTATGCGCTGCGCGGGCAAACGTGCATAGAACCCCCGGCGGTCACGCAAATTTTTTCTAATCCCGCGCCGCCGGCGGGCGCATTTGGCAAAACCGTTCCGGGGCAAGGCGATAGCATGGTCGGGTCAACCTGCCTTTCAAGAACGCCATGCAGCACATCAGCGCAACCACCGTGACTTGCCTGGATTCCCTATGCTCTGCCGTGCGCGCCGCGCAGCGCCAGGCGCAGCGCCATCTGCTGGATATCCTGGCCAGGAGCGCCGCCGATGCACCGGACTTGCTCGAGCACCTGCCGGTGCATTTGCGCGACGGCCATCCGGATACCTACCTGCGTCACATCGCCTACAGCGATCCGCAGGGCACGTTCACGGTTTTCTACCTGGTATGGCGCCCCGGCCAGGCGACGCCGGTGCACGGCCACAAGACCTGGTGCGCCTACCGGGTGCTGCAGGGAGAACTTCAGGAAACCCATTACCAGTGGGACGCCGCAGCGTGCGTGGCCCGCCCCGTGGGCGAGGCGCTGCGGCGGCCGCGCGACGTGGCCACCGCCACTCCCGGCCTGCACCAGATACACCGGCTGCGCAATGCGGGCGACCGCGTGGCGATATCCTTGCACATCTATGGGGTGGCACAGGCCGACGCGCAATCGGGCGTGAACCAGTTGGTGCCGGCCGCCGCCTGAGCTTGCGTGCCGCGGCTACAGCCCGGTGTCCAGCGCGTAGCGCACACCGTCGCGGTTTTCGAGCACCAGGCGGGCCAGCGTGGGCTGAACAGCGCCCGCGTCCGGAACGACATGCAGGTGCATGTTGCCCAGCGGCACATCCCAGCCGTCGCCGGCGGCCTCGACGGGAACGTCTGCCACTGTTGCCAGCTGCCTGGCCACCTCGCGCGCGTCCGAGGCCCGCACCTCGATGCTGTGAATGCGCCGCGCGCCGTTGGCGTGCGACATCAGCGCCGGATTCCATACACATTCCGGCGTCAGGTGGCGGCAGAAGTACATCCGGAAACCGGGCAGCGGCTGCTGCGAAAAGCGCACCGTCTGAAAACGGGCCTGCACTTCGCGGCCATCGACCTGGGCCGGTCGCGTCAGGTCTTGTACGGGGTTCACCGCAAAACCCGCGTCGTGCAACCGCTGGTAGGTGCGCTGGGCGTCATCGGTGCGAAACACCAGGGCCTCGAGCCCGAACGGCGAATCGGCAATTTCTTTGCGTGCGGGCGGCGCGCCGGGCGGCCAGCCCAGCAATTCGATGTACGTACTGTCGAGTACGACGAGCCGGTTGCACGAACCCAGGTTGTGCACCGACTTGTCGCTCAGCAGAAAGCCCTGCCGCTCGTAGTGTGGCGCCAGCTCGTCGAGCCGGTCGCGCACCATGACCACGGCGTGGTCGAATTCCGTGCGCCCCGCGTCGTGCAACATGGCGGCGCCCTCAGGCCAGCTTGCCGTGGCAGTGTTTGAACTTCTTGCCGCTGCCGCACGGGCAAGGGTCGTTACGGCCGACCTTGGGCATGTAGTTGCGTACCGGTTGCTGGGCCGGCGGCTGGGCCGGCTGCTGCGCCGGCGCGTTGGCGTCGCCCAGCGCCTCGTCGTAGTCGGAATGGTGGTACTGGACGTTCTGCACGTGCGGCTGGCTGGTTTCGGCCTCGGCCGCCTGCTCGACCTGCTCGGCCGTCTGGACACGCACCGTCAGCAGTACCCGGACGACATCGTCGCGGATACGGTCGAGCATGTTCGAAAACAGCTCGAACGCCTCGCGCTTGTATTCCTGCTTGGGGTTCTTCTGCGCATAGCCGCGCAGGTGTATGCCCTGGCGCAGGTAGTCCAGGGCCGACAGGTGTTCGCGCCAATGGGTGTCGATGGCCTGCAGCATGATCGAACGCTCGAACTGCGCCCAGGGCTCTTCGCCCACCTGTGCGATCTTGGCCGCGTACACGTCGCGCACCGCCTGCAGCACCCGCTGCAGGATGTCGTCGTCGGTAAGGTTGGGCTCTTTTTCCAGCATGTCGGCCAGCGGCAGATGGATCTGCCAGTCGCCCGCCAGCGCCTGCTCCAGAGCCGGCACGTCCCATTGTTCTTCGACCGACTCGGCCGGAATGAACCGGCGCACCAGATCGGTGGCCGCGGATTCGCTGAGCCCCTCGACCGAAGCGCGGATGGACGTGGATTCGAGGACTTCGTTGCGTTGCGAGTACAGTACCTTGCGCTGGTCGTTGGCAACGTCGTCGTACTCGAGCAGCTGCTTGCGGATGTCGAAGTTGCGGCCTTCGACCTTGCGCTGCGCGGTCTCGATGGAACGCGTCACCATGCCTGCCTCGATGGGCTCGCCTTCGGGCAGCTTCAGGCGTTCCATGATGGCGCGCACGCGGTCGCCCGCGAAAATGCGCATCAGCGGGTCTTCAAGCGAAAGGTAAAAGCGCGACGAGCCCGGGTCGCCCTGGCGGCCGGCACGGCCGCGCAACTGGTTGTCGATGCGGCGCGATTCGTGGCGCTCGGTGCCGATGATGCGCAAGCCGCCTGCGGCCTTGACCGCCTCGTTGGTTGGCTGCCATTCGGACCGCACTTTCTCGATACGCGCTTCTTTTTCGGCGTCGGACAGCGTTTCGTCGGCGCGGATCAGGTCGACCTGCTTGTCGACACTGCCGCCCAGCACGATGTCGGTGCCGCGCCCGGCCATGTTGGTGGCAATGGTGATGTGGCCCGGCTTGCCCGCTTCGGCAACGATCTCGGCTTCGCGCGCATGCTGCTTGGCGTTGAGCACCTCGTGCGGCAGCCCGGCCTGCTTGAGCAGGTTGGACAACAGCTCGGAGTTTTCAATACTGGTCGTACCGACCAGTACCGGCTGGCCGCGTTCGTGGCAGTCGCGGATATCGTTCAGGATGGCGTTGTACTTTTCATTCGCCGTCTTGAAGACCTGGTCGTTCTGGTCCTTGCGGACCATGGGTTTGTTGGTGGGGATGATGACCGTTTCCAGGCTATAGATTTCCTGGAATTCGTAGGCCTCGGTATCCGCCGTACCGGTCATGCCGGCCAGCTTGTCGTACATCCGGAAGTAATTCTGGAACGTGATGGAGGCCAGCGTCTGGTTTTCGTGCTGGATCTTCACGCCTTCCTTGGCCTCGACGGCCTGGTGCAGGCCATCGGACCAGCGCCGGCCCACCATCAGGCGGCCGGTGAACTCGTCGACGATGACGACTTCGCCGTCCTGCACCACATATTGCTGGTCGCGGAAGAACAGCGTATTGGCGCGCAGCGCCACCATCAGGTGGTGCATGAGCGCGATGTGGCGGGGGTCGTACAGCGATTCGCCCGCCGGCAGCAGGCCCAGCTCGGCAAGAATGCGCTCGGCGTTTTCGTGGCCGCTCTCGGACAGGAACACTTGCTGGGATTTCTCGTCGACCCAGTAGTCACCTTCGGGCTCGGGTTCGTGCGGCTTGGGCTCGGACGCCATGCGCTTCAGGAGCGGCGGCACGGCGTTCATGCGCACGTACAGTTCGGTGTGGTCTTCGGCCTGGCCCGAGATGATCAGCGGCGTACGGGCTTCGTCGATCAGGATGGAGTCGACTTCGTCGACGATGGCGTACGTCAGGCTGCGCTGGCGCCGGTCTTCGACGCGGTATTCCATGTTGTCGCGCAGGTAGTCGAAGCCGAACTCGTTGTTGGTGCCGTACGTGATGTCGGCAGCGTAGGCGGCGATTTTCTCGTCGTTCGGCTGCTGCGGCACCACCACGCCGGTGCTCATGCCCAGGAATCGGTACAACCGCCCCATCCATTCGGCGTCGCGTCGGGCCAGGTAGTCGTTGACCGTGACCACATGCACGCCCTTGCCGGCGATGGCGTTCAGGTACACGGGCAACGTGGCCATGAGTGTCTTGCCTTCGCCGGTACGCATTTCGGCGATCTTGCCGTTATGCAGGGCGATGCCCCCCAGCAGCTGCACATCGAAGTGGCGCATGCCGAACACGCGCTTGCCGGCTTCGCGAACCACCGCAAACGCTTCGGGCAGCAAGTCGTCCAGCGACGTGCCGTCGGCGTGGCGGGTACGGAATTCCTGGGTCTTGGCCGCCAGCTCTGCGTCGGAAAGCGCGGCGAACTTGGGTTCCAGTGCGTTGATCTGGACGACCAGCTTGCGATACTGCTTAAGCAACCGGTCGTTGCGGCTGCCTATGAGTTTTTTGAGCAAAGAAACCATGCGTGTCGGTGGCGGCACCGGCGGCGCCCGCCCCCCGATGGGCCGGACTCCGCCCGGGGCGGATTGTTATTTGGTTGAGCGGACAACTCCGCTGGGAAACAATCGAGTTTAACGCACCTGCGCGGCAGTGACAGGACCAACCGCAAAAGCGTCGCACCGGATCATTGGGTGACCGGTTCGCCGGCCGCGGCGGTATCCGGGCCCTGAGCGACCACCGGCGGCCGGGCCTCGGGCGACTGCAGGAACAGGCGGGGATCCAGGGGCTGGCCCGCCAGGCGCACCTCGAAATGCAGGTGGGGGCCCGTAGAGCGGCCCGTAGAGCCGACGCGCGCGATCTCCTGGCCGCGCGCGACCACATCGCCGGGCTTGACGAGCAGCTTGGACGCGTGGGCATAACGGGTGATCAGGCCGTCGCCATGGTCGATCTCGACCGTATTGCCGTAGCCCGCCAGGTAACTGGCCTCGAGCACCACGCCCCCCGACGCCGCAAGGATCGGGGTACCCGACGGCGCGGAGAAATCCAGGCCCTCGTGCATCGCGTAGCGGTGGGTGACCGGGTTGCGGCGCCATCCGTATGAGGAACTCAGGTAGGGATAATCGGCAATGGGCGCGCCGGAGGGCAGCCTGGCCTGGTCGGCCGAACGCCGCGTCAGCGCCACATCCAGCATGCGCAGGTTGTCGGTCTGCTGCGTCAGGCGCATCTGCAGCTCGTCCAGACGCCGGCCGAGCTCTTCGGCCGATTCGTATCCCGGAGGCTGGCGGTCGGTGAAAAGATCGTCCATGACGTGCTCGGCGTGAGCGGGCGCATTTAGCTCGGCAGCCAGTTCGGGATCGGTATAGGCCACCCCGGCGACCTGGGCCACGCGCCGGCCCAGGCTGTCGATGCCCACCAGCTTGGCCTGCAATTCGCCCACCTTGGCGGCCAGCATGCTGACGTTTTCGCGCAGGAACGCCGCCTCGCGCCCCGGCTGGGCATCCTGGGCGTAGGCCGCCCAGTCGACCGAATACGCGGCGGGGGCAACTGGAGTAAGGTAGCGCTGTACGGTGGCGCCGATGAGCGCGGCCGTGGCCAGCAAGGCCGCCAGCACCAGGACCAGCTGCGCGCCCCCCAGGGCGAACTGGCCAGGCTGCCCGTCGCGGGCATGCATAATCACGATTTTCAAGGTACGTATCCTGTTATTCGAGCCGGCATGAACAGATCCATTCCATACCGCACACGTTCGGCCACCGGCCGGCGGGAAGGCAACACCGCCCTGGGGTGGCTGGGTCACGATACGCGCGCCGCCGGCGTACTGGCTACGGCACGCACGCATCTGCAAATACAACAAGCCGTGGCCGCCGTGCTGCCGCCTGCGCTGGGCGTCATGTGCGTGGTGGCCAAACTGGAAAGCCAGCGCCTGACGCTGGCGGTGCCCAGTGCCGCCCATGCGGCCAAGCTGCGCCAGATGGCGCCGCGGATCGCACAGGCGCTCTGCGCCCAAGGCTGGAACCTTAACGAAATTGCGGTTCGCGTTCAAGCGGGAATGCCCAAGCCCGGCGCGAAAATGCCGCGCCCGCCCAAAGAAGCCGAGCCCCTGGGCGAAACCGCGCTGGGCGCCTTTGAACAGCTAAAGGGAACACTGCGGCCCGGTCCGCTGGCCGATGCAGTGGCCAGGCTGCTGGCCCATCACAAGCCCCGCTGACTGGCCGTCAGGCCAGCTTCCATTCGTGGCGGAACGCCTGCGGGGCCGCCGCCTGGGATTCGTAAGTGACCAATTCCCAGGCATCGCGCTGCGCCAGCAGCGCGCGGGCCAGCTGGTTGTTCAGCCCGTGGCCCGATTTGCATGCCACGTAGCGGGCCACCAGCGGCTTGCCCAACAGATAAAGGTCGCCGATGGCGTCCAGGATCTTGTGCTTGACGAACTCGTCGTCGTAGCGCAAGCCATCGCTGTTGAGCACCCGGTACTCGTCCATGACGATGGCGTTGTCCAGGCTGCCGCCCCGCGCAAGGCCCATGGAACGCAAGGCCTCGACTTCGTTGACAAAGCCGAAGGTGCGCGCGCGGGCGATCTCGCGCACGTAGGAATGGGTGGCGAAATCGATTTCGGCGAAATTCGCGGTGGAATCGATAGCCGGATGACGGAAATCGATCGAGAAGGCCAAGGCAAAGCCGTCGTGCGGTTCCAGGCGCGCCCATTTCAGGTTGCGGCCCTCGCCTTCGCGGATTTCAACCGGCTTGAGCACCTTGATGAATTGCTTGGGAGCGTTCTGCTCCACAATGCCGGCCGACCGCAGCAGGTACACAAAGGTGGCAGCGCTGCCATCCATGATGGGGACTTCTTCGGCGGTAAGGTCGACATGCAGGTTGTCGATGCCCAGGCCCGCCAGCGCCGACATCAGGTGCTCGACTGTGGAGACGCGCACGTCGCCTTGCTGCAGCACCGACGCCATGCGGGTGTCGCCCACGGTCATGGCCTGCGCCGGCAGATCGACGACTTCGGGCAGGTCGACGCGATGAAACACGATGCCGGTATTGGCTTCGGCAGGGCGCAACGTGAGCTCGACCCGGCGGCCGGAATGGACGCCTACGCCAGTGGTACGGACGAGATTCTGAATGCTGCGCTGTCGGAACATGGGAAATTGTGCGGGAAGCCTGCGCCAGTAAAGATCAATGAAATCACCGGCATAAGTGCATATTGTAACCCCGTGGAGACCCGGGTGCCATGCGCACGTAATATTGCCGCTAATATGTCCCCTTTTCGGGCGGCACAATGCCGCCCATGACCGGCCCGCCTGGGGAAGGACGGGCCGGCGTCGAGGGAGTCGGGCCGGTTCCCCGGCCCGTTGCAACACCGTCAGTCGGCCTGCTTGCGCAGGAACGCCGGGATGTCGAAGTGGTCCATGCCCGAGCTTTCCAGCGCGCGCACCTGGGCCGACGCCTGCGTGCGCGGGTTGCGCATCACCGACGGCATGTCCAGGTTACGGTAGTCGCCGCCCTGGCCCATCATGCCGGCCATCGGCAGGTTGTCGGTGCCGGTACGCAGCGCTTCGGCGGCATTCTGCACCAACTGCGGGCGCGCGACATTGCGGCCCAGGCCGGTGGCCACCACGGTGACGCGCAGGTTGTCGCCCATCGACTCGTCGTAGGCGGTGCCGAAGATCACGGTGGCGTCGTCCGAAGCATAGCTGCGGATGGTTTCCATGATTTCGCGCGTTTCGCGCATCTTCAGGGTGCGGCTGGCGGTGATGTTGACCAGCACGCCGCGCGCGCCGTTCAGATCCACGCCCTCGAGCAGCGGGCAGGCAATGGCCTGTTCGGCTGCAACCCGTGCCCTATCCGCGCCGCTGGCCGTGGCCGTGCCCATCATGGCCTGGCCCTGCTCGCCCATGATCGTCTTCACGTCTTCGAAGTCGACGTTCACATTGCCTTCGACATTGATGATCTCGGCAATGCCGGCGCAAGCGTTGTGCAGGATATCGTCGGCCGAACGGAAGCAGTCTTCCTGCGTCGCGTCCTCGTCCATCAGCTCGTACAGGTTCTCGTTCAGCACCACGATCAGCGAATGAACGTGCTTGGCGAGCTCGCCGATACCATCTTCGGCCATCTTCAGGCGCTTGTTGCCCTCGAAGCTGAAGGGCTTGGTCACCACGCCCACGGTCAGGATGCCCAGTTCCTTGGCAACCTCGGCCACGACCGGGCTGGCGCCCGTGCCGGTGCCGCCGCCCATGCCGGCCGTAATGAACACCATATGGGCGCCATTGAGGGCCTGGCGGATTTCCTCGCGGGCGGTTTCCGCCGATGCCCGGCCCTGCTCGGGCTTGGCGCCGGCGCCCAGGCCGGTGCGGCCCAGGCGAATCTGCACCGGCGCGTTGGTGGCCGCCAACGCCTGGGCGTCGGTATTGGCGCAGATGAAATCCACGCCATGCACGCCGCTGCGGATCATGTGCGCGACGGCATTGCCGCCCGCGCCGCCAACACCGACGACCTTGATAACGGTCCCTTTGGTGTTGCTCTCTAACATCTCAAAGTTCATCATGATGACTCCCTCACAAGTCTGGATTTGCAATTCACAAAAAAATTCCCCGACAGCCTATTTTTGTGAGTCGCCTCAAAAACGAAGCCGGCCATGTGGTCCGCAACGGTTTTGAAACGCCTCGGTTCGGCGAATGCCGCCCTGTTGTCTGTTTGGGCTGCAGCCGCCAGGAACAGGCCCTGCCTGCTCCTTTGATCAGTTCATGAACCACTCCTTCATACGCGCCAGCAGCGTCTTGAAACTACCGGTCTGCGCCGCCACTTTGCGGCCGCGCACCCGTTGCATGCGTGCCTCTTGAAGCAGGCCCATCACGGTCGAGAAGCGCGGGTTGCGCATCACGTCCGCCAGGCTGCCTTCGTATTCGGGCACGGCCACGCGCACCGGCTTCAGGAACACATCCTCGGCCAGCTCGACCATGCCGGGCAGCTGCGACGTGCCGCCAGTCAGCACGACGCCGGACGACAGCAGGTCTTCGTAGCCCGAGTCGCGCACCACTTGCTGCACCAGCGAAAACAGTTCTTCGACGCGCGGCTCGATCACCGCCCCCAGCGCCTGGCGCTTGACCTGGCGCGGGCCACGATCGCCCAGGCCCGGCACCTCGACCGCCTCGTCCGGACGCGCCAGCACCTGCTTGGCGACGCCATAGCGCAGCTTGATCTCTTCGGCGTCGGGCGTCGGCGTACGCAGCATGGCGGCAAGATCGTTAGTGATCTGGTCGCCAGCAATGGGCAGCACCGCGGTATGGCGTATCGCCCCGCCGGTGAAAATGGCCACGTCGGTCGTGCCGCCGCCGATATCGACCAGCACCACGCCCAGTTCTTTTTCGTCGGATGTCAGGCACGACAGGCTGGAAGCCAGCGGCTGCAGAATCAGGTCCTGCACCTCGAGCCCGCAGCGCCGCACGCACTTGACGATGTTCTGCGCCGCGCTGACCGCGCCGGTGACGATATGCACGCGGACCTCGAGCCGCAGGCCGCTCATGCCGATGGGCTCGCGGATGTCTTCCTGGCCGTCGACGATGAATTCCTGGGTCAGCACGTGCAGCACCTGCTGGTCAGTGGGGATATTGACGGCCTTGGCGGTCTCGATCACGCGCGCCACGTCGGTGGCGGTGACTTCCTTGTCTTTCACAGCGACCATGCCGCTGGAGTTGAAACTGCGGATATGGCTGCCGGCGATCCCTGTATAGACGTCGCGGATCTTGCAGTCGGCCATCAGCTCGGCCTCTTCCAGCGCACGCTGGATAGAGTTGACGGTGGTCTCGATATTGACGACCACGCCCTTGCGCATGCCGCGCGACTCATGCTGGCCCAGGCCCAGCACTTCGAAGCGGCCCTCGGGCAGGATTTCGGCGACCACGGCGACCACCTTGCTGGTGCCGATGTCCAGGGCGACGATAAGGTCCTTGATGTCACGGGTCATGGCGTTAACGCTTCTTCGAAGAGATGGATGGAGATTTGGATTTGGCCGATTCGTCCGGCAGCGGCGCCAGGGCCAGCGCAAAACCATTGGGGTAACGCAAGTCCGCCTGCGTGACGCCGCGCCCTTCCAGCCGGCTGGTCACCGCGGGCCAGGCCTGCACGAATCGCTGGATGCGCGCGGCGAACGGCAGGGCGCCGGGCAGCCCATGCGGATCGGGCGCATCGGCGCCGGGGTCGCGGCCCAGGTCCAGCGCCATGCCGTTGGACAGGGTGGCCTTCCAGGCATAGCGCGGGCTCAGGTCCAGTTCGCGCACTTGCAGATCCAGCGGCGCGAACCAGCGAGCCAGTTCCGCATAGCGCTGCACCACCAGCCCCTCCGAGCCTTCCGGGCCGGAAAACTGCGGCAGTTCGCTGTCGTCTTCCAGCTCGCCCGTATTGGCCGTAAAGGCTTCGCCCCAGGTATTGATCATCTGGTTTTCGTTCCACAGCGCCAGCGGCTGCTGTTCCTCGATGCGCACACGCAGCGTGTCCGGCCAGATCCGCCGGACGGACGCGCGACGCACCCAGGGCACCGACTCGAACACCTCGCGGGCCTGGTCCAGGTCGACCGTAAAGAAATTGCCCTCGAAACGGCGTGCGATCACGGCGCGCACCGATTCGGGCGACACATAGCGCAGCTCGCCCTCGGCCGACGGTTCCAGCTCGATCGCCGACAGGGTGAAGTACGGACGATGCGCCACCCACACGACCGCGGCCGCGAGCATGGCCAACACCGCCAGCACGGCCAGCGTGTTGGCGATCAGGTTGGTAGTGCGCGCGTCGTTCCACACAGACAGTCCTGGTCAAGAGTTGCGTGCGGGGCTGCGTACCTTGCACGCTGCCTCGGCCACAATAGACACACACAGTTCGGCGTAGCTCATGCCTACGGCCTTGGCCGCCATGGGCACCAGCGAATGGCTCGTCATCCCGGGCGACGTGTTGGCCTCCAGCAGCCACGGCTGGTGGTTGGCGTCCAGCATCATGTCGATGCGGCCCCAGCCCGCGCAATCGAGCGCCCGGTACGCATCCACCGCCAGCTCGGCCACGCGCGACGCCACGGCATCGGGCAAGTCGGCCGGGCAGAAGTACTGCGTGTCATCCGAAAAATATTTGTGTTCGTAGTCGTAGTTGCCGCCGGGCGCCACGATCTCGATCACCGGCAGCGCGCGCGCCGATCGCCCGGTGCCCAGCACCGCCACGGTCAGTTCGCGTCCCGCGATGAATTGTTCGGCCAGCACGCGGTCGTCGAACTTTGCCGCCTGCGCGTAACCATCCTGCATATCGGAATAACCGACCACCTTGGTAATGCCTACCGTGGAGCCTTCGTGCGGCGGCTTCAAGATGAGCGGCAGGCCCAGCCGGTCGGGCACCGTGCGCAGCTCCGAACCGGCGTCCAGCAACTCGAAAGCAGGCGTGGTCAGCCCGTGCTGCAGCCAGACCCGCTTGGTCATCGTCTTGTCCATGGCCAGGCTCGAGGCCATCGGGCCGCTGCCCGTATAAGGCAAACCCAGCAGCTCAAGCGCGCCCTGCAGCGTGCCGTCTTCGCCGTAGCGGCCATGCAGCGCGATGAAAACGCGGTCGAATCCGGCCGCGGCCAGTTCCGCCAGCGATCGCTCGCCCGTGTCGAACAGGTGCGCGTCCACGCCCGCCGAACACAGCGCCTGATGCACGCCTGCGCCGGACATCAACGACACCTCGCGCTCGGCAGATCGACCGCCGTACAGCACGCCCACTTTGCCCAGGGCCTGCACATCAATATTCCGGGTTGGCGGTTTCTGGTTCATGCCAGTTCTCCGATCAGGCCGGGGACTTTGCTGATAGAGCCGGCGCCCATCACGACCACCACATCGCCGTCGCGCACGAAGTCCAGCACGGCGGCTGGCAGGTCGGCCACATCTTCTACGAACACGGGCTCGATGCGACCCGCCACGCGCAACGCGCGGGCCAGGGCCCGCCCGTCGGCCGCCACCAGCGGCTGCTCGCCCGCGGCGTAGACCTCGGTCAACAGCACGGCATCGGCGCCGCCCAGCACCCGCACGAAGTCCTCGAAACAGTCGCGCGTGCGCGTGTAGCGGTGCGGCTGGAACGCCAGCACGATGCGGCGGTCGGGCCAGGCGCCGCGCGCGGCTGCCAGCGTGGCGGCCATTTCCACGGGGTGATGGCCGTAATCGTCGATCACGGTAAACCGGCCGCCACCGTGCGAGGCAGGCACGGCAAACTCGCCCACCTGCGTGAACCGCCGCCCCACTCCCTTGAACGAAGACAGGGCCTGGCTGATGGCCTCGTCGCGCACGCCGAGTTCGGTTGCGATGGCCACGGCCGCCAGCGCATTGCGCACGTTGTGCAGGCCCGGAAGGTTCAGCTCGATACTCAATGGCGGCAGCACCTCGTCACGGTTGCGGCGCTGTACCGTAAAGCACATGCGGGTGCCATCGGCCTGCACATTGTCGGCGCGCACGTGGGCGTCGTCGCTCAGGCCATAGGTGGTAATGGGGCGCGACACGAACGGCATGATCTCGCGCACATTGGCGTCGTCGGCGCACAGGACGGCGCTGCCATAGAACGGCAGGCGCTGGGTGAATTCGATAAATGCGCTCTTGAGCCGCGCCACATCGTGGCCATAGGTGTCCATGTGATCGGCATCGATATTCGTCACGATCGCCATCACCGGCAGCAGGTTCAGGAACGATGCGTCGGATTCGTCGGCCTCGACCACGATGTACTCGCCCTGCCCCAGCCGCGCATTGGCGCCGGCCGATGTCAGGCGGCCGCCGATGACAAAAGTGGGGTCCAGGTCGCCGGCGGCCAGCACGCTGGCCACCAGGCTGGTGGTGGTGGTCTTGCCGTGCGTGCCCGCCACCGCGATGCCGCGCTTCAGGCGCATGAGTTCGGCCAGCATGATGGCGCGCGGCACCACCGGAATGCCGGCGGCGCGGGCGGCCAGCACTTCGGGGTTGTCGCCCGCCACGGCCGTGGACGTGACGATGGCGTCGGCGCCGGCTACGTTCGCCGCGGTGTGGCCTATGGTTACCTGCGCCCCAAGCGAAGACAGGCGGCGCGTCACGGCCGATTCCTGCAGGTCGGAACCGCTGATGGTGTAGCCCAGGTTGAGCAGCACCTCGGCGATGCCGCTCATGCCCGAACCGCCGATGCCGACGAAATGAATATGCTGGATTCTGTGTTTCATGGTGTGCGCCTCGCTGCCTGTTCGCAGACATCGGCGATATGGGCCGCCGCGTCGGGGCGCGCATGTTGGCGCGCCCGCTCGGCCACGGCCTGTAGTTCGGGGCGGGAGCGCTGGCGCAGCCACCCGGCCAGCCACTCGGGAGTCAGATCGGACTGCGCGCACAGCCACGCCGCCTGCGAGTCGCTGAGAAAACGCGCGTTCGCGGTCTGGTGGTCGTCGATCGCGTGCGGAAACGGCACGAAAAGCGCGGCAACGCCGGCCGCCGCCACTTCGGCCACCGTCATGGCGCCGGCCCTGCATACCAAGAGGTCGGCACGGCCCATTTCGGCCGCCATGTCGTCGATGAAATCGCGGCAATCGGCCTGCACGCCTGCGTCGGCATAGCCTTGCCGCAGCGGCTGCAGATGCTGCTCGCCGGCCTGGTGCGTCACGTGCGGGCGGTCCTGCGGATCGAGCATCGCCATCGCGCGCGGCAACGTGGTGTTCAACGCCTGCGCGCCCAGGCTGCCGCCCACCACCAGCAGGCGCAGCGGGCCCGTACGCTCAGCGTAGCGCGTGGCGGGCTCGGCAAGCTCGGTCATGGCCCGGCGCACCGGATTGCCCAGCACTTCTCCACGCGGCAATACATCCGGAAAGCCGCTGAGCACGCGGCGCGCCATGCGCGCCAGCCAGCGGTTGGCGCTGCCGGCCACCGCGTTCTGTTCATGTACCACCAGCGGCAATCCGCGCAAGGCCGCCATCGCGCCGCCCGGGAAAGCCACATAACCGCCCATGCCCAGCACGACATCGGGGCGGGATCTGGACAAATGGCCCCATGCCTGTGCGCAGGCGCGCAACAGCAAGAACGGCAGTTTCAGCAACGCGGCGGCCCCGCGGCCGCGCACGCCCTGGAAGTGCAGGGGCAACAGTTCGATGCCTCGCGGCGGGACCAGGCGGCCCTCCATCTTGTCGGGGTTGCCCAGCCACTGCACGCGCCAGCCGCGCTCGCGCAGCACGTCGGCCACGGCCAGGCCCGGCATGATGTGCCCGCCCGTGCCCCCGGCCATGATGAGGATCGTGCGCGCGCTCATACGCGGCCTCCTCGCATCATGATGCGGTTCTCGATGTCGACCCGCAGCAACAGCGCCAGGCCGCAAAGATTCATGACGAGGCCAGACCCCCCATAGCTCATCAGCGGCAGCGTCAGCCCTTTGGTAGGCAGCAGGCCCAGGCATACGCCCATATTGATAAACGCCTGCACGCCGAACCAGATCGCCACGCCGTGCGCGACCAGGCCCGCGAAAGTGCGCTCCATGGCGATGGCCTGCCTGCCGATATCAAAGCCGCGCTGGATGAGCACCACGAACAGCACGATGACCAGCAACACACCGGCAAATCCCAGTTCTTCGCCCACCACGGCCATCAGGAAATCTGTATGGGCCTCGGGCAGGTAATGCAGTTTTTCTACGCTTGCGCCCAGGCCCACGCCCAGCCATTCGCCGCGTCCCAGGGCGATCAGCGAGTGCGACAACTGGTAGGCGCTGCCATAGGCATTGGCCTCATTCCAGGGGTCGAGATACGCGAACAGCCGCGCGCGGCGCCAGGGAGACAGCCAGATCAGGGCCAGGAAGGTGCCCACCAGTACCGCCAGCAGGCTGCTGAAATACTTGCCATTGATGCCGCCCAGAAACAGGATGCCCACGGCGATGGCCACGATCACGATGAACGCGCCCAGGTCGGGCTCCAGCAACAGCAGCATGCCCACGCCGCCCAGCGCGCAAGCCATCGGCAAGAAGCCGCGCGCAAACGCCTGCATGTGTTCCTGCTTGCGCACGGTGTAGTCCGCCGCGTAAAGCAGTGCGCCCAGCTTCATGAGTTCGGACGGCTGGAAATTCAGCGGACCCAGCGGGATCCAGCGGTGCGCGCCGTTGACTTCGTTGCCCACGCCCGGTATCAGCACCAGCACCAGCAAGGCCAGCGACACCATGAAGCCCGGCATGGCCAGGCGCTGCCAGACGCGCAAGGGTATTGTCAGCACGACGGCGCCTGCCAGCAGGCCGGCGCACATGAACAGGCCGTGGCGCAGCACGAAATAGTAGCGCCCGTAAGACGCGTATCGCGGGCCGTCGGCCAGGGCGATGGATGCCGAATACACCATGAGCAGGCCGAGCAGCAGCAGCGTCGTGGCCGCGAGCGCCAGCGGCGCATCGTAGTTGCGCATGCGGGTGCGTCCCGGCCGTACGGCATTGACGCTGGCGGTCAGGTCGGCGAACAGGCTCATCACACTTCTCCCCGGTCGCGGGCAAGGTCTTCGACCTCTTCCATGAACACGGCGCCGCGGTGAGGATAATTGCGGAACATGTCCATGCTCGCGCAGGCGGGTGACAGCAACACGGCATCGCCCGGCTGGGCCAGGTCAGCCGCGCGGCGCACCGCGTCGCGCATGTCGGCTGCCGCCACGCACGGTATGCCCGTGCCTTCAAGCGCGCTGCCGATCTGCGGGCCATCGGCGCCGATCAGCACCACCGCCCGCGCATGACGGGCGACCACCCGCGACAGCGGCGAGAAGTCCTGCCCTTTGCCCAGCCCACCCGCGATCAGCACCACGGGCTGGCCCAGGCCTTCCAGCGCCGCCACGGTGGCGCCCACATTGGTGCCCTTGCTGTCGTTGATATAGTCGACGCCGCCGATGGTACGCACGAAAGCGGCGCGATGCGGCTCGCCGGCATAGTCGCGCAAGGCGCGCAGCATCGGCCCCCAGCCGATATCCAGCACGCGCGCGAGCTGCAGCGCGGCCAGCGCGTTCAGGCCGTTGTGCAGGCCACGGATGCGCAGCGCGTCCAGCGGCATCAGGCGGCTCAGCCGCCCCACCGCCCGGGTCGGCGGCGGCGCATTCTTCTTGCGCCGCACCGGCGGCGCGGGCTCGTCGAAATCGTTAGGCTCGCTGGCGGCCAGCCATGCCATGCCCTGGCCCGACTCCAGCCCCATGTCGCCCACCAGCACCGGCGCTTCCCGCCCAAAACTGCGCACCTGCATGCCTTCCAGTGCCTCGACCATCGCCGCTACGCGCGAATCGTCGCGGTTGACGATGGCCACGCGCGCCATCTGCAACAGGCGTGCCTTGGCACTGGCATAGGCGTCCATGCCGCCGTGCCAGTCCAGGTGATCTTGCGTGACGTTGAGCACGACCGCGGCGTCGGCCATCAGGCTGCGGGTGGTTTCGATCTGGAAGCTGGACAGCTCCAGCACCCAGACCTGGGGCAACGCATCCGTGTCCAGGGCTTCGAGCAGCGCGGCCAATGCGGCCGGCCCGATATTGCCGGCCGCGCGCGCCGAGAGCCCGCCTGCCTCGACAAGCTGCCGGGTCAGTGCGGTAACGGTGGTCTTGCCGTTGGTGCCGGTCACCGCCAGCACCTTCGGCCGATACTCGCGCGATTCGGCCAATTCAGCCAGTGCGCGGGCGAACAGTTCAATTTCACCCACCACTTCGATGCCGCGCGCGGCGGCCTCGCCCAGAAGCTCGCGGGCCGGCGACTGCGCCGGTGCCAGCCCCGGGCTCAGCACCAGCTGCGCCACGCCATCAAGCAGCGCCGGGTCGAAGACGTCGCCGCACCCCAGGCAATACTCTACTTGCGCGTCCGCCAGCGCCTCGCGCAGCGCAGCGAGCCCCCCAGGGGCGTCGCGCGTGTCCGCCACGCGCAGGGCCGCACCTTGCCGCGCGCACCAGCGCGCGGCAGCCACGCCGGTCTCGCCCAATCCAAGGATCAGGACGCGCGGCGCATCGGTGCGAAGGGGCTCGGTACTACTGTTCATCGCAACTTCAATGTGGAAAGGCCGATCAGCACCAGCATCATGCTGATGATCCAGAAGCGCACGACGACCTGGGTTTCCTTCCAGCCGCCGACCTCGAAATGATGGTGCAGCGGCGCCATGCGGAATATGCGCCGCCCTTGTCCGTACTTGCGCTTGGTGTACTTGAACCAGGTCACCTGCATCATCACCGACAGGGTTTCCACGACGAACACGCCGCCCATGATGAAAAGCACGATTTCCTGCCGGACGATCACCGCGATGGTGCCAAGGGCGCCGCCCAGTGCCAGCGCGCCGACGTCGCCCATGAACACCTGGGCCGGGTATGCGTTGAACCACAGGAAAGCCAGGCCGGCGCCCGCAATGGCCGCGCACAGCACCATCAGTTCTGCGGCGCCCGGAATGTAGGGAAACAACAGGTACTTGGAATAGTCGACCCGCCCGACCACGTAGGCAAATATGCCTAGCGCGCTGCCCACCATCACGGTGGGCATGATGGCCAGCCCGTCCAGGCCGTCGGTCAGGTTGACGGCATTGCTCGTTCCCACGATCACCGCCCAGGTCAGGGCCACGAAGCCCAGCACGCCCAGCGGGTAGCTCACCGACTTGAAAAACGGCACGATCAGGTCGGCGCGCGTCGGCAAGGGCATGGCAAAGCCGCTGCTCACCCATGCCTTGAACAAAGGCCACAGTTCGGTGTTGGCGGGCGCAGATACCGCGAAAGCCAGATATACCGCCGCCACCAGGCCTATGGTGGCTTGCCAGAAGAATTTCTGCCGCGCCGGCATCCCTTCCGGATCGCGGTACACCACCTTGCGGTAGTCGTCCATCCAGCCGATCCAGCCGAAACCGAAGGTCACGAGCAATACCACCCACACGAAACGGTTGGTCCAGTCTGCCCAGAGCACCGTGCTGATGGCGATGGCAATCAGGATAAGCGCGCCGCCCATCGTCGGCGTGCCGGTCTTGACCAGGTGCGACTCGGGGCCGTAGGCGCGCACGGCCTGGCCGATCTTCATTTCGGTAAGCTTGCGGATCACTCGCGGCCCGGCCAACAGGCCGATCAACAGCGCGGTGGCGCAGGCCAGCACGGCGCGCAGCGTAATGTATTCCAGCACGCCGATCGCACGGACGTCATCGGACAGCCAGCGGGCAATCTCAAGCAGCATGCGGGTCTCCCTGGCGCCCGGCCGTGGTCTTGTTATTGTTCGTCGACAGCACCTTCACTACCCGCTCCATGCGCATAAAGCGCGAACCTTTCACCAGAATGCTTGCGTGGCCCGCGCCGCGCAACGCGGCCACAATGTCTTCAACCGTATCGCACGCGGCCGCGCCCGGACCGAACGCAGCCGCGCTGTCGCGGCTGGCCTCGCCCAGCGTATAGAGCCTGTCGATGCCATGCTCGCGGGCGTATTCGCCCACTTCGCGGTGCATGGCCGGGCCGTTTTCTCCTACCTCGCCCATGTCGCCCAGCACCAGGGCGCGAGGTGCCGGCATCGTGGCCAGCACATCCACCGCGGCGCGAACCGAATCGGGATTGGCGTTATAGGTGTCGTCGATCAGCACGGCGCCGTCTTCCAGCACCACGCGCTGCATGCGGCCCGCCACGGCGCTGAACCCGGCCAGGGCGCGCACCGCACCGGCCAAGGGTGCGCCGGCTGCCAGCGCTGCAGCAATGGCGGCCAGGGCATTGCGCAAGTTATGCAGCCCCGGAACGGGCAACGCCAATGTGGCGGTGCCGGCAGGGGTCACCACCTGGCAGCGCGTGCCCTGCGGCGTGGCGTCGATCTGTTCGGCATAGACATCCAGCCCCGGCTGCAATCCAAAGCGCAGCACGCGGCGCGCGCCCGCCTGGGCCTCCCAGATACCGCAATGCGGGTCGTCGCCCGGGAACACCGCCACGCCGTCGACCGGCAAGGCTTCGATCGTGGCGCCGTTTTCCCGCGCCACCGCCTCGACCGAATGCATGAACTCCTGGTGCTCGCGCTGCGCGTTGGTGATCAGCGCAACGGAAGGAGCCGCCATCGCCGCCAGGCCCGCGATCTCGCCCGGATGGTTCATGCCCAGCTCAAACACTGCGGCACGGTGTTGCCGACGCAGCCGCAGCAAAGTCAGCGGCACGCCTATGTCGTTATTGAAGTTGCCCGCCGTCGCCAGCCGGCCCGCTTCGCCCTGCCAGTCGGCCAATATGGCGGCGACCATTTCTTTGGTCGTGGTCTTGCCATTGCTGCCGGCCACGCCGATCACGGGCAGCGAATACCGGGCCCGCCACGCCGCGCCGATACGCTGCAACGCCTGGCGAGTGTCGCCCACCACCAGTTGCGCAAGCGTCACGCCTTCGACAGGATGCGCCACGATCGCCGCGCAGGCGCCGGCGGCCTGCGCCTGGAGCACATAGGCGTGGCCGTCGAACTGCTCGCCAACCAGTGCCAGGAAAATTTCGTTCTCGCCAATACGCCGGGTATCGGTGGACAGCGCGGCGGCCTGCGGCAACAACAAGGCCAGCCGGGCCCATTCGCGGTCGTCGAACGGCAAGCGGTTGCCGTTGATTTCCTGGTAGGTTTCGTGGCCCTTGCCAGCGAGCAGCACCACGTCGTCAGGATCGGCCGCCCAGATCGATTGCAGGATGGCGCGCGCGCGATCCGGGTCTACATGCAAGCGCGTCCCTGCCGGAACCCCCGCGAGAATCTGCGAGATGATCGCCTCGGCATCTTCGCCGCGCGGATTGTCGCTGGACACGGTGACCTTGTCGGCCAGTTCCGCGGCAATGCGGCCCATTTCCGGCCGCTTGCCCGCATCGCGCTCGCCGCCGCACCCGAACAGGCACACCAGGCGGCCGCCGCGCGCATCGGCCACCGGCCGCAGCGCCAGCAGCGCGCGCGCAAGCGAGTCCGGCGTGTGGGAATAGTCCACCACGACCAGCGGCCCGCGGCTCGCAGCGGTCGAAGCACGCAACGGCACGGGAACGACCACCTGCAGGCGGCCATCCACCGGGCGCGTGGCGCTCAGCGCCTTGGCAATCTGGCTCAAGGGCGCGCCCAGCTTGTACAGCACGCCGGCTACCAGCAACAGGTTCGATATGTTGTGGCGCCCCAGCAGCGATGTGACGATCTGGGCCTCGCCATCGGGCGAGGCCAGCACGAACACCTGGCCGTGCGCCGTGGCCTGCAGGTCGCGCGCCTGGAATGCCACCGCCATGCCCTGCTGGCTGTATCCCACGGCCCGCTCGCCAGGCAATGCGCGCAACAAGCGGTCGCCGGCGGCGTCATCGGCATTGATCACCGCGGCCGCCAGGCCGGGCCAATTGAACAACCCGGCCTTGGCCTGTTCGTAGCGCTCCATCGAGCCGTGGTAGTCGAGATGGTCGCGCGTCAGGTTGGTAAAGCCCGCCACTGCAATGCGCACGCCGTCGAGCCGACCCTGGTCCAGCCCTATGGACGACGCCTCCAGGGCGACGGCCTGGGCGCCCGCGGCCTGCATTTGCGCCAGGATGCGATGCACGCTCAGGACATCCGGGGTCGTCAAGTGGCCGCCCAGCGAACTGCCGTCGGGCAGCAACGCGCCCAGCGTGCCGATGCTGCCGCACGGCTTTCCGGCGGCGCTCAGCGCCTGTGCAATCCATTGCACGCATGATGTCTTGCCGTTGGTTCCGGTGATCGCCACCACGCTCAGTTGCGACGACGGGCGCCCGTACCAATCGTCGGCGAGCTCGCCCAGCATCGGGCGCAACGCTTGCACGGCCAGGACGCGGGAATCTCCGGCCACGCCGGCCGGCGCCGGCGACTGGCAAAGCACCGCGGCGGCGCCCTGCGCGAGCGCCTGTTCGATATAGGCGCGTCCATCGGCAGATCCGCCGGGGCAGGCCACAAAGACGTCGCCTGCATTCACCTCGCGCGAATCCAGGCGCAAATGCGCCTCGCCGGATACGCGCGAGCGCAGCCAGGCCAGTGCGTCGGCCGCGGTGGCAATGACGCGTGCGGGGCTCATCGCGCGGGCTCCTGGACGCCGGCCACGATCGTCGATTCGAACGGGGCATCGGGTTGCACGCCTATCATGCGCAGGCTGCCGCCCGTGATCGTGGAAAACACCGGCGCGGCAATCGCGCCGCCGTAGTAACCGCCGGTTCTGGGCTCGTCGATGGACACAGCCACCACAATGCGGGGGTTGGACACGGGCGCAAAACCCACGAACGAACTGCGGTAACGCTGGGTGCTGTACTTGCCGTCGACAATTTTTCGCGCCGTACCGCTCTTGCCTGCCACGCGATACCCCTGCACCTGAGCCGCCTTAGCGCCGTCGGGTCCGGCGGCTGCCTCGAGCATCGAGCGCACCAATCCGGCCACCTGGGGGGTGTAGACCTTGACGCTGGTCGGGGCGCTGTCGCGCTTGACCAGCGTGGGAGACACCATGTCGCCCTCGCGGGCAAAAACGGTATACGCACGCGCCACCTGCAGCAAGGATGCGGACAGCCCGTATCCATATGCCATGGTGGCCTTCTCGATAAGGCGCCAGCGATCCCATGGCCGCAGGCGTCCGGGCGCGGCGCCCGGAAAGCCCAGCTGCGGCGCCCGCCCGAAGCCCAGTTCGGTGAAGCGTTCCCACATTTCGCGCGAATCGAGTTTGTCGGCGATCATGGTCATGCCGATGTTGCTGGAGCGGCGCAACACGCCGCCCACCGTCAGCGTGCCGTTGCGGCTGACATCGTGAATGGTGCTTCCCTGGTAGCGGAAAGCGCCGTTGCCGGTGTCGAACTGCGTGTTGGTCGTGATACGCCCAAGATCCAACGCCAGCGCGACGGTAAAGGGCTTCATGATCGAGCCCGGCTCGAACGTATCGGTGATGGCGCGGTTGCGCAGATTGGTCGAGCGGAAAGTCTCGCGACGGTTGGGGTCGAACGTCGGCAGGCTGGCCATCGCCAGAATTTCGCCGGTGGCGACGTCCATGATGATGGCGCTGGCCGCAGACGCCTGGTGGCGCTCGAGCGCCTCGCTCAGTTCGCGATAAACCAGGTACTGCAGCCTGGTGTCGATGGACAGGTGCAGATCGCGGCCGTTCACCGGCATCGTCACCGCCTGCACGTCTTCGATCACGCGTCCCAACCGGTCTTTGATCACACGGCGGCTGCCGGGCGTGCCGGACAGCAAGTCATCGAACGCCAGCTCGACGCCTTCCTGGCCTTTGTCTTCGACATTGGTGAATCCCACCAGATGCGCCGTGACTTCGCCATCCGGGTAATAGCGGCGGGTTTCGGGCTGCTGATGGATACCGGGCACATCCAGCTTCTTGATCTGCTCGGCGATTTCCATCGGCACCTGGCGCTTCAGGTACACGAAGTTGCGCTCTTCATCGGCCAGACGGCCGCGCAGATCGGCGACCGATGTTCCGAGCAGCTTGGCCAGGTCGCCCAGCTGTGCGCCCGTCGCAGGTTTGACGTCTTCCGGTATTGCCCAGATAGCGCGCGCCGGCACGCTTGACGCCAGAACGACGCCGTTGCGGTCGAGGATCTTGCCCCGGGTGGCCGACAGCGTCAGCGTGCGCTCGTATCGCCGTTCGCCCTGCTGTTGCAGGAATTCGGTAGACAAACCCTGCAGATACAGGGCGCGCCCTGCCAGCACCACGAAGCCGCCCAGCAGCATCAGCTGCACCAGGCGCGCGCGCCACGTGGGCAGCTGGCCGCGCAGCACGGGGTTATCGAAGAAAGGCACGCGCTTCATTGCGTGCCTCCCGCGGCCGGAACGACCGGCTGATTAAGGTAGATCGTGCGGTCGGGCACGATGGGGATCATTTTCAGGTCTTCGCGCGCGGCGCGGTCGACCCGGGCATTGCGCGCGAGCTCGGCCCGTTCCAGTTGCAGGCGGCGCCAGTCCACATCCAGGCTGCGCGCCTGCGCGTGGCTGCGATCCAGCTCTATAAATAACTGGCGCGACTGATAACGGCTCGTCACCAGCGATATCGCCGACAGCATCAACAATACGGCCAGGAACAAGGAGGCGCGTGCCATCAGTGCGGCCTCCGTTTGGTGCGGCGCGCGGGCGCGGCCTCGCCCGGCACGCGCATCGCCGGCACCAGGGCCTCGGCGCCTGCCGTGTCCAGAGGCGTGTCCGTGCGCTCAGCCACGCGCAACACCGCCGAGCGCGCACGCGCGTTGGCGGCCACCTCTTGCTCGTCGGCCAGGACTCGACCCAGGGAACGCACCAGGGGTTGCGGCAGTTCGCTTTCGCGCAAGGGCAGGCGCGCATGCGCGGCAGCCGGCCTGGCCGCCGCCGCGATGCACTGCTTGACCATGCGGTCTTCAAGCGAATGAAAACTGATCACTGCCAACCTCCCCCCCGGGGCAAGCAGCTCTAGAGCTGACGCGAGGGCGCGCGAGAGCTCTTCGAGTTCCCGATTGATGTAAATCCGTAAAGCCTGAAAGGTGCGTGTGGCCGGATGCTGCCCCTTTTCGCGCGTGCGGACGGCGCTGGCGACGCACTCGGCAAGCTCGAGCGTGGTGCGCAGCGGCCGTGTTGCGCGGCGAGCAGCAATCGCCTTTGCAACCTGAAAAGCAAACCGTTCTTCGCCATAATCCGCTATGACCTCCCGCATTTCATCCACGCTGGCTTGCGCCAGCCAATCCGCCACCGTAGGGCCGCGGGTCGTATCCATCCGCATGTCGAGCGGCCCTTCGCGCATAAACGAAAAGCCACGCTCGGCATCATCCAGCTGGGGAGAAGACACCCCCAGGTCCAGCATCACGCCATCGATCGCGTCGATGCCTCGCGCGGCCAAGGCGTCGCGCATGGTGGCAAAACCGCCATGCACCACCTCTACCCGGGCATCGCTCGCGGCCAGACTGGTGGCCACGGCGATTGCCTGCGGGTCTTTGTCGAACACCACCAGCCGGGCCTGCGGGCCCAGCCGGCGCAATAGCTCGCGGCTGTGACCACCCCGCCCGAAGGTGCCGTCGACGAACACCCCGTGCTGCTGCCTGGCATCGGCCTGTGCGCCACCCTGCCGGGCGACCGACCGTGACGCGCCCTTGCCGCCGAAATCGGCCAGCAGCAACGCGTCCACCGTCGGCTCCAGCAGCACGGGCCGATGCTCGAATTCCATACTCGGTTTCAGAACGAAAACTGGTTCAACACGTCCGGCATCCCCTGAGCTAAATCTTCCGCCTCGCGGCGGGCCAGGGAAGCGGCATCCCAGAGCTCGAAGTGGCCGCCCATGCCGAGCAGCATCACATCGCGCGTCATACCGGAAGCGTTGCGCAGTTCAGGCGCGATGAGCACGCGGCCAGAGCCGTCGATCTCGACGTCCTGGGCGTTACCCAGCAGCAGCCGCTGGAGCGCGCGGGCAGACATGGGGAACGCGGCAATCTGCTCGCGCTTCTTTTCCCACTCTTGCCGCGGATACACCAACAGGCAGCCATCGGGATGGCGGGTCAGGGTCAGCCGGCCTTCGGCCTGCGCCATCAGCGCGTCACGATGCCGGGTCGGAATCGAGATCCGTCCCTTGGCATCGAGCGTCAGCGCGCTGCTTCCCTGAAACACCACTTTCACCCCACTTAATTGCACAAATTCCTACTTTTTCCCACTCTACGGGAATGGGCAATCGGGGTCAAGCGCACGGTTGCAATTTTTTCAATCACAACAAGGACTTAGAGCAATTCGCCAAATTTGCAAAGCAAAAACCCCCTGATAAATCAGGGGGTTGCAGTAACAACTAAAAGTCCTTCTTCAGAAGTCGCCGCGCAGGCGTCCTTTCAATGCCTTACGTTCCGCTCTTGCCTCGGGCGGAACGGCCCATGCGGCCCGGATTCAGGAGCAAGACAGGTCTATAGGCCGGATTCTGTACGCCGGGTCGCCCCGGCGGGCAATCATTCCTCTGCGCGGGCCATTGCTGGACCGCTGTAGCCACCTACCCGCATGCTTGGACGAGCCGCCCTTCAGGCCCCGAGGGGCCCGCGCATGCCTATTTGGTGTTGCTCCGGGTAGAGGTTGCCGCGTTTCACCCTGCGATGCCGCCACCCGTTTCCGGATGGCGCGGCACGGAGATGGCCGTGCCGGTGCGCGCCAGGCGCGCCCGCCCCGCAGACTCGTCTCTGTGGCCCTATTCCTCGGTTGCGGCGGCAGCAAACTGCCGCGCAACCGGACGGCCGTTAACCGTTACCCCGCTCTGTGGAGTCCGGACCTTCCTCGACGGATTCGCATCCGCCGCGATTGCCCGACCTGTCTTGCCTGGCCATTTTAGTACAGCCGGCGCGCCGCCCGGGCTTCCTGCGACAATAGCGGCTGTATCGCATCTGGCAGTTTTCCATTCATGGCTACGGCACCTCCTCTCATTACCCTGGCCGGCGTGCAGCTCGCCTATGGCCATCACGCCCTGTTGGCGCAGGCCGACTTCACCATCCAGGCGGGCGAGCGCATCGGCCTCATCGGCCGCAACGGCGCCGGCAAATCGTCATTGCTGCGCTTGCTCGACGGCCGCAGCCAGCCCGATGACGGCGAGATCGCGCGCTTGTCCGGGCTGCGCGTGGCAACAGTCGAACAAGAGCCCGTGCTGGACGATGCGCTCTCGGTGTTCGACGTCGTGCATGGCGCCGCGGACGATCTCGAAGATTGGCAGCGTCCGGCCCGAGTGCGCGCCGCACTGGAACGCCTGGGCCTGCCCGCCGACTCGCCGGTGGCGGGCCTTTCGGGCGGCATGCGAAAGCGCGTCGCGCTGGCGCGGGCGCTCGTCGATGAACCCGACCTGCTGCTGCTGGACGAACCCACCAATCACCTCGATTTCGACGGCATCGCATGGCTTGAAGACCTGTTGCGCGGCTGGAAAGGCGCGGCGGTCATCATCACGCACGACCGGCGCTTTCTCGATGCCGTGGCCACGCGCATCGTCGAACTCGACCGCGGCCGCCTGCTCAGCTTTCCGGGCAATTTCTCGCAATGGCAAGAACGCAAGGCGCAATGGCTGGAATCCGAGCGCCTCGAACAAGAACGGTTCGACAAGCTGCTGGCGCAGGAAGAAGTCTGGATCCGCAAGGGCATCGAAGCACGCCGTACCCGCAACGAGGGCCGGGTACGCCGGCTGGAGCAGCTGCGCGTGGAACGCGCCAATCGCCGCGAACGCCTGGGCAATGTAAGCCTGGCGTTGGCCGAAGGACAACGGTCGGGCAAGCTGGTGGCCGAGCTGGAAAACGTCAGCAAGGCGTTTGGCGACAAGATCGTCGTGCGGGACTACAGCACCACCATCCTGCGGGGCGACCGCATCGGCATTGTGGGCCCCAACGGCGCAGGCAAAACCACACTGCTCAAGCTCATCCTTGGCGAGCTCGCGCCCGACAGCGGCTCGACGCGCCTGGGCAGCAATGTCGCCGTGGCGTACTTCGACCAGATGCGGGCACAACTCGATGAAGACGCCACGCTGGCGGACGTGATCAGCCCCGGCAGCGAATGGGTCGAGATCGGCGGGGCGCGCAAGCACGTGATGAGCTACCTGGGCGATTTCCTGTTCTCGCCCGCGCGCGCGGGTTCGCCGGTGCGCAGCCTGTCGGGCGGCGAGCGCGCACGGCTGCTGCTGGCTCGCCTGTTCGCGCGGCCGGCCAACGTGCTCGTGCTCGACGAACCCACCAACGACCTCGACATCGAAACGCTCGAACTGCTTGAAGAATTGCTGCAGGAATACGCAGGCACGGTCTTGCTCGTCAGCCACGATCGCGCGTTCCTGAATAACGTCGTCACCCAGACCATTGCCAGCGAGGGCGAGGGAACATGGCGCGACTACGTTGGCGGATACGACGAATGGGTAGCCCAGCGCCCTGCCCCCGTGGCCGCCAGCAAGCCCGCGCGTGCGCAAGCCGTTGAGCCGGCCGTGCCGCAAGCGGCCGCGCGAAGCCGGCCATCACGTCCGGCGCGGCTCAGTGCCTGGGAACTGCGCGAGCTCGATAACCTGCCCGATGCCATCGCCGACATCGAGGCGCGGCAAGCAGCCTTGACCAACCAGTTGGCCGACGGCACCCTGTATCGCGATGCGCCCGACGAAATCGAACGCATCAATAAAGAGCTTGCAAAGCTGCAAGCCGAACTGGAACAAAAGTTCGAACGCTGGGAACTGCTCGAGGCCCGGCGCGCCGACAACTGAAGCCGGCAAGGCGCAAGAACGCGGGGCGGGCAGCCCGCCCGCTCTGCAGGATGCGCGCCGGGGCGCCTAGGCCACGCGCCACTCCAGCGATTCGCCCGCCGCCAGCGGCACCAGCGACGTATCGCCGAACGGCACCTCGGCCGGCACCTCGTACGTTTCACGCCGCAGCGTCAGCGTGTCGGTGTTGCGCGGCAGGCCATAAAAATCGGCTCCGTGAAAGCTGGCGAAAGCCTCAAGCCGGTCCAGCCGCCCCACCCGCTCGAACGCGGTGGCATACAGCTCCATGGCGTGCAACGCCGTATAGCAGCCCGCGCAACCGCAGGCGTGCTCTTTCAGGCCACGCGCATGGGGCGCGCTGTCGGTGCCCAGGAAGAAGCGCGGATTGCCGCTCGTGGCAGCCTCGAGCAGCGCCTGGCGATGCACTTCTCGCTTGAGGATGGGCAAGCAGTACCAGTGCGGGCGCACCCCGCCCTGGAAGATCGCATTGCGGTTATACAGCAGGTGCTGCGGCGTAATCGTCGCGCCGATGGGGCCTTCGGCGTCGCGCACATACTCTGCGCCTTCTTTGGTGGTGATGTGCTCGAACACGACCTTCAGGCCTGGATAGGCGCGCCGCAGCGGTTGCATCACCCGCTCGATGAACACTGCCTCGCGGTCGAACACATCGATGCCTGGGTCGGTCACCTCGCCGTGCACCAGCAACGGCATGCCGCAGCGCTCAAGCGCCTGCAGGGCCTGGCCGCACTTGCCCAGCAGGTCGGTGACCCCCGCGTCGGAATTCGTGGTGGCGCCCGCGGGATAGAGCTTTACCGCATACACCTGGCCCGACTCATGCGCGCGCACGATCTCTTCTGCCGGGGTGTTGTCAGTCAGGTACAGCGTCATCAGGGGCGTAAACGGCCGGGCGCCGTCGTGCCTTTGCAGCGCGGCCTCGATGCGTTCACGATAGGCCAGCGCCTGTCCGGTCGTCGTCACCGGCGGCCGCAGGTTCGGCATGATGATGGCGCGGGCAAACTGCCGTGCCGTGTCGCCCACCACTGCCTGCAGCGCCGTGCCATCACGCAGGTGCAGGTGCCAGTCGTCGGGGCGGGTAATCGTAAGCTGGGTAAGGGTTTGGGTAGACATGGACAAGCCACACGGGCGGTTACTCTGCCAGAGGCATGCCGCGCTCGGCCAGCGCGCAGAACATCGCACTGCCCAGCGGAATCACGGCATCATTGAAATCGAATCGCGAATTATGCAACACGCAGCCCGATTCGGCGCCGCCCTGGCCCAGGCGGAAATACGCGCCCTGCTTGGCCTGCAGCATAAAAGAAAAGTCTTCCGAGCCCATTGAAGGCACCAGGTCGCGCACCACGTTCTCTTTGCCGACCAGGTCCGTCGCGATATCGGCCACCAGGTTGGCGTGCTGAGGCGTGTTCAGGGTGGCCGGATAAATACGCTCGTAGATGATCTCGGCCGTCGCACCGAAGCCGCCTGCGATCGCGCCCACCAGCTCGCGCATGCGCGTCTCCACCATTTCCTGCACCGACTTGCGGAACGTACGCACCGTGCCCACAAGCTTGGCTTCGCGGGGAATCACGCTCATGGCGCCAGGGTGGCCAGCCTGCAGTGATCCGATGGACAGCACCGCCGAATCCAGCGGATTCACATTGCGCGACACAATCGTCTGCAACGCCGTGATAACGTGGCCCGCGATAGTGACCGGGTCGATCGTCTGGTACGGGTGCGCGCCATGGCCGCCACGCCCCACGATCGAGATCTCGAAACGGTCGGCCGCGGCCATCATGGGCCCAGGGTTGATGCCTATCGTGCCGGGCTTCAGGCCCGGCCAGTTGTGCAGCGCGTAGATGGCGTCGCACGGAAACGTGTCGAACAACCCGTCTTCCATCATGGCTTTCGCGCCGCCACGGCCCTCTTCGGCAGGCTGGAAAATCAGCACGGCCGTGCCGTCAAAATTGCGGGTCTGCGCCAGATAGCGCGCCGCGCCGATCAAAATGGCAGTGTGGCCGTCGTGTCCGCAGCCATGCATCAGACCGGGTTTGCTCGACTTGTGTACAAAGTCGTTGTCTTCAGTCATGGGCAGCGCGTCCATGTCCGCGCGCAGGCCTATCATGCGGCCGCTGTCGCGCCCACGGCCCCTAATCACGCCCACCACACCGGTTTTACCGATGCCGCGGTGCACTTCGATGCCCAACGCCTCAAGCGCCCCAGCCACAATGCCGGAGGTGCGCACCTCTTCGAAACCGAGTTCGGGATGCGCATGCAGGTCGCGGCGCAGGGCCGTCAATTCGTCATGAAAGAGCCGGATGGACTCAAGCGCAGATCTCGCGTACATGTGCCGTTACACACCTTGGTAAGGGGGCAATGAAGTCCCCATTTTAGTTGCTACAGAGCATAAATGCCTTTGTCTTTGCGGGGGAGACAAGTTATGCTCCGCCCGCAGGACAATTTTTCCAACAGCCAGAGAAGGAGCGCCGCATTATGGCTACAACCTCCAAACCCGCGACCGCCCGCAAGCCGAACGCCGCATTCATGAAGCCCCTGACCCCCAGCGCCGAGCTGGCTGCCGTCATCGGTTCGGACGCCGTGCCGCGTACCGAGGTCACCAAAAAGATCTGGGAATACATTAAAAAGCACAACCTGCAAGATGCCAGCAACAAGCGCAACATCAATGCCGACGCCAAGCTGCGTCCGATCTTCGGCAAAGATCAAGTCACGATGTTCGAACTGACCAAACTGGTCAACGCCCACCTGAAATAAGCAGGCAAAGGGCGTACCCGGTACGTCCCTGCCTCTCGCCGCCGGCCCGGCGCGAGCCCCTCGGCCCCCGAGCGAGGCATGCGCGGACCAGCAAGCGGCCCCGGCAGATCCGGTGGCCGGCAGACGCGGCGGCCGGCGTCCAGTGGCCGGCTTTCCCCAGAGCCTCGGCCAGGACGGCCCAAGGCAAATCACGTCTGCCTACACCCGAAATCCGGGCAATTCCGTCTTACTGTGTTACGGGCACACTGCCGCAGTGTACGGTGGCTGCCATGATGCCACCATGCCGCCCGGCGCCTTGGCGCACTCGGCAATGTTTACATCTTCGGAAAGTTGTTGCCTGCGGGTCGGGTTCCACGAAGCCCAGGCGTTGGCCAAGGTCCTGAAACGTTTATCGTGGTTCACGCCAAGGCAAGAACAGGGCTGGCCAGCCGACGTCTGATTGCACCGGCCAGCAACAGATCACCAGATTTGCGCAAGCCTGGTTAGATCCTGGAGCTTTTCAAGGTTCCAGACCGTGTCCGCAACTCGGCGAGCGCGCTCTTGCGACAACACCCGTGAGGCGCAGTGGTGGAACTTATCGGTCAGCTCGTCGTCCGTCATTCGCGATGCGTCGGTAGCAGGAGAGCCCTTGCGATACCGGAGCTCGTGCGTGAAACGCTTGCCGCGCGCGTGAACCTCAGCGCTGCCTATGCGCGCCTGAGAGTCTTCTTTTAGCACCTCTTCGAAGTGTGGGTGCGACGCCACGGTGACGCGCTGCATGAATTCCCGCACGCGAGGATCATTCATCGCAGCATCATCGTGCCACTCGGGGCCGCTCTTGAACCCAAGGGCGACCATCGCCACAGCATACGGCACGTTCATCTGGGCTTCGATCTCCGACTCGATTTCACGGCTGTACCAAAGCGGCAGGCTTGCGGCGTGGGGATCACACTGCACCTTTACGTGATCAATCTCGTCGGGACGCAGATTATTCTCCCGTATCAAAATTTCGAGGCATTGGAGCGCCGTCTGCGAAATCCTGCAGGTGGGGTAAGGTTTATAAATTGTCCATTTCGGAAATTGCCATTCGTCACCAAGCCCGCTGACCATGACGTTCGTATCCCACTTTGAGATTCCCATGAAGCGGAAGAATCCATGGTCACCGTCCAGGAGCCCCAAATCGCCACGATAGCCGCATTCTGCCAGGTGCACCGCTTGAAGAATCGTTTGAGACATCCATCCTGAAAGCAGATACTTGTCGTCGGTGGCTGGCCTTGATCGTGCCCATTGGCTCAAGGATTGTGCCGGAGCCATCCGGCCTGCCAGGCCAACCGCACTGGCCATGATCCCAGCGTCGAGCTTCAGAAGCTGTGACGCGCCCAGCGTGCCTCCCAGGGCTGCGCAACTAAAGCCGCTCACCGGGGGGAAAGCGTTCTTCTGCCCGGGTGTCACATCCCTATAGTTTGTCGTCGAGCGGCCGAACCTTACCGATACTTCGTGTGCAACTGCCAGCGCGGCGATTACGCTCTGCCCATCAGCATGAGTACTTTCGGCCAATGCCAGAATGGAAGGCAGCACGTAGGGGGTAATGTGCCCCGGCGGAATAAGACAAGCGTCGAAGTCGATCGCATTGATCAGTTCGCCGTTGACGAACGCGGCTGAAGCAAGCGACAACTTGCCGCCTCCGAACACTGTCGCTTCCGGCGTGCCGCTCGCCTGTCCAGCCCTCAGAGCCAGTTTTCCTTTGTGTACCGTCAGCGCGGCATACGAGCATGCCAAGCTGTCGAGAAGCAGACGCTTGACTTCGTTGACGACCTCCTCGGGCAGGGCCATGCCGCGGGTTTTGTCGGCAAAGGCGGCAAGCTTTTCAATCACGTACATGTTGTTCCTTGTGACGATGAACGCACGCTGCGCGCCCCATGGGGTGCGCATGGAATAGAAGGAAAATTAGTTAACTCTGATGCCTGCTTCGGCGATGACGCGCTTGAAACTTGCGGTGTCGTCTGCCATCACCTTCACCAATTCGGCCGGAGACGAGCCCACCACCTCATAGCCGTTCTGGGTGAAATTCCGATGGATTTCGGGATCGCTCAGGGACTCTTTAACGACCTCTGCCCACTTTTCAACGATCTCGGGGGCGGTCCCTTTGGGCAAGAAGATTCCTTGCCACGCTTCAAAGCTGTAGTCAGGGTCGCCCAGCTCTTTGATTGTTGGCACATCGGGTAGCACCGGCGATCTTACCAATCCGGTCTGTGCCAACACATTGAGTTTTCCGCTGTCTTTCAATGGCTTCACCGAAGGGATGATGTCAAACGAATAATCGACATTTCCGCCCATCAAGGCGATGATCGATTCGCCCGAACCTTTGAAAGGGACATGCTCCACCCTCACGCCCAGTGCGGCATTGAAAAGCTCTTGCGAAATGTGTTGAGCCGAGCCGCTTCCACCGGTGCCAAAGAAAAGATTTGCGGAATTCGATCGCACATGACGCACGAACTCAGAAAAGTCGTTCGCGGGGAAGTCTGGCTTTGTCACCACCACGAAGGGCAGCTTGGTCACGATCGATACCGGAGAGAAATCTTTTAGCGGATCGTAGGTGGGCGTATTCAGCAACGGGTGAAGAACGATCGCGTTGCTGTTGACCAGAATCGTGTGACCATCCGGCGTAGCTCGCGACACCGCCAGCGAGCCGATAGATCCGCCGGCTCCAGGTCTGTTTTCAATGACCACCGGTTGTCCTACCGTAGGGTCCCCCTCAGAGTAGACGTCAGCCGGTAGAATTTCGGAGCCTCCTTTCCATCGGAGACTCCCTTGAAGAAAAGCAGATTTACCGAAAGCCAGATCGTTGCGGTGCTCAAAGAAGGCGAAG
>NZ_NEVI01000012.1:0-123026 GCF_002261415.1 Bordetella genomosp. 7 | reverse complement strand
TCAACAAGACGTATCGCACTGAGGTGCTCGACGCTCATCTGTTCGCTAATCTGCAGCAGGTGCAGGCCATCACCGAACAATGGCTAATCGATTACAACGAATACCGCCCACATGAATCACTGGGCGACGTCCCGCCGGTGCAGTTTATGCCTCGGCTAACCCTTGCTCCGAATCTCTATCAGCCGTCGTCTACTTGACGGGGGACCCTACGACCTGACCAGCAGCGCCCTGGCAGCCGAAGTGCGGACGGTGCATCTCACACCGCAGAACTTCCGCGCGATTCTGACACGCAGGCAGGTTGATTTCGTTTTCGTGGAGTCGGCCTGGCTGGGATACAAGAAAAGCTGGCAATACAAGATCGCCAGCTACCCTAGCCATCCGGATCGCACGAACGAGGCGTTGATCGAGCTGGTGCACACCGCTCGAGACGCCGGTATTCCCTGCATGTTCTGGAACAAGGAAGACAGCGTTCATTTCGAGCGTTTCATCGACAGCGCACGCTGGTTTTCCGCCATCTACACTGTGGACGAGAACACACTGCCCCGCTACGCCGAGGCCACGCGCGGCCAGGCAAGGCTGGGGGTGCTGCCCTTCGCTGTGCAGCCGCGCATCCATGATGGCCAGCGCCGTGCCAACCCGGTCAGCCGCCTTTGCTTCGTCGGCAGCTATACCTGCAACATGCATTTCGAGCGCAAGGCACGGCAGGAAATGCTGTTCTCGGCCGCCTCGGCATGGGGCCTGGATATCTTCGACAGGAACTCGCGTCGCCGCAACCATATCTACCGCTACCCCAGTTTTCCCCGCACCAAGATATACCCCGCAGTGTCATACGAGCGTACTCCGCGCATATATCAGGAATATGTCGGGTCACTCAACGTCAATACCGTGGAAGATTCCCGCACGATGTTCTCGCGGCGGCTGGTGGAGATCATGGCCTCGGGCGGCCTGGCCATCACGACGCCCAGCGCTTCGGTGTCCCACCTGTTCAAGGACTGCTGCCATGTCGTGCACAGCAGGAGCGACGCGGTGCAACTGTTCGAACGGCTATCCCGCGGGCGGTCGCCACGCGATGCCGCGCTGATCAGCCACGGACGCGAAGTCGTGTTCAAGAATCACCTCTGGGTGCATCGCCTGCAGATGCTCGAAGAAGATGGAATGTTCTGAGGCCATGAAACGCACTTCCATTCAGGTGTTCCGCGCAGTCGTCTATGCACTCACCTTGCGCGAAATGCAGGGCCGCTTCGGCCGCGCCCGCATGGGTGCCATGTGGACGCTTTTCGAGCCTATCGCCCATTTGGTGGCGCTGACACTGATCATGGTGTACATCCGGGGCAGGACCATCCCCGGCATCGACTATCCCGTCTTCCTGCTCGTCAGCCTGACACCCTTCCTGCTGTACAAGAACATCGCCCTCAGGATGATGCTGAGCATGGAGGCCAACAAGGCACTGTTTGCCTACAAGCAAATCCAGCCATTCAGCAGCTTTATGGGCCGGGTCGTCGTCGAGTGCGTGCTCAGCACCACGGTCTTCATCCTGGCCTACCTGACGTTGACCTGGATAGGCATGAGCACCACGATAGCCAAGCCGGCGGAATGGGTGCTGATGCTGTTTCTCGGGCTGTTCTTTGCCATCGGGCTGGGGCTCGTACTGGCCGCGATCGCCACCCTGATGCCGGAAAGCAAGTTTCTCATCCGGCTGTTGTTCATGCCGTTGTACCTGATATCCGGCGTCATCATTCCGCCGTCGAGCTATCCGTCTACATGGCTTCCCATTCTGATGCTCAACCCGTTCATGAATGTGCTGGAGCTCATAAGGTCGAATATTTTTCCCTACTACCGCCCGGCAGACGGCACGTCGCTGAGTTACGTACTGGAATGCACGCTGGTGCTGCTGTTTCTGGGCATGGCTGCATATCGGCTGCTCCGTTATCGCATGATGGCGATCTAGTCGCCGCCACGGAGCCCAGCCATGTTTGAACTTCGCAACGTCACCAAGTCATTCCTGACCCCCAGAGGCAGGCGATATATCTTCCAGAATCTCAATCTCGTCTTGCCCGCCGGGAAGAACATCGGACTGATCGGCAGGAACGGCGCAGGCAAGACCACGCTGATGCGCCTGCTCGGCGGCGCGGATACGCCCGACAGCGGCCGCATTATCACCGACAAGAACATTTCCTGGCCTGTCGGGCTGGGCGGCGGATTTCAGGGCTCACTGACAGGCCGCGAGAACGTCAAGTTCGTTTGCCGTGTGCAAGGCGCCACCGGCGCGCAAATGCGTGCGAAGGTGCAATACGTGGAAGCGTTTGCCGAAATCGGCAAATGGTTCGACGAGCCGGTCAAATCGTATTCCTCCGGGATGCGCTCCCGCCTGGCATTCGGCCTGAGCATGGCTTTCGACTTCGATTACTACCTGATCGATGAAGTGTTGTCGGTGGGCGACCATCACATCCGGGAGAAAAGCACGCGCGTCTTCCGGGAAAAAATGCAGAAATCGAACATCATACTCGTCACGCATTCCATGGGGCAGATTGCAAAATTGTGCGATGTCGTCGTGCTGCTGAAGGAAGGACGGGCGACGTTATACAACGACGTGCAAGAAGGAATAAAGGCTTATCAACAATGAAGATAAAAACCGGCATCACTCTCCCAGGGCTACGGAAATCGCTCTTTGCATGGGTCGTCATCATCCCCACCCTGCTGGCGACCATCTATTTCGCGATCTTCGCGCATGATCGCTATGCCAGCACGGCGCTCGTGGTAGTGCGCCAGGCCCAGGAAAGCCCGGCGGCGGCGGTACCCGGGCTATCGCTGCTCACCGGGGTGCTGAACCCGACCTCGCGCGAAGAAACACTGTTTCTGAGCGAGTATGTGCGGTCCAATGACATGATGAATTACCTGGATCAGCAAATGCAGTGGCCTACCCAGTATGCCGGCCGCATCCGCGATCCGCTGTACTGGCTGCCCGAGGGCGCCGACAGCGAAGACCGCCTGGAATTTTTCCAACGCATCGTGCAGGTGCATTTCGACGATCTGACGGGCCTGTTGCGCGTTGAAGTCCAGGCCTTCGATGCCGCCACCGCAGAGCAGATGCTCTCCTTGATTCTTCGGCAGTCTGAACACTTCATTAACGAAATATCGCATCGCATCGCGCGCGACCATGTGGCATTTGCGGCTGAAGAACTGGTGCGCGCCCGTCGAACCTATGAAGAAAAGTCTGACCAGCTGGTCCAGTTCCAGAATGAACACGGCATGCTCGACAGCGAAGCCGTGGCCACCTCGCGTGCGGGCATCATTGCCAATATCGAGAGCCAGCTCGCCACCGAGCGCGCCACGCTGACCGCGCTGCTGAGCAAACTGGAACCGGCCAGCCCGCAGGCGCAGCAGCAGCGCAATCGTATCCGCGCGCTGGAGAAGCAACTGGTCGAAGAAAAAGAGAAACTCGCTTCGTCGTCGGGAACGGAGCGCCTGAACACCATCGCGGCACAGTTTCGCAACCTGTCGATCGACGCCCAAGTAGCCGAAGAAGCCTACAGGCTTGCGCTGTCGGCCCAGGAAAACGCCCGGATCGAGGCCAACAAAAAAATACGTTCGCTGGTAACGGTCGTGTCGCCCAATAGGCCAGACACCGCAGAATATCCAAGGTCGTTGTATAACATCATCACCTTGTTCGTGTTGTTGTGCTTGCTGTACGGAATACTGCGCTTCGTCCTTGTGACCATTGCTGACCATCGGGATTGAACAATGTCCGACACGGTACACACAGGTTGGTCATTACACTTGCGGCATGACATCGGGGAAGCAACATGAACCTAACGTTTTCCACTCGATTGATCGGCACGGCGTGCTTGTGCGCCGTTCTTTCCGGCTGCGGCATCTTGTCGGGCGCCGGCCCCTATAGTTCCAGCATCACGACCGAGGCGGGCAGCAACAGCCAGCTGCCCTACGAAGTCATTGACCTCGGTCCCAGTACGCTGGCGCCGTACGCCGTGGCCGCACCACAGTCGCCCAGCAACAAGGTCTCAAAAGTGGTGCCCTACGCCGTCCGGCTTGTGCCCGGGGACGTCATTTCCGTCCTGATCTCCGACAGCGCCACAGAAGGCGGCCTGTTTGCGCCATTAAGCATGGGCGGCACCAAGTTTTCCAATGTCCGCATCGACGCCCAGGGGCGCATCTCCCTGCCCTATGCGGGTCGGATTCACGTGAACCAGCTGACTCTGCCGCAGGTGGAAGCCGAGGTGCGCAAGCGGCTCGAGGGCAAGGCCATGGATCCGCAGGTCCATATCGAAATGGTGGGCGACTTGTCGGGTTCCGTGCTCGTTGCCGGGGCTGTAAAGACGCCCGGCAGGTATTCGGCACTGCAAGGCCCTCTTACGCTGCTGGATGCGATCAACATGGCCGGAGGGCCGTTGCTCGAACCTCATCTGACCAGCGTGACGATACGTACCGGCAAGAGCGTCAAGACGCTGAACTATGCCCAGGTGTTGAATGGCCAGAACATGCCGGTCGCGCCGCGCTCGGAGATCGTGGTTGAGCGGGCGCGCAAGCGTTTCGTGGCCATGGGCTCGGTGGTCGAGCCGGGGTTGCACGATCTGCCCTCCGAGCGCCCCAGCCTGCTGGAGGCGCTGGGAGTCGTGGGCGGCCTGAAAGAACAGGCTGCCGACCCTTCCGGCGTATTCATATTCCGGCGAACCCAAACCGATACAGGTGAACCGCGCGCCCAGGTGTTTCGCCTGAACATGCGCAATCCCGAATCCATATTCATAGCTGGGCAATTCGCCATACAACCGGAAGACGCCATCTATGTAACCAATGCAGCAGTATACGAATGGCAGAAGATCATTACCCCGATTGTCCAGACGCTGATACTTTCCAGGGCCTTCTAGGCGCAGGCGCCAGGATTTCCCGGGCAAGCATCGGCTGGTTGGACTGGGGGCTTTGGCGCAGAACGGATCTTTCAGCCTTTCTGGGCCTGCCAATTTCGGTTCATGCCGGCACGGCCAGGCCATCAGCCGGCACGGCATTCCTTGGCTGGGGCAGAAAGCGCAGCGGGCTGCGCGCGCTGAAGGCGGCGCAACGATTCTCGCGCGCTTTCCTGCTGCTCGAAGACGGCTTCCTGCGTTCAGTCGGCGGTAACGGGCAACGCTCGTATTCCCTGGTCTCGGACGATGAAGGCATCTACTATGACGCCTCCTGCCCTTCGCGCCTGGAACGCCTGATCCGTAAACCGTTGTCTGACGCTCAAAGCGCGCGCGCCAGGCTCGTGATGGCAATGTGGCGGGACGGCCGCTTGTCCAAGTACAACGGTAGCCGAGACATCGAACCAGACCGGTTGCCGGCACGCTTCGTCCTCGTGGTGGACCAGACCTACCAGGATCTTTCGGTGCAGTATGGCAACGCCGACGCATGCACCTTCGATCGGATGCTGCACGCCGCGCTCGACGATAATCCCGATGCGCAAGTGCTGGTAAAGATCCACCCCGAAGTCGCGATGGGTCGCAAGAAGGGCTATTTCGATGTAGCCCGGCTGGCCGGCATGCCGCGCGTGACGGTGATCGCGGATGATCGGCATCCGGCCGCCCTGCTCGAACATGCGCAGGCGGTCTACGTGGCCACCTCTCAAATGGGCTTCGAAGCGCTGCTATATGGAAAGCCTGTGCATGTTTTCGGAACCCCGTTTTATGCGGGCTGGGGCTTGACGCATGACTACCAGCCCGCACCCAGCCGGCGCACGCCATGCACGCTCGAGCAACTGGTGCACGCCGCGCTGATCGACTATGCCAGCTATCTTGACCCCGACACGGGCAAAAGATGCAATGTGGAAACCTTGATCGCCTGGCTTGCACTGCAACGCCGCCTGCGCAACGATCTGCCGCCCGCCATGATCGCCGTGGGCTTTTCGAACTGGAAAAAGCGCTTCGTGCGCGAATTTCTGTCGGGCAGCACGATCAAGTTCGTGAAGTCGCCAGGGGCCCGACATTCTGGCTTGCCGATGGCGATGTGGGGTGCAGCGGGCCGGCAGGAAATGCATGGTGCTCGTGCGCTGTACCGCATTGAAGATGGCTTTCTCAGATCCGTCGGCCTGGGGGCCCAACTGATACGTCCGCTATCATGGGTGATCGATGATATCGGCATCTACTACGATGCAACACAGCCTTCGCGGCTGGAGCGCTTGCTTGCCGACACAGCCTTCGACGAGGCCCTATGCTGCAGGGCTCGCATGCTGCGCGCCGAGATTCTCCGGCGCGGCATCACCAAATACAATCTCAAGTCACCGCGGCGCTGGCAACGGCCAGGCGGCCAGAGGGTGGTGCTGGTCGTGGGGCAGGTCGAAACGGACGCTTCCATCCATTTTGGTGCGAGCGCCCTGCGCACCAACCTTGCGCTGCTGCAAGCCGTGCGGCAGGCCGAACCGGGCGCGACGATTCTGTTCAAGCCCCATCCCGACATGGTCGCAGGGCTGCGGGAACCGGACGCCCACCAGGAACAACTCCTGGACTGGTGCGACGAACTCATCGACGATGTCGCGATCGACGCCCTTTACCCCGAAATGGACGCAGTCCATGTCAATACGTCTCTCGCGGGTTTCGAGGCGCTAATGCGCCAGATACCGGTTGTGGTTTGGGGGCAGCCTTTTTATGCCGGCTGGGGCCTTACCGACGACCGGGGGCTCAGCCCCGAAGTCATGAAGCGCCGTGGACGCAGACTTTCGCTGGATGAGCTGGTCGCCGCGACTTTGATCCTGTACCCCCGTTATATCAATCCGGCCACCCTGCAATTTTGTACACCGGAACAAGCGGTTCGGCAGTTGGCAGGGGCCTCGCCCGAATCGAGACCCAGATCGCTGATACGCGGTGCAATCGCAAGGGCGTGCCGCAAAAAATGAAGAAGCACTTTCTCATGCTGCAGGGCGTGAACTCGCCCTTTTTCCAGCGCCTGGGCCAGGCGCTCATGCACGACGGCCACGACGTGCTGAAGGTCAATTTCAACTGTGGCGACGCCTGGTACAGCCGTGGCCTGCAACGCATAGACTACAAAGGTCCGATCGAGGAACTCGGCCAGTTCTATCGCACCCTGATCGACACCAGAGAGATTACCGATGTAGTGTTGTTCGGTGATCGCCGACCGCTGCACCGCGCCTGTATTTCCGTGGCTCGGGCGCGGAACCTGCCGGTTCATGTGTTCGAGGAAGGTTACTTCCGCCCGTACTGGATCACGCTGGAACGTGATGGCGTCAATGCACACTCGTCTCTGCCGCGCGATGCCGATTGGTACAGACGCACTGCCCCACGCATACCAGACTACGATAACGGCGAGGCATTTTCGTCGTCATTCGGCGCGCGCGCCTGGCACGATATCGCCTATAACGTGGCCGGTATGCGCAACCGCCTATATTTTCCCCATTATCGCGGTCACAGCCCCGTGCCTGCCTGGCTGGAATACCCGGCGTATCTGCGCAGGGGGATTTCGCTTATTTCTCGTCGCCGATACGACGCGTCACAAATCGACCGGATCGTCGCCGAAAAGTTGCCGTTCTGGCTGGTTCCTTTGCAGCTGAATACGGATGCACAGATCCGTGATCATTCGCCCATCAAAGACATGCCCGAATTCCTGCAACACGTTTTCGCGTCTTTCTCCCGATATGGAAACGGCGCGGATCTGATGGTGATCAAGAACCATCCGTTGGACAGCGGGCTTATCAACTATCGCGCGGTCATCCGGCGCTTATGCACGGAATATGGTGTTCCCTGCCAGAATGTGATTTACCTGGAAAGTGGCTCATTGCCGATATTGCTCAGCCATGCCCGTGGCGTCGTCACGGTGAACAGCACTGTGGGCGGCTCGGCACTGATACACAATCGCCCGCTCTTTACATTGGCCGACCCCATCTACAACCTGCCTGGCCTCACCTTCCAGGGCCGCCTGGACGAGTTCTGGACCAATCCGCCGCGTCCGGACGCCATGCTGTTCAAACAGTTCCGCAACGCCGTGATCCACCTCACGCAGGTCAACGGTGGTTTTTATACCCGACAGAGCATCGATATGGCAGTGCGCGGCGCTTTGCCCCGCCTGGCCCGCGCGACCCACCCGCTCGCCGACTACTGAGCGCGGCTACAGGCTCGCCAGCCATGTGCGGGCCAGATCCGACAGGACGAGATCCTGCTTGACGGCTTTGCCCTGGCCATAATTCGACCAGATCACGAAAGGCGTTTTCCCATCGGGCATATAAGTATCGTACACATGGCGCATGATGGGGATATGGTCGCCGAAAATGCAAAGACTGGTCTGCCTGGCACGGCTACGGAACGCTTCGGCCATTTGCCCGAACATGGCATCCGCGTTCTTCAGATGGCGCACGTAGGCCACGAGTTCGTCGTACTGGGGCGGTAACGGCCCGGCCGCGATCGCCTGCCTGTCCTGGTCGGTAACGCGCTCCCAATGCAGGGGGCCGTGGTTTTCCATGGTGATGACGTGCACATACAGGGGCTGGTCCGTGCGGGCATCCAGTTCACGAAGCACGCGTTGACCCAGGGGAATGTCCCCGTAGTAGGGGTGGCTGGCGTCGGCCGGATCGAAATCTTCCAGGCTGATGAACTCGTCGAACCCCAATATGGGAATGATGTCGGCCCTGCGATAGAAGGTCGCATGGAAAGGATGCAGGCAGATCGTGCGATAGCCTTGGGACTTAAGGTGACGCGCCAACGAGGAAGTGCCGGCCGGGGCAAGCCTGCGGTAGGGATTGAACCGGTGCACACCCAACTGGTGCTCGCCCAGGCCGGAAAGAAATGCGAACTCGCTACGGACCGTGTTCGCCCCCCAGGCGGGTACCTGCGCATGACCGTGCATGACCGATTCCGCGCAAAGGCGATCGAATTGCTGCAGGATATCCGCGTTTAAGTGCGGAACGTAGCGGCGAGGATCAAAAAACGATTCGCTCTGGATCGACACGAGATCGGGGCGCCGGCCCTCCGGGATCTGTCCCCACCCCGTGTTGTCGGACCGCGTCGGGATTTCTTTTTCGGCGACGGCATAGCCCCACAGGTAAGCGAGCTGTCCGATCCGGCGCAAATCCGAGGCCGCATCGAAACTCAGGCCTCGCAGAATGGCCGACTTGCAGCTTGCCAGCATTCCCAGCGCCGCCACGAGCACTGCGCCCGGCAGAAGCAGCATGTCCGCGGCAGATACGAAGATGGCAGGTTCGTACCGGACGGCGACCACGCATGCGGCCGCATACGCCGCGGCAAGTAGAGCGATCAACCACAAGTTGATGAAAGGCAAATACAGCCTGGGGTGTTTCAAAGCATCCAGAAAATACTCGATGTCTTGATACACAAAGGGTTCCCTCAGGGCACGGTGCTTGGCATTGCTCACGAGCACCAGCAGCAACTGCAGCAGCAGGAGATTCAGGACGCCGAATATGGGACGCCTGAATATCAGCAGCTCTATTGCGAACCCGACGCCAAAAATACCCGTGTGCGCCACCAGGGCGCGCCAGGGCCGCTTCCAGGGAACTGCCGAGCGCGGGACCAATGCGGCCTCGATCGCCCACGATAGCAAGAGCCCGGATACAGCGACAGCCCACAGCAGGCGCCATCCACCGTCAACCACGATATCCCAGCCTTTGCAAGATCCACCCCGACACCGCCGGATGAATCACAGACAGCAAAAAACACCCCAGATTCAGCGGAAACGGAAAACTGACACGCGCCTTGTTTTTCTCCAGGCCGTGGCGTATTACCCGCGCGGCCTTGTCTGCCTTCCACAAGAACGGCTTCGGGCCCGGCATGTCGAAACACATCTGAGATTCCACGTACCCCGGCATTACTACGTTGATCCTGACGCCTTCTTGCGCCAGCAGGTCGCGCATGGCTTCGCCGTAGACCTTGACTGCCGCCTTGCTCGCACTGTAGCTGGGCGTTTCGGGCAGGCCGCGCCATGCCGCCAGCGAGCTGATCAGCGCAATCTGCCCGCTTCGGCGCGCCCGCATGGCCGGCAGGCATGCATGCACCGTGGCCATCACGGCCTTGATATTGACGTCGAACAGGCGGTGCATGTCGTCCCAGGATTCGCCCTGCCCTTCGGGCCCGGTGTTAATGTTGACGCCAGCGTTGGCAATGACAAGATCGGGGGCCATGGTCGCGCTGATGTCGGCCAGCCACTGCATAAGGGCGTCGTGATCGCGGATGTCTTGCGCATGCAGCACTGTACGGGCGCCCAGCGCCGCGCATTCCTGAGCAAGCTTGTCCAGTTGTATGCGATTGCGGCCATGCAGAACCAGCGTCCGGGTGCCGGCGCGAGCGTACTCCAGGGCCAGGGCGCTGCCTATACCGCCCGTAGCGCCCGTGATCAGGACGCATGCGGGCGCCTGTGGCGTAGTCATAAAGGTCGACACCGTGCGATTGCTTACACAAGCGGCCCGCGGCCGCTGGTGAAGCGGGGCTGAAACGACACCGGCTTCCCCAGGGGAAGCCGGCACCAATACCAGAGCGCAGAGGGGTTATTCGAGCAGGCTGCGCAGCATCCAGGCGTTTTTCTCGTGGATGTCCATACGCTGGGTCAGCAGGTCGGCGGTGGGCTGGTCGTTGGCGGCATCGGCTTTCTCGAAGGCCGCGCGCGCCGTCTTGGAGACGGCTTCGTTACCCTTGACCAGCAAACGCACCATTTCCAGGGCGTCGGGCACGTTGGCCGGCTCGGCGATGGAAGAAAGCTTGGAGAACTCGCGGTACGTGCCGGGGGCATGTACGCCCAGGGCGCGGATGCGTTCGGCGATGTCGTCCAGCGCAGCCCATTCTTCGGAATACTGGGTCATGAACATCTGGTGCAGCGTGTTGAACAGCGGACCCGTGACGTTCCAGTGGAAGTTGTGCGTCATCAGATACAGGGTGTAGCTGTCGGCAAGTACCTTGGAAAGTTCGGCGGCGACAGCAGTACGGTCTTTATCGGAAATGCCGATGTTGATGCGCACCGCAGCAGTGCCGGCGGCTTTGGAAGACTTGGCCATGTAAAGCTCCTTTATTGGGACAACGACTGAACAAGAATACCACCGTAGACTAACGAATGAGTGATCGCAGGCAGTGTTGGCAGGTCATCGATCAACCTAAGTGGCCACGGCCTCTTTATCAAGCATTTTGACCCCCGGCAGGCCGCATTCGTAAACCGCCTGGGCAAGGGCCTCGATGGCGGCCAGCCTGGGAAAGCTGCGGCGCCAGGCCAGCACCACCCGACGCTCGGGCGGCTGCCCTTCGAAAGACAGGTATTTCAGCAGGGCGCGAGGTTGGGCTTCCGGTATCGCTGTCACCGGCAACACCGTTACGCCGATGCCGGCTGCCACCATATGTCGGATGGTCTCGAGCGAAGAGCCTTCGAACGTACGCTGGATGCCGTCGCTGGCCGCCGAAAAGCGCGACAGCTCGGGGCATACTTCCAGCACCTGGTCGCGAAAACAGTGTCCGGACCCGAGCAACAGCATGGTCTGCTGCTTCAGGTCTTCTGAACTGACGGCCTTGCGGTCGGCCCATTCGTGGTCGCGCGGCACGGCCACCACGAACGGTTCGTCATACAGCGGCTGGGTGACCAGGCCGGCCTCAGGTAGCGGCAAGGCCATGATGGCACAGTCGATCTCGCCCTGGCGCAGCAGCTCTACCAGGCGCAAGGTGAAGTTTTCCTGCAGCAGCAGCGGCATCTGCGGCGTGCGCGCAATCTGCATGGGCACCAGGCGCGGCAGCAGGTACGGGCCGATGGTGTGGATGACCCCGACACGCAACGGCCCCGCCAGCGGATCGTGGCCCTGGCGGGCGATTTCCTTGATGCTGGCGCTTTCTTCCAGCACTTTCTGCGCCTGCGTCACGATGCGCTGCCCGATGGCGGTAACGCCCACCTCGGAGCCGCCCCGTTCGAACAAGGTGACCCCCAGTTCATCTTCGAGCTTGCGTATGGCCACCGATAAGGTGGGCTGGCTGACGAAACATGCCTCGGCCGCGCGGCCGAAGTGGCGTTCGCGAGCGACCGCGACGATGTATTTAAGTTCGGTCAGAGTCATGTTGGTGCGTACCTTGCCACGGTCGGCGGTGGGTGACGGAAAATAAAACGGCTTTCATGTGCGCAGGAAGTCTTCACGGCCGCGCATCCAGCGCGCCAGGTGTGCCTCGGCCACGGCGGGATGTTCGGCCCTTAGCCAGGCCGCCGCCTCGCGCGCCTGCTCTGCAATGCCGATGTCGGATTCCAGGTCGGCGAAACGCAACAAAGCCATGCCCGATTGCCGGGTGCCCAGGAATTCGCCAGGGCCGCGCAGTTCAAGGTCGCGGCGGGCTATCTCGAAGCCGTCCGACGTTTCGAACATGGCTCGCAGACGTTGCCGCGCCACTTGTGACAACGGCGTCTGGTACAGCAGCACGCATACCGATTCGGCGCTGCCCCGCCCTACCCGTCCGCGCAGCTGGTGCAACTGGGCCAGGCCGAAGCGTTCGGCATGTTCGATGACCATCAGCGACGCATTGGGAACGTCTACCCCGACCTCGATGACCGTGGTCGCCACCAGCAGGTCGATGTCGCCATCGCGAAACGCCTGCATGACGGCCGCCTTGTCGGCTTGCGGCAAGCGTCCATGCACCAGGCCCAGCCGCAGATCGGGCAGTTCCGCGCGCATGGCCTCGTAGGTGTCTACCGCCGTTTGCAGTTGCAGCGCCTCGCTTTCTTCGACCAGCGGGCACACCCAATAGGCTTGCCGGCCTTCGCGCACCGCGCCGGCTACATGCGCGACGACCTCGTCGCGGCGTGCGTCGGAGACCAGTTTGGTCACCACCGGCGTGCGGCCCGGCGGCAGTTCGTCGATAACCGAGACGTCCAGGTCCGCGAAGAAGGTCATCGCCAACGTGCGCGGAATAGGCGTGGCGCTCATGTTGAGCTGGTGAGGAACAGTGCGCCCCTCGGGCGCTTCGCCCTTGCGCGTCAGCGCCAGCCGCTGCCCGACCCCGAAACGGTGTTGCTCATCGACAATGGACAGCCCCAGGTTGTGGAATTCGACGTGGTCCTGGATGAGCGCCTGCGTGCCGACCACCAACTGCACGCTGCCATCGGCCGCACTGGCGGCGGCCTGGCGACGAGCCTTGGCGCTGAGGCTGCCGCTTAGCCAGGCCACATTTACGCCCAGCGGCTGCAACCACGAAACCAGCTTGCGAAAATGCTGCTCGGCCAGAATTTCTGTGGGAGCCATCAGCGCCACCTGTGCCCCGCAGGCAATAGCCTGGGCCGCAGCAAGCGCGGCAACGACTGTCTTGCCGCTGCCCACGTCGCCCTGAAGCAGACGGTGCATCGGATGCGACCGGGACAGATCGCCGGAGATCTCCTGCACGACTCTTTGCTGAGCTCCGGTCAGCCGAAACGGCAAGGCCTGGTAAAGGCGCTGCACCAGCCCCCCCGGCTCGTCCCGGTGCGGCAACGGAGTGGCGCGAATCGAACGGCGCGCCGCGCGCGCAGCCGCCAACGATAACTGCTGGGCCAGCAGCTCGTCGAACTTGATGCGACGCCAGGCCGGGTGGCCGCGTTCGACGAGATCGTCTTCGGAAACCCCCGGCGGCGGCGCATGCAACAGGCGAATGGCAGGCGCAAACGGCATCAGCTCGTAGCGTTCGAGCGCCTCCGCGGGCAAGGTGTCGTCCAGATTGGCTTGCTGCAGCGCCTGCGTGATGGCTTTGCGCAATGACGGCTGCGACAGCCCGTCGGTGCTGGGGTAGACCGGCGTCAGGGCCTGGGGCAGCGGCGTGTCGGCGGCGGTCAGGCGCGGATGCACCATTTCACGGCCGAACAGGCCGCCGCGAACCTCGCCTCGCGCGCGCAGGCGACGCCCGGCGGCCACCTGCTTTTGCTGGCTGGGGTAAAAGTTCAGCCAGCGCAACTGCAATTCGCCCGTTTCGTCGGCCATGACGGCCGTCAACTGGCGGCGCGGCCGGTACAGGATTTCGCTGCGCAGGATCTCGCCTTCGACCTGGGCGGGTTCGCCCGGGCGCAGCGATGCGATCGGCGCGATGCGCGTTTCGTCTTCGTAGCGCAGCGGCAAATGCAGAATACAGTCGTCAGCAGTCACCAGGCCCAGGCTGTGCAGCTTGCGCTGCACGTCCGTGAGCGATGTTCCGGCGGCAGAAGCGCCAGCGGATTTGCGGGCTGCGGCGGTGGCCGGCATGACGGCGCCTGGCTGCTGCGCGTGCGCGCAGCCTACAGAACCAGGATGGCCTCGACTTCGAACTGCGCGCCCTTGGGCAGGCTGGCCACGCCAATGGTCGAGCGCGCAGGAAACGGCTGCGGAATGATCTCGGCCATGATGGCGTTGGCGGCGGTGAACTTGTTCAGGTCGGTAAGGAACAGCGTCAGCTTGACGATATTGTCCAATGTGCCGCCCGCTTCTTTGATGACGGCCTGCATATTGGCAAACGCCTGGCGTACCTGGGCCTCGAAGTTTTCGGACACCAGGTCGCCGGTGCCTGGCTCGAGCCCGATCTGGCCGGACAAATACACCGTCTTGGTGCCGGTAACGGCAATCGCTTGCGAGTACGGGCCGACGGCGGCAGGCGCTTCGTCGGTATGGATGATCTGCTTGCTCATGGACCGTATCCTTGGGTCAGTCGGTTAGACACACTGCACTATTGGAGTTTACTCATCAATAGGCAATTGCGAAAGACAGAAGTTCCTGCCCATTGCGCACGAAATCGCCGCATGCACCTGCCGAAAGCGGCTTGGCCAGCGGATACGTAGCCATCCCTGCCCCATGAATTGATCGGCCTGCTGGATGAATTTATCTTAATTTTCGATTTAACTTATTAAGCGCCCCTGCCTATAGTGCGGTGTACAACTACAGGAGACATTCATGCGCACCACTCCGCTACGATCACTTGCCGCCCTGCTCGCCAGCCTGCCCATGGTTGCAGCCGCCGCGCAGGACTTTCCCGCCAAGCCCATCACGTTCATTGTTCCGTTTACTGCGGGCAGCGCCACGGATCAGCTGGGCCGGGCCATCGGCCAAGGCGTGGCCGAACAGACAGGCCAATCGGTAGTGATCGAGAACAAGCCGGGCGCCAGCGCCATGATCGGGGCGCAGACAGCGGCGCGCGCCGCGCCCGACGGTTATACGGTGCTGATTACGACGAACACCACGCATGCGGCCAACGAACATCTTTACAAAAGCCTGCCCTACGACCCGGTAAAGGACTTTTCCCCCGTGACGCTGTTGGGCAAGGGTGGGCAATTTATGGTGGTCAACCCGTCCTCCGAGGCCAAGAGCGTGTCGGACTTCCTGGCGTTGGCCAGGAAGTCTCCGGGCAAGCTGAGTTTCGGCAGCGGCAGTTCTAGCAGCCGTATCGCCGGAGAACTGCTGCAGCAGATGGCCGACGTGAAGCTGCTGCACGTGCCGTACAAAAGCAATCCGCTGGCGATTACCGATCTGCTGGGCGGGCAGATCGACATGATGATCACGGACAGCGCCACTGGCCTGCCGCAGGTCGAAGCCGGCAAGCTGCGGGGGCTGGGCTTTACCGGTAGCGAACGGTCGCCGCTGGCGCCCAACCTGCCCACCATCGCCGAGGCCGGCGTGCCCGGCTACGAGATGGGCTACTGGTTCGGCGCCTATGTGCCGGCCGGCACGCCGCAGGCCGTGGTCACCAAGCTGAATGACTTGCTGATCAAAGCCACGCAGCGGCAGGCGGCGCAGCATTTCTACAAATCGACGGGCACCACCCCCGCCACGTCCACGCCCCAGGAGCTGGCGCAGTTCCAGCGCAACGAGTCGCAGAAGTGGGGCGACATTATCAAGAAGGCCGGCATACAGCCGGAATGACCCGCAGCAGTCCGTGTTTCCCCCTGGTACCCGCGGTCCGGCCTCGGTGCTAAAACCGACGGGCGGATATACCGCGCAAGGGGAAACACAGATGCAGCTTTCCAATCATTCGGCCCATCGCTGCGCGATCGCGGCCGCCATGCTGGCCGGTGCCTGCATGGCCACGCAGGCCACAGCCCAGACCCGTCTTGAACTGATCAACGAGTATCCGGCCACGTCGATCACCGCCTCGGCCGACCTGCAATTCGCCGATCTGGTCAAAAAAGCGTCGGCGGGCGGGATCGTCATTGAGACACGCCAGGAAAAGCAGAACCCTTACAAAGGGGATGCGCAGGTGGCGGCGGTGATCGACGGCAAAACCCAGATGGCGACGCTGTTCGGCGGGGTACTGGGCAACAAGGATACGCTGTTCCTGCTGTCGTCCCTGCCCTTCGCCGCCAGGGATTTCAAGCAGGCCCGCACTCTGTATGAATGCGCCCGCCCCGCGCTGGAACAGCGCGCGCAGGCGCTGGGCGCGCACTTGCTGTATGTGACGCCCTGGCCGCCTTCGGGGATCTGGTCGGTGCAGCCGCTGCAAAGCGAAGCCGACATCAAGGCCTTGAAGATCCGCACCTACGACGCCACCAGCAAGTCCGTGTTCGAGAGAGTGGGCGCGCAAAGCGTGCAGATGCCTTATTCCGCGCTGGCCGACAAACTGGCTGCCGGCGAGGTCAACGCAGTGCTGACCTCGGGCGACGGCGGCGCGGGTCGCAACCTGTGGAACCACCTGCCCCATTTCACCGCCGTAAGCTATTCGATACCGCTGAGCTACACCATCATCAATAAAAAGACCTGGGACGAGCTAGGCGCCGGCGACCAGGCGATTCTGAGCGAAGCGGCGAAGAAAGTCTCCGCCACGTCATGGGCTGGCGTCGAACAGCGCATTGAAGCCAACTATGCGCGCATGCGGGAAAACAAAATGACGCTCGCCACACAACCGTCTGATTCGATCATGGCGGCGCTCAAGCGCGCCGGGGATGAAGAAACGCAGGCATGGCTGAAGGCCAATCCGCTGTCCGATAAAGAGGCTGCCTGCCTGTCGGCGCCCGGAGCATGACGGCGTAGCAGCCCTCAGTGCGCCTACCTGAGGTTTCCAGCCTGCCACACGGACTTATCCGCGCAGCAGGCTGAGCACTGTCTGCGGAATCTGGTTGGCCTGGGCCAGCACGGCCTGCACAGCCTGCTGCACAATCTGGCTCCGTATCATATTGGACGTTTCCACGGCATAGTCGGCATCTTCGATACGCGATCGGGCCGAATTCAAGGCCAGCTGCGACGTCGACAGGCCCTCGAGCACAGATTCGAGCCGATTCTGAGTCGCGCCCAGATAGGTGCGATACCCGTCTACCTGCGCGATGGCGGCGTCGATCTGCGCCAGCGAATCCGGCTGCATCAGTTCGATCGTGTTCGCATTCGGGCCACTCAGGTAGAACTTGTTGTTGAGCCGGCCCGCCAGCGGATCGTATTCCACGAAGTGCCCCTGCCATTCGAGGTACTTCACGTAGTTGCCGTCTTTATCCCAGCCCAGTTTTACGTTGTCGATCGGCTGGTCGTCCAGGATCACGCCGCGCGCGGGATCCTCGATGTCGGCCTGTTGGTAGCCATTGTGCACGCGATACGTAGCCACCCCGGATGCGTGGTCAAACACCAGGGCCCCTTCCGCCCGATGGTAGTAATCGTCGCCCACCTTGACTGCGTACTCGCCCGGCCGGGCGCTTCCATCGCGATTCCTGACCTGGTGGATGGTGATAGAACCCGGTGTCACGTGATAGGCGGCTTCCGCCTCGCCAGGTTTCAGCAGCACCCCGTCCCGGTTGATGATGCCTTCAAGCTCGAGCTTCCACGTGCCGGCATTGGCACCGCTGGCGATCGTAATCTCTGACAGCGGCGGCCCCACCGGAGGCCGGATAGCGTTCACGCCCAACGTATCGGTATTCAGCGGTTGCAGTTTCAACTCCAGCGTATCGGATGCCTCGCTCGACAGCTGGAAGCGCAGCGACTGCTCGGCGTCGAGCAGGCCTCGCCCCGCAAAGTTCAGCTCTGCGCCGATGCGATTGATCTCGTCGCGGATCTGCGCGATTTCTGTCTGGATAAACTCCCGATCCTGGAAAGACAATGAGCCGTTGCGGTGCTGCACGGTGAGCTCGCGCATGCGCTGCAATAGCGAATTGATGTCGGATGCGCCCCCCTCCACGGTCTGCAGGAGACCGATGGCGTCAGACACGGTGCGCATGGCGGCCGCGTTGCCCTTGATCCGGCTTGTCATGCGGTTGGCGATGGCAAGCCCCGCCGCATCGTCGCGGGCCGAATTGATCCTCAGCCCGGACGATAGCCTTTCCACACTCGACCCCAGCACGGCCTGCGAGCGCTTGAGATGTGAGTTGGCCCACCCCGAGAAGGGGCTGAAATTTATCAACATAGGATTGCAACTGCGACGTAGACATGATGTATATCGTCCGCGCTTCGCAAAGATTTAGCTTTTCTACATATATTTTATGTTTCGTAACAATAACGGCGGTTGTTGCCGACCCGCGCAATGCCCGACGCCCACGCGAAAAAGCCCTGCCCGCGGAACGGACAGGGCTTGCGCTGCGGTACCCGGGCGACGCGGGGCGGCTTACTTTTCGACGAACGCCCGTTCGACCACGTAGTCACCCGGCTCGCCAACCCCCGGCGACACCGTGAAGCCGCGCGAATCGAGCATGGCGCTGATGTCGGCCAGCATATGCGGGCTGCCGCAAAGCATGGCGCGATCGGTCTCGGGATTGATGGGCGGCAGGCCGATGTCTTGGCACAGCTTGCCGTTTTCAAGCAGCTCGGTGATGCGCCCCTGGTTGCGGAAGGGCTCGCGCGTGACCGTGGGATAGTAAATGAGCTTTTCGCGGACGACGTCGCCGAAGAATTCGTTGTTGGGCAGCTCGTTTTCGATGAAATCGGCGTAGGCCAGTTCGCTGACCCACCGCACGCCGTGCACCAGCACGACCTTTTCGAAGCGCTCGTAGACGTCGGGGTCTTTGATGATGCTCATGAAGGGAGCCAGGCCCGTGCCGGTGCCGAACAGGAACAGGTGCTTGCCCGGCTTGAGGTCGTCTACCACCAGCGTGCCCACCGGTTTGCGGCTGACCAGGATGGTGTCGCCTTCTTTCAGGTGCTGCAGGCGCGAGGTCAGGGGCCCGTTCTGGACCTTGATGCTGAGAAACTCAAGGTTTTCTTCGTAGTTGGCGCTGGCGATGCTGTAGGCACGCATGAGGGGCTTGCCTTCGACTTCCAGGCCGATCATGACGAAATGGCCGTTGTGGAACCGCAGGGCCGCGTCACGCGTGGTGGTGAAGGAAAAAAGCGTATCGTTCCAGTGGCGCACGCTCAGTACGCGCTCGGTATTGAAAGCTGCCATGTCGCTGAAATGGTACGACGCACCAGGTACGCCGGATGGATTTCCGTACTGCAGAAAAGACGCTGCACGGGCTAAGGGTTATCCCTATTTTAACGCGAGTGCTTGATAACTGCTCTCATTAATCCGTAATGCCTTTATAACTTTTTGATAGAGATCAGGCGTCCGGCCGCCAAGCCGTCTTCAAGTTGAACGCCAAACGGCTTCCTGTTATTGTCGCACCTACTTGATAATCATTTTCGTTAACGGACGCGCTGCGGCGTGCGTGCGGATGCCGCTTTGTGTCCGTTTTATCCTGCACTGGAGCTCTCCATGTCGATCCGACGCCTTTCCTTGACCCCCCTGCTGGGCGCGCTTGCGGTGGCTGGCAGCATCTTCGCCGCGCCCGCGGCGGCTGCTGACGAAGTCAGCCTGTACACCACTCGCGAACCGAAGCTGATCCAGCCGATGCTGGATGCGTTCACTAAAGAAAGCGGCATCAAGGTCAACACGGTGTTTGTCAAAGACGGCCTGCTGGAGCGTGTGAAAGCCGAAGGCGCGCAGTCGCCCGCCGACGTGCTGATGACCGTGGACATCGGCAACCTGATCGACCTGGTCGACGGCGGCGTCACCCAGCCCATCAAGTCGGAAACCCTGAATTCGGTGATCCCCGCCAACCTGCGCGGCGCGGACGGCCAGTGGTACACGCTGTCGCTGCGCGACCGCGTGCTGTATGCGGCCAATGATCTGGAACTCGACAGCTTCCATTATGAAGACCTGGCCGACCCGAAATGGAAGAACAAGGTGTGCATCCGCTCGGGCCAGCACCCCTATAACACGGGCATGGTGGCCGCAATGATCGCCCATGACGGAGCAGAAGCCACCGAGCAATGGCTGCGCGGCGTGAAAGCCAACCTGGCCCGCAAGGCGGCTGGCGGCGACCGTGACGTGGCGCGCGATATCCTGGGCGGCATTTGCGACATCGGCATCGCCAATGCGTATTACGTCGGCCACATGAAGAACGCCGAGCCGGGTACCGATGCCCGCAAATGGGGTGATGCGATCAAGGTTGTGCGTCCCACGTTCAAGAACGGCGGCGACGGCACGCACGTGAACATCAGCGGCGCGGCTGTGGCCAAGCATGCTCCCAACAAAGACAACGCCATCAAGCTGCTGGAATTCCTGGTGTCCGAGCCGGCCCAGACGCTGTACGCCCGTGCCAACTACGAATACCCGGTCCGCAAGGGTGTGAAATTGGATCCCGTGGTGGCCAGCTTTGGCGAATTGAAGGTAGACTCCCTGCCCGTTGCCGAAGTCGCCAAGTACCGCAAACAGGCCAGCGAACTCGTCGACAAAGTGGGCTTTGACAACTAAGCCTGCGTGAAAAGCGACGCATGGCCTGAACGGCCTTCGCGTTGTTCGGCGCCGGCCGGCGACGGCCGGCGCGGCGCAAACGTAATCAGGTGTCTGACTCCAGGCCGGAGATCAGGCACCTTCTTTCTTGAAGCATGCATACAGAAACCTTGCCTCGCCCATGGCGTTTGCGCGGACCTGAACGCGGCGCGGGGTGGCTGACTGGCGCCGCGCTGGTGGCGCTGGCTGTCCTGGCGCCGTTGGGCGCGCTGGCCTGGCAGGCGGCACATGCGGACCTATCTCACTGGTCGCACCTGACGCAGTACGTATTGCCCCAGGCGTTCGCCAACACCGCGCTGCTGCTGCTGGGCGTGGGCATATTGGTCACGATGCTGGGCACCGGCGCCGCCTGGCTGGTGACGGCGTACGAGTTTCCCACACGCCGCACGCTGACCTGGACGCTGCTGCTGCCCCTGGCAGTGCCTACCTACATCATTGCCTTTGCCTATCTGGACCTGCTGCACCCCATCGGTCCGATCCAGACCGCAATACGCACCCTGCTTGGCTACGACAGCCCTCGAGAGTTCCGCCTGCCCGACCTGCGTTCTATCTACGGCGCCATTTTCGTGCTGGGCTTCGTGCTGTACCCGTACGTGTACCTGAGCACCCGCATCATGTTCATGACGCAGGCGGCCAGTCTGCTCGAGGCCGCGCGCACGCTGGGCGCCGGCCGTGTGGGCGTGTTCGTGCGGGTGGCCTTGCCGCTGGCGCGGCCGGCCATTGCCGTGGGCGCAAGCCTGGCGCTGCTGGAAACCCTGAACGACATCGGCGCGTCCGAATTCCTGGGCGTGCAGACCCTGACCGTGTCGGTATACACCACCTGGATCACCCGCTCAGACCTTGCCAGCGCGGCCCAGATCGCGCTGACGATGCTTGCCATCGTGGTGGGGCTGATCCTGCTGGAGCGGCACGGGCGCAAGCGCCAACGCTATGCCAATACGCAGCGGATGCGCCCCATGCAGCCGCGTCGGCTACGCGGCGCGGCCGCCCTGCTCGCCATCGTGCTGGGCTGGATACCCGTTCTGATCGGTTTTGTGGCGCCGGCCGGATACCTGGTGGTAGAAACCTACAAGCGCCTGCATCTTGTGGGGGGCGTGTCCAGCCAACTGCTGAATGGCCTGTTCAATACGCTGGCTGTGGCGTTTACCGCCACCATCGTGACCCTGATTTGCGGGCTGATCGTGGCCTGGTCCGGCCGTACGTTACGCGAAAGCGCGCGTTTCAACCCGGGACGTGCATGCGCCCGCATTGCCAGCCTGGGTTACGCCGTGCCCGGCACAGTGCTGGCCATCGGGCTGCTGGTGCCGTTTACCTGGATCGATCGCCAGATAGGCGCGGTGTTCGGCACGCAAGGCCTGTTTTTGATGGGTTCGATGGGCGCCCTGGTATGCGCATACACAATGCGCTTCCTGGCGGTGTCGGTAGGCGGTATCGAAGCCGGGCTGGCGCGTATTCCGCCTTCGTTGGAACAGGCGTCCCGCCTGCTGGGGGAATCCGCCGGCAGCACGCTGCGCCGTGTGCATCTACCCTTGCTGCGCCCCGCGTTGGCCGCGGCCGCCCTGCTGGTTTTCGTGGACGCCATGAAAGAGCTGCCGGCCACGTTGCTGCTGCGACCGCTGAATTTCGAAACACTGGCGACCTGGCTATACGCCGAGGCCGCGCGCGGCACATACGAGGAAGGCGCGGTCGCAGCGCTGGCCATTGTGCTGGCCGGGCTGCTGCCCGTCATCCTGCTGGCGCGCACTAATTTGAAGATGGGACATTGATATCGTGCCCGACCTGCTTGAACTAGACCGCATCTGCCTGGCATACGATACCCCCCAGGGGCATAAGTCTGTGGTGCGGGATCTGTCGTTGTCGCTGCCCGCCGGCCATATCGGCTGCCTGCTCGGCGAATCCGGCTGTGGCAAAACCACCATCCTGCGCGCGATTGCGGGTTTCGAGCCGCTGCGCGCGGGGCACATCGCCCTGGACGGCACCATCATTTCGTCGCCCACGGTGCAGGTGGCTCCGGAGCTGCGCCGCGTAGGCATGATGTTCCAGGACTACGCGTTGTTTCCCCACCTGACCGCGGCGCAGAATGTAGCTTTTGGCCTGCGCCGGATGGGCAGGGCCCAACGCACCGCCCGCGTACGTGAAATGCTGGACCTGGTAGGGTTGGCGGCCTCGGCCGACAGTTATCCGCACGAGATATCCGGCGGCCAGCAGCAGCGCGTGGCGCTGGCTCGCGCACTGGCGCCCTCGCCCGAGCTGTTGCTGCTGGACGAGCCCTTCTCCAACCTGGACGTCGATACGCGCGAGCGCCTGGCGTTCGAGGTACGCGAAATCCTGAAATCGACTGGACATACGGCGATTCTGGTGACGCATAACCAGGCCGAAGCATTTGCCATCGCCGACCGCATCGGGGTCATGAAGGAAGGCAAGGTCGTGCAATGGGATACGCCCTACAACCTGCACCACCACCCTGCGGACGGTTTCGTACGGGATTTCGTGCGGCGCGAAACGCTGGCGGCCCAGCGGCAACAGGCCTACGCCCGCGGAATGTAGCCGCCCGCAATACAGTAATGCCATTTGGGAAGGCGTCTGACTCCCGTAGGGTGTCTGACACCTGTCGGAGTCAGACACCGATTCGTTGGCAAGCGCCGGGGATGCCGTTTGGGAGGTGTCTGACTCCCGCAGGGTGTCTGACACCTGTCGGAGTCAGACACCGGTTCGTTGGCGAGCGCCGGGGATGCGGTTTGGCGGGTGTCTGACTCCCGCAGGGTGTCTGACACCTGTCGGAGTCAGACACCGGTTCGTTGGCAAGCGCCGGGGATGCGGTTTGGCGGGTGTCTGACTCCCGCAGGGTGTCTGACACCTGTCGGAGTCAGACACCGGTTCGTTGGCGAGCGGCGGGGATGCGGTTTGGCGGGTGTCTGACTCCCGTAGGGTGTCTGACACCTGTCGGAGTCAGACACCGGTTCGTTGGCGAGCGGCGGGGATGCGGTTTGGGAGGTGTCTGACTCCCGCAGGGTGTCTGACACCTGTCGGAGTCAGACACTGGTTCGTTGGCGAGCGCGGTGACGCCGGACACTTATTGCCGCGGAGGTGGCAGCGGGATGTATTCGGTTTCATCGCCAGGCACGACCTGGTTGAAGCGGCTGCGTTCCCAGTCGAGCTTGGCTTGCTCGATGCGGTCTTTGCTGCTGGACACGAAGTTCCACCAGACGAAGCGCGGCCCGTCCAGGGGCTCGCCGCCCAATATTGCAAATCGCGCCGTTTCCCGTGCCTTGATTTCGACCGGTTTCCCGGCCGCGAAAACCAGCAGCTGCCCCGGCTGATGGCTTTGGCCGTCGACTTCGACCACGCCGCTGCTCAGGTATGCTGCGCGCTCTTCATGTTCGGCTGGCACGACCACGGTGGCGCCCGGCTGCAGCACGATATCTCCGAAGAACAGCGGCGACAGGGTGCGTACTGCGGAAGTCTGGCCGAATACCGAACCGGCCACCACGCGCGCCTGTACGCCCTCGCCTTCTACCAGCGGTTGCGCGTCGAGGCCGTAGTGCACGAAGCCCGGATCGGTTTCTTCGTGCCGGCTGGGCAGCCCCACCCACAGCTGCAAGCCCCACAGCCGTTGGCCTGCGTCCCGCTGCGGCGGTGGCGTGCGTTCGGAATGGACGATGCCCCGCCCCGCTGTCATCCAGTTGAGCTCGCCAGGGCGGATTTCCTGGACATGCCCGGCGCTGTCCCGGTGCATCATCGCGCCTTCGTACAGATACGTGACAGTCGACAGGCCGATATGCGGATGGGGACGCACGTCGACGCCTGCGCCGGGGTCGAACAGGGCCGGGCCCATCTCGTCCAGAAAGACAAACGGACCTACCGTGCGCCGCTGGGCGGAAGGCAAGGCGCGCCGCACTTCCAGGCCGCCGCCCAGGTCGCTGGTGCGCGGAACAATCAGGGTTTCGATACTGGACATGATGATTTCCTCTTCGGAAAAGACGCCTCTGGAAATGCGCCGGCCTGCGCCAGCGCCGCCACGCTTACGGTAAATCGAATACCAACACGTCGGCCTGCCTGCCGTCGCTGATGCGCACGGCCGCCTCGTCGGCCAGGGCCACCGCATCGCCGGCGGACAGTTCCACGCCGTTGACGGTCGCCTGGCCGCGCGCGATATGCACCCAGGCGCGACGCCCGGGCGCGAGCGACAGTTCGGCCTGTTCGCCGCCATCGAACAAACCCACGTACAACCGTGCATCCTGGTGGATGCGCATCGACCCATCAGCCCCGTCTGGCGACACCACCTGGCGCAACCGGCCCCGCTTTTCGCTTTCGGGAACGCGCTGCTCTTCGTATTCCGGCGCGATGCCCGTAACGTCGGGCTCGATCCAGATCTGCAGCAAATGGGTGTGCCGGTCGTCCAGCGGATTGAACTCGGAATGCATTACGCCGCGCCCTGCGCTCATGCGCTGCACGTCGCCAGGCCGGATGGTCGATCCGCTGCCCATGCTGTCTTTGTGCGCGACGGCGCCTTCCAGCACATAGGTAATGATCTCCATATCGCGGTGACCGTGCGTGCCGAAGCCGCGGCCCGGCGCGATGCGGTCGTCGTTGATCACGCGCAGCGGCCCGAACCCCATGTGCGCCGGGTCGTAATAGTTGGCAAACGAAAAGGTATGGTAGCTGTCCAGCCAGCCGTGGTTGGCATGGCCTCGTTCATGGCTACGGCGCAAAGTCAGCATGATCGACTCCTTTGAAAATTTTGAACTGGCGGCGCTGACCGCATGCACAGCAACGCCGCTGATAAGACGTATTGTGGGTGGAGTTCACTGACTTGTGGATGAAGCCGTTTGATGAGAACATTCAATTTATTTGAATGATTTTTCCATGCAAGCAATAACGCCCGAACTGCTGTACATGGTAGACGCCATCGCCCGCCACGGCAGCTTTGCAAAAGCGGCGCGGGAACTGGGCAAAGTGCCCTCTGCCGTCACGTACGCGGTGCGCAAGCTCGAAGACGCCCTGGATGTACTTCTGTTTGATCGCAGCGGCCATCGCGCGCAACTGACTCCGGCGGGCCAGACGCTGCTGCAGGACGGACGCCAGGTATTGCAATCGCTCGATGCCCTGGCCGGCAGGGTCAAGCGGGTGGCCACCGGCTGGGAACTGGAACTGCGCGTGGCGGTAAACACGATACTGCCCCTGCCCCCGCTGTACGACGTCATCCGCGAGTTTCGCGAGGCTGCGTCCGTCACGACGTTACGCCTGTCCACCGAGGTGCTGGGCGGCAACTGGGATGCGCTGGCCAGCGGGCGCGCCGACCTTGTGATCGGCGCGGATGCGAATGGCGCCGCGCCAGCGGCTTACCGCTCGCATGCCATGGGCGAGGTCCAGTTCGGTTTTTGTGTGTCGCCGGACCATCCGCTGGCCTTGCTGGGCCGGCCCTTGCAGGCAAGCGACATCGCGGCGTATTGCGCCGTGGTGGTCGCTGATACGTCGCGCCACCTTCCCCCCCTGACGCGGGGCTTGCTGAACAGGCAGCCGCTGATTGTGATGCCCACCATGCAGGCCAAGATCGACGCACAGGTACGCGGCCTGGGCTGCGGATACCTGCCCTTGACGCTGGCCGCGCCCTACATCGTGCGCGGCGAGCTGGTCGAGTGCCAGATTGTCGATGGCGTGCCCATGACGGAACAGCTGGTGTATGCCTGGCGCGACCAGGCGCCGGGCGCGGCATTGAAATGGTGGCTGCAGAAGCTGCGCTCGCCCCGCCTGTGCGAAAGCCTGCTGGGACTACAGCAGGCCGGCTGAACAATGCCCGTTGTGCGTCGGCGCACGCCGCCCTACTCTTCGATGCCCAGTTCCCGCAGCTTGCGCGTAATGGTATTGCGGCCGATGCCCAGGCGGCTGGCCGCCTCTACGCGGCGGCCCCGGCTGGCATCCAGGGCGCTTTGCAGCAAGATGCGCTCGAACTGACGCGTCAGGGTTGCCATCACGGCCGGCTCGCCGCGCTGCAGCCGTTGCTGCGCATCGCGCAGCAACGCTGTTTGCCAGTCGGCGCCTTCGACGCGCGCCAGGGGCGCGGCAGGCGGCGCCGTGCCCGCCGGGAAGCCGCCCTGCACGGCCACCGCGACGCCGCTTACGGATGCTTGCGGTTGCAGCTGCATGGCACGGATTTCGGGAGGCAGGTCGGCGGGCTCGATGGTCTGGCCCGGCGCCATCACGGTAAGCCAGTGGCAGAAGTTTTCGAGCTGGCGCACATTGCCGGGAAACTCGAAACGCTGCAGCGCCGCCATCGCGTCCGGCGTCAGCCGCTTGACCGGCACGCCCAGCGAGCGCGCACTGGCTGCCAGAAAATGGCTGGCCAGCGAAGGAATATCTTCGACACGCTCGCGCAACGGCGGCAGGCGCAAGCGGATAACGTTCAAACGGTGGAACAGATCTTCGCGGAACAGGCCTTGCTCGACGCGCTGCTCCAGCGGCTGGTGCGTCGCCGCCACGATGCGCACGTCGACCCGAACGGGCTGCGCGCCGCCTACCCGGTAGAAACTGCCTTCGGCCAGCACACGCAGCAGCCGGGTCTGCAGCTCGATCGGCATGTCGCCGATTTCGTCCAGGAACAAGGTGCCCCCGTGCGCCTCTTCGAAACGGCCGCGGCGCAGCGTGTTGGCGCCGGTGAACGCACCCCGTTCATGGCCGAACAGCTCGGCTTCGAGCAGGTCGCGCGGAATGGCCGCCGCATTCAGGGCAACGAAAGGCCCGCCGGCCCTCGCCCCATGGCCGTGCAGCGCCCGCGCCACCAACTCCTTGCCGGTGCCCGATTCGCCGGTGATCAGCACCGTGACTTTCGATTGCGCCAGCCGGCCGATAGCGCGGAATACTTCCTGCATGGCAGTGGAAGATGACTGCGTCATCATCCACCGCTCGCCGCCGGGGCCGGGTTCGCCGGTGTCCATGTCGCTGGAGCGATCATCGTGCGGCGCCGATTCATTGACCGCGCGCTCGATCAGTTCCACCGCCTCGTTGACGTCGAACGGCTTGGCCAGATAGTCGAAGGCGCCGCCCTGGAAAGCCGATACCGTGCTGTCCAGGTCGGCGAACGCGGTCATGACGATGACGGGCAGGCGGGGATGGCGTTCTTTAATCTGGCGCAGCAGGTCCAGCCCGCTGCCGCCGGGCATGCGTATGTCGGATACCAGGGCGGCCGGCGCCTGGTCGTCCAGCGCTTCAAGCACGTCGCGCGCCTGCGAGAAACTGCGGGTGGGAATGCCGGCCCTGGCCAGCGCTTTTTCAAGTACCCACCGTATGGCCTGGTCGTCGTCAACGATCCATACTAGGTTGCTCATAGAGGGTGCTCCATGGGCAGGATCAGACGGAATTCAGTGTGCCTGGGACGGGATTCGAACTCGATGATGCCTCCGTGCTGCTGCACAAAATCCTGGGCCAGGCTCAGGCCCAGGCCGGTACCGCCAGGACGGGCCGTCACAAGCGGATGAAAGATGCGGTCCCGGATCGAATCGGGAACGCCGGGCCCGTTGTCGATGACGGACAGCACCAGGGCCAGGCGATGCTGCCGGTGCGCCAGCATCACCTGGCGCGCAACCCGTGTGCGCAGAGTGACCTGGCCAGCGGGGATATCGGGGCCTGTGGCCTGTTGCGAGAGTTCCTGCGCGGCGTTGCGCACCACATTAAGTACTGCCTGGATCAGGCGGGCGGCGTCGCCACGCAGGTCGGGCACGGATGCGTCGTAGTCGCGCACCAGGGTGATTCGGTCGCGAAATTCGGCCTGGATCAGCGCGCAGACGCGCTCGCAGACTTCGTGAATGTTGACGGACTGGGTATGCAATGGCACACGCTGAGGGCCGCTCAGGCGATCCACCAGCACCTGCAGGCGGTCGGCCTCCGAAATAATGACCTGCGTGTATTCGGCCAACGCCGCGTTGGGCAGCTCGGCCTCGAGCAACTGCGCGGCGCCGCGCAGCCCGCCCAGGGGGTTCTTGACTTCGTGGGCCAGGTTGCGCAGCAGTTCGCGGTGCGCTTCGATCTCTTCAACCAGCCGATGATTGCGGTCGGCCAATACGCGCTGCTCGATCTCGCGCGCTTCGATCAATACAGGCCAATCCTGGCTGGCCAATGATACGGTGGTGACGGAAACCTCGACAGACTCGCTGGCGCGACGCACGGATGACAGCTGACGCACATCGGCAAACTGACCCGCGACGGCACGGTCGATGGAAGACTGCAGGTTCTCGGGATGGTCAAACAGCTTGGCTGCGGCCAGCCCCTTCAGTTGTCTGCGGGAACGGCCGAACAGGTCTTCTGCAGCCGCATTGGCATGTTCGACATGCCCGCGTCCGTTCAGCAGCAGAATGGCCGTGGCCAAAAGATCAAACGCTTCGACATTCATCATTCGCGGCACCTGGGGAAACGCACCAAGGGACTCTCAAGCCCACCAGCCCGCCATTGTTCGGGACGCACAGCGCTATGGTCGCCAGTGCCCGGGCCCCAAGGAACTCCAGACACCGCGCCCATCAGATGGCGCCGGCAAGCCCCGGTGCCTGACGCCCAACGGGGCAGACACCGGAACCCGCCTTGCCAGCTAGATCACAGGCTGTAGTACATGTCGAACTCGACCGGATGAGTCGTCATGCGCAGGCGCTGAACTTCACCTTCCTTCAGGGCCAGGTAGGCGTCGATCATGTCGTTGCTGAACACACCGCCGCGGGTCAGGAACTCGCGGTCTTTGTCCAGCGCCTCGAGCGCCTGGTCGAGCGATGCGCAGACGGTCGGGATCATCGCGTCTTCTTCCGGCGGCAGGTCGTACAGGTTCTTGTCGGCGGGGTCGCCGGGGTGGATCTTGTTCTGCACGCCGTCCAGGCCGGCCATCATCAGGGCCGAGAAAGCCAGGTAGGGGTTGGCCAGCGGATCCGGGAAGCGGGTTTCGATACGGCGCGCCTTGGGGTTGCCGACGTAGGGGATGCGGATCGAGGCCGAGCGGTTGCGGGCCGAGTAGGCCAGCTTGACCGGCGCTTCGAAGTGCGGCACCAGGCGCTTGTACGAGTTGGTGCCCGGGTTGGTGATGGCGTTGAGCGCACGCGCGTGCTTGATGATGCCGCCGATGTAGTACATGGCGAACTCGGACAGGCCCGCGTAGCCGTTGCCCGCAAACAGGTTCTGGCCATCTTTCCAGATGGACTGGTGCACGTGCATGCCGGAACCGTTGTCGCCGACCACGGGCTTGGGCATGAACGTGGCGGTCTTGCCGTAGGCGTGCGCGACGTTGTGCACGACGTATTTCAGGATCTGGTTCCAGTCGGCGCGGCGCACCAGCGTATTGAACTTGGTGCCGATCTCGAGCTGGCCGGGGCCGGCAACTTCGTGGTGGTGCACTTCGACCGGCACGCCCATTTGTTCGAGCAGCAGGCACATCTCGGAACGCATGTCCTGGAAGGAATCGACCGGGGGCACGGGGAAATACCCGCCCTTGACCGCCGGGCGATGGCCGGTGTTGCCGCCTTCGAATTCAATGGCCGACGACCACGAGGCCTCTTCGGACTTGATCTTCACGAAGGTGCCCGACATGTCCGTGTTCCAGGTCACGCCGTCGAACACGAAGAATTCGGGCTCGGGACCGAAGTAGGCGGTGTCGCCCAGGCCGGAAGACTTCAGGTACGCTTCGGCGCGCTTGGCCAGCGAACGCGGATCGCGGTCGTACCCTTTCAGGTCCGAGGGCTCGACCACGTCGCAGCTGAAGATCAGCGTCGGCTCTTCGCGGAAGGGATCGAGGTTTGCGGTGTCCAGGTCGGGAATGAGCAGCATGTCGGAAGCTTCGATGCCCTTCCAGCCCGGGATGGACGAACCGTCGAAAGCCTGGCCGCTTTCCAGCTTGTCTTCATCGATGGCCGAGGTGGGCACCGACACGTGATGCTCACGACCCGCAGTGTCGGTGAAGCGGAAATCAACAAACTTGACTTCTTGGTCGGCGATCTGTTTCAGGATGTCTTTCGGGCTTGCCATGTCATCTCCATTGATAAAAGCGCCGCGGTGTACGCTGTTCCGGCCGGCACGTACCCCAATAAAGCAAGATGCATGCCAAGACCCAACTCAGGGCATGAGCTCAGATATGCGCATTGAAAGGGACATTATGCACCATATCGGTGCGCACTGCGATGTCCTGGTGCACAATTTTGGTGCAATACATGCACCGTATTGCAGCGTTACAGGAAGATTTCCTGTAAGTCGTTCAGGAAGCGCCAGCCCAGGGGGGTGGCGCGGATTCGCGCAGGGTCTGCATCGAGCAGCCCTCGCTCGGTGGCAGTTTGCAGGCGCTTGGCGATGGCGGCCAGCGACACGCCCGTACGTTCGGTAAACGAACCGGCCGCGACGCCTTCTTTAAGGCGCAAGGCGTTGAGCATGAATTCGAACGGCAATTCGTCGGACGGAACGCTGCGGTTCTCGGCAATATGGGTGCCATCCCGCGCCACGGCAGCGGCCATCCACGATTCGGGGTTGCGCAGCCGCGCCTGCCGCACGATGCGGTCGTGAAACGACAGCTTGCCGTGCGCGCCAGGCCCCAACCCCAGATAATCGCCGAATTCCCAATAATTGAGGTTGTGGCGGCACCGGGCGCCCGGCCGCGCATAGGCGGACACTTCGTAGCGCTGCAGGCCCGCTGACCCCAGGGTTTCTTCGACCGCGTCCTGCATGGCCGCGCTCAGGTCGTCATCGGGAACCTCGGGCGGATACTTGGCAAATACGGTATTGGGTTCAAGCGTCAGGTGATACAGCGACAGGTGCTCCGTGCCGAACGACAGGGCCTGGCGCAGATCCTGGACACAGCCGTCCAGGTCTTGACCGGGCAACGCGAACATGACGTCCAGGTTGACCCGCGCGACAGCGCGCTGGGCCATATCGATGGCCGCGCGGGCCTGGGCGGCATCATGGATGCGGCCCAGCTTCTTCAATTGGGCATCATCGAAGCTCTGGATCCCCAGCGACAACCGATTGACGCCGCTGGCGGCATAGTCGCGCAAGCGCGCCGCCTCGGCGGCGCCGGGATTCGCCTCCATGGTGATTTCGGCATCAGGCAGCAGGTTCAGGCAGGCGCGCAGCATCGCCAACAGTTCGTCAAGCGCGGCGGCCGACAACAGACTGGGCGTGCCTCCGCCCAGGAAAACCGATATGACCTGCCTGCCCCAGACCAACGGCAGCGCCTGCTCCAGATCCGCCCGCAAGGCGTCCAGGTAGGCACGCTCGGGAAGCTCGGCGGGCATCGCATGCGAATTGAAGTCGCAATACGGACATTTGCGCACGCACCAAGGCACGTGTACGTACACAGACAAGGGCGGCAGGCTCGTCAGCGTGGCGCCCGGCGGCACCACCGTGCGCGCAGTAGCGCTCGAGCCCGCGGGCCGGATAGGTATGGTAGTGGCCACGACTTACCTATGCGGTGATGCCAGCCTGTCGAGCAACTGGACCAGCCCCCGGGCGCGATGGCTGACCCGGTTTTTCTCGGCCGGATCCAGCTCGGCCGCAGTTCGGCCCAGCTCGGGCAGCAGAAAATGCGGATCGTAGCCAAAGCCATGCAGGCCCCGCGGAGCATCGACGATCTGGCCGTGCCACAGGCCTTCGCCTATGAGCGGACAGGGGTCGTCGTGGGTGCGCACCAGCACCAGCAGCGCGACATACGACGCCCTGCGGTCGGCCACCCCTGCCAGGTTGCGGACCAGCAAGGCATTATTGGCGGCGTCGCTGCGTTCGGCCGCTGGGTCGGCCAACTGCGCATAGCGCGCGGAATATACGCCGGGCGCCCCGCCCAAGGCGGGCACGCACAGCCCGGAATCGTCGGCCAGCGCAGGCAGCCCGGTCAGCCGGCTGGCATGACGCGCCTTGGCCAGCGCGTTCTCGACGAAGGTGACATGCGGCTCTTCGGCTTCAGGCACGCCGAGTTCGCCCTGGGGAACGAGCGCGATCCCCAAGGGGGCGAACAGGGCCGAGAACTCACGCAGTTTGCCCTGGTTATTGGAAGCCAGGACGACCCGGCCGTAGGGGAAATCGATGCTGTTCGGATCCATGCCGCCATTGTAGTCCGGGGCCAGGGGACCTCTGTGCCGGGGCGGCGGCGCCGAGCGTGGCGCCCGCCCTGGCGTGGCGCCTATTTTTCGCGTTCCGGCACGTCGGCCACCAGCATGTCGAGCAGTTCGCGCGCAAACGCCGGCAGGGCATCGCGGTTGCGCACGCAGATCTGCAGTTCGCGCAGGGCCCAGTCGTCGATCAGGGGCACGATGGCCACGTTCAGCCCGCGCGCATAGCGCAACGCCACCGACTCGGGAATGACGCCTATTCCCACGCCGCTTTCTATCATGCGGCACACGGCCTCGAAGTTGCCCACCTCTACCCGGAACTTGAAGGTGCGCCCCAGCGCCGCGGCGGCCTGTAACAGGAAGGGGTGGATGGCGCTCCATTCGGACAGGCCGACGTAATCGTTGCCCAGCGTATCGGCAAACGCGACGGCGGACTCGCCAGCCAGCGGATGCCCGGCCGGGGTGACCACCACCAGGCGATCTTTGCGGTAGGGAATGAACTGCAGATTCTGGTCTGCCGTATAGCCGGCCACGATGCCCAGGTCGGCCGAACCCTCGGCCACGGCGCGCACGATCAGGTAGCTCAGGCGTTCGCGCAGTTCGACGTTGACGTCCGGATGGGCCGCCAGGAAGCGGCTGAGAACGGCTGGCATGAACTCGGTCATGGCCGTGGTGTTGGCCAACACCCGCACGTGGCCCTTTACGCCGCGCGCAAATTCCTGCATGTCGCCGCGCAGCTGCTCGATTTGCCGCATCACGGTGCGCGCATGGCGCGTCAGGGCCTCGCCCGAAGGGGTCAGCGTGACACCCTGGCTGGTGCGATACAGCAGCTGCGTACCGAAGTGCTCTTCGAGGTTCTTGATGCGCGTACTGGCCGCCGGCAGCGACAGATGCGTTTTTTCGGCACCGCGGGTAAGGCTGTGCCAGTCGCCGATATGTACTATCAACTGCAGATCGGTCAGATCAAAATGCCCGGCCATGTATTCCTCTTGTTCGGCAAATGCTAACCCGGTATTAAGCAATCATAAATTGGCAAGCGCGCCCGGGTTGCGGCAAAGTGCCGGATTATCCGTAGGCCTCATCATAGAACCCCGAATCATGTCTGACACCAATACGCAATTCCAGGACATCCGCGAAGCCGTCCGCGACCTTTGCTCGCAGTTTTCCGGCGAATACTTCCGGAAAATCGACGAACAGCGCGGCTACCCCGAAGAATTCGTCAACGCGCTGACCGAAGCCGGCTGGCTGGCGGCACTGATTCCACAGGAATATGGCGGCTCGGGCCTGGGCCTGACCGAAGCGTCGGTCATTATGGAGGAAATCAACCGCAGCGGCGGCAACTCGGGCGTGTGCCACGGCCAGATGTACAACATGGGCACCCTGCTGCGCCATGGCTCCGAAGCGCAAAAGCGCGAGTTCCTGCCGCGCATCGCAAGCGGCGAACTGCGCCTGCAATCGATGGGCGTCACCGAGCCCACCACCGGCACCGACACCACCAAGATCAAGACCACCGCCGTGCGTCGCGGCGACCGCTACGTAATCAATGGGCAGAAGGTCTGGATCTCGCGGGTACAACATTCCGACTACATGATCCTGCTGGCCCGCACCACGCCGCTGGAACAGGTCACCCGCAAATCCGAGGGCATGTCGATTTTCCTGGTTGACCTGCACCACGCCGTCAAGAATGGCCTGGAAGTGCGGCCCATTCCCAACATGGTCAACCATGAAACCAACGAGCTGTTCTTCGACAACCTGGAAATTCCCGTCGAGAACCTGATCGGCGAAGAAGGCAAGGGTTTCAAGTACATCCTGGACGGCCTGAACGCCGAACGCACGCTGATCGCCGCCGAATGCATCGGCGACGGCTACTGGTTTATCGACAAGGTGACGGCATACGCCAAGGAGCGCGTAGTGTTCGGCCGCCCCATCGGCCAGAACCAGGGCGTGCAATTTCCCATTTCGCGCGCCTACATCAACGTCGAGGCGGCCAGCCTGATGCGCTACGAAGCCTGCCGCCTGTTTGACGCCCACCAGCCGTGCGGCGCCCAGGCAAACATGGCCAAGCTGCTGGCCGCCGACGCGTCATGGGAAGCGGCCAACGCCTGCCTGCAGTTCCATGGCGGCTTCGGCTTTGCCAATGAATACGATGTCGAGCGCAAATTCCGCGAAACCCGCCTGTACCAGGTTGCCCCGATTTCCACCAACCTGATTCTTGCCTATGTGGCCGAGCACGTGCTGGGCCTGCCCCGTTCATTCTGATGACTATGGCCGACCACCACTCCCACCCCAGCGCCGCGCTCGCGGAATTCGCCGCCAACCTGCGCTTTGAAGATATCCCTGCCGCCGTATTGCGGCGAGCCGAAGACCTGCTGCTTGACTGCCTGGGTTCGATACTGGCGGGCGCGGGCGCGCGGGCGGTGCAGGCCATCGAGCGCTATGCGGCGGCCATGGGGCCATCCGACGGGCCATCGCAAGTACTGATCACGCGGCGGCAGACCTCGCCATTGTTCGCCGCCATGGTCAACGCTGCGGCGGCACACGTGGTGGAACAAGACGACGTGCACAACGGTTCGGTGTTCCACCCTGCCGCCGTGGTGTTTCCGCCCGCGCTGGCGGTAGCCCAGGCGCTGGGCAGCTCGGGCAAGGACCTGCTCGTGGCTTCGGTGGCGGGCTACGAAGTGGGCATACGCGTAGGCGAATTCCTGGGGCGCTCGCACTACAAGATCTTCCACACCACCGGCACGGTGGGCACGCTGGCGGCGGCCGTCACGGTGGGCCGGCTGCTGGGCCTGAGTGCCGAACAGATGCTGCACGCCCTGGGCTCGGCCGGCACGCAGGCCGCCGGCTTGTGGGAATTCCTGCGCGATGCGGCCGATTCCAAGCAATTGCACACTGCCAAGGCGGCGGCCGACGGCCTGACCGCGGCCTACCTTGCCCAGGAAGGCTTCACGGGGGCGCGGCGCATCCTGGAAGGCGCCCAGGGCATGGCCGCCGGCATGTCCAGTGACGCGGACCCTGCTCGCCTGCTGGATCGCCTGGGCCAGCGCTGGGCCCTGGCGGAAACGTCATTCAAGTTCCATGCGTCGTGCCGTCACACACATCCCGCGGCAGACGCGCTGCAGTCGGCCATGCGCGAGCATGATCTGCGCGCCGAGGACCTGGCCGAAGTCATCGCGCATGTGCACCAGGGCGCCATTGACGTGCTGGGCCCGGTGGTCGACCCCAAGACGGTGCATCAATCCAAGTTTTCGATGGGTACGGTGCTGGGGCTGATCGCGCGCAGCGGGCGGGCGGGCCTGGCCGAGTTCGACGCGGCGCTGGGCGACCCGGACATCGCGGCGCTGCGCGGCAAGTTCCGCATGGAACTCGACGCCGAGGTCGACGGCGCCTACCCCGAACGCTGGATCGGCAAGGTCACCGTGCGCACCACCGACGGACGTGTGCTGCACGCGCGGGTCGACGAACCCAAGGGCGATCCAGGCAATACACTGAGTCGTCCGGAGATCGAAGAAAAGACGCTGCAGCTGGGGGTCTATGCACAGGCCGCCACCGAAGCCGAAGTGCGAAGCCTGATCGAATCGGTATGGGGGCTGGAAAACCTGCCGCGCGTGCAATCGCTGCTGCCGGCGAAGTGATGTTTCGCATGTAGGTGTCTGACACCCTCCGGGAGTCAGACACCGGCAATGGATACGCTGTGCAGGTTGGGCGTCTGACACCCCAAAATGTCAGACACCGCGCTCTTCGCATGTAGGTGTCTGACACCCTTCGGGAGTCAGACACCGGCAACGGAGACGCTGCTCAGATTGGTGTCTGACACCCATAGGGTGTCTGCCACCGCCGCTTCGGGAACCGCCCGTCGCGCTGCGATATGGCGGCTTATTGCTTCAGGGCGGTGCGCTGTTGGTGCACCAGTTGCGCGATGCCTTGTTCGGCCAGCGCCAGCATGGCGTCCAGCTCGGCGCGGGTGAAGGTAGCGCCTTCGCCGGTGCCCTGCACTTCGACAAATGCGCCCGACCCCGTCATTACGACATTCACGTCAGCCTCGCACGCTGAGTCTTCTTCGTAGTCCAGGTCGAGCACCGGCCGGCCCGACACCAAGCCGACCGAGACGGCCGCCACGGCGTCGCGGATGGGGTTGACGGCCAGGTCTCCACGCTGCATCAACAGCGCCACGGCGTCGGCCGCCGCCACCCAGGCTCCCGTGATGCTGGCGCAGCGCGTGCCGCCGTCTGCCTGCAAGACGTCGCAATCCAGGTGCAGGGTGCGTTCGCCCAGCGCTTTCATATCGAACACGGCGCGCAGGCTGCGACCGATCAGGCGCTGGATTTCCTGGGTGCGCCCGCTTTGCTTGCCGCGCGCCGCCTCGCGGTCGCCGCGCGTATGCGTCGCACGCGGCAGCATGCCGTACTCGGCCGTCACCCAACCTTCGCCGCGGCCTTTCAGAAACGGCGGAACCTTATCGAGCACGCTGGCCGTGCACAGCACGTGCGTGTCGCCCGCGCGCACCAGCACGGACCCTTCTGCATAGCGGGTATAGCTGCGCTGCAGGCTGAACGGGCGCAGTTGGTCGGCCAGGCGGCCCGAGGGACGGGGCACGGCCGAGGCGGAAGTCGAGGTCACGGGGCAGACTCCTTAAAACGGGGATGTTGCGCCGCATTGTACGTGGAGGTTTGAGGTATCCTGCCGGAAACCGGGGCCATGCCCGCCCTGCTCTATTGCTTAATTCACCAGGACATCCTCATGATCCGCAGCATGACTGCTTTCGGCAACGCCCGCGCCGACCTCGAACAGGGCACCCTTGCCCTGGAACTGCGCAGCGTCAACAGCCGCTACCTGGACCTGTACTTTCGCCTGCCCGACGAACTGAGGCATGTCGAAACCCCGCTGCGCGAATTGCTTACCGCGAACCTCGGGCGTGGCAAGGTCGAGGTGCGGGTCTCGTATACGCGCAACGCCGGCGCCGACCTCGCCAAGCTGGACCCGGCCTGGCTTGAGCACCTGGCCGGGCAGTTGCAGGCGGCCCGCGACATACTGCCCGACGTTGCGGCGCCGCGCCTGGCCGAGCTCTTCAACTGGCCGGGGCAGCGCGGCAATGATGCGCTGGATCCGCAGATCTGGGGCGCCGCCTGCCTGCAGGCGGCCAAACAGGCGCTGACCCAATTGCAGGAAGGCCGCGAACGCGAAGGCCAGCGGCTGGCCGCCGCGATGCTGGAATGCGCCCAGGGCGTGGGCCGCATCGTCGAATCCGTTGAAGCACATCTGCCGCAATTATTGGCGGATCACCGTGAAAAGCTCGCGATCAAATTGCGCGAATCCGTAGAGGCGGCCTTTCCCGGCGGCTTCGCGCATATCACCGGCCCCGAGCTTTCCGAACGCCTGGCGCAAGAGGCCAACCTGTTCGCGCTGCGCGTGGATGTCGCCGAAGAACTGGCGCGGCTGCGCTCGCACCTGGAAGAACTGCGCCACCTGCTGGGCGGCGATGAAAAAGCCAAGGCGGGCGGCAAGCGCGGCGGCGGCAGCGCCGGCAAGCGCCTGGATTTTCTGTTCCAGGAAATGAACCGCGAGGCCAATACGCTGGGGTCCAAGGCGGGCAGCATGGACGTCACACGCGCTGCCATGGATCTGAAATTGCTGATCGAGCAGATGCGAGAGCAGGCGCAGAACATTGAATGACGCGGCACTTTCCGGCGCACGGCCTGCATAAGTTCACGCTGTGAAAAAGTACCGCGATTGCCCGATTCAAATCGCGCGGCTTCGGGGATATGGTGAGTCTCTATATTCTAAGAACCAGGAGAGACACTATGTTCAGCAAGTGGGTGGGGGCCGGCATTGCCGGGCTGGCGCTGGCACTGGGCAACGCCGCGCTGGCCACGCAAGATTATCCCGACAAGCCGGTCAAGTTCATTGTGGCATCGGGCACCGCCAGCAGCCCCGATTCCATCAGCCGCCTCGTGGCCGAAAAATTGTCGGCCAAGTGGGGCCAGCCCGTGGTCATCGAGAACGCCGCCGGCCTGGGCGGCATTATCGGCACGGAACGCGCGTCGCGCGCCACCCCTGATGGCTATACGTTGGTGGTAAGCACCATCGGCGCCATGGCGGTGGGGGTCAGCCTGATGGACAACCTGCCCTACGACCCGGTCAAAGACTTCGAGCCGGTGACCATGCTCATGGCGATGCCCAACCTGTTTGTCGTGCATCCGAGCGTACCCGTGAAGAACTTGCAGGAACTGGTCGCCTATGTAAAGCAGAACCCCGGCAAACTTCGCTATGGGCACCCTGGCATCGGCACCACGCCGCATCTTTCGGCCGAACTGCTCAAGCAGATGACCGGCATCCAGATGGAAGGCATTCCGTACAAGGCCAGCTCGCAGATGACCACCGACTTTCTGTCGGGACAATACGAGGTGTTGTTTCACAACGCCTCGGTGCTGTTGCCCTACGTAAAGGCCGGCAAGGCAACGCTAATGGGCATAACCAGCCCCAAGCGCGTACGCGCCCTGCCCGATGTGCCTACGGTGGCCGAGGCCGACACCGAATTGGCCGACTTCTCGGTACATGCCTGGTGGGGCCTGCACGCGCCGGCCGGTACGCCCGACGCCATCGTGCAGAAGGCCAGCAAGGACGTCGCCGAAATCCTGGCGCAGGCGGAGGTGACCAAGTGGGTAGAAGACCGGGGCGGTGAAGTGGGCGGCGGCACGCCGCAGGATCTTCGTGCCTACCAGGCCGCCGAGACCGAAAAATGGCGCAAGCTGATCAAGGAAGCCGGGATCAAGGCAAACTAAGACTGCCACGCTGCCTGCCGGCGCCTGATCCGGTTCATGAACCGGGCAGGCGCCGGCTCCCTTTCGGCGTGGTCAGGCCGTGCGCCCATTCAATGCATTGGGAAACAGCACGGTATTTTCCAGACGGATGTGGTCGACCAGGTCTTGCCTGAAGGTTCGCAGCTCGTCGTATAGCCTGGTCCATGTGCCGCATGCGCCGGCGGGCAGGTTCAGGCCGCCGGTAAGCCTGTCCAGGCGCACCAATGCATCGGCATGCTGGTCGTGTTCCATGCGCATGACGGTAATGGGAGCGCCCGCCTGCGGGCCGCGGCCCTGGGTGATGAGCGGAAACAGTACCTGTTCTTCCTTGCGCATATGGCTTTCGAGCTCTTGCAACATATCGTGCAAGTGCTCGGCGAGGCCATGCGGGCAATCGGCATGGTCGTCATGCACCTGCTCGACTTTCAGCGCGAGTTCGATGGCCAGGCGCAGTTGCTCGCGATGGCGCTCGTGATAGCGCTGCAGGATGTGCGCAACCAGCTCGGCCAGGGGGGCATTGGACCATTGTTCGGCGGTGCGGGTGGAAATGAGATCAGCGGCTTGGTTCATGAAAACTCCGTCAGAAATTGCCTCTACGCTATAGCGAACGACGTGCCAGGAAAATCTCCTGGAAAATCAATAGGAAAGTTCCAATACGGTCAAAAATACCCGCTTCGGCCAGGGTTTTCGATACCCCATCAGGGTAGACTTCACCCTTATGGAAGCGCTATTGCTCGCGGATCTGGTTGCCGACTTGCCCCCCGCCGTGCGCTCGCAACGGCTGGTATCCAGCCTGCGCGCACATTTCGGCTGCGGCGCCGTGGCTTTGCTGCGGCTTGAAGAAGATCACCTGCGGCCCGTCGCGGTGGACGGCCTGGTGCAGGACGCGCTGGGCCGCCGGTATGCGGTCAGCCAGCATCCCCGGCTGGCTGCCATTCTCAGCCGGCGCACCGTTACTTGCTTTCACCACGACAGCGACCTGCCCGATCCATACGACGGCCTGCTGGCTGATGTGCCAGGCCCTTTACCGGTGCATGACTGTATGGGCGTCAGCCTGCATATAGAGGGCCAGCCATGGGGCGTGCTGACTTTGGACGCCTTGCAGGTAGGCGCCTTCGGCGCAGAGGCGCGCGCCGAGCTGCAGCGCCTGGCCACGCTTGTGGAAGCCGCCGTGCGTACCACGCGCCTGGAAGCGGAGATCCGCGCGCTGCGGGCGGTGCGCGGGCCGGCAGCCGGCGATGCCGCCGCGAATGTGGCCGCCGCAGAAGTGTTGGGACAAAGCCCCGCCATTGCCCACCTGCTGCATGAACTGCAAGTGGTGGCCAATTCCGAATTGCCCGTGCTGCTCCTGGGCGAAACAGGCGTGGGCAAGGAACTGTTTGCGCATCGGCTGCACCGCTTGTCTCGGCGACACGCACGTCCGCTGGTGCATGTGAATTGCGCGGCGCTGCCGGAATCGCTGGCAGAAAGCGAATTGTTCGGCCACGCCAAAGGCGCGTTCTCGGGCGCCATCACGGAACGGCCGGGCCGCTTCGAGGCCGCCAACCACGGCACGCTGTTCCTGGACGAAGTGGGCGAGCTGCCTTTGCCGGTGCAGGCGAAATTGCTGCGCGTCCTGCAGAACGGCGAGATCCAGCGCCTGGGCGACGATCGGCCGCGCCATGTCGATGTTCGTATCGTGGCGGCCACGAATCGCAACTTGCGCGACCTGGTCAGCGTAGGCGCATTCCGTGCGGACCTTTATCATCGCCTTTCGGTATACCCCATCCCCATCCCTCCTTTGCGCGATCGCGGCGATGATGTGTTGTTGCTGGCCGGCCGCTTCCTGGAAATCAACCGCGCCCGTCTCGGGTTGCGCAGCCTGAGGCTTTCGGGCGCAGCCCAGGACGCACTGCGCCGCTATCGATGGCCGGGCAATGTGCGCGAACTGGAACATGTGATCAGCCGCGCCACCATCAAGGCGGTGAGTCGCGGCTTGCGCGCCAATGAAATCGTTACCCTGGAAGCCGGGCTGCTGGACCTGGACGGCCCGCCGCCGTCGCCCGCCCTGCCCGCGCCAGGGGTCGTCGAGGCCCCCGAGGGCCTGACCCTGCGCCAGGCGGTCGACGACGCGCAACGGGCAAGCATCCGTGAAGCGCTGGCTCGCCATGGCGGCAATTGGGCGCGGGCGGCGCGCGCGCTGGACATCGATTCGAGCAACCTGCACAAGCTGGCGCGCCGGCTCGGACTGAAGCAATAGCGAAGAACGGGTCGCCGGGCGGGCTCGGCGGCTTGTTCAGCCCGCAGCCTGGCGCAGCAGCCGGACCACCGATTGCGCCTCTTCCACGCTGTCAAATGGCACCGGGAATGAGCCGTCTTCATGTGCCGTCTGGATGCGCGGAATAGCCACCAGTCTGCCGCGGATGCTTAGCAGCAAGTAGTTGCCGATAGCGGCCCTTGTCACCTGCCCCAGTTTTTCCGACCCGCGCTGATTGAATTCAAAGCGCAGAAATACCTGGCCCCGACTGTCTTGGACGGGAATGACCTGGCGCAGGTCGGCCTGTGTGAATACCGGCTGGCGCGCCGCGTACAGGCTGACCTGGGGATTCGGCTGCACGCGCGCCAGGCCCTCGGCGGGTTGCAGTTGCGCCAGGTGAAACGTCACGACAGGCGCCCCATTGACCGCGGGTTGCGCCATCGCCGCGCCGCCCGCCGTGCTGCCGGCGGGGGTTCCGGCTTGCGTTGCTGCAGCCACGCGGTCGCCGCGAGGCGGCGCGGCGTGCTGGCATGCCGTGAGCGCGATCAGCCCTATTGCAGCAGCCACGCTGCGCGTCAATCGTCGTGCGAAGGTGGTTTTCATCAAGCAGCCCCTTATCGCTCGACCGTCCCCGCGCGCCGCAGACCGGTGGCGATTTCGGCAATGCGAGTCTGTCCGGCCGGCGCGAGCGTCGCGCCGCCGAACCCGAACGACACATCGCTGCCCAAAGTGAAATTCTGGGATGAAAGCCTGGCGGCCGCGCCTGTGGGGCGGCAGTCGTCTGGCGCCCAATAGAAGCTGCGTGCGATCTTGTCATCGTCGAACAGCACTTTGAATTGGCAAGTGCGCACGCCCTGTGGGGTATGGAAGTGGAACAGGTAGTCCCACTCGCGCACCTGGAAGCCTTCGGCGAAATGCGGACGGCCGACAAGATCGTATACCTGGTCGCGGGTCGCGCCCGGCTGCAGCTGGGCAAGATTCTGCAGATTGGGATACGTGCCGGATTCGAGTGCGACCTTGGCGCGATCCGGAAAAACTGGCTGCTGCGTCGTGCCGTCGCGGCTGACATTGCTCAACGTGCCGCATCCGGCCAGCAACACGGCGGCTGCGCCGCAGGCAAGCCACGCCGTGCGGGGGGTAGTAGCGGTTTTCATGCATTGTTCCTTTGAGATCGAGTGTGGCTCATATCCGCCGCGCCGTGCGAAGGCGATCGCGGCGGCCCCGGTCGGCCGCACCGGGGTCACGTCCTGGCCCGGCTTACCATTGGTAGCCCACCCCTACCGCGCCGCCATAATCGCCACGCGAGTTGGTATTGCCCGACAGCTTCAGTACCCACTTGCCGTTGTCGGATACGGTTGAAATGCCCAAGGCAAAGCCCGATTCGCCGTTATAGGTTCCGCCCGCGACCGCCGCCATGCTCTTGCCGGGCAAGTACGCCTGCGGAAGACCGGCGGTCGCCATGGCCGCCGCTACCCCAGCGCTGAGCTTGTTGTTCAGCCGGCTCATGTCGCCCTTGACCTGGTTGATCTGGTTCTGCAGGCTGCCGGTGGCCGACTGCAGCTGGCCCAGGTTGACCGCATCGGTAGGCGCCGTGCCGGCGGCGACATTGGTGATCTTTTTATTGTTCATGTTGATGCCACCCTGATTGATCGTGGGGCCGTTCTCGATCGCGACTTCCTTGGCTCTGACCGTATCGGCCTTGACTTCCTTGGCCGTAACCGAATTGACCGTGATGTCTTGCGACATGCTTACCTTGATCGTGTTGTTGCCGTCCGCCGAGGTGCTGCGGGTGATCTCGACGTTGTCGCCGTTGACGAACTCGACCGTCTTGCCTGGCGCAACCTTGGAGGCTCCGTCGCCATTGGCTTCGATCTGCCAGCCGGCGTTGGCGATTTGCTCGACGTTCTCGATCTTGTCCGTCAGGTCGTTGTTTACGCCGTTCAGGGCGTCATTGACATTGTTGTAGGTCTTACTGCCCACGTTCAGTTCCGTCACGAGCTTGCCGTTTTCATATTTCGAATTGCCGCCCAGCGCATCGGCCACCTGCGTGCCCTGCTCGTGCAGTTGAGCGCCGTTCACCGCATCGGTACTGGTTTCCGAAATCTCGCCCTGGGCCAGATTCGTGATCTTCGTGCCGCCGGTCTTGCCGCCATCGGTCGAGACGTCGCCCTCGAGCGTAATCGAGCTCTTCGGATCACCGATGTTGCCGTCATACTTCACGGCGCGATCGTTCAGGTCGGAGACGTTCTGCTCAACGTCGCGCAGCTGGCTGACGTTGACCGCGTCGGTGGGATCGGTGCCGGCCGCGACATTGGTGATCTTGAACCCACCGGCGTTGATGCCGGTGCTGGCCGAGATGATGACATTGCCGGCGCGCAGCCCGTCATTGCCGACGAACACGTTGCTGCCTACACCGAGGCCCGCGGCAGTCAAGGTGACGTCGTCTCCGACCTTCACCCCGCTGTCATCGAGTACGGTGTCGCCTGCCGTAACGGAGTCGACGACCAAGTCGGGATTCAGGTTTACCTTGACGTCATTGCCGTTCTTGGCGATGACCACGTTGCCGTCGTCGTTGGCGAAGTCGACCACTTCGCCAGGCTTGACCTGCGTCTGGTCGCCCGCCGCGTTCCCGTTGACCGACAACTGCCATCCCGTACGCGCAACATTTTCAATGCCCTTGAGCTGGCTGACGTTGACGGCATCGGTGTCGTTCACCCCCGCCGCCACATTGACGATGGCGCTGCCGCCTGCGTCGATGCCGCTATGGGTGATGCTGGGGCCGCCTGCGATAGTCAGCCCGCTGGACGCCAGGGTGGCATCGCCGAGCTTGATACTGCCGTCTGGCCCCAGGTCCAGGTTGCGGGCCAGCGCGATCTTCACGCCGCCTGCGGTAGTCTCGGTACGGATATTCGCATCCGCGCCGGTAAACGATACCGCCTCGCCGAGTTTGCGTTCCAGCGGGGCGCCCGCGTCGGCCGTAAAGCTCAGCGGCCTGTTGGCCAGTTCGGTCAGCTGGTCCACGTTCACCGCGTCGGTGCCCGCCTCGCCCCGGGCCACATTGGTGACCTTGTTGCCGCCCATGTTCACCGTGGTGTTGCCACCCACGGCGAGCTCGCCCGGCCTGACCACCAGCGTGTTGTTGCCCAGGTTGGTCGTGCCGCCCACGCTCAGGTTGTTGGACACCGTCACGTTGGACACGTTGATCTGGTCGGCCAGCGCAAACTTCACGTCCGCGTCGGCCGCGCCCTTGCTGATCACGATGTTGCCGTCGCTGGATGCCAGGTCCACGGTGGCGCCCGGCGCGACATTGGATGGGTTGCCGCCTTCGGCGGTCAGGTTCCACCCCGCATTGGCGACGTTCTCCACGCCCTTGAGCTGATCCACGTTAACCGCATCGGTGCCATTGACGCCCGCCGCCACGTTGGTGATGGTCTTGCCGCCCGCGTTGATGCCGCCGGTTGTCACACTGGGGCCATTGGCAATGACCAGCCCCGTGTTGCCCAGGGCCACGTTCGGGCCCACCGCCACGCCGGCGTTATTGATCACCGTATCGCCCATCTTCACGCTGCCCGTCGTGCCCAGATCGAGGTTCTTCTTGAGCGCATAGTCAATGACGGTATTGCCATTGGCCGACGTCCGCGTAACGGTAAGGTTGTTCTCGCCATTGGCCAGGCCGATATCTACCGTGTGCCCCTGGCCGGTGCTGACGTGGGTCGCCGCATCGCCATCGGTGCGCACGTTCCACCCTGTTGCCTTCAGTTGCGCGACGTTGACCGCGTCCGTGTCGGCGGTACCTGCCGCCACGCCGGTTATCTGGCGTCGCGTGCCGTTGCCGCCCACGGCCACCGCGCCCGTCGTGCTGCGAGTGGCGACGATGGCATTGTTGGCGGCCGTGGCGTTGCCATTGGGCTGATAGCCGATCACGTTGGCGCCCGCTGCCGATTGACTGCCGCTGCCCAGGGCGACGCCGCCCGCGACAGTGACACTGGCCCGGTTGCCCATGATGAACGCGTCGGCCACCGCCAGCGAGTTGCCGTTGCCGATGATGCGGCTTCCGGCGGCGGCGCTGCCCAGCGTATTGTCGTTGCCGAACGCACCGGCATTGCCAGCCGCCACCAGATTGGCGTTGCCCACCACCTGGGTGTCATTGCCGCTGACCGTATTGCTGTTGCCCGTGGCGCCGGATCCTGCGCCGTTGATCGCATTGGCAGCGCCCAACGCCAGGCCTTTCTCTGCGGTGACGGAATTGCCTGCGCCCAGCGCACTGGCCTGCCTGCCGCTTACTGCCGAACCATCGCCAATTGCCAGTGCCTGCTCTGCCGTGGCGCTGGCGGCGCGGCCCAGCGAGGTCGCGTTCTTCGCATTTGCCAGGGCGCCCGTGCCGATGGCTATGGCATCGACGTTATTGGCGATCTCGTCGGGGCGCGGCGCGGCCTGGCCTGCCTGCGCGCCACGACCCATCGCGATGCCGTTCTGTGCATAGCCCTTGGCGTTCGTGCCCGATGCGATGGCGCTTTCGCCCGATGCGATGGCATTCGTGCCGCTGGCCGACGCGTCTGCCGCGGATGCATGGGCATTGCTGCCCACGGCCGTGGCATCGCGCGCCGAAGCTTCGGCGTTATAACCCTGGGCGATGCCGCGCACATCGGAAGCAAGGGCGCTCTGGCCTATTGCCACGCCATTGTCGGCTGTCGATTCTGCTTCTGTGCCGATGACGACCGAGTTGTCGACAGTCTGGCCCGGGCTCTTGATGTCGGCCTGGGCATTGGTGCCGATGACGATCGAGTTGTCTCCCTGGCTGCGCGCCGAGTCGCCGATCGCCACGCCGCTCTCGCCGTAGGCAAAGGAGTTGTTGCCCACCACCGTCGTATTGGCGCCCAGGGCATTGGTGTTGTAGCCCAGCGCCACTGCCCGGTCAGACTGAGAATAAGCCTGGTGGCCCATCGCCAGCGAGGAATTGCCCAGTGCGCTGGCCACGGGGCCGATGGCCATGGCGTCGTAGCCGGTTGCGCTGGTATTGCCGCGATTGCCCGGCAGGCTGGAATTCACGCTGTAGTAGCGAGCCGCATTGGCATCGATGGTTTCGTTCAATTGCTGCAGGTTCACGGCCTCGCCCGCGCTCTTGGCGGCCGCCACATTCAGTGTGCCGTCGGCGTTGTACTTGGCGGCTTCGGGCGGCAGCACGCTGATGCCGCCGCTGGTAACAGCGCCCAGCGCGTCGACTACGGTGTTGTACTTGTGCTCCACCCCTCCGGCGTCCACCAGGGTGATTTCGCTGTAGGCGCCGTCGGGTCCAACCGCCACCTGGCCACCTACCAGGTCAGCGACCTTTTGCTGCGCATTGCGCAGCTGCCCCACGTTGACCGCGTCGTAGGTCGCCGACCCGTCTGCCACGTTGACAATGCGACGCTTGCTGCCTGTAGCGGTATTGCCCACCGACACCACACTGCCACCGGGGAAAGTGCTGCCGGTCAGATAGCCCACGCCGTTGGCGTCGCTGGCCAGCGCAGCCGAATTCGCGCCCAGCGCCACGCCGGCTCCGTCGGAAACCGCATTCTTGCCCAGCGCGACGCCCTGGCCGCTCGTCACGCGCGCCTGCGTGCCCAGCGCGACCGAGCCTTCGCCTTGCGCGCTGGCCTGGTAGCCCAGGGCCGCCGCGTCGCGCTCAGCGTAGGTGTTCGAGCCCACGGCCGTCGCGTGGTCGACCTCGTTGGCGTTGCGATTGGCCTGGTACCCAATAGCGACGTTCAGGTCGCCGTCTACACCGGCGCCGGCCTGCGAGCCGATCGCGATGTTCTGGTCGCCCTGCACGCCCGAGCCGGCCTCGTAGCCCAGCGCGATGGTCTGATTGCCCACCACGTCCCGGCCCGCACGGGTGCCGATGGCAATGTGCGAAGTCCGGTCATTGCCTGCGGTTCCCAGGGTATTGACGCCCGCGCCGGTGCCCAGCGCGATGCTGTTGGCCGCATGCGCTTGCGCGCCGGTGCCGGCAGCCAGCGCATTGCCGCCCTGCGCACTGGCCGCGCCCAACGCAACCGAGTTCGTGCCGGATGCCGCGGCGTCCGCCCCAACGGCTACCGCGTTGGCGGCGCTGGCATCGGCCCGCGCACCGATAGCCGTAGCCCCGCTGCTGTAGTCGCCGCTTACCGCGGCGTCCGTGCCCATGGCCAGTGCGTCCTCCACGAATTCCGATTCGACCCGCGCCCCGTCGCCAAGCGCAACCGTACCCTTGCCGGCGGCGGCAGCCTGCCGGCCGATCGCGATGGCGCCTTCCCCTTCAGCCTGCGTGCTGGCGCCATCGCCCATGGCGATGCTGGAAGCCCCGGCAGCGCTGGCCGCCGGCCCTACGGCAACGGCTTCCTGGCCGTCGGCCGCCGCGTCAGCCGCAGCGGACTTGACGCGAAAATATTTGACTCCCGAGTACGTCGCCGCAACGCTGCCCAGCCCGAGCTTGGCCAGATGCTGATTGATGGTGTTGACTTCCTGGTTGGTCACGAACAGTTGGCCGCCGGTCACGGCCTCTTTGCTGCCGGCGGCCAGCGAACCGTTCTGCAGGTTGGTGATCCTGGCATTCTGCAAGTCCACGGCCGTCTTGCCCGCGTTGAACTTCACCGCGCTCGCATCCAGCGTCGTAATCGCGGACTGCGCCGCCTGCGCCTTCTGGTCCACTGTGAAAAGCTGGCCGCCGGTGACGGCTTCTTTGCTGCCCGCGGCCACGGCGCCATTCTGCAAGTTGGTGATCCTGGCATTCTGCACGTCGATGGCGGTCTTGCCCGCATTGAACTTCACCGCGCTGGCGTCCAGGGCATTGACGGAATCCTGCGCGGCCTGTGCCTTCTGGTCGACGGCGTAAACCTGGCGACCGGTCACGGCCTCGGTACTGGCGGAGTCCAGCGTGGCGTCGGTCAGGCCGGTTACGGTGCCGCCCTGGCTGAACACAATACTGCCGCTGCCGCCATCGAAAACAATTTGATTGCCGTCCCAGCCGCCAGGGTTGGTACTGTCGGGAATCGTCACGTCTGCGTACGAGACGCCTGCCGCGCCCGCCGCCAAGACCGCAAAGGCGGCACGGGACAGCAACCGGGCACCCGACGTACGCTTGCCCCGGGCCTTGACGTTTTCGCCAACAGCAACATAAGTGCCGGTCGATTCGCACCAAACCGTTCGGTAAGTCTTGTTCATGCTGATCTCTACTCTGTCAATGATCGCTGTGATCGCCGGAAGCCAAAGTGCGCTGGGGACTGATCTGTTATCGGAAACAGGCAACACGACGCCTACGTCGCATGCAATGGCATGCGACGGTGAATGCATCAAACCTGCGATTTATTTACGCGGCATGGCGAACTTCAGTCCCGCGTAAGCCGGCGTTGTGCCCGCATTTATGCTGTTAAAGCATCTAATCCTGCGGTCGCCGATATATTCGCTTCACTGCGCTTGTGTGAATTAGTTCTAATGCGCATGAAACTAGTACTTACGTGATTAACAAACACAAACATTGTTAAGCGTGCCGAATTTCCGATGGTCTTCCCGTATCCAGAATATGAAAACAGCCCTGCGCCGAGCCTGATCACGATGCTGAATTGAAGCTATGGCGACGCGCCTGTCCGGGCGTCATGCCGAACTTTTCCCGGAATATCTTTCCGAAATAAACAGGGTCGGTAAAGCCGCAGCTCCAGCAAATTTCGGAAATGTTCTGATGTGCGTAACGCGGATCGGCCAGCATCTCCATAGCGCGGCAAAGACGCTTGTTGCGCACCAAGGCCACGAATGTCACGCCGTCGCCATAGCGCGAGAACAGGTTCTGCACGTAGCGCGGCGACACCTGAAAATGATCGGCGGCCAATTCGCTGCTTATCTCGGCCATCGCGAAGTTATCTTCCACCCACGCGCAAATGTTCCGGTACAGGAGCTCCCCGCGGCTCTGGGCCCGCTCAGGGGACGCGCAGCGCTGCAGCCATGGCCTGGCCCCGCCGGCTCTCTCGCGCAGGGCGCGCCGAAGCAGGCTCATGATCTGCTGTTCTATCAAGGCGCCGCCCGATTCTTCACGGCCAATGAAAGCCAGTGTGGCCGCGTCGAGCGCGCCCAGATACGCCATCAGCAACCGCGCCCAGGCGCTGTCGAAACGCACATCGGCCGGGCGCTGCGCCAGGAGTTTGCGGTCCTGCGGCGACATGGCGGTATCGTGCATCAGCAACAAGGTGCCGTGGAAGTCCTGGAAGCTTCCGCAGTTGATCTCCTGGCCACGCAGCAGTACCAGCTGGAACTCGGGCAGCACCAACAATGCGCCTCTGCATAACACGGTAAGGCGCTGGCGCGCATACGCCAGCAGCCAGGAATCCGATGTGATCAATCGCTGCAGCGCCACGCCGGCGCTGGCATGGCGCTGGGCGTCAGGCGCCGCCTGCCGACGGGGTTCGGCGGGGTCGGAGGCGTCGAAACCATTGCACAGCAGTAAATGGGCCCCGCCTTGGCGAAACTTGAATACCAATGCGCCCGGCCCGTTGGCCGGGTCCCGCACGGACGAGTTTGCCGGATAACCAATAAGCGCCTGCACAATAGCCTACCCTTCCGCAAGTTTCGAGGAATAAGTAAACAGCCGAGGCTGTAACTCTGCGTATCAATATCTATCCTCGGAAGAGTGGGTCATTATGTGCAACAGGGAATAGATTAATCCTCCTGAATTTGCGTCTATATGCGCGTTGAAAGCAAACAAATGCAAATTCATATTACATGCAGTCATTCTAAGCATGAAATAACCGCAATATTCGCCCTATCCCATTTAGCGCAGTCGTTTTATTCCTGGATTACTAAAGTGATGGAATAAAGAGGGGGGCAGCCCGGAACCTTCGCAGTCAGGCGATATCGATTCCGTCGGGGGATGACGGGTTGGGGCCCTGGGGCGTTCCGGGAACGCGATCGGGGTCGTAAGGCGGGGGGTGCGTATCCGGCGTGGGTTCCTCCGGAGCGGGCTGGCCGGGCCAGTTGGGCTCGCCGGGCGGGACGCCCGGCGGGCCAGCCGGTTCTCGGTGCACGAGGGTGAAGTTATTCATGGGATGCCTCCTGTCATAAGGTTCGCCACGGACGGCAGGCGCGGCTAACGGCCAGAACCATGTTTGTGACCGCCGGAGCCGGCGCGCCCGCCGGGTATCTGCCCGTTCCCGTCGGGGCCCTGTTGCCCCGATTTCACCTGGCCCTGACCGCCGGGCATCGGCTGGGGATCGGCCTGCGCCGGCACGGGCTTCTGCTGCTCGGGCTGGGTAGGCGGCCGCAGCCGCTCGCCGGGGCTCGCGCTGGGCCGCTTGGGGTTTGAGTCGCTCTGCGCCTGCGTGGCCGAATCACCATCGCGCATGCGGCTGCTGTCTGGCATCGGGTGCGTACCCGGCTCCGTGGAACCGGCGCCGGGCGCAAGGGGCGCCTGGCTGGCCAGCGCCGCGGGCACGGCTAGCAGGCACGCGGCCAACAACCCGGCACAGCGGCGTGTAAACGGAAAAACTTGCATAGTCGTCTCCTTGGCAGGTGATCGCCGCAGCAAGCGACATGCCGCTACTTGAGCGATTTGCGTTTGCGCGCGGCCAGCGCCAGCTGTCGGTACCGCTCGACCACTTCGTCGAGTTCGTCCTCTTCCATCTCTTCAATGTCCACTAGCTTCTCGTTCGCCCCTTTCAGGGCCATCAGCAGTTCGTCCAACTTGACGTGCAGCGCCCGGCTGTCTTTGTTCTGATTCTGCTGGATAAGGAAGACCATCAGGAAGGTGATGATCGTGGTGCCGGTGTTCACCACCAGCTGCCAGACTTCCGAAAACCCTGCCCACGGGCCGGCGATCGCCCACAGTACGATCAGTGCGACAGCCATGCCAAAAGCGATAGGCGACCCGGTGGCGCGCGCCACCGCGGTAGCGAAATGGTCGAACATTCGGGCCGCCGAAGACTGCGGCCGCGCCTGCCTGGGTTGCGGCCGGGTCTGTCGAGCGGCCCGCCTGCGGCCGCCACGTTCGAGCTTGCCGCTACGAGTACGAGGCTTCATGACTGCTCCCGGACTGGAGATGCGCTGGCATACCCTTGGCTGAGCCGCCGGCTCGGTCAGTCGCCCATCGCCAGGGCGGCCTCATCCGCCGTGACGCCAAGTCCATGGTATTTGCGGCCCAGGTCCATCGTGGCCTGGAAGAACCCCGCCTTGCTTCCGCAGTCGTAGCGCACCCCTTCGTACCGATATCCGAAGACGCTGCGCTCGCGCAGTAATTGGGCGATGCCGTCGGTCAACTGGATTTCTCCGCCCACGCCAGCCTGGGTGGCGCGCAACAAGTCGAAGATCCGCGGTTCAAGCACGTACCGTCCGACCACGGCAAGCGTGGTGGGCGCGCGCGCGGGTTGGGGTTTTTCTACGATGTCCTGCAACTGGGTGGTGCGCCCGTCGACACGATGGCCCGAGATGATCCCGTACTTGTCGGTCTGGTCGCGCGGCACGTTCTGGATGGCCAGCACACTGCCATCGTGCCGGCGGGCAGCGTCGATGAGCTGCGCGGTGGCCGACACGTCGGCGTCGATCAGGTCGTCGGCCAATAGCACCGCAAACGGCTCGTCTCCCACGATGTGCTGCGCGCACAGCACGGCGTGGCCCAGCCCCAGCGGGGCCGGCTGGCGGGTATAGATGCATGTGACGTGCGGCGGGATGACATTGCGCACCGCTTCGAGCAATGCGGTCTTGTGCTTGGCCAGCAACCCCGCCTCGAGCTCGGGAACGCTGTCGAAATGATCCTCGATGGCCCGCTTGTTCCGCCCCGTAACAAAAATCAGCTCGGTGATGCCGGCCTGCACCGCCTCTTCGACCGCATATTGAATCAGCGGCTTGTCCACGATGGGCAGCATTTCCTTCGGCATGGCCTTGGTGGCCGGCAAAAAACGGGTGCCCATGCCCGCGACGGGAAAAACGGCTTTGCGGATCGGCTTCATGACGCTCTCGATGAGTAGATAGTGCGGCGCATTGAGCAAATGGCGTGCCCGCCTGCTATGCGCAAAATGTCAAGGCTGGTATGTCGGCATCATGGGCACTGTCAGGCGCTTGGCTGGCTAGTATCAGGGCAGCCCCCCGAAGGGCAGCTGCCCGCCGCGCCATCCAACGGCGGGCCGACAGACAAACCAAGGAGACCCGTCATGTTGCGCTTTTTTGCAGGTTGCCTGACCACCTTGTTGATCGCCGGCGCGGCGTGGGCGCAGGAATTTCCATCCCGCCCGATTACGATGATTGTCGGCGTGGCGCCCGGCGGCACGCTGGACACGCTGGCGCGGCTGATCGGCAATTCGCTGTCGAAGACGCTGGGGCAGCCGGTGGTGGTCGAAAACACCACCGGCGCCGGCGGCTTGATCGGCATGCAACGGCTGATGAAGTCCGAACCGGACGGCTACACCCTGATGTTCAGCAACTTGTCGATGGCCATCATCCCTCTGCTGAATCCGGACGCGGGGGTCGACCCGGTGCGCGACCTGGCCACGGTAAGCACGGTCGCCACGGTGCCGATGGTGCTGGCGGTCAGCAACAAGAGCGGCATCAAGGCCCTGCCCGACATGCTGACCCGCATGAAGTCTGCCCCCCGGCTGAATTTCGGGTCCGGCGGGCCGGGCACGACCGCGCATCTGGCCGAGGGCATGTTCCTGCATCTGTCCGGGTCGGAAGGCGAATTGATCCAGTATCGTGGCTCCGGCCCGGCGCTGACTGACCTGATGGCCGGGGTCATCGACGGCGTGCTGGACCAGACGGTGACCATCATGCCCTTGCACAAAGACGGGCGCGTGCGGGCGGTGGCAGTGTCCACGCCGCAGCGCCTGCCCCAAATGCCCGACGTTCCCACCTTCGCCGAAGGCGGATTGCCGCAGTTCGACCTGGCGATCTGGAACGGCGTGGTGGCGCCCAAGGGTACGCCGCGGCCCGTCATCGACAAGCTGGCCGAGGCATTGTCGGTAGTGATAGACAGCCCCGAATTCAAGGACCGGCTCGAACAGCTGGCCGCCCAGGCGCCCACCAGCGCGCAACGCGGCCCCGACCCGTTCGCGAAACTGCTGGCCCAGGACACCAAGCGCGTGGCAGACCTGGCCCAGCAGATCGGCCTGCGCCCCCGTTGAATCCGCCCTACCCTCGGCAAACAGAAGGAAACGTCATGCCTGACTTTACATATGGCTTTATCGGCCTGGGCAATATGGGGGGCCCCATGGCAGGCCGGCTGCTCGATGCCGGCTACGCACTGGCGGTCTATGACAGCAATGGCGCCGCCATCGAGGCGCTGCGCCAGCGCGGAGCGCGCCCCTGCGCCAGCATCCGCGAATTGTGCGATAGCGTCGACACGGTTTTCCTGAGTCTGCCCACCCCGGAGATCGTGCAGCAGGTCACGCTGGGCGCCGACGGCGTGATCGGCGGCACGCGCGTGAATCGCGTGGTGGACTTATCCACCATCGGGCCGCGCACGGCCCGCCTGGTGGCGCGCAGCCTGGCCGAGCGCAATATCACTTATATCGACGCCCCGGTCAGCGGCGGCGTGGGCGGCGCGCGGCGCGGCACGCTGGCCGTCATGGCCGCCTGCGAGCGCAGCCATTACGACCTGCTGGCGCCCACGCTCAAGCACTTCGGTCCGGCGTTCTACCTGGGTGCCGAGCCCGGCATGGGCCAGACGATGAAGCTGGCGAACAACCTGCTGTCGGCGGCGGCCGTGGCCATTACATCTGAGGCAATGGCCATGGGGGTGAAGGCCGGCCTGGACCCTGCGGTGATGCTCGACGTCATCAATGCCGGGTCGGGCCGCAATACCGCCACGCAAGACAAGTTCCCGAAGGCCGTGCTGACGGGCACCTTCGACATCGGATTCGCCGCCCGCCTGGCATACAAAGACGTGCGCCTGTGCGTGGATGAATCCGAAGCCATCGGCGTGCCCATGGTGGTGGGGTCGGCGGTGCGCGAAATGCTGCTGCTGACCACGGCGCTCTGCGGCGACGACGCCGACTTCACGCACGTGGCCAAGGTGCTCGAAACCTGGGGCGGCGTGCCCATCCGGGCGCGCGGCGGCAGTTGAGTACGGCCGGCCTCGGCCCCCGCCGTGTCGGCGCCGTGCTTCAGGAAAACACGGCGGGATCGGGGGTCCAGCGTCCTTGCTCGACGAGATCCTGGATCTGGCGACGCAGGATGGTGCCCAGCGCGCGCACTGCGTGGGTCGAAGGCCGCTGTGTCGAGGTGGCGATCACCAGCGACCGGGTGATGGTGGGCTGCACGATGCGCCAGATACGCATGCGTCGTTGCGCGATCTGCGAAGCCACGCATGCATACGACAGGACGGCGTAGCCCAGGCCGCTTTCCACCAGGCGCAGCATGGAATGCATGGCGTCGATTTCCAGTTCCACGTTGGGCGTCAGCCCGATACTGGCGAGCGACTCGTCGACCAGCACACGTATACCGTGCGGCCGGCTGGGCAGGATCATGGGAATGCGGCTCAGCCGTGCCGCCGGCACGGGGCCCGCGCCCACGCCCGCCGGATCGCCGGCCGGCCCCAGCAAGAAGAGTTCGTCGGTCAGCAAAGCCTCTGTGGGCAGGGTCGGGATGCCGAGTCGCGGCGCATCGTACAGCACCGAAATGTCGGTGCGGCCCGCCGCCAGCCATTCGAGCACATGGCCGCTGTAGCCTTCCATGAACTTCAGCGACATGCCCGGAAATGCGCGCCGGAACGCTTCGATCAACGACACGGACAGCACGGTCGATATGGAGGCCGGCATGCCCAGCACCACCGGCCCGGTGGGCGCACCGCCCAGGGCCTTGACGGCGACGGCCGCATCGCGGGCCGTATCGACCAGGCCGCGCGCATATTGCTCAAGCAAGGCGCCCGCCTGTGTCAATGTGACCCCTCGGCCGGTGCGATGGAACAGCGCCACGCCCAGCTCATCTTCCAGCGCCCTGATCTGCCGGCTGAGAATCGGCTGGCTGATCGACATGCGCATCGCCGCCCGCGAATACGCCCCAGCCTCGGCAATGCCGATGAAGAGTTCCAATTGCCGCAATTCCATGGCGCGCCCCATCCCGCGAAACGTGTCATCTTAGAGGAACCACGGCGCTCCGGAACAGGCACCGGCCTGCGGCACAGCATGGACCCGGCTATAGATTACGATGCTGACTGCTGGGCAACCCTGTCTTTGCCGCGATGACTCCTTTCGACCTGCTGATGGCCGCCTATTACCGGGCGGTCGACCCGGTGCTGACGCGCCTGCGCAAGCCGGCAAGACTACGCGGCTGGCCGGCCGAACTGCCCCTGCCGGTGCTGCCCCTGGCCGTTCGTGCCCGGATGGCCCACGGCAAGGCCGCGCAGCAGGCCTTGCGCCGCTTCTTGCGAGTGGCACGGCGTTACGACATGCGCACGGCCGACGAGCCCATCACAGCCGGCGCATCGCGGGCGGCTCCCATGATGCTGGATCTGTCGCGGTGCGGCTCACGGGCCGGCTTCGAAGCCCTGCTGCGCCAACGTTCACGACGCACCCTGCCCAAAATCCGCCATGCCCAACGCCTGGGCTACCTGGCCGAACGGTTTGCTCTGCCCATGCACGTGCATGATGTACATGCCGTGAAAACCTCAATGGCCGTACGCAGCGGCGGCCCCGTGCTGGCGCGCTGGCTGCTCAAGCCGGCGCACATTGCCTCGCCCGCCGCGGGCCCCATGCCCGTTCCCGTCCCGGCTTGCGCGACGCATTGGACCACCTGGTGGGGCGTGTTTCTGCCCGAGCCAGGCCATCACAACGGCGCACTGCGCACCGACCGCCGTCTGGTCGCGTATGTGAAGCTGACCCGGTGCGCTGACGTGGTGCATTACCTGGACATCATGGGCCACAAAGACCATCTGCCGCATGGCGTCATGCCCTTCATGCATGCCGCCATCGTGAACTGGCTGCTTGACGCGGCCGAACCGTGCGCAGCGGGCGTGCGCGCAGTCTGGTACGGGGCCCTGGAACACGGCGGGCCGGGCCTGCTGACCTGGAAAAAGCGCGCCGGCTTTGAACCGGTGCGCGTCATGCTGCTGCCCTGACAGGCATCGCGCAGGGGTGCTAGTTGCGCGGCCTGGCTGCTGCGCGCCGCGCGGACTGCACCATGGGATGCGCTAGAAAGTGGTCCAGCAGGTTCTGCCGCTGCCTGGGTGTGAGCGGCGAGTCGCCGATCAGGCCGGGCCAGCGGTCGCAAGCCGCCCTGACGCAATCGGCCACGGCCCTGGCCGCAGGCTTTTCGGGAATGCCCAGGCTTGCGCAGAAAGCGCGCAATATCGCCGGCGAAAGGCCCGGTTTTGCGCCGCCCGGTTGCCCCGCCCTGGCGCGCGGCAGCATGTCTGGTGGCATGATGTGCAGCGCGTGGCCCTGGCAGGGGTAATAGGCCGCGTAGCCGACGATATCGTAGGCGGGCGCCAGTTGGGGTGTCTCGCCGTCGCCATATACCACGCCCAGGTTCTTCAGGTGCATGTCCGGGTTGCCCAGCATCTCGTTGACGACCATGCGGCGCAGCAGTTCATGCACGGCAGATTCGCCCATCGATTCGAAGGCCAGCATGACGGCGGCCACGTCGAGATAACTGGCCGCGCGGTACTTTTCTTCGGGCATCGCCCCCAGAATCTGCGCGAAATCCTCGCAATGGATGCGATGGCCAGGTTGGCGGTCGTAGCGCACCACGGCCAGGAACTGCGTCCGGGCGTCGGCCTCGCCCAGGTCATAACCGTGCTCGACCGCGAGGCTCGCCAGGGGCTCGAGATACGCCTGGCAGACCTGGACGCCGGCCGCCCGCGCCAGCGCCAGCGACAGGGCCTCCAGCTCTGGCAGCAGCGGCTGGCCCACCACGGGCAGCTTGGCGATGATGTGAGTGTCATGGTCGCGCGTGCGGCCCACGTAGCGTTCCCCCTGCTTGATGACACCCAACTTGGGCTGCACCCCCGACAGTGACACGCCCTGTTCCATGGGGTCGGCGGTAACCGTCATTTCGAGCGCGTCCTGGTCTTGCGTGACGTAATGCGCCAGGGCGTCGCGCGACAGTTCGACAGGCCGTGCGTATACGTTGCCGGGCAAGTCACCCCCGCAGGCCGCCAGCATTTCGAAATGGTCTTGGGGGTCGCATCCGCGGATACGCGCCACGTGATCGCGGAACACGCCTTCGGGCAGCAGGTTCTGGAAAAATGCCGGCAGCAGCCAGCCGTTCTGCGGCGAATGGCGTCCGTTCAGCGGCACGCTGCGCACGTCGGCCCAGAACGCAGCCTGGTCTTGCGGCGACGCAGCCAGATAGGCGGCCGACAGCACCGGGACGTCGATGCCGCGCGCGTAGGCGTCATCGGCGACAAAACGGGTGATGACCTCGGCGCCGGGCATCCGGTACTGGAACAGCACGCCCACCCGCAACGAACCAATGAAAATCGCGAGCGCCTGGACGTTCATTGCGATGCCTTTGTCACCGAGCGGCGCGCCAGTTCGATCCGGGTAGGCACTCTGGGCGGCGCCGGCTCGCCGGCCTGCACTGCAGGCGCGGCGCCCTTGGGCACCAGCAGCAGTTCCAGGCCCAGCCGATCGGCCAAGGCAAGCAGCGTGCTTACCTTGAAATCCTGATCACCGCTGAGCACATTGGTCAGTGTGCGCTGGGCGATGCCGGCCGCGTCACGCAGGGATGCCTGCGTCATGCCCTGCTCCCGCAGCCGCGCCCGCAGGATACTGGCGATTTCTGGCAGAGTGATCATGGCAATAAAGTAGTATTTCTGATGAGTTCACTACTATATTACCATCTGCGTAGGGATCGTGGTAATAAAATGGCATTAAAGTAGTGGAAAATCGATTTTCACTACTTTATTGCTGTTACTGAAATGCCGTCTCCATGAAGGTGCGAAGCTTGCGCGAGTGCAGGCGCTCCGGGGGCATGTCGCGCAGTCGCTCCAACGCGCGAATCCCGATCTCGAGATGCTGGTTCACCTGGTTGCGATAGAACGCGCTGGCCATGCCGGGAAGCTTCAGCTCGCCATGCAGCGGTTTGTCCGACACGCACAACAGCGTGCCGTATGGCACCCGGAACCGGAAACCATTGGCGGCGATAGTGGCCGATTCCATGTCCAGCGCAATCGCGCGGGACTGGGTAAAGCGCTGCACCAGTTCATCGTGGTCGCGCAGTTCCCAATTGCGGTTATCGATACTGGCCACGGTGCCGGTGCGCATGATGCGCTTGAGTTCCCAGCCCGACAGCCCGGCCACCTCTTCCACAGCCTGTTCCAGCGCCACCTGCACCTCTGCCAGCGGAGGAACCGGCACCCAGGTGGGCAGGTCATCATCGAGCACATGATCTTCCCGCACGTAGCCGTGCGCCAGCACATAATCGCCGAGCCGCTGCGAATCGCGCAGGCCTGCGCAATGGCCCAGCATCAGCCAGGCATGGGGGCGCAGCACCGCAATGTGATCCGTGATGGTCTTGGCGTTGGAAGGCCCCACCCCGATGTTCACCAACGTAATTCCCGAATGGTTGGGCCGCACCAGGTGATAAGCCGGCATCTGCGGCAGCCGCGGGGCGGCGCCAGGGGGCGACTGCGCGGTGGTATCGCCCCGATGCGTGACGCGGTTGCCGGGCTCGACCAGCGCGTCATAGTCGCCGCTGCCGCTGGCCATCAAGGCGCGGGCCCGCGCGCAGAACTCATCTACATAGAACTGATAGTTGGTGAACAGCACGAAGTTCTGAAAGAACGACGGCGCGGTGGCCGTGTAGTGCTGTAGGCGGTGCAGGGAATAATCCACGCGCGTTGCGGTGAACGGCGCCAGCGGGCGCGGCTCGCCATGCCTGCCCCGCCAGGATCCATTGACGATTGCGTCGTCGGTGACGGCCAGGTCGGGCACGTCGAACACGTCTCGCAAGGGCCGGCGCAAGCTTTCCAGGCGCTCGCCTTCAACATATGCCCCTTCAGGAAAGGCAAAATGCAAAGGGATGGGCGTGTCGGATTCCCCTACCTCTACGGGCACACCATGGTTCTGCAATAGCAGCCCTATCTGCTCCACCAGATAATCGCGAAACAGGTCCGGCTGCGTCACCGTGGTCTGGTACACCCCCGGTTCGGCGACGTGGCCGAACGACAGCCGGGTATCGATGGGGTCGTAGGTAGCCACCGCAAGGCGTATGGCCGGATAGCAGGCCCGGGCGGGGCCCGCCAGGTCACGCCCGTTGACTACGTCCTGGAAGGCGGCGCGGATATGGGCGGTATTGCGGGCGTAGATCTCGATGAGCCTGTTCACGGCCGCCCGCGCGTCGTGAAAGGGCTCGAAGGCCAGGGGCTCGGGGCGTTGGACAAAAGCGGCTGAAAAGTCAACTGTCATATGTGCATCCTGGGTGAAAACCAAGCTCGGGCGGCCTGTGGTCGATTATGCCGCAAGCGCATTGCCGCTTTGAGCAAGCTGCAAGCTGCCGGCATTTGCATGCATTTCCCTAGTAATAACCCCACAATGCAAAAAAACGTCAATACGTTAAAATGCCGCGTGCCCGTTGCAATAACGCCACATCTGCCGGCCTGACGCAGTCAGCCATTCCGCCCACTCCGCAATCTGAAGTGTCGCAATGACTCCACCGACGCGAAAAGTCCGTCCGTACCTACCCTCACTCCTGGCTGCTCCTCTTCTTGCGATCAGCCTGTCCTGGTCCCCCCCCGCTCAAGCCTCCATCGTTACAGACGCCATCGCCTCTTTGCAAGGGTTGCGCCTGTTCGACCCGCTGACTGTTCCGTCGTTGTCCGAAATGGTCGTGCGTGCGGGCCTGGACACCCTGGGCACGCCCTACGTATGGGGCGGCGACGACCCCGAGGACGGCTTTGATTGCAGCGGCCTGACCCAATTTGTGTATCGCGAGATCGCCGGAGTGGAATTGCCGCGCACCGCTCGCGCCCAACGCCGGGCCGGCACGGCCGTCAGCAAAAAACAGCTGCAACCCGGCGACCTGGTGTTTTTCACCACCCGGCGGCGCGGCGGCGTGTCGCACGTAGGCATCTACATCGGCCAGAACCAGTTCGTGCATGCCCCCACGCGCGGGGCCAAGGTTCGCATCGACAGCCTGGACAACCGTTATTGGTCGCGCAATTACGTCGCGGCGCGCCGCTACCTGGACAAGGCGCCGGCCGGCGGGCCGCAGGGCCAATTGCTGGCTTCGGCAGACCAGGCGCACTGACATCCGACCAGCCCCGGCTAGGGGCGCGCCTGGCACCTTATTCCTGCGTCATCGCCTTGATCGACGCGTGCAGGAACCGCAGGACGATCTCGCGATTCTTGCAACGCTGCGTACCCTTGCGCCATACCGCGCCGATATCCATCGTGGGCACGACCTCACTGACGTTGCAGCGGACGATCCGCCGCCCTTCCAGCGACCAGGGGCGGTACACCAGGTCGGACAGAATCGCCACCCCCTTCTGGAACGCAACCAGGCTGCGCACGGCTTCCAGCGACTTGCTCTGGAAATAGACATTGGGCCGCAGCTGGTGCCGGCGCCAGTACCGTTCCATGGTGTGGATATGCTCGTCCATGTCCAGCAGGATGTAGTCATACTGGGCCACATCATGCAGGCTGACTTTGGACCGCTGCTGCAGGGGGTGGTCCGGATGTGTCCAGAGCCGCCTGGGCGACTTGAGCATGATGTCGTATTCCAGTTCGTCACGCTCGGTCAGGTTGGACACGATCAGCAGCGCAAGGTCGATGCTGCCGTCCAGCAAAGCGCCTTCGATGCTGGGGCGGTCGCTCTCGATCATCTGGATGTGCAGATGCGGAAAATACTGTTCTGCCGTGGACAGCACGCTGGGCACCAGGTACGCCGAAATGGTTTCGGTCACGCCGATCCGCAGGCGGCCGCTCAGTTCGCTGGGCGCCGCGCGTATGTCCTGGATTGCCCGGGAAGCCGCATTTGTGACATTGCGCGCGTGCGACACGAACCGCTCGCCCGTTTCGGTCAGGCGCAACCCCTTGGCATGCCGCACGAACAGCGATACGCCCAGTGCCTGTTCCATGGCGCGCAATGCCACCGTTACCGAAGACTGCGACACATTGCACCGCAGGGCCGCCTTGGAAACCTGCCCCGTCTCAGCCAGCGCGAGAAAGTACTCGAATTGCCGTAGCGTCAGCTGCATCTTTCCCGCCTTAAATATACATGTTATCTATATTGCATCTTACATAATATATATTAGCAATACTTCGATAGATCTCTTAGGATACGGGCCGTAGTTATAAGACCAGGGGGTGCATCACTATGTCCGCGCAAATCAGCGGCTTCTGTACGCTATGCCGTTCGCGCTGCGGGACGTTGAACACGGTTCGCGGCGATTCGCTAGTCCGCGTCCAGGCCGACCCCCGGCATCCCACCGGCAGCGCAACGTGCCCCAAGGGCCGCGCCGCGCCCGAACTGGTGCACAGCCCGCATCGCATTCTGCATCCCATGCGGCGCACGGCGCCCAAGGGGGCGGCCGACCCGGGCTGGCAACGTATCAGTTGGGATGAGGCGCTGGACGAAATCGCCGCCCGCTTTGGCAAGATAAGAGAAGAAAGCGGCGCCGAGGCCGTGGCCTTCGGGGTCACCACCCCCAGCGGCACGCCTTTGTCCGACAGTATCGACTGGATCGAGCGCTTCGTGCGCGCCTTCGGCAGCCCCAACATTGCCTACGGCACGGAAGTCTGCAACTGGCACAAAGACCACGCGCACGCGTTCACCTTCGGCTGCGGCATCCCGGTGGCGGACTACGCCAATGCCGACCTGATCATGCTGTGGGGCCATAACCCTACCAATACCTGGCTCGCACAGGCCAACGCCATCGGCGAAGGACGGCGCGCCGGAGCGCGTCTGCTGGTGATAGACCCACAGCGCACGGCGCTAGCCGCGCAGGCCGACGCGTGGCTGCCGGTCAGGCCAGGCACGGATGCCGCGCTGGCGCTCGGATTGGCCCACCAATTATTGTCCACCGGTCGCTATAACCGGGCCTTTGTGCGCGACTGGACCAATGCGCCGCTGCTGGTTCGGGCGGATACCGGCAGGCTGGTGCGCGCCGGCGACATCTGGCCGCACGGCCCCACGCCGCAAGCCTGGGTGGCCTGGAACCTGGACGGCCAAGCCCCAGCACCCTACGACACCGAGTATTCTGCCGGCACGCAAGGCGCCGGATCATTCGCCCTGGAAGGTGAATACATCGTCGAGATCGACGGGCAACCCGTGCGCTGCCATACCGTGCTGCAGGCCCTGGCGCAACGCTGCGCACAGTACACGCCCGCACACGTCGAAGCGGTGACGGGCGTGACGGCTGCGAGCTTGCTGGCCGCGGCCGATCTCATCGCACAAAGCCCGGCCATCGCGTACCACTCGTGGTCGGGCGTCGCCCAGAGCACCAACGCCACCCAGACGGACCGCGCCATCGCCGTGCTGTATGCGCTGACGGGCTGCTTCGACACACCCGGCGCGAACCGCCTCTATCCCAAGCCGGCGACCAACCCCGTCAACGGGCTCGACCTCATCCCTGCCGCGCAGCGGGCCAAGGCGCTGGGCCTGCCGCAGCGGCCGCTAGGCCCGGCCGCCATGGGTTGGGTGATCGCACGTGACTTGTACCAGGCCATTCTTACCGGCGAACCCTACCGTGTGCGGGCCTTCATGGGCTTCGGCACCAACCAGCTGGCGTCGCAAGCCGATGTGGAAATGGCACAGGCCGCGCTGCGCGAACTGGAATTCCACGTACATTGCGATCTGTTCGAGACCCCTACGGCCCGCTACGCGGATATTCTGCTGCCGGTCAACACACCATGGGAGCGCGAAGGCCTGCGCATCGGTTTCGAGATCACCCATGCCGCCCAGGAACGCGTACAGTTGCGTCCGCGCATGGTGACGCCGCGCGGCGAATCCCGTTCGGATAACGACATTGTGTTCAGCCTGGCGTGCCGCCTGGGCATGCAATCCATGTTTTTCGACGGCGAACTGGACCGGGCATGGAACCACCAACTGGCGCCGCTGGGCATCACCGTGGCAGACTTGCGCGGCAGTCCGGACGGCAGCCTGCGCGTGCCGATGGTCCATCACGACCGCAAATATGGCCGGCCTCGCGCTGGCGCATCCGATGACGCCCACGGCAGCCCCGTAACCGGCTTCGACACCCAGACCCGGCGCGTTGAACTGTATTCGGAACTGCTGCTGCGCCATGGGTACGACCCGCTACCCGCCCACGACAACCTGCTGGCGGCGGCAGGCGAGGATCGCGCCGCCTATCCGCTGACCATTACGTCGCGCAAGAACGGCAACTTCTGCCACAGCCAGCATCGCGCCCTGCCCTCGCTGCGCAAGCGGTCAAGGCAGCCGCAAGCGGTGCTCAACCCGCAACTGGCGGCGGAAAAAGGCATCGAGGCCGGCGATTGGGTTCGCGTCACCACGCCGGCCGGCTCCGCGCGCTTCGTGGCGGAGGTAGACCCCTATCTGAGCAAGGATGTGGTCTACGCCGAAGTGGGATGGTGGCAGGCCTGCCCGGAACTTGGCGAGCCCGGCTACGATGTCCGCGGGGACGACAACAGCAACTACAACGGGCTGATCTCGGCCCAGCGCGTAGACCCGATCAGCGGATCGGTGCCCATGCGCCAGTTCCCTTGCAATATCGAGCGCGATGCCGCGTTCGACGTGACGCAACGCCGCTGGGCCGGCCAGCGCCAGTTCGCCGTGGCCGCCGCGAACCGCGTGGCCGATGGCGTGCTGGAACTCGCCCTGGCCCCGCAAGACGGCGGCGCCCTCCCGGATTACCGCCCGGGCCAACATATCACCATCGAAGTGCCGACAGAAAACGGCGGCGCCCTGCAGCGCAGTTATTCGCTGATCGGCCCGGCCCGCCTGCGCTCGCGGCGCGAGTACCGCATTGCCGTGCGCCACCAGCGTGGCCGGGACGGTACCGGGCAAGCCTGGGAAGGCGCGATGTCGGGATTTCTGCATGCCCATGCCCGCGCCGGCATGCGCATCGGCGTGTCGGCCCCTGCCGGAACGTTCATTCTTCCCGAACAATCGCCGCAGCCCGTCGTGCTGTTTGCCGGCGGCATCGGCATTACGCCGTTTCTTTCATACCTTGAATCACTGCTGGATGCGCAAGACCCGCCCGCAGTCTGGCTGCACTATGCCAACCGCAGCGCATGCACCAAGGCATACGACGCTCGATTGCGCGAGCTTGGGGCACAATTGCCCGGCCTGACCATCCGGGATTATTTCGGCCAGCCTGGCGACGGCGGCGACCCCGCCCTCCTGTTGGGCGCCCATGTGGTGTCCGATGCGCTGATCGCCGCCCGTGCGCGCTTCTACATGTGCGGCCCGCCCGCCATGATGGACAGCCTGCGCGAAGGCCTGTGCGCACGGGGCGTACCCGCGTTCGACATATTCAGCGAGATTTTCCGCTCGCCGTCCGCCGTCGATGCGGACGATGCCGCGCGGCACCGGGTCCGCTTCAGCCGCTCGGGCGACATCCAGGCCGACTGGACCGCCGACCGCGGCACTCTGCTTGGGTTTGGCGAAAGCCTGGGGCTGACGATGCCCAGCGGTTGCCGCGTGGGGCAGTGCGAAAGCTGTGCGGTAACCATTGTTTCCGGACAGGTGCGGCACCTGCACGGCGAAGAACCCGAGGACGCAACGGTATGCCTGACCTGCCAGGCCGTGCCAGCCAGCGACCTGGTGCTGGATATTTGAAGGGCGGCAAGCAACGAGAACATCCGAAAACCTGCCGTCTACAGTCGTATTGACCATTAAAGGAGGGCTAGCCGCTGCAGCGACGGTTCACAAACAGGGGAGCGGAATCGATTATCCTGCGGTTCCGCAGTGAATTTAGGTACTTCAATAATCACAAGGCACGCACATGTCTCAACATAGCAACCACGCGGGCGCCCGTTCTTCCGGACTGATGGGCCCGATCAACAACTTTCTGGAACGGTGGATCCCGTCGGCGATGACCTTCGCCATGGCCCTGACCCTTATCGTGGCCATCATGGCGCTGTTCTGGACCGACACCGCGCCGACCGACATCGTCCGGTTCTGGGGCAACGGCCTGTCAGGCATCCTGGCGTTCATGACGCAGATGTGTCTGATTCTGCTGCTTGGCCACATCCTTGCCAATACGGGCCCTGTCCGCAAGGTGCTCATCGCCCTGGCGCGCGTTCCTTCGAGCCCGGCAGCCGCCTACATGTTCGTGTTCGTCATCAGCGCTGTGCTCTGCTTCTTCATCTGGGGCCTGGGCCTGATCGCGGGCGCCGTGCTGGCCCGCGAAGTCGCCGTGCAGGGCCGCGAGCGCGGCATCAAGCTGCATTTTCCGCTGCTGGTGGCCGCCGGGTATTCGGGGTTCATCGTCTGGCACATGGGTTATTCGGGCTCCGGCCCGCTCACGGCCGCCACCGAAGGCTCGTTCCTGGCCAAGGCGCTGGGCGGCACCACCATCCCGGTGTCGGAAACCATCTTCGCGCCGTGGAACCTGGCCGCCGTGGCGTTGACCATCATCGTGTGCGCCGTGCTGTTCTGGCTGGTCGCCCCCAAAGACGAATCGCGCGTGTACGAGCTGCCTGCCGACGTCGGTTCCGAAGAGCTCAGCGAAGCGAAGTACGAAGTCGTCACGCCGGGCGACCGCATCGACGCCTCGCGCATCCTGGTGTTCCTCTTCGGCCTGGCGCTGGTGGCATACCTGGTCATCCACTTCTCGCGCGGCGGCACCATTACGCTGGACATCGTCAACTGGTCGCTGCTGGCCCTGGTGCTGCTCTTTACCAAGAACGTGTTTGAGCTCATCCACCTGACGCGCAACGCGGCATCCAGCGTGGGCGAAATTCTGCTGCAGTTCCCGCTGTACGCCGGTATCCTGGGCATCATGCAGCACAGCGGCCTGATCGCCCTGTTCTCGGATGCATTCGTCGCGATCTCGACGCAGCAGACCTTCGGCATGCTGGCCTTCCTGTCGGCCGGCATCGTGAACTTCTTCGTGCCGTCCGGCGGCGGCCAGTTCGCCGTGCAAGGCCCCATCATGCTCGAGGCCGCCCGCCAGCTGAACGTGGATCCGGCCATCGCCATCATGGCCGTGGCCTATGGCGACCAGTGGACCAACATGCTGCAGCCCTTCTGGGCCCTGCCCATCCTGGCCATCGCGGGCCTGAAGATGCGCGACATCCTGGGCTACACCATGGTGACCCTGGTGGGTTCCGGTGTGGTCATGTTTGGCGCGCTGTGGTTCGCGTCTATATAAGCTGCGCCGCCTGACCGGCGCTTCCAGCAAAAACCCCCGCAGGCGGCAGCGCTTGCGGGGGTTTTTGTTGCGCGGGCTACCGCAAGGTCAGCCGCGGCCCACGAACGGCATGTTGGTCGCCATGATGGTCATGAATTGCACGTTGGCGTCCAGCGGCAGGCTGGCCATCGACAGCACCGCCTGCGCCACGTGCGCGACGTCCATGCGCGGCTCCACCCGCTTGGCGCCGTCGGCCTGCAGGATGCCCTCGGCCATGCGCTGCGTCATGTCGGTGGCGGCATTGCCGATATCGATCTGCCCGCAGGCGATGCCATAGCTGCGGCAATCCAGCGAAATCGACTTGGTCAGCCCGGTGACGGCATGCTTGGTCGCCGTATAGGCGATCGAGAACGGCCGCGGCGCGTGCGCCGAGATCGAACCATTGTTGATGATGCGGCCGCCCTGGGGCTGTTGCGCCTTCATGAGCCGGATGGCGGCTTGCGCGCACAGGAACATGCCGGTCAGGTTGACGTCGACCACTTCACGCCAGGTATCGACGGGCAGGTCTTCGATAGGCACGGCCGGAGCGTTGCGGCCGGCGTTGTTGAACAGTACATCCAGGCGGCCGTAGGCCCGCTGGGTTTCATCGAACAACTGGCGCACTGCCTGCTCGTCGCAGACATCGGCGGGCACCACCAGCGCCCGTACGCCATCGTCGCCCGCCGCTGTGCGGGTCTGCTCCAGCAATTCGCGGCGGCGGCCCGCCAGCACGACGCGATAGCCCTGGGCCAGGAATTCCAACGCCACGGCGCGGCCGATGCCTGTGCCGGCGCCGGTTACCAAGGCGACGCGTGCGCCCGAGTGTTCATTCGACTGCATCAGTTTCTCCCTATGAAGGAACCGCGCAATCCTAACGCAATTGGCGGCGCAGGATTGCAAGCGCCCTTGACCGGCCCCGGCCGGGCGGCCCGGGCACTGCCTATAATATTTGGGTTGCCGCCCACAGGCGCGATCGCCCTGTCGCCGGCATGGTTTGCTATTCTTCGCCTCTTATCTGTCTGCCTTCCTACTCATGTCCGAACACCCCGGCAACGTTTTCATGGTCGTGGCCCCCAGCGGCGCCGGCAAGTCCAGCCTGGTCAGGGCGCTGCTCGACAGCGACAAGTCCCTGGTCCTGTCCGTGTCGTGCACCACGCGCGCGCCTCGCCAGGGCGAGGTCGACGGACGGGAATACCGGTTCATTTCCGTCGAGCAGTTCGAAACACTGCGTCGCGACCACCAGTTGCTGGAATGGGCAGAAGTCCATGGCAACTTCTACGGCACGCCGCGCGACTTGATCGAGCAGTCCACCCGTGCGGGCAAAGACGTGCTGCTCGAAATCGACTGGCAGGGCGCGCGCCAGGTTCGCCAGCAATATCCGCAGGCCATCGGCATCTTCATCCTGCCTCCGTCAATCGAAGAACTCGAAAATCGCCTGAAGGCGCGGGGCCAGGACGCCCCCTCGGTGATAGCGCGCCGCCTGCTGGCGGCGGGCGGCGAAATCGCTCACGCGCCGGAATGCGAATATGTTATTATTAATCAAGAATTTAGCGTAGCCTTGGCGGAACTTTCGCAGATCATCAGCGCCGCCCGGCTACGTTTTTCGTCTCAGGCGGTCCGCCACGCGCCCCTGTTCGCCCAGTTGGGCATTCCGGCGGCGCACTGAAGCGACTTACTCATTTCCAGAAAACGTTCCAGGTGCAATCCATGGCCCGAATTACCGTCGAAGACTGTCTGAACCAGATTCCCAACCGCTTCAAGCTGACGCTGGCGGCCACCTATCGCGCCCGCGAACTGGCGCAAGGCCATGCCCCGCGCATCGACAGCAAAGACAAGCCCACCGTCACCGCCTTGCGCGAAATCGCCGGCGGCCACACCGGCCTGGAAATGCTGCGTAAAGTCCCGACCTGATCGAGGCCAGGGGGCGGCAACATGGCTTTTCCCCGGCTGAAGTATGCTTCCACGGGCCTGCTCGCGGCATTGCGCGCAGGGTCCCGGCTGGGGCGGCGCCCCGGCAAAAAAGGCACACCGGCTGCCCGGACCGCGCCTGCGGATGCGCCCGACGACGCTGCGGCGGGTTCGTCGCCCGTCGCCTCGCTGGCGCCGCTTACCGAAATCATCTCGAGCTATCTCGACAAAAAAGATGTCGAACGGGTGCGCGAGGCGTACCGCTATGCCGACCAGGCGCACCTGGGGCAATTCCGGGCCAGCGGGTCTCCTTATATATCGCACCCCATCGCGGTCACCGAAATCTGCGCAGGCTGGAAGCTCGACGCCAACGCACTCTCGGCCGCGCTGTTGCACGACGTCATTGAAGACCAGGGCGTCACCAAGCAGGAACTGGCAGAAAAGTTCGGCCCCGAAGTCGCCGAACTCGTAGATGGCCTGTCCAAGCTCGACCGGCTCGATTTCGCCACCAAGGCCGAGCAGCAGGCCGAGAGCTTTCGCAAGATGCTCCTGGCCATGGCGCGCGACGTGCGCGTCATCCTCATCAAGCTGGCCGATCGCCTGCACAACATGCGCACGCTGGATGCAGTCAATCCGGCAAAGCGCCGCCGCATCGCCCGCGAAACACTGGAAATCTACGCGCCCATCGCAAACCGCCTGGGCCTGAACGTGTTGTTTCGCGAACTGCAGGACTTGTGTTTCGCGGCCATGTATCCCAACCGCTACCAAGTACTGTACAAGGCGGTGCTGGCCGCGCGCGGCAACCGCCGCGAAGTCATCAGCAAGATCGGCGACGCGGTATGCGCCGCCCTCCCCGCCGCCGGCATCGAAGCCGAGGTTACAGGGCGCGAAAAAACGCTGTACGGCATCTATTCCAAGATGGTCGAGCAGAAAAAGTCGTTTTCCGAAGTGCTCGACATCTACGGTTTTCGGGTCATCGTGCACACGCTGCCCGAGTGCTACCTGGCCCTGGGCACGCTGCACCAGCTGTACCGGCCGGTGCCGGGCAAGTTCAAAGACTACATCGCCATTCCCAAGGTCAACGGCTACCAGTCGCTGCACACCACGCTGGTGGGGCCGTACGGCACGCCCGTGGAATTCCAGTTCCGCACGCGCGACATGCATCACATTGCCGAAGAAGGCGTGGCGTCGCACTGGCTGTACAAAAGCGCCGACGTGTCGCTCAACGACCTTCAGAAGCGCACGCACCAGTGGCTGCAGTCGCTGCTCGACATCCAGAGCCAGACTGGCGATTCCGGCGAATTCCTCGAGCACGTCAAGGTCGACTTGTTCCCGGATGCCGTCTATGTATTCACCCCGCGCGGCAAGATCATCTCGCTGCCGCGTGGCGCCACGCCGGTTGATTTCGCGTATGCCATCCATACCGATATCGGCAACCAGGCCGTGGCGGCCAAGGTCAACAACGAATTCGTTCCGCTGCGCACCGAGCTGAGCAGTGGCGACGCAGTCGAGATCATCACCTCGCCTGCTTCCCGCCCCAATGCCCAGTGGCTCAATTACGTGCGCACCGGCCGCGCGCGTTCGGAAATCCGCCATTACCTGCGCACGGTCAAGTACGAAGAGTCCGTGGCGTTCGGCGAACGCCTGCTCGAGCAGGCCCTGCAGGAACTGCACCTGGAACTGCCGGCCGCCGACGACCCCACCTGGCAAAAGCTGGCGCGCAGTACGGGCGCGAGTTCGCGCGACGAGATCCTGGCCGACATCGGGCTGGGCAAGCGGCTGGCCACGGTGGTGGCGCGGCGCTTTGCGCCCGAGCACCAACTGGTGGCCACCACTGCCGCCGACGTAGACGAAATAACCTCTGCGCGCAGCGCGCCAATTCTGATCCAGGGCAACGAAGGCCAGGCCGTGCAACTGGCGCCATGCTGTGGCCCCCTGCCGGGCGACCCCATCGTGGGCGGCCTGCGCCTGGGCCACGGGCTGGTGGTGCATACCGCCGACTGCCCGATCGCCGTGCGCCAGCGCTCGCGCGAACCCGAACGCTGGGTCGGGGTGGCATGGGACTCTCAGACCGCCAAGCACCTTTCAACGCGGCTCGACGTCATCACCCGCAATGAGCGCGGCGTGCTGGGCAGGCTGGCTGCGGAAGTCACGGCGGCCGACGCCAATATCGTGCAGATCACCATGCACGACGATGCCGTGTCTACCGTGTCGCTGCACCTGACCATCCAGGTCGACAGCCGCAAGCATCTGGCGCAAGTCATCCGCGCCATCCGGCATGTGCCCCAGGTACAGAAAATAGTGCGCGTGAAGGGCTAGCCGCGTACGCCGCGGCCTTTGCGCCTTTACGCCACGTGCTGCAGGAAATCGCGCAGGCGCTGGCTCGGCGGGTTGGACAGCAATTCGGCGGGCGGCCCGTCATGAGCCACCTTGCCCCCGTCGATGAAAATCAGCCGGCTGCCTACCCTGCGCGCGAACTCCATCTCGTGCGTGACGACCACCATGGTCATCCCTTCTTCGGCCAGATCCCGCATCACCTTCAGCACTTCATGACGCAATTCGGGGTCGAGCGCGGACGTGGGCTCGTCGAACAGCATCAGCTTGGGCTTGATGGCCAGGGCCCGGGCAATGGCCACGCGCTGCTGCTGGCCGCCCGAGAGCTCCGACGGATAATGGTTCATGCGCTCGGCCAGGCCCACCTTGCCCAGCAGTTCCTCGGCCTGCCGGCGCGCCTCCTGGCGCGTAGCGCCGCGGGTGTGCACGGGCCCGAACATGACGTTTTCCAGCGCGGTCATCTGCGGAAACAGATTGAACTGCTGGAACACCATGCCGGCCTCGCGGCGAATGGCACGCACCTGGGCGGCCGGCCCCTTGACACTCTGGCCATCCACCAGCAGGTCGCCGCCCTCGATGGTTTCCAGCACGTTGATGCAGCGCAGGAACGTCGACTTGCCCGAACCGGACGGCCCCACCACCACCACGACTTCGCCGGCATCGATATTCAAAGAGATGCCGTCGAGCACGGTGGACTCGCCAAAGCGTTTGGTGACGTTGCGGAATTCGACCATGCTCATAGAATGCGCATCCTTTTCTCGACCAGGCGCAGGGCCAGGGCCAGTGCGCCGGTGAGGATCAAGTAGATGATGGCCACGGCGGACCAGATCTCGACCGCGCGGAAGTTGCTTGCCATGATTTCCTGACCCTGGCGGGTCAGTTCGGCCACGCCGATCACAATGAACAGCGACGAGTCTTTCAGGCTGATGATGCACTGGTTGCCCAGCGGCGGAATCATGCGGCGGAAAGCCACCGGCCCGATGATGTGCAGCAGTATCTTGTAGAACGGCAGGCCCATGGCCTGCCCCGCTTCTTTCAGGCCCTTGTGCACCGACAGCAGCGAGCCGCGCACGATTTCGGCGATATAGGCCCCCGAATTGATGATCAGGGTTGCGATGGCTGCCCACACTGCATCGATGCGCAATCCGGGCACCATCAGCGGCAGCGCGAAATAAATGAACATGACCTGCACGACGATGGGCGTGCCGCGGATGACCGCGACATAGACTTGCGCCACGGCCGACAGCAGGCGCGGCCCATAGGCGCGGCATACGCCCGCCACGGCGCCAAGCACGAAACCGCCCACCAGCCCCCAGAACGTGATCTTGACGGTCATCAGTGTGCCGTCAAGCAGATTGGGCATAGATGCCCAGATGACAGACCAGTCGAATTGCACGCTCGTTCCCTTGTATGGTGTCCCCGGGACGCCCACGGCGCCCCGGGGGGGTCGGCGCATACGCTAGCGGCTACGCCGGCCGGTTATGCCGCAACAACAGCGCTCAGGGCTGCTTGCCGAACCACTTGGTATAGATGGCGTCGTACTGGCCGTTGGACTTCAGGGTGGCGAGCGCCTGGTTCACTTTGGCCACCAGGTCGCTGCCCTTGGGAAAGGCTATACCGTAGAAGTCGCCGCTCTTGACGGTGCCCACCACTTTCACGCGGCCCTTGCCGGCAGTGTTGGCGTAATACTGCACGTTGGGCGTATCGTGCACAGCCGCATCCACGCGGCCCGTTGCCAGTTCCAGATACGCGTTGTCGATATTCGGAAACAGGCGCAGCTTGGCCTCGGGAACCTGCTTCTTCATGAAGTCGACGGTGGCGGTGCCGGTTTTCACGGCCACGTCCTTGCCGGCCAGGTCTTTGGCGGCCTTGATGTCGTTGTTATTGTCGGCCACCAGGATGGCCAGGCCGCTCTCGTAATAGGGATCGGAAAAATCGATGACCTGTTTGCGGTCGTCGCGGATCGTGATGCCGGCCAGCGCGACGTCGATGTTGCGGGTTTGCAGGCCCGGAATGATGCCGTTGAAGTCCATCGGCTGAAGCTTGTACTTCAGGTTCAGTTCCTTGGCGATGGCGGCCCACAGATCGATGTCAAAGCCGGTATAAGTATTGCCCTGCTTGAACTCGAAGGGAACGAAGGCCGTGTCGGTCGCCACGATCAGTTCCTTGTCTTGCGCGGAGGCAGTAGCCATGATGCCGATCAGGCCCAGGCCTACCAGCGCAGCAGCGATTTTGCGCTTGATCATCGATATTCTCCTGTAGAGGCATAGAGAGGGCCGGCCCCTGCCGGCCCGCACAGAGGGCGCCACAAGCGGATCACCGGGCGCCCGGCGGTTCATCTTAACTCATCTGTCCCCATGGCAGGCACGGCTACGATAATTACAATCGGATCATCCCCGGGAGATTCGCCATGCCATACAAACCTGTACACATCGCCGGCACCCGCCGTGAAACCGGCCAGGCGCTGGGCAAGCTGGCTCGTCCGCTGATGTCCGCATACCTGGAGCAGAACGCCACGTGGCACGCCTTGCGCCCGTGGCGCGGCCATGCGTATCTGCAGGAACTGGCGGGCCATGTGCAGGAGGCGCTGCCCGAGATCTGGGAAGAGTTCGAAGGCCTGGCCGAGGGGCTGCGCATGCCGGCCGACGATCTGTTGCTGTGGCATTGCCGCGGCGACCTGCTGCACAAGAGCGCCGACGGCTGCACGTCGGTGGCCCTGCAATCGTCCGGCGGCAAACGCTGGATCGCACACAACGAAGACGGCGACCCGTATCTGTATGGGCGTTGCCACGTCGTGGACGTACGGCCGGCGGGGGCGCCGGGCTATGTCAGTTTTTACTACCCGGGCTCGCTGCCCGGACACACGTTCGGCGCCAGCCGCGCAGGGGTGGTGCAAACGATCAATAACCTGCGTATCCGCGCTCGCCGCGCAGGGGTGCCCCGCATGTTCCTGGCGCGGGCGGTGCTCGACTGCACCAGCCTGGATCAGGCGGCCGATCTGCTGGCGCATATGCCCCGCGCGGGCGGCTTTCACCATACCCTGGGCGCGGCGGGCGACGACCGCCTGCTCAGCGTGGAAGCTACGCCGGGCGCGTGTTCGGTGGAGACCGTGGCACGCCGCTACGGCCATGCCAATCACGCCATCCACCAGGGCACGCAGGATGTTCCGCAGCTCATCACCGAGTCGTCGCGCGCGCGGCAGAATCGCATCGATACGCTGGTGGACACGTGGAACGAGCAATCGGGCGAAGCCGAACTGGTCGGCGCGCTGCATGACTGCGAAGGCCCGCTGCCCATACTGCGCCGCGCGCCCGACGACCCCGACGAAGAAAATACCCTGGCCACCGCCGTGTTCGAGCTGGACGACGATCACGTCACCCTGCGCATCTACGACCGCAAGCCCAAAGCCACACAGGAAATCGTCGTCGCGTAAATTGACGCCCGGTGTCAGACACCATTCACGTACCAGCGGTGTCAGACACCCTGCGGGAGTCAGACACCTGACCATGCCCACGCCCCTGCCCTCGGTGTCTGACTCCCGCCAGGGTGTCAGACACCATTCAGGTCCCGGCGCGTGTCAGACACCATTCACGTACCAGCGGTGTCAGACACCCTGCGGGAGTCAGACACCTCACCATGCCCCCGCCCCGCCCTCGGTGTCTGACTCCCGCCAGGGTGTCAGACACCATTCAGGTCCCGGCGCGTGTCAGACACCACTCACGTACCAGCGGTGTCAGACACCCTGCGGGAGTCAGACACCTGACCATGCCCCGCCCCTGCCGTCGGTGTCTGACTCCCGCCAGGGTGTCAGATACCATCCAGGCACCGGCGGTGTCAGACACCTGACGATGCTCCTCCCCGCCCTGGATGCCTGACTCTGCCCGGCAGGCGAGCCGGCGTGTCTATGGCTGCCCGTACCCGCCGCCTCCCGGGGTTTCGACGACAAATACGTCGCCGGCCTTGAGTTCGGCGCTGTCCTGAGGGCCCAGGACTTGCACACTGCCATCGGCGCGCTCGATGTAGTTGCGGCCCACCTGCCCCGGGCTGCCGCCGGCCAGGCCGAACGGCGCGTGCACGCGGTTGTTGGACAGGATGGCGGCGGTCATGTCTTCCAGAAAGCGCACACGCCGCACACCGCCGTCGCCGCCCCGATACCTGCCTGCGCCGCCCGAACCGGGACGGATCTCGTACGATTCCAGACGTACCGGAAAGCGCAGTTCCAGCACTTCGGGATCGGTAAGCCGCGAGTTTGTCATGTGCGCCTGCACCACGGACGTCCCCCCGAAACCCTCGTCGCGCGGGCCTGTTGCGTCGATGCGCAGGGGGCCTGCGCCGGTGCCGCCCGAGATGGTTTCGTAGTACTGGTAGCGTGCGTTGCCGAACGTGAAGTTGTTCATGGTGCCCTGGCTGGCGGCCAACACCCCCAAGGCGCCATACAGCGCATTGACGATGCACATCGAGGTTTCGACGTTGCCCGCCACCACGGAGGCCGGCGGCTTGGGACGCAGCATCGAGCCTTCCGGCACGATGATCTCCAGCGGTTTCAGGCAGCCGGCGTTCAGCGGAATATCGTCATCGACCATGGTGCGGAACACATACAGCACGGCGGCCACGGCGATGGCGCCGGGCGCATTGAAGTTATTGTCCAATTGCGCCGACGTGCCGGTGAAATCGACCACCGCAGTACGCGCCTGCCGGTCGACCCGTACCGCCACGCGAATGACCGCGCCATTATCCAGCGGGTACTCGTAGCTGCCGTCCTTCAGGACGGAAATCACGCGGCGCACAGCCTCTTCGGCGTTGTCCTGCACATGACCCATGTAGGCGCGTACCACGTCCAGCCCGAAGTGCTCGCACATGCGCAGCAGTTCCTGCACGCCCTTCTCGTTGGCGGCGATCTGCGCGTGCAGGTCGGCGATGTTCTGATCGGGATTGCGCGCCGGCCAGCGGCCCGAGCCAAGGATCTCGCGCGCGGCGGCTTCGCGGAACTCGCCATCGCGCACCAGCTGGAAGTTGGTGAACAGCACTCCCTCGTCTTGCACCGTCCTGGAATCGGGGGGCATCGAGCCGGGCGTGGTGCCGCCGATGTCGGCATGGTGGCCGCGCGACCCCACGAAGAACAGAATCTCGCGGCCATCCCGATCGAACACCGGCGTGATGACCGTTACGTCGGGCAGGTGCGTGCCGCCATGGTATGGATCGTTCACGACGTAGGCGTCGCCGGGCTGCATGCGGCCCGCGTTGGCCTGCATAATGGTCTTGATGGATTCTCCCATCGAGCCCAGGTGCACCGGCATGTGCGGGGCGTTGGCGATCAGGTTGCCATCGGCGTCGAAAATGGCGCAGGAAAAATCCAGGCGCTCTTTGATGTTGACCGAGTACGCCGTGTTCTGCAGCCGGTAGCCCATCTGCTCGGCAATGGACATAAACAGGTTGTTGAACACTTCCAGCATGACGGGATCGGCCTGCGTGCCCACGGCGCGGCGTTCCGGACGCGCCTGGACACGCCGGAGCACGATGTGGTCCAGCTCGGTAAGGTGCGCCTGCCAGCCCGGCTCGACCACGGTGGTCTGGTTCGGTTCGGAGATGATCGCAGGCCCCGGCAGCACGTCGCCGGGCACCAGGTCTGCGCGCACATACAGCGGCGTGTCGCGCCATGCGCCCTGCCCGTACATCTGCACGGTCTGGCGCGGCTGCGGCGCGCCGGCGCGCTGGCGCTGCGGCGGTGTCTCGTGCGCGGCCTCTCCGCCGCCGGTGGCTTCGACCGAAATCGTCTCGACCACCAGTTCGCGATCGGGCATCAGGAACGAGTAGCGCTGGCGATACGCGGACTCGAAGTCCTGCCGCACCTGCGCCAGGCTGCCATAGGGTATTTCGAGCGCGGTGTCGGTGCCGCGATATTTGACGTGCAGGCGGTGCTGCACCCGGATCTGCTCTGCCGGCACGTGCTGGCGCAGCAATTCGCCGCGCGCCTGATCGGCCAGTTCTTGCAGTTCGGCCTGCAATTGCGCCACCAGCGCCTCGTCCAGCACTTTCTCTACCGTTTTCTGCCGCATGTCGGCCTGGTCGGCCAGCCCCATGCCATAGGCCGACAGCACGCCGCCCAGGGGGTGCGCGAACACCGTGGTCATGCCCAGCGCATCGGCCACCAGGCAGGCATGCTGGCCGCCCGCGCCGCCGAACACCGTGAGCGCGTATTCCGTCACGTCGTGGCCGCGCTGCACCGAAATGCGCTTGATGGCCTCTGCCATATTGCCTACGGCAATTTCCAGGAACCCTTCGGCCAATTGCTCGGGGGTCATGTCGCGGCCCGTGGCGGTGCGCACCTCGGCTGCCATGGCCTCGAAGCCGCGTTGCACGGCCTCGCGGTCCAGCGGCTCGTCGGCGCCCGCCCCGAACACGCGGGGAAAGAAGTCAGGCTGGATCTTGCCCAACAGCACGTTGCAGTCCGTGACGGCCAGAGGCCCGCCCCGGCGATAGCACGCCGGACCGGGGTTGGCGCCCGCCGAATCAGGCCCCACGCGCAGGCGGGCGCCGTCAAAATGCAGGATCGAACCGCCGCCCGCCGCCACGGTGTGGATGCTCATCATGGGCGCGCGCATGCGCACGCCGGCCACCAGGGTTTCGAACTCGCGCTCGAACTCGCCGGCATAGTGAGATACGTCGGTGGACGTGCCGCCCATGTCGAAGCCGATAACTTGCTTGAAGCCCGCCAGTTCGCTGGTGCGCACCATGCCCACGATGCCGCCCGCCGGGCCGGACAAGATGGCGTCCTTGCCGCGGAAGCGATGTGCATCGGTCAGGCCGCCGCTGGACTGCATGAACATCAGGCGGATGCCGGGCAGCTCGGACGCCACCTGGTCGACGTAGCGCTTGAGAATGGGCGAAAGATAAGCATCGACCACGGTCGTATCGCCCCGCGACACGAACTTGATCAGCGGGCTGACTTCGTGCGACGCGGACACCTGCGTAAAGCCGATCTCGCGGGCCAGCGCCGCGGCGCGCTGTTCGTGCGCCGGCGCATGCCAGGCATGCATGAACACAATGGCCACGGCACGTATGCCGCTGTCATACGCTTGCCGCAGGCTCTGGCGCAGGCCGTCTTCGTCAAGGCCGCGCACTACCGTGCCGTCGGCATCGACGCGCTCGTCGGCCTCGGCCACGCTTTCGTACAGCATCTCGGGCAACAACACGTTGCGGTCGAACAGGCGCGGCCGGTTCTGGTACGCAATGCGCAAAGCGTCGCGGAACCCGCGGGTGGTCACCAGCAGCGTGCGTTCGCCCTTGCGTTCGAGCAGCGCGTTGGTGGCCACGGTGGTGCCCATTTTCACGCATTCGACCTGTTCGGCGGGCACCGGTTGACCGGGCAACAGCCCCAGCAGCCGGCGGATGCCCGCCACGGCCGCGTCGCGGTATTGCTCGGGGTTTTCCGACAACAGCTTTGCCGTCGCGGTGCCGCCGTCGGGGCGGCGGGCCACGATGTCGGTAAACGTGCCCCCACGGTCAATCCAGAATTGCCACTTCATAGTGTCCTCAGAAGGTAGATATCCCCGGCCGCGCACGCTGCGCCACCGGGTTGCCTGATGATTAAAGCGAGGTCGCCGCGCGGGCGGCCTGGTCATACAGCCCCGACAGCGCGCGCAGCGTCTTGGCCAGTTGACGATTGAACTCCACGCCCGATGGCGAGCCCGCCTCCAGCCCGTCGATCAGACATTGTTCGCGGATCTCGGTATAGCGCTTGATATAGGACGCGCTCTCGTCGGTCACGCTGTAGAACACTTCCTTGCCGTTGCGCTCGCCGGCGACGATGCCCAGGCGTTCGAGCTTCTTGAGCGAATAGTTGACGATGTGCGTGTCTTCGATGTTGAGCGTGAAGCAGATGTCGGCGAGCTTCTTGCTGCGCTGGCGGTGATGGACGTGGTGCAGCACCATGACGTCGTTGGCGGTAAGGTCGGGCAAACCCGCCGCCGCCATGCAGCGCACGATCCAGCGTTCGAACGCATGGCCCGCAATCATCAGGCCGAATTCCACTTCGGACAGGTCAGGCGCACGGCGGCTGACCAGGTGGGCGGACGAGGCGATGATCTGATTGGGCATAAGCGAAATTTCCGCGAAATCGATGCAGAGAAAATACTAATAATTTATCAACGTTTTATCAACATATAATTTTGGCGCCTGGCCGCTTGCTTCAAGCATCAAGCATTGGCGACAAGGCTCGTGGCGTGCGCGCGGCGCACACGGCCAGCCCCTAGGAATTACCCTAAGCGCGCCAATCTGCGGCCTGTGCGCGCTGTGTGCGCCTTAGAATTGCACGGTTTCTACAAAACCGCGGCAGGCATGCCACGGGGTCTTTCGCGCAAGCCGCCAGGCATGCGCCCATGAGTCGCTATAAGGGGATTTCTCATGAAAAAATTTCTTTCCCTGTTCGCCGGCAGCATTGCGCTGGCCTTCAGTGCCGGCGCCGCCGCCCAGACCACCTGGGACCTGCCCACGGCCTACCCTGCCAGCAACTTCCACGTCGAGAACCTGGTCGAATTCGCCAAAGAGGTGGACTCGCTGTCCAACGGCAAGCTGAAGATCACGTTGCACAACAACGCGTCGCTGTACAAGGCGCCCGAGATCAAGCGCGCAGTGCAAGGCAACCAGGCGCAGATCGGGGAAATCCTGCTGACCAACTTCGCCAACGAAGACCCGGTGTACGCGCTGGATGGCCTGCCGTTCCTGGCCACCGGTTACCCCGCGTCGTACAAGCTGTACCAGGCCCAGAAGCCCTTCCTGGAAAAGAAGCTGGCGTCGCAGGGCATGATGCTGCTGTACGCGGTGGCCTGGCCCCCGCAGGGCATCTTCGCCAACAAAGACCTCAAGACCATTGATGACCTGAAAGGCCTGAAGTGGCGCGCTTACAGCCCGGTCACGGCCAAGATCGCCGAACTGGTCGGCGCCCAGCCCGTTACCGTGCAACAGGCCGAACTGGCCCAGGCCATGGCCACCGGCGTGATCGATTCGTACATGTCGTCTGCTTCGACCGGATACGACACCAAGACCTACGAATACATCAAGAAGTGGTACGACACGCAGGCCTGGCTGCCCAAGAACGCCATCATCGTCAACAAGAAGGCGTTCGACGCGCTGGATCCCGCCACGCAGGAAGCGCTGAAGAAGGCCGGCGCACAGGCTGAAGAGCGCGGCTGGAAGATGTCGGAAGAAAAGAACAAGTGGTACCAGCAAGAGCTGACCAAGAACGGCCTGGAAATCATCACCCCCACGCCTGAGCTGCAATCGGCCCTGACCAAGGTGGGCGAACGCATGATCGAAGAATGGCTGCAGCGCGCCGGCCCGGACGGCAAAGCCATGGTCGACGCGTATCGCAAGATGTAATCACCCATGCGCCGATTTCTCGACACTTTGTACGGCATCGCCGGCCTGTTGGCCGGCGTATGCATGATCGGCGTGCTGGCCTCGGTGCTGGCCGCCATCGTGGCGCGCCAGATGGGCTGGAACATTCCCGGCACCGATGCCTACGCGGGCTACTTCATGGCCGCCGCCGGTTTCCTGGCGCTGGCCACCACCTTCAAGCACGGCGAACATATCCGCGTCACCCTGCTGTTGAACTCGCTGGCCGAGCGCAACGGCCGGCGCCTGGATATCTTCGCCCTGGCGGTGGGCACCGTGCTGGCAGCTGCGTTCGCGTATTTCAGCGCCAAGCTGGTCTACGACTCGCACCTCTATAACGACATTTCCACCGCCAACGACGCCACGCCGCTCTGGATTCCGCAGATCTCCATGGCCGTGGGCACCTTCCTGTTCCTGGTATCGCTGGTCGACGAACTGGTGCGCCGCCTGCGGGGCCTGCCCGCCCCCTCATCTCAGCAAACCCATGAATGAAGTCCTGGTAATTACCCTGCTGGTCATTTCGATCTTCACTTTGCTGGGATGCGGTGTGTGGGTCGGGCTGACGCTGGCCGGCACCGCGTGGATAGGCATGGAGATTTTTTCGAGCCGCCCGGCCGGAGACGCCATGGCGGTCACGATCTGGGGCGCGGCATCGAGCTGGACGTTGACGGCCCTGCCCCTGTTTCTCTGGATGGGCGAGATCCTGTTCCGAACCCGGTTGTCCGAAGACCTGTTCAAGGGCCTGGCTCCATGGCTCAATCGCCTGCCCGGCCGGCTGCTGCATACCAACGTGATCGGCTGCGCGATCTTCGCAGCGGTATCGGGTTCCTCGGCAGCCACCGTCGCTACCGTGGGCAAGATGACCATTCCGGAACTCAAGCGCCGCGGCTACCCCGAAGACAAAGTCCTGGGCACGCTGTCCGGCGCGGGCACGCTGGGGCTGCTGATTCCGCCGTCGATCATCATGATCGTGTATGGGGTGGCGGCCGACGTGTCCATTGCGCGGCTGTTCATCGCGGGCATCGTGCCGGGCATCGTGCTGGCCGCCTTGTTCATGGGCTATATCGCGTGGTGGGCATGGCGCAACCCGGACAAGGTCCCTGCCGCGGACCAGTCCATGACGCTGGGCCAGAAGCTGTATCAGGCACGACACTTGATACCGGTGCTGTTGCTGATCGCGGCAGTGCTGGGTTCGATCTACATGGGCATTGCCACCGCCACCGAGGCCGCAGCCATCGGCGTGGTGGGCGCGCTGCTGCTGTCTCTTACGCAAGGGTCGCTGACGATCAAGTCATTCACGCAGTCACTGTCCGGCGCCACGCGCCTGTACTGCATGATCGCGCTGATTCTGGCCGGCGCGCAGTTCCTGACCCTGGCCATGGGCTACATCGGCCTGCCGCGCACGCTGGCCGAGTGGATCGGCGGCCTGGGCCTGTCGCAGTTCTGGCTGATCGTAGCGTTGATGGTGTTCTTCATCGTGCTGGGCTGCTTCCTCGACGGAATTTCCATCGTGGTGCTGACCATGGGGGTGTTGTTGCCGACTGTGCAGGCGGCGGGCATCGACCTGATCTGGTTCGGCATATTCGTGGTGTTCGTGGTAGAAATGGCGCAGATCACGCCGCCGGTGGGCTTCAACCTGTTCGTACTGTCGGGCATGACCGGCCGCGAACTGCCCTACATCGCGCGAGCGTCGCTGCCGATGTTCGCGCTGATGATCGTGGCCGTGCTGCTCTTGTATATCGTGCCGGGCATCGCCACCTGGCTGCCTCAGCATATGCGGATGTAAGCAGGCCGTCCGCCACGCGCATCATTGCATGTCCCGGTGTCTGACACCCTGCGGGAGTCAGACACCTTTCTTTTGGGGCTGCAGCGATGGGCTTGCGGGTGTCTGACACCCTGCGGGAGTCAGACACCTTTCTTTTGAGGTTGCAGTGATGGGCTTGCGGGTGTCTGACTCCCTGCGGGAGTCAGACACCTTTCTTTTGGGGCTGCAGTGATGGGCTTGCGGGTGTCTGACTCCCTGCGGGAGTCAGACACCTTTCTTTTGGGGCTGCAGTGATGGGCTTGCGGGTGTCTGACACCCACAGGGAGTCAGACACCTTTCTTTTTGGGGCTGCAGCGATGGGCTTGCGGGTGTCTGACACCCACAGGGAGTCAGACACCTTTCTTTTGGGGCTGCAGGGATGGACTTGCAGGTGTCTGACTCCCGCAGGGTGTCAGACACCTTTCTTTTGGGGCTGCAGTGATGGGCTTGCGGGTGTCTGACACCCTGTGGGTGTCAGACACCTTTCTTTTGGGGCTGCAGTGATGGGCTTGCGGGTGTCTGACACCCTGTGGGAGTCAGACACCTTTCTTTTGGAGCTGCAGCGATGGGCTTGGGGGTGTCTGACTCCCTGCGGGAGTCAGACACCTTTGTTTTGGGGCTGCACTGATGGGCTTGCAGGTGTCTGACTCCCGCAGGGTGTCAGACACCATCACGGCTGAAGAAACGACGTGGGCCGCCGGCATGCGGGGGCAGAATCCGGACGTCGGCGATGCCCCTGCCCCGCTACAGCACGGCCATGCGGCTGTTGAGCAGGTCGGTTACCAGCATGTGCCCGGGGGCGTGCGTGATGCAGAACTCGGGCTGCACGGCGGCCACTACCGACTGCGGCGTGACGCCGCAGGCCCAGAACACCGGAATTTCACCGGGCCGTATCTCTACCGCGTCGCCATAATCGGGCTGGTGGATATCGCGGATGCCGATCAGGGATGGGTCGCCCAGATGCACGGGCGCACCGTGCACCGAAGGAAAGCGCGAGGTGACCTGGATGGCGCGGATCGCATCCGCGGCCTTGAGCGGGCGCATCGACACAACCAGCGGCCCATGGAACGGCCCCGCCGGCTCGGTGGCTATGGACGTGCGATACATGGGCACGTTGCAGCCTTGCTCGATATGGCGCACCGGCAGACCGTTGTCGATCATGGCTTCTTCGAACGAAAACGAACAGCCGATCAGGAAGGCCACCAGGTCATCGCGCCACAGCGCGCGGACATCGGTGGGCTCGTCGACCAGATGGCCGTCGCGCCACACCCGGTAGCGCGGAATGTCGCTGCACACATCGATATCCTTTCCGAGCGCAGGCAGAGAAGGATCGCCGGGTTCGGACACGGCCAGCAGCGGGCATGGCTTGGGATTGCGCTGGCAGAAGCGCAGAAAATCATTGGCCACGTCGGCGGGCAGGATGGCCAGGTTGGCCTGCACATGCCCCGGGGCAAGATTGGCCGTGGGGCCGGTAAGCTTGCCGGCCCGCGCATCGAGGCGCACCCGATGGGCCGCGCCGAGGTCTAGGGATTGCGTCATACGGGGTATTCCTGCGGCATGCCATGCATGCCGCGTCAGAGAAACTACAGTTGCAGCAGGTCTTCGACCGCCATGCCGATCGACAGAATGCGGCGGTCAGCGCCATTGGCGCCGGCAATCATCAAGCCCGCGGGCGCCGTGCCTGGTTCATGGCAAGGCACCGACACGGCGCAGCCATCCAGGAAGTTGATGAAAGTCGGGTTGCGCAGTATCAGGCCGTTGGCCGCGTAGTAGGCGTCGTCGCTGGCGGCAAGGTCTGCCACCTTGGGCGCGACCACGGGTACGGTGGGCATCAGCACCGCGTCGTATGCCGCGATACGGTGCTCCACCGCCGCGACCCAGGCTTCGCGCGCATCGAGCAGGTCCAGGTAATCGGCCGCCGACATCTCGGCGCCGCGGCGTATGCGCGAGACGACGCGAGGGTCGTAGCGATCGGCCGCGCGCGCGATCAGGTCGCGGTGCCAGGCCCAGGCTTCCGAGGCCGTGAAACCGCCCTTGGCATTGATGGCGGCCAACTGCGCAAACTCCGGCACTTCGATCTCGTCGATACGCGCGCCGGCTTCGGACAGACGCGACAACGCGGCAGAGAACGACCTGCCCACGTGCTCGTCAACGCCATCGAGCGCCAGCGTCGTGGGGACTGCCAGTCGCAGGCCTTCGAGCATGGCGGGCTGCCAATCGGCCACCTCGTCGCCCGCCAGGATGGCGTCCAGCGTCGCGCAGCAGCGCACCGTGGGAGCAAGCGGGCCGATGGAGTCCAGGCTGGTCGACAGCGGCAGCACGCCGGCCATGGACACGCGCCAGGCGCTGGGCTTGAACCCGGCCAGGCCGCACAGCGCGGCCGGGATGCGCACGGACCCCCCGGTGTCCGAGCCTATGGCGCCCAGCGCCATGCCATCGGTGACCGATACGGCGGCGCCGGACGAGGATCCGCCCGGGATGCGCGCGCTGGCGCGATCCCAGGGATTGAGCGGGGTGCCGTAGTGCGGATTGATGCCCAGGCCGGAATAGGCGAACTCCACCATGTTGGTGCGCCCGATGATGACCGCGCCGGCCGCGAGCAGGCGCTGCACCACCACGGCGTGCTCATCGGCCGCCGGCTCACCCTGGCGCGCCACCGAACCCGCAAGCGTGGTTTCGCCGGCCACATCGAACAAGTCTTTGATGGAAATGGGCAGCCCGTCGATGGGCGAGCGCGACAATCCGGCCGCACGCAAGGTGTCGGAGGCCTGCGCCGCGGCGCGCGCCTGTTGGGCGTACAGGCGCGTGTATACGCGGGCGCCCTCGCCCGCCGGATCCTGCGCGCGCGCCAGGGCGGATTCAGTCAATTCAGCAGAGCTGGAGCGGCCTTGGTGCAGGGCCGCTGCGGTGTCGTTCAAGGTAGGAAGCATGAAGTCCTCGTACCGCCGTGCGGGCGGGCTGGTCGATACACAATAAGTGCCGGCAGCCGCCGCTTCAGGCGACTTCGGGCAGCACCTCGACATCATAGCGGTGACGCAGCACACGCTGGCGGCGCGGGTCGGCCAGCTCCATGATGAAGGTAGTGGATGGACGGATGCCGCCGATGGCCGCGACGGTGCCGCAGGTCATGCCCGTGCCTTCGGGCAGCGGTTGGCCCTGCGTGTAGCCGGCGATCAATTCGCCGGGCGTGCGCAGCGTGGCCAGCGGACCTTCCTGATACAGCACCTCGGCGCCGTTCTCGACGATGTAGGCGCGCACCACCAGCTCGTCCCAGTACTCGGCCACATCGGCCAGGCGCCATGCCGTGGTTCCCACGGGCTTGGCGCATACTTGCTTGGACAGCGCGACGCTGTGCGCTTCGAGCTTGCGATCGGTATGATCGGACGCAATGCTGACAAACATGTCACCGCCGGCGGCGAAGACGAAGGTCTCGACCTCGCCCGAAGACGCGTCCCCTACTACCTGGATGCGGCTGGCCTGCGTCAACTGGTTCTCTGCGATGCGGTAATACAGCGGCACGCTGCTGGGCCGCGGCACGCCAAGAGCAGCAAGCTCTTCGATATGGTGTTCGATGGCCTCCCGGTCGCGCCCGGCCCAGCCGGCGACCACCAGGCTGCGGATGTCGGTCTCGACCGTGCGCGTGGCGCCGTCCGACTCCACTTGAAATACAGCTTTCATGATGAATCCTGGATGAAACTCGATAAAGAAATCCGCCGCGGCATCAGCCGAATACGCGCGGCAGCCACAAGGCCAGGTCGGGGAACACCGCCAGCAGGCCCAGCAACACGAACATGGCCAGCACGAACGGCAGGCTGCCGACGATGACGGCGCCCATGTTGCCGCTCTTGCGCAGGCTTTGCACCACGAACAGGTTCAGGCCCACTGGCGGCGTGATCAAGGCGGCCTCGACCAGCACGATGATGACGATGCCCAGCCAGATCGGGTCGTACCCCATCGCAATCATGATGGGCGCCACGATGGGAATCGTGGTGATCATCATGGACAGCGTTTCCATGAAGCAGCCCAGCACAAGATAGAACAGCACCAGGATCAGCAGCATCCACCCAGGCGACAGGCCCAGGCCCGTGATCGACTGCGTCAGCGCGTCGGTGATGCCGGTGGCCGACAAGACGAAATTCAGGAAACTGGCCGCGATCACGATCAGCATGATCATCGCCGTGGAACGCATGGTGCCTTCGATGGCTTCGCGCAGCATGGTCCACGTCAGCCGGCCAAAGCAGGCTGCAAGGATCAACGCCCCAAGCACGCCGAGCGCCGCCGCTTCGGTCGGCGTGGCCAGGCCCGCATAGATCGACCCCACCACCAGCAGGAAAATGCCCATGGGCGGCGCCAGGTGGATCAGGCTGGCCAGGCGTTGCGCCAGGCTGGCGCGGATCTTATGGCCGCCCCACTGCGGCTTGATGATGCACGCGACCGCCACGGTCAGCATGAACAGCGCCGCCAGCCCCAGGCCGGGCAGTATGCCGGCCAGGTACAGCTTGGGAACCGACGAATTGGTCAACACGCCGTAGATGACCAGGTTGATCGAAGGCGGAATCAGAATGCCCAGCGTGCCGCCGGCGGCCAGGCTGCCCAGGAACAGCGATTCGTTGTAGCCGTACTTTTTGATCTGCGGAAGGGCCACGGTGCCCACCGTGGCGGCCGTGGCGACACTCGAACCGGATGTGGCCGAGAACAAGGTGGATGCGCCGATGTTGGCGTGCATCAGGCCGCCCGGCAGCCAGGACAGCCACAGGCTCATGGCGCTGTACATGCGTTCGGCGAAACCCGAGCGCAGCAGCACTTCGCCGAGCATGATGAACAGCGGAATCGCCACCAGCAGGAACTCGTTGTTCGTGCTCCAGGAAATTTCGCCGATGGCCCGGGTAAGCGGCAGCATCGAATACAGCGGATCGAGGATCAGCCCCAGCAACCCCAGGGCCGCGCCTACGGGGATGGAAATGCCGATCAGCACCAGCAACAGGATAAGAGCGGTGGAAATCACGCTGCGCCCCCCTTGACCATACGTTCGCCGGCGGCGGCCTCGTCATCGGCCTCCTCTTGCGCCGAGCGCACGCCGCATATCTGCTTGACGAGGTCGATGTCGCCGGTGACCAGCGCGATCGAGGCGCGCACCAGCATCAGCGCAACCGTGATGCACATCCACAGCAGACCCAGCGCCCAGAGCCCCTGCGGTATCCACAAGGGCGTGGCCAGCGGCGTATTGGCCGCGGAATTCTGCCCCCATGACGTCTGTGCCATGCCCATGGCGAAGTAGGTCAGGTAGACCATGAAAATGCCCAATGCGACCAGCGACAGCCAGTCCAGCACGGCCGATACCCGCACCGGGAAATACTGGTACAGCACGTCCACGCGCACGTTGGCGCGCTGCAAGGTGGCAAACGCCAGCGCCCACGACGTGCTGATCGCAAACGCATAGCTGGACAATTCATCGGCTCCACCGGTGGTAAAACCAAAGAACTTGCGTGCCAGCACATCGAATGAGATCAACAGCACGCTGGCCACGGTAAGCGCGCCCCCTGCCCAGACCGCCACGCGCGAGAAGGACTCCGCGCGGCGCAGCAAGGCGCCGAGCGCCCGGATTTTTTCAGGTTCAGTCATAGTCATGCCCTTGAGGCTGCGTACGCCGCGCCAGGGCCCGAGGGTCCTGCGCGGCGTACGCCTTGACGCGGTGAATTACTTCTTGGCCTGCAGGCCCAGTTCTTTGCCGATGGTGGCGTTGAAGTCCTGGACGCATTGCGCGGAGCAGCGCGCGGCCCACTTCGGCAGCACGGCATCGTTGAGCGCCTTCTTCAGCAGTTCGCGATCGGCGTCAGTGGGTTGCACCAGCTTCATCTTGCCCTTGACCGGATACGGGCAGGCATCCGCGCCGGTGTTGCAGTCATAGCCTTCTTGCGTCTGGCGCGCAGCCGCATCCCAGATGTCGTCGACCAGCGTCTGGATATTGGTCTGCAGGAAACTGCGCACCTTGGGATCAAGCTTGTCCCAGGCTTTCTGGTTGACGGCGTGGATCTGCTGGTTCCAGTTGATGGGCAGCGCGTACAGGTGTGTCGACACCTCATACCATTTGGCCGAATAACCCGACAACGAACCGGTGATGGCGCAATCGACCACCTTGTTCTGAAGCGCCGGCACCACTTCGCCGAAAGCCATCGTGACGCTGGCGCCGCCCAGGGCCTCGACCAGTTCGGCGGTCGTGCGGCTGCTGGTGCGAACCTTCTTGCCCTTGACGTCGGCCAGGCTGTTGATCTCGGCGTTGCAGAACAGCACTTGTGCGGGATAGGTGGAAATGCCCAGCAGCTTCACATTGGCGCCATCGCCGTACACGCGGGCGTACACCGGCTCGAATGCCTTGGTGACGGCGCGCGCCGTCTTGACGTCGGGCGCCAGGCCTGCCAGGTCGATAGCCTCGTTGATGGGATTATCGCTGGCGAAGTACGACAGTGTGGCGGTGCCGAATTCGATGACGCCTTGCGACATCAGGCGCAGCAGTTCCGGGCCCTTCAGGCCCATTTCGTTAAAGCCCTTGATCTCGGCGGTGACCTGCCCGTTGGACAGTTCAGGCACGGTCTTGGTCCAGAAAGGTTTTTCGTAATCGTTATAGGCCGTCAGATTGCTCAGCCCGCCCACCACCTTGAGGTGGGTCTTGGGCAGGTCTTGCGCATGAGCGGCGGTTCCCAGTATTGCCAGGGCGGCGATGATCAAGGACTTCTTCATGGAGGATTCTCCTTGCAGGCGGGGTTCGATCGCGCGCCGGGCCCCGTTACCTGGTGGCGCGCTGCGGACTGATCAGGGCCTCGCCGTCCATGTCCGGACAGATGCGAGCCCATGCCGCGCATTGCACCGGGCGGCCGCAGGGCTGTCCAATCGTAAGTTGCGATGTCGAGACATAAATAATCTTTATGCCTACCGGCCCCCAGCAATGCCCACCGCCGCAAAGCCAGCATTCATGCGGGTTGCGGGACGACAAGCGACTATTGACGCAGCGCCGTTGCAGGGCCTCCGGCCGAGACGCAGTACCCGCCCATCAGGGAAAGCCCTAGCCTGCCGGCCGCGCTACAGAGGCGGCGAGATCCGCGTCAGCCGCCCCACGGCGGCATGCTGGGCCAACTGCGCAATGGTGCGCGCCATGTGGCTGTCGGGGCCCTGCACCCAGGTAGCGGTAAAGGCCAGATCGGGCAGAGGATCGCCCTGCACCTTCAACAGGCGCAATTCGCCGCTGGCCAGCTCTTTGTCCAGGAATACAGGCGCGATGACGCTGGTGCCGATGCAATCCAGCGTCATGCGCACCACCATGGATAGCGATGCGCTGCCGTACATGCGCGGCGACTGCACGCCGGCACGGGTCAACATATCGCGCACGAACAGATACGGGCTGCTGCTCGACGGGTAGGTGATGACAGGCAACGTTCCTATGCGCTGCAAGCTTATGGGCTCGGGCCCGAGCGCAAGCCGCGGGCTCGCCACCCAGGCCAGCGGATAGGCGCATAGCGGTACGTTCTCGAACCTGGCCTCGTGTATCGGGCCCATCAGGAAGGCCAGGTCGATCTGCCGGGACGTCAGGTGATTGCGCAGCACCGGTGTCGTGTCTACTTCGATCTGCAGCACCAGGGCCGGATAGGCTGCATGCAGGTGCTCGACAAGCCGGGGCAGCCAGGTCTGCACAATGGTTTCGGCCACGCCGATGCGCATCGGCCCGCGCATCACGTTCTGTTCACGCGCGGCTTGCAGCATGTCGCGGCGCAATTGCAGCATGCGCTCGGCATGCGAAACGAGTTCGTGCCCCTTGGCGGTAAGCGTCACGCCCCGCGCATCGCGCTCGAACAGGCGCACACCCAGGTCACGCTCGAGCGACGCGATGCGCTGCGACACGGCAGGCTGCGTCGTGTTGAGTTTTTCCGATGCCGCGCGGAAGCTGCCCAGCGTGGCCACCCAAAAAAAGGTCTCGATGTTTCGCAGATCTAGCATTGCCCGGTTCCGTGTCGCGGCGATCAGCGTATCATGTGCACCGCCTTGCATGGGTTGGCTGCCGCCGCCCCGCCCTTTGCTCCAGGAGACCGCATGACACGGGCTTTTACCGCGCCCGCCCCGACCGGCCCGCATTCCGGCGCCCGACCCACTCGCCCCTTGGTGGGCATCGTACTGTTGATTCTGTCGGCCTGGGTGCTGTCCTGCCTGGACGCCAGCGGCAAATGGGTAATGGAAGCCGGCGTGCCGCTGTGGCTGCTGTGCTGGGTGCGTTACCTGGTGCACCTGCTGCTGGTGCTTGCGCTGGTGCTGCCCCGCCGTGGCCTGGGGGTGCTGCGCAGTGTGCGCCCCCGCGAACAGCTACTGCGCGGGGGATCGATGCTGCTGGCCACTCTGGCGTTCTTCACGACCCTGAGCTACATGCCGCAGGCCGAAGCCACGGCCATCAACTTTCTTGCCCCGCTGCTCGTGCTGGCGCTGGCGCCCTGGGTACTGAAAGAACCGCCCCGCATTTCCCGGTGGGTGGCCGCGGCCATCGCCTTCGGCGGCGTGCTGATCATCGTGCGGCCCGGTGGCGGCCTGCATCCGCTGGGCGTGATGTTCGGCTTGCTGACGGCGTGCTGCTTCGCGGCGCAATTCATCGCCACCCGCCGCGTGGCCCGCGATGACCCCTACACGTCCCTGATCTGGAGCGGCGCGGTAGGCACGGTGTGTCTGACACTGGCCCTGCCGGTCATCCTGCCGCCCGCCCTGCCGGTGCTGGCCGAGCTCAGCGCCGTGAACTGGCTGTTGCTGATATCCACGGGCGTGTCCGGCGCGCTGGGCCACCTGTTGCAGATCGGGGCGTACCGCAACGCGCCTGCCTCGACGCTTGCGCCCTTTGTCTACTTGCAGATTGTCAGCGCCACCGCGGTGGGCTGGATGTTCTGGGGGCATTTTCCCGATTCGCTGACTTGGCTGGGCATCGCCATCATCTGCACCAGCGGAATCGGCATCGGCGTGCTTGAATGGCGGCGCAGCCGCGTCGCCGCCCTGCGCCAGGCGGCCTGACCCGGTTCAGGCATAGCGCGCCCGCAAGCGGCAGGCCGACGCACCGCCGCGCGTCAGGCGGCCAGCCGCCCCGCCGCCAAGACCAGCTGGCGGCCGCAGCGCGCGGCCAGCTGCGCATCGTGGGTAACCAACACCAGCGTGGTGCCGTGCTCTCGGTGCAAATCGAACATCAGGTCAATGACGGTGGCGCCGGTGGCGGCGTCCAGGCTGCCCGTGGGCTCGTCGGCGAACAGCAGGTCGGGCTGCACGACGAACGCGCGCGCCAGCGAAACGCGCTGTTGCTCGCCGCCCGACAAGGTGCGGGGGTAGTGATGCAGCCGCTCGCCCAGCCCGACGCGCTGCAACATGCTTTGCGCCGCTTCGCGGGCAGGCTGGCCCGCCAGCTCGAGCGGCAGCATGACGTTCTCGAGCGCGGTAAGGTTGGGCAGAAGCTGGAACGACTGGAATACAAAGCCCACGTGACGAGCCCGCAGGCGCGCCCGGCCGTCTTCGTCCAGCGCGAACAGGTCCTGGCCGGCCAGGCGCACCGTGCCCGAAGACGGAACATCCAGGCCCGCCATCAGTCCCAGCAGAGTGGACTTGCCGGACCCCGAACTGCCGGTGATGGCCACGGCGCTGCCGGCGGCCACCGTAAAATCGATTCCTTCCAGGATCGACAGCGTGCCGCCAGCGTCGGATACCTGCTTGCCCAGCCCTGCGACTTCGATCGAGACCTTACTATCCATGCGATTATTTTTCCGTTTGTTTGCCGCCGCCGCCATGGCCGCCGCCCTTGCCGTTCCCGCCGCCCAGGCTCAGACCGCCAATGACGCGCCCGGTTCCGCAGCCCGCACCTTGCTGGTAGTGGGCGACAGCCTTTCGGCCGAGTACGGCCTGGCCCGCGGCACGGGGTGGGTGGCGCTGCTTGCCGCGCGCATGGCAGAACAATACCCCAACTACCGGATTGTGAACGCCAGCATCAGCGGCGACACGACCAGCGGCGGCGCCAGCCGCCTGCCCGCCCTGCTCGACCGCCATCAGCCCGCCATCGTCATCCTGGAACTGGGCGCCAACGACGCCCTGCGAGGCCTGTCGCTGCAGATGACCGAACAGAACCTGCGCAACATGGCGCGCCGCTCGCGCGACGCCGGCGCCCGGGTGCTGATGGTGGGCATGCAGATCCCGCCCAACTACGGGCGCGATTACACCCAGCGCTTTGCAGATCTGTTCCCGGCCGTGGCCAAGGCCGAGCAGGCAGCGCTCGTGCCGTTCTTGATGGACGGCATGGCGACCGATCGGGCCATGTTCCAGGCCGACGGCATTCATCCCAACGAACAGGCGCAGCCGGCCCTGCTGGAAAACGTATGGGCCGCGTTGCGGCCCATGCTAGCCCAGGATCAGCCGGCAGACTGATCGGAGCTTTGCAGCGCCGAGGCCGCCTCCGGCAGGATCTTCACCTGGTATTTGTCGCGCAGCATCTTCATGACCCCGGCGTCTTCGGCCTGGCCCCATGCGGCGCCCAGCTGGCGCGCCAGCATATCGCGCGCGGCTGCGTCGGCGGTGCCGGGCTCGATCTTGTCCAGCCGCACCACAACGTAGTCGTCGCCATCGGCCACGCCGGTGTAGGCGGGCAAGGGCTGGGCCGGCAACCGCATGGCGGCCTCCAGCACGGATTGCGAGAGCTGGGCGGGCTGCTGGCGCGACACCACGGTGGCTTCTGAAAAACCTTCGGGCACGGCGGCCGGGTCGGCCTTCCAGCCCTCGAGCGCGGCCGTGGCGGCCTGGCGCGCCGCTTCGGCGGCCCGCTCGTCGACCAGGCGGTCGCGGATAAGCTCGCTGACTTTTTCAAGCGGCGGAACGTGCTCGGGCTTTGATTCGCTGACGCGCACCGCCAGCATCGTGTCGGGCGACAGCTCGATCACGCCGGAGTTCTGCTTTTCGCGCAGCACTTCGGACGAAAAAAGCGCCTGGCGCACGCGCGGATTGTCGAGCAGTTGCGCATCGGGGCTGGCCGCCGCGGCGCCTTCGCCTGCCTGCTCGGCGGGCAACAGGCCGTCACGCGCGATGCCCGTGGCGGTGCGCAGTTTCAGGCCCAGTGCGTCGGCAGCCGGTTGCAGGCTGTCGCGCTGGTCGTACACGGTTTCGGTGAGCTTGGTGGCCATTTCGGCAAAGCGCGAGGCCGCGATCTGCTTGCGGATTTCGGCGGTGATTTCGTCGCGCACCTGGTCCAGCGGCTTGAGGGCAGCAGGCTGCACTTCGGTGATTTTGACGATGTGCAGGCCGGACGGGCTTTCGACCACGCCGGACACCTGGTCTTTGGACAGGCTCCAGATGGCTTTTTCGAGCGCCCCCGCGAGCATGCCAGGCGCCAGCCAGCCCAGGTCGCCGCCATTGTCGGCCGACCCTGCGTCCTGCGAATTGGCGCGCGCCAGTTCGGCAAACCGGGCGGGATCTGCCGCCGCCTGGCTGGCCAGGGCTTCGGCTTTGGCGCGCGCGGCCTTGCGCACGTCTTCGGACGCGCCCGCCGGCACTTCGATCATGATGTGGCTGGCGCGACGGCGCTCGGGCTGCCCGAAGCGCTGCTTGTTCTGCTCGTAATAGCTGGCGATGTCTTCGTCGTTTACCTGCACGCCTTGCGTGGCGGCCGCCTCGTCGAGCACCAGGTACTGTGCGGTGACGTGCTCGGGGACGACCAATTGCTGCTGGTTCGCGTCGTACCAGGCCTGGATATCCTGTTCGGACACCGACACCTGGGAACGATAGGCAGCGGCGTCAAAGCGGCGCAGTTGCACGGTACGGCGCTGCGTCAGGGCGGACTCGAGCGAGGCAATGACCGTGGCAGGAGCGGCGGCCGACTGCGAGATGGGGTCGAGCACCCTGGCCATGGCCAGGTCGCGGCGCAAGCCGGCCTCGAACGACGAGGGAGTCATGCCCTGGGCTGCCAGCACCTGGCGGTAACGCTCCGGCGAAAAGCGGCCGTTGTCCTGCACTTGCGGGATCGCGGCGATGGTATTGCGCAGCGTGCCGTCGGATACCGAGAACCGGTTGTCCGCCGCCACCTGCAGCAGCAGCCGTTGGTCGATAAGCTGGTTGAGCAGTTGTTCACGCATGGCCGGCGTGTCGACCAGGGCCGGGTCGAACTGGCTGCCGAGCTGCTGGCGGAACTGCTCGAGCTGGTTGCGGTGGGCCATATCGAATTCGCCCCGCGTGATGGGCTGGCCGGCAACCGTGGCCAGCTCGGGCTCGCGGCTCATGAAGCTGTCGTAGCCCTGTATGCCGACCAGGAAAAACGACGGCACGATCAGGATCAGCAGAATGAACTGCATCCAACGGCGGTGATTGCGAAATAGATCGAACATGGATTCCCTGGTTGCCGTATGCGCGCACAGGCCAGACGCCCCGCGCCGCATGAAAATGCATAAAAAAAGGCGAATCTGATCGCCCCTGCCGGGTGCCGGAACCGCACCTGCTCAGCGGCCGGAGTTTACCATTTTCGTCCTGGCGCTACAGGTGGCCGCCACGACCGCACCGGCAGGCGGCAAAGGGGTTATTCTTGACAGCCGCCTTCGAAAATACTTGATCACCGTCCACGGCATGCCCGCTCCCTGGCCCTACCCATCCCATATCGCCCATCGCGGCGGCGGCCTACTGGCCCCCGAAAATACCCTGGCCGCCATGCGCGCCGGCGCCCGGCACGGCTTCCGCATGGTCGAGTTCGACGTAAAGCTCAGCCGCGACGGGGTGCCCTTCCTGCTGCATGACGATACGCTGGATCGCACCACCGATGCCCAAGGGCCCGCCGCCGGGCTCGCGTATGCCGACCTGGCTCGCCTGGACGCGGGCGGCTGGCATTCGCCTGCCTACACGGGCGAGCCCGTGCCCACATTTCGCGCCGTAGCGCGCTACGCCATCGCCAATGGCATTGCGTGCAACGTCGAGATCAAGCCGAATCCCGGCCAGGACACGCAGACCGGCACGGCCGTCGCGATGGCCGCGCGGCAATTGTGGCAAGATGTCGGCCCCGCTCCATTGCTGTCATCGTTTTCCGAGGCCGCGCTGGAAGCGGCGCGCGTGGCGGCCCCGGAACTGCCCCGTGCGCTGCTGGTAGAGGAAGTGCCGCAAGACTGGCTGCAGCGGCTGCGCCGCTACGAATGCGTTGCGCTGAATATCAACCACCGCGATGCCACGCCCGCGCTCATCGATGCTGTACACGAGGCCGGCTTTCGCATTGCAGCCTGGACCATCAACGACCCAGCGCGCGCCCGGCTGCTATTGTCCTGGGGCCTGGATGGCATTTTCACCGACGCACTGGCCGATATCGCCCCGCCCAAATAAGCGCAGGATATTAATTTGTTCAGTTACCGACACGCCTTTCATGCCGGCAATCACGCGGACGTGCTCAAGCATGCCGTGCTGGTCCATAGCCTTGATTACCTGAACCGCAAAGATGCGCCCTATTGGGTGGTGGATACGCACGCCGGCGCGGGCCTTTATGCGCTGGATGGCGAATGGGCCGGCAAGAACGCGGAATTCGAAGACGGAATCGGCCGGCTGTGGCAAAGCGACGGACTGCCGCCGCTGCTGCATGAGTACGTGCAACGCATCCGCCGCTACAACCCGGGCCAGCGGCTGCGGCATTACCCCGGCTCCCCCTGGCTGACCCTGGATTCCCTGCGCGAACGCGACCGCCTGCGCCTGTTCGAGATGCACCCCACCGAATCCGAGGTGCTGGTCAAGAACCTGGAGCAGCTCGGCAGGACGGCGCTGCGCCAGACCACCATATATGGCGCGGACGGGTTCGAGGGCATGAAGGCGCTGCTGCCCCCTCCTACCCGGCGCGGCCTGGTGCTGATCGATCCGTCTTATGAAGACAAACAAGACTACAAGCGCACGCTCAATGCCGTAAAAGAAGGCCTGAAGCGTTTTGCCACCGGCACTTATGCCGTCTGGTACCCGCTGGTGCAGCGGCGCGAGGCCACCGAGCTGCCCCGACACCTGGAAAGCCTGCCGGTCAAGAACTGGCTGCACGTGACGCTCACAGTAAAAAAGCCGTCGGGCGACGGCTTCGGGCTGCATGGCAGCGGCATGTACTTGGTGAACCCGCCCTGGACGCTGCACGCCGCCCTGCACGAAGCCATGCCGGTGCTTACCCGGCTGCTGGCGCAGGACGACCGCGCATCGTTCACCTTGCAGCATCGGGCAGCCTGACCGCCGGCCGCCGCGGCCGGCGTCAGCGGCGCCCCAACGCGCCGCGCGCCCCCAGTATTACCAGCACACCGAAAAGCGCCAGGCTCCACAAGGCGTACTCCATGCCCAGCACTTCGACACTGGCATCCATGCAGGTGGCATAGATGCCGAACAGCCACGGCACCGCCCCGTCCAGCCCCGTGCCGCTCATGAACCGGTCTGCGAAGGTCTGGTCGCACGAAAACATGCGCGCCGCGACGTCGTACTGATACCAGGCCGCGGCAATGCCCCCGGCAGCCAGCACGGCGCAAGCGGCCGCGCAGACGCGTGCGAGCGCCGTTGCGCACGCCCCCGCCAGGGCCACTACCCCGATGACCAGATAGATCAGGCGCTGCAGCACGCACCATGCGCACGGGGGCATGTCGAATACGTGCTGCGATACCAGCGCCGCCGCAACAGCGCCAAAGCACAGCAGAGCGATAAGCAGCAACAGGCGCTGGCCAGGGATAAGCATGATGTAGACCGTGGTAAGTAAAACGGATCGCCGGGCCGGGAACCGCGCCCGGCGGCGCGGGCGGGCCGCGCCTTCAGCTGCCGTTGGACCGGTACCCCAGGTTGAACTGCAGGCCGCCGGCGGATTCTTCGTCGCTCGAGCTGCCGCGCGCCTGGCCCAGGCGTTCGAGGTACTCGGGCGTGATGTCACCGGTAATGTACTGGCCGTCGAAGCAAGAAGCCTCGAAGCGGGCCAGGGCCGGATTGATATCGGTCACGGCCTGCTGCATGTCGCGCAGGTCCTGGTAGATGAGCCCGTCGGCGCCTATGGTGCGCGCGATCTCTTCGTCCGAACGGCCCGTGGCGATGAGTTCGCTCTGCGTGGGCATGTCGATGCCGTACACGTTCGGAAAGCGCACCGGCGGCGCGGCAGAGGCGAAATAAACCTTGTTGGCGCCGGCAGCGCGCGCCATGTCGACGATCTCGCGGCTGGTCGTGCCCCGCACGATGGAATCGTCGACCAGCAGCACGTTCTTGCCCTTGAATTCCACGCCTATGGCGTTGAGCTTCTGGCGCACCGATTTGCGGCGCACCGCCTGCCCCGGCATGATGAAGGTGCGACCGACATAGCGGTTCTTGATCAGCCCTTCACGGTAGTCGAGGTTCAGGCGCGCGGCCAGTTGCATGGCGGCCGGCCGCGACGAATCGGGGATGGGCATGACCACGTCGATGTCCCCCAGGCGCATGCTGCGAGCCACCTTGTCGGCCAGGTACTCGCCCATACGCAGGCGCGCGCCGTACACCGACACGCCGTCGATCAGCGAATCGGGCCGGGCAAAGTACACATATTCGAAGATGCACGGCACCAGTTGCGGGCTGTCGGCGCACTGGCGGCTGACCATGCGGCCGTCCAGGTCGACAAACACGGCTTCGCCCGGTTGGACATCGCGCAGAAACTCGAACCCGCTGCCCTCCAGGGCCACGGACTCGGAAGCCACCATCCATTCGACGCCTTCATCGGTTTCCTGGCGGCCGATACACAAGGGCCGGATGCCATGCGGGTCGCGGAATGCCAGCATGCCGTAGCCGGAAATTTGCGCCACGACTGCATAGGCGCCGCGCACGCGCTTGTGCAGCGCCGCCACCGCGCGGAACATCGCGTCCTCGTCGAGCGATACGCCGTTGGCCGCCAGCTGCAGCTCGTGGGCGAGCACGTTGAGCAGGACTTCGGAGTCGGAATTGGTGTTGATATGGCGGCGGTCCACCCGGTACAGCGATTCACGCAGCTCGCGCCAGTTGGTCAGGTTGCCATTGTGGGCGAACGTGATGCCGAATGGCGCATTCACGTAGAACGGCTGCGCTTCTTCTTCGCTTTGGCTGGAGCCCGCAGTGGGATAACGCACGTGACCCAGGCCGCTGGTGCCGGGAAGCGAGCGCATGTTGCGTGTGCGGAATACGTCGCGCACCAGGCCATGCGCCTTGAACATATTGAAGTGGCTGCCGTGCGAGGTAGCTATGCCGGCCGCGTCCTGGCCACGATGCTGCAGCAGCAGCAAACCATCGTAGAGCAGCTGGTTGACTGGCCCGCGCCCCACGACCCCGATGATTCCACACATGGTGATTTCCCGTTTAACGAAACTTAGTATGGCAGCCACGTCGCAAGCGACGGGGGCAGCCATGACTTGATATGCCTGACGGCCTCGGTGGCCGAATGCGAAAACATGGCGTCCTGCCACCAGGGTTCTTGCGGCAGCGGCGTATATCCGCCCAATGCCACCAGGACCAGCACGAACAGCAGGCCGCGCGCCAACCCGAAGATGGCTCCCAGGCCATGGTCGGCGGGCGTGAGCCCCGTGGTGCGGATAAGCGCGGCCAGGGTCATGTTGACCAGCCCTACGCTCAGCAGCACCACGATGAACACCGCCGCATAAGCCACGCCCATGCGCAGCATCGCGGTTTCAATATAGGTTTCGAGCCAGCCATACACGGTAGGACCCCACCAGATGGCGGCCACGAAAGCCAGCACGAAGGCCAGCAGCGACAGCACTTCTTTGAGCAGGCCGCGCACCAGGCCCAGCAGCGCCGACACTGCGAGGATGACCAGGACGACGAAGTCGAAGCCGGTCACTGGCTGGCAATGAAACCGTTGTCGTAGCCCAGGGTGCGCAGGCGCGCCTGGGCCGCCTGCGCGGCATCGCGCGAGGGGAACGGCCCGACACGCAGGCGGTACTGCTGCTTGCCGCCCACCGACGCCTGCTCGACAAATGCATTGGTGACGCCTGCCTGGTGCAGTTTGGTGCGGCGCGACTGCGCGTCGGCCTGGCTGCTGTACGAGGCTATCTGCAGAACGTAGTTGCCTTTGGCGGTGCGGCTGGCCGGCTGGCTGGCCGACTCGGGCGCGCGGCCTTCAAGCAGCGCCAGTGCGCGCGCTCCATCGTCGTCGCGCGGCGGTTTGGCAGGCGGCTTGGGCGGCGCCGCAGGCGGGGCTGCCGGCGGTTGTTCGGGTTGCGCCTGCGCAGAAGCCGGCGGCGCGGCCGGGACAGGTTGCGAGGCCAGGTCGGGCGGCGCCGGCGGCTCGGCCGACGGCTGCGCACCGGAGGATTCCCCCTGCTGCGGCCCCGGGGCCTCGGGGGTGCCGGCGTCGGCCACTACGGGCGGCGACACATTGGGCTGATACGGCGTATTGCGGTCGGGAATGCGGATGGGAATGTCATCGGCCACGGGCACGGGCTCGGAGTCGAGCACCATGGGCAGCACGATGACGGCGGCCAGCACCAGAGCGACGGCGCCCGCCAGCCGGCGCCGGGCGCGCGCACGGAGTTCCGCCGCCTGGGCTTCGCTGGAGACCGACGGACGCGGCCGGGTTGGCGATGCCTGCGAGGCGGAATCTTTGCGAGAAAACAATCCCATGGACAGGAATTCCTTGACCTGGGCGAGGCCGGCGCCCCGCCTGCCCGAGACCTATGGTTTGCGGCCCAACGACTGCAAAACCGAGGCAACGGTGAGAAATGAGCCGAACACCACGATTCTATCACCCTCGCCCGCCCGGGCGCGCGCCGCGGCATAGGCCGCCGCGGGGTCTGGATAGGTCTGCACGGTGGGGGCCTCGTCGGCGGCGGGTGCGTTCCGGAGGGCGGCCGAGACATGCGAGGCCAGCGCTTCGCCCGAGCCGCCGCGCGCACCAGGCAGCGCGGCGCAATACCAGTGATCGATGCGGCTGGCGAGCTTGGCGATCACCCCATCGATATCCTTGTCGTTGAGCATGCCCACCACCGCATGGGTATAGGGGTGAAAACCCATGTTGTCGAGGTTCTGCGCCAGGACGGCGGCGGCATGCGGGTTGTGCGCCACGTCCAGGATGACCGCAGGCTGGCCCGGCAGAATCTGGAAGCGGCCGGGCAGCGAAGCCTGCAGCAGGCCGACGCGCACTGCCTGCTGGGGCACCGGCAGCCGATCGCGCACGGCTTCGAGCGCCGCCAGCGCTGCCGCGGCGTTGAGCAGCTGGTTGGCGCCGCGCAAGGCCGGGTAGGCAAGCGCGTTGCGACGCTGGCCGCGGCCGCCATAGGCCCATTGCTGGCGGTCGCCCGAATAATTGAAATCGTGGCCGAACCGCCAGAGGTCGGCGCCGATGGCCTGTGCGTGGTCGATCAGCGACTGCGGCGGCTGCGGGTCGCTGCAGATGGCCGGCTTGCCGGCGCGATAGATGTGCGCCTTTTCGAGACCGATCTGTTCGCGCGTGTCGCCCAGGTAGTCTGTATGGTCGATATCGACGCTGGTAATGATGGAACAGTCGGCGTCGACAATATTGACCGCATCGAGTCGCCCGCCCAGGCCGACTTCGAGCACCACCGCATCCAGCCGCGCCTGCGAGAACAGCCGCAGGATGGCCAGCGTGGTGAATTCGAAGTAAGTCAGCGTGACGGCGCCGCGCGCCGCCTCGACCGCCGCGAACTGTTCGGCAAGTTCGGCGTCGCTGGCCAATTGCCCGTTGATGCGGGCGCGCTCGTTGAAATCGATGAGATGCGGCGATGTGTACAGGCCGACCCGGTAGCCCGCCGCGAGCAGCATGGATTCGAGCATCGCGCAGGTGGAGCCTTTGCCATTGGTGCCGCCCACCACGAACTTCACGGCATCGAGCCGCAGCGCCAGGCGATCGGCCACCTGCCTGACTCGATCGAGCCCCAGGTCGATGGCCTTGCCATGGATGGACTCGAGATACTGCAGCCACTGCGGCAACGGAGATGTGGCATCGAGACAGGGGGCAGACATGACAACACACATAAATGGCAGACGCGGCAGTTTAGCAGCCAGGCAGGGCCTGCCCCCGCGATACCCCGCACGCCGACCCTGCCATCAGGAAAAATCTACTTGCCATGTGTTTTCACATGCATGAAAATAAATTCACAGTATCGAATACAGGAGACTGGGTATGCCCGACTATCCCCGCTGGCTGGTGCGCGAGTCCGACGTGCCGGGCTACCACCCCGCCAACCACACCGGCACCCTGAACCGCCGCCTGATCGGCGCCGATACGGTAGGCGCCCGCCAGCTCGAAGTGCTTGTGGGAGTGATAGAAAAGGGACAAGGCGCGCTGCCTCATTCGCACCCGGGCATCGAACAGGTGTGCTACCTGCTATCGGGCACGGCGCGCGCTCAGGTTGGCGACGAGTCGGCCGAAATGGTGCCCGGCGATTGCTGCTATTTCCCGCCCGATATTCCCCACGTATTCACCGTTACCAGCGAACAGCCCGCGCGCTTGCTGGTGATTTATGCGCCCCCTTATGAAGAATCGCCCGACCGCGTCATGCGCGGCAACGCGGCGCCCGCCGGCGCGGCCTGACCCCCGCGCCCCTGCCAGACAGGCGGCCGACAGACGCCGCCCATATCAGGAGACTCACCATGCTTTTACGCACGTTGCGCGCCGCCGCCCTTGCCGGCGCGGCCCTGGCGGCGGCCGGCCCCGCGCCGGCGGCCTACCCTGACAAACCGATCAGCCTGGTGGTGCCTTTTCCGGCAGGCTCGGGCACCGACGCCGTGGGCCGCATTTTTGCCGCCGAACTGGGCAACATTCTGGGCCAGCAGGTGGTGGTGGAAAACAAGCCCGGCGCCAACGCGACGATTGCCGCGCAGTATGTCGCGCGCGCCAAGCCGGACGGATACACGCTGTTCGTCACGACCAACACGTCGCACTCGGCCGTCCCGTTCCTGATGAAGAACGTATCGTACGACCCGGTAAAAGACTTCACGCCCATTGCGCGTGGCGGCAACCTGCCCTTTTTGCTGGTGGTCAACCCCCAGCGCCCCTACAAGAGCGTGCAGGAATTGATACGCCATGCCCGCGAGAACCCCGGGCGGGTGACCTACGCCACCGGCAACAGCACGGGCATTGTGGCCGGCGCCACGCTGGCCCGCCGCGCCGGCATCGACATTCTGCACGTGCCCTATAAGGGCACGCCGCAGGCCCTGACCGACCTGGTCGGCGGGCAGGTGGACTTCATGTTCACCGACCTGGCGTCCGGCCTGCCGTTCGTGCAGTCGGGGCAACTGCGCGCGCTGGCGGTATCGACGGCGCAGCGCAGCAGCATCGCGCCCGATCTGCCTTCGATGCGCGAAGCGGGAGTAAAAGACTTCGACCTGAATTCCTGGAACGGCTATTTCGGGCCGGCCGGCATGCCTCCGGAAATCGTGGCCCGGCTGAATGCGGCGATCAACCAGATCGTGTCCGACCCTCAGGTGCGGCAACGCCTGGCGGGCCTGGGTTTTGATGCCTTCAGCGGCACGCGCGAGAGTTTTGCGACGTTCGTGTCCGAGCAGCTCGACCTCTGGGGTACGTTGATCAAGGACGCAGGTATCCAGCCACAATGACTACATCCGCCGATACCGCCGGCCCCTTGGCCGGCGTACGCATACTGGATCTGAGTTCCGTTGTCATGGGCCCCTACTGCACGCAGGTACTGGCGGACCTGGGGGCCGACGTGATCAAGGTCGAATCTCCGTCGGGCGACAACATGCGCGCGGTGGGCCCCATGCGCAACAGCGGCATGGGGCATCTGTACTTGCACCTGAACCGCAACAAGAGGTCCATCGTGCTGGACCTGAAAACGCCCGCCGGGCGCGAGGCCTGCCTGAAGCTGGCGCAAGGCTGCGATGCGCTGCTGTATAACATCCGCCCCCGCGCCATGGCGCGGCTGGGGCTATCGTACGAGGAAGTGGCCGCGCGCAACCCGCGCATTGTGTATATCGGCGCCTACGGATTCAGCGAAGCCGGCCCCTATGCCGGCAGGCCCGCCTACGATGACCTGATCCAGGGACAGACCGGCATTGCCCACCTGTTCCGGCGCCAGGGGGCCGACCTGCCGCGCTACGCCCCATTGACGCTGGCCGATCGTGCGGTGGGCCTGCAGGTGGCGGTCGCGCTGGTGTCGGCCGTGCTGCACGCGCGCGGCCAGGGGCATGGCCAGGCGGTGGAGATTCCCATGTTCGAAGGCATGGCCCACATGGTGCTGGGCGACCACCTGGGCGGCCAGACGTTCGACCCGCCGCTGGGGCCAACGGGCTATGCGCGCCTGCTTTCGGCACATCGGCGTCCCTATGCCACCGCCGACGGCTACCTGTGCCTGCTGATCTACAACGACAAACACTGGCGCCGCTTCTTTACCCTGATCGGCCGCCCCGAGCTGGAACACGACCCGCGTTTCTGCTCGCATACGGCGCGGGCCTGTCATATCGACGAGGCATACGCCTTCGTGGCGGAAGTCATCCGCACGCGCACCACCAGCCAATGGCTGGACGATCTGGCGCGCGTCGACATTCCGGCGGCGCGCCTGTATTCCGTCGACGATCTGCTCGACGATGCGCACTTGCAGGCCACCGATTTCGTGCGCCAGGTCGAGCACCCCAGCGAGGGACGACTGCGCACCCCTGCTCCGCTAGGACGCTACGCCCGCACCCCGCTCGCCATCCGCCGGCCCGCGCCACGGCTGGGCGAGCACAGCCGCGAAATTCTGCGCGAGGCCGGCTGTACCGACGAAGAAATCGACGCCATGATTGCCGCGCGCGCCACTCTGGAAGGATCTGCCTGATGGATTTTGAGTTTTCTTCGGACCAGCTGACATTGCGCGATGCGATCAGCCGGGTCTGCGAACGATTTCCCGACGATTACTGGCTCACGCGCGACCGCGAAGGCGGTTTCCCGCACGAATTCCATGCGGCGCTGGCCAGCGACGGCTGGCTGGGCATCGCCATGCCGCAGGAGTATGGCGGCGCCGGCCTGGGCATGACCGAAGCCGCGCTCATGATGCAGACCATTGCGGCCTCGGGCGCAGGGTTCGCGGGTGCCTCAGCCGTGCACATGAACATCTTCGGGCTTAACCCCGTTGTCGTGTTCGGCACCGATGCGCAGCGCCGCCGCTGGCTGGAGCCCCTGATCGCCGGACGCGAAAAGGCCTGTTTCGCCGTCACCGAGCCCGATGCCGGGCTGGACACCACCAGGCTGTCGACGCTGGCTCGCCGCGAGGGTGACCAATACGTGGTGCATGGCCGCAAGATATGGATATCGACCGCGCAGGTCGCCCACAAGATGCTGCTGCTCGCGCGCACCACGCCGCTGGCCCAGGTATCCAGACCCACCGAGGGGCTGTCGCTGTTCTATACCGACCTGGACCGGAACAAGGTTGAGGTCCGCGAAATCGACAAGATGGGCCGCAAGGCCGTCGATTCGAACATGCTGTTCATCGACGGGCTGCGTATTCCGGTTGCCGACCGCATCGGCGAGGAAGGCCGGGGCTTCGAATATATCCTGCACGGCCTGAACCCCGAACGCATCCTGATTGCCGCGGAAGCGGTAGGAATCGGGCAGGCGGCGCTGGCCCGCGCGGTGCAGTACGCCGGCGAGCGCACCGTATTCGGCCGGCCCATCGGGCAGAACCAGGGGGTGCAGCATCCGCTGGCCCAGGCGTGGATGCAGCTGGAAGCCGCAAATCTGATGGTGTACCGGGCGGCGAGCCTGTACGACGCCGGCCTGCCCTGCGGCCCTTACGCCAACAGCGCCAAATACCTGGGCGCAGAAGCCGGCCACAACGCCTGCCAGACCGCCGTACTCACCCTGGGTGGCATGGGCTATGCCAAGGAATATCACGTGGAGCGCCTGCTGCGCGAAAGTTACATTGCGCGCATCGCGCCCGTGAGTCCGCAACTGATCATGTGCTTCATTGCGGAAAAGGTGCTGGGCCTGCCCAAGTCGTATTGACCGGCAGCGGGTATCGCACGCGGGTCAACCGCGTTGCTCCAGCGCGGTGCATGCCGCGCGCAGAATGCGCGCATACTCTTGCTGTTGCGGCTCGATGCGATAGATGGGGCCGCCCACCGATATGGCGTAGATTTCGCCGGACAGCGTCACGGGCCATGAAATGGCGCATACGTCGGGGATGGACTCGCCCAGGTTCATGAACCAGCCGCGCTGGCGCGACAACTCGAGATCGGCCTCCAGGGCCTGTACGGTCGTCAGCGTGCGTTCGTTGTGGCGCGTCAGGGGGCTGCGCCCCAGCAGGGCATGACGCGCATCCGGCTCCAGCATGGACATCAGCGCCTTGCCGAGGGAATTGGCGTGCAATTCCCGGAACTCGCCCGCCACGGGCGCATAACGGATGGTGTGCGGGGAATCGAGCACATCCAGGTATACGACCCTGGCTTCGCTCAGCTTGCCGAACACAATGGTTTCCTGGGTGGCGTCGCGCAGTTCCAACAGGCTGGGATAAACGCGGTCGAGCACCGGATCGGCGCGCGCGATGCGCTGCGCCATGGCCAGCAGGCGGCCGGTGGGGTAATAGCCCTGGCGCCGGCCGGTTTCGTAAAGGTAGCCCAGCTGGGACAGGGTGCGGATCAGCGCCAGGCAACTGGATACCGGCACGCCCAGCAACCGCGCCAGCTCGGACAGCGGCAGGGGCCGCCGTTCGCGGGCGTAGGTCTCGATGATTTCGATGACGCGCAGGGCCGTCTTGACGCTCATGGGTGAATCAAACCGAAAAAAGGGGCCGCGGCCTAAAGTTCCCCGTGGGGGTGCCGTAATGGTAGCTGAGAATTTCCCATATAACCCCGCGCGGCGCATACGCGCCGGTCCAATGGAGTGAACATGGCTGTCAGCCCGCTCGCCCCCGCGCTTGTTGCGCTGCCCACCGTGACTGTCCCGCCGGCTCCGGCAGAGCCGGCCATTGCTGTCACGCCGGCAGCCGCGTCCGCCGACAGCGGCGGCGCGCAGGATGCGGCGGCACATCCTGGCCGGCCTGCACTGCCCCTGGAGCGTGTGCTGGACGAACTGAATGACCAGCTGCGCGCCTGGAAAACCCAGCTGCAGTTCGAGATCGACCCCCACGTGCACCAGGTGGTGGTCACCATCGTCGATTCGGAAACCGGCGAAGCCATCCGGACCATCCCTTCGGAAACGCTGCTGCGGGTCGCCCGGATGATCGTGCAGATGCAGGGCAACGCCGTGCAGACCACGGCGTGAAACGCCAAATTAGGCAGGCGTTCGGCCTTTGCCCGGCCAATCGCATGACGCGCCGCTTTGAAACAATCAGCTAGCTCGCAAGGAACGATATGGCCTCTATTACCTCATTGGGCGTCGGTTCGGGTCTGACCAACCTGGAAGACCTGCTCAAAAATCTCCGCACATCCGAAGAACTGCGCCTGAACCGCATCACGTCGCAACAGAACAGCTATAAATCGCGCATTTCGGCGTTCAGCAAGATCCAGGGAGGCGTCGAGGCCGTACAGAAGGCGGCTGCGGCATTGGCCGATCCGGCGACGCTGGGCGCAGTCAAGCATACCGTCAGCGGCGATGGCCTGACCGTGAAAACGGCGGCCGGCGCCGTAGCGGGCGACTATAAGATCGCCATCAGCCAGCTGGCTGTCGCCCAGACGTTGAAATCGGGCGCCGTGGAAAGCCGCACCACGCAGCTGGGTTCCGGAGGCGCCATCGAGATCGCTCTGCAGAATGGCGAAAGCGCCAAGGTAGAGCTGGGCACCGACACGTCCCTGAACGGGATTGCCAAAGCCATCAACGGCAGCGACGACGTGGGCGTGCGCGCCACCATCATTACCGACGGCAACGGCGAAAGCTACCTCATGCTTACCAGCAAGGCCACCGGCGAAAAGGCGGCCGTGCAGAGCATCACCTCGGACAACACCGCCGTACAGGGGGTGGTGGGTTATCAGGCTGGCGCGGCCTCGCCCATGAGCGAGCAGCAGGAAGCGAAAAACGCGCTTATCACGATCAATGGCATTGCGGTCGAAAGCCAGTCGAACACCATCGCCGACGCCATCGACGGCGTCACGCTGGAACTCGCGGATACCACCGAGCCTGGCGAGTTCGTCACCGTGTCGGTCACGAGCGACCCTGCGGCCCTGTCCAAGGCCGTCAAGGGGTTCGTCGATGCCTACAACGGCCTGCAAGCCACGATCGGCAGCCTGACGGCATTTGATGTCGAAGAACAGACGCAAAGCGCGCTCACCGGCGACAGCACCACGCGCGCGATTCAGTCGTCGCTGGCCGCGGCGCTGCGCGTGGCGACCAGCGAAGGCGCGCTGCGCACGTTGACCCAGCTGGGCGTGACCACCAATCCGACCTCGGGCAACCTGCAGCTGGACCAGGCCAAGCTGGACGAAGCCCTGGCGGCCAACCCCGGGGATGTGGCGCGCGTGCTGAGCGGCACGGGCGGCCTGGCTGAGAAATTCAAGGCCGCCACGGACGGCATCCTGGGCGCAAACGGATCGATCAAGACACGCAGCGAAGGCCTGCAGAAAACCGTGGACACCCTGCAGAGCCAGTACGACAGCACCAAGGAATCGATCGAGGCGACGATGAGCATCTATCGAGCCCAGTTCACGCGCCTGGACGCCCTGGTCACCCAGATGAACAGCATGAGCACGTACCTGACCCAACAGTTTGCCGCGCTCAGCGGCAACAGCAACAAGTAACCTTTCGGGTCCGCAACCATGACCTACGCCGCACGCCGCCCTGCCGGATATTCGGCCCGCTCGTACACCGATATCGGCCTGGAAACCCAGGTCATGAGCGCCAGCCCCGAACGTCTGATCACCCTGTTGTTCAATGGCGCACGGGCAGCCATCGCGCAGGCCCGCCTGCATCTGGAATCGGGCCGCATCGCCGAGCGCGGCGCGGCCATTTCCAAGGCCATCCGCATCGTGGACGAAGGCCTGAAGATGGGCCTGGACATGGAGGCCGGCGGCGACATGGCGGCCAACCTGGCCGATCTGTACGACTATATCGTCCGCGCTCTGCTACAGGCCAACTTGAAGGGCGACGCGGCTCAGCTGGAAACAGCCGACCGCCTGCTGTCAGACCTGGCGCAAGCCTGGCAAGCCGCCACCGACACCTCTGCCGGCCCCGTGCCGGCCTGACCCGCAGGGCCGCTTCCCACGGCCGTATCGCCACCTGCGCGAGACCTCTATGACGTCCCCCCAGCACCCATCGATCCTGGACATTTACCGGGAGATCGCCGATCTCACAGACGCAATGCTCTCGTCGGCCCAGTCGGGCGACTGGAGCGCTGTGCTGGCGCAGGGCCAACGCTATTGCGAATGTGTCGAACGACTGCGCGGCCTCGAACCCAAGCCCCCGCTGGACGACGCTGGCCGGGAGACCAAATATGAACTGCTGGTGCGCATCCTGGAAAACGACGCGGCGACACGCGACCTGGCGATTCCCCAGATGGCGCGCCTGAGCGATCTGCTGGGTCGCCTGAAGCGCCAGCGATCGCTGCTGTCGGCTTACGGCACGCGCGCCCCGGCCGCATGAGCGCGCTGGCGGTCGCATACCGGCATGACCGGGGGCCTGTATGAGTATCGGCCCATCTGCATTGGGCACAGTGCTGGTGCAACGGCTGGACGCCGTGCTGGGCACCACCATGGCCGCGCATGCCAACCTGGTTTCCGGCGCGCGGCCCGATGCCGTCGCCCAGCCCGGCGAGGCCGTGCGGCCCGGGCAGGCAGAGCATGCCGGCCGCTCGCCCCGCCAGCCGCTGGACCCCGCCGCGCGCGGACAGCGGGATGCCACCGTCGCAAATTCGAAAGACGCGGAAGCATCCGGGCAGCCGGCGCGCAGCCAGGTCACGCGTACCGATGCGACTGCCTCCGCGCCCACCACGCTGGGCCAGACGGCCCGCACCATCCTGGCGCTGCTGGCCCAGTACCCCGACCGGCCGCCGCCGGCGCGGGGCCAGGCCCCGCTATGGCCCGGACCCACGTCGCCCGCGGAGGGCGCCGCCCCCCCACGTTTGGCCGACGGCCACGCTCCGCTGCCCGGCGACGCACCGGCTCGTGGCGCCGCCGGACTGGCGGCAGCCCGGCCGGACGCTGCGGGCAATGCTCCCATGCCAGGCGCGCGGCCCGGCCATCCCGTTGCGGGCGTTGCGGCGCCGGCCATGACCGGCCTGCGCCTGCCTGCCGCGGCAACGCTGGCGGCCGCCCTGCGCCATGCCTTGCAGAACAGCGGCCTGTTCTATGAGTCGCACCTGAGCGATCTGGCCTACGGCCAGCGCACCGCCGACCAGCTGCGTGCGCAGCCGCAGGCATTGCTGCCCCGCGCGGCCCTGCCGCCCCATGAATCCGCCGGGCGGCCGCCCTTGCCTGCGCAAGGCGCCACACCGGGCGATGCGCCGGCAAGCACGCAGGCGCCTTCCCCTGGGCCGACGGGTATTCATCCGGAAGCCGCGCCGCTGGTGCGCCAGCAACTCGATATCCTCGCCAATCAGACGTTGGTCTGGCAGGGCCAGGCATGGCCGGGCACGCCCCTGGAATGGGAGGTCCGCCGCGACCGCCATGGCGAGGCCGACGAGGCCGGCACGCACTGGGCCACCCGTCTGACCCTAGACCTGCCCCGACTCGGACAAGTGCAGGCCCGGCTGACCCTGGCCAATGACCAGCTGGTCCTGCAATTGCTGGCGCCCCGCAGTGCGCGCGAGATCAACGCGGCCGCGCAGGCGCTGCGTGCAAACTTGCAGCGCGCCGGGCTGACGCTGACCCACCTGTCGGTGGATGCGGTGGCCGCGCACACGCCGCAGGCCACGCCATGAGCGCAGGCACGAACGACCATCCCGGCGCCGCGCGCAGTTCGGCGGTCGCGCTAAGCTACGGCGAACAAGACGCCGCGCCGCGCGTGGTCGCAAAAGGGTACGGACGGGTCGCGGACGCCATCGTGCGCACTGCACGCGACCATGGGCTGTATGTCCATGAATCGCGCGAGTTGGTCAGCTTGCTGATGCAGGTGGACCTGGATGCGCACATCCCCCCGCAGCTATACGCCGCAGTGGCAGAACTGCTCGCCTGGCTGTATCGTCTGGAGACCGGGGCCGCCGCCGACGACGACCCCGCTGCACCTGCCCCTCCCGGCCCAGATTCCGCCGCCCATCCATGACACCGGCCGCAGCCCCCGCCCTGCTTCGCCGCACCGACGAGATACGCTCGATATTGCGAACGCTGTCGCATCGGCAAAGCCGTGTATATGTGTGCAACGCGCTGGCCGAGCCAGACAGCGACGCGTGCGAGTCGCGCATCCTGGGGCCCGACTGGCGCCTGCCTCACTTTTTCTGGCGCCCGGAGGACATCCGGCACTGTCCGGCCCATCTGCGCGACTTACTGCCGGCGGGCGAAATATTGCTGGACTTCTCGGCAGTGACGCCGCAGGGCGACGAGGTGCGTTTCCGCGTCGCCCGCTCTATGACGGTGCATTTTCCGGATAGCAGCGCCGCCCTGCTGAGCGGCTTTCCGGACGTCGTGCAATATCTGCCCGCCGAACGACCGGTCGAGGCCTGACGACCCAACCCCCGCTACACCGCCATGGACGATATTTCTTTATAGGCGGCAACCAGGCGGTTACGCACCTGCACTGCCGTCTGGAACGCGATGGAGCTCTTTTGCAGGTCGATCATCACGTCGTTCAGCGATATGTCGGGCGCCCCGAGTTCGTATGCCTTGGCCTGATTGCTGGCCGAGGTCTGCGTCGCCGAAATCCGCTGCAGCGAACGTTGCAGCTCGGCGGCGAAGCTGGCGGGCTGGGGCGACAAGTCTGCGGCGGTGACGCCGTTGCTCTGGGCAGCCTGCACTACGGCGCGCATCTGCTGCAACATGCTTTCGATACCTGACAAACCCGATACGGCCATGGCCTCTCGCTTCCTTGCTGGTCAATAACAAAACAGATTGCAAGGGTACGCCTGCGCGGCTGGCGCCATAGCGTGCAATAGCCGGCAAAACACCCGGCACTTCAGCATATGCAGCAGGGGTTGCGCCCGGGTGGGCGCGCCCCGGAAATATGCAGGGCATAGCGGCACAAGTAACGCCAAAAAACGCTTGTTTTCGTCGATTGGAAGGGGATGGCTCGCCGCCATAATTCACGCTCCCCCGATACCAAGCACGTTGCATGCGTAACTTGCCACACCTGCCCATGTTGTCCGACTTCACGCTCTGCGAAGCCTGCCGGAGCCCCCGATGAACCAGCAGGCTACTCTAGGCGCCTCGCTGCTTACCAAGTTTCCCGCACTGGACAAAGTGCGCGCCCTGCCCAAGCCCCTGCTGCTGGGCGCGGCGGCCGCGCTGGTGGCCGTTATTGCCGTGCTTGCGCTATGGAGCCGGGAACCGGACTACAAGGTGCTGTTCTCGAACCTGGACGACCGTGACGGCGGCGCCATTGTCAGCGCATTGGGGCAAATGAACGTCCCGTACCGCTTCAGCGCGGATGGCAGCGCGTTGATGGTGCCCGCCGAACGCGTATATGCCACGCGCATGCAACTGGCCGGCCAAGGCCTGCCGCGCGGCGGCTCCGTGGGCTTCGAACTGCTGGACAACACGCGCTTCGGCGCGAGCCAGTTTGCGGAACAAGTGAATTACCAGCGGGGCCTGGAAGGCGAGCTGGCACGTTCCATCGAGGCCATGCATACTGTCCAGAATGCACGGGTGCATCTGGCCCTGCCCCGGCAGTCGCTGTTTGTGCGCGACCGGCAGGCCCCCACCGCTTCGGTGCTGCTGCACCTGCATCCGGGCCGCAGCCTGAGCGACGCGCAAGTCGCCGCGGTGGCATGGCTGGTGGCTTCCAGCGTGCCCGACCTGACCGCCGAGAACATTTCCATCGTCGACCAGAATGGCCGCCTGCTGTCCGCTCCGCTGGGTGAAGGCCGCGGCATGGACGCCGACCAGTCGCGGCTGCGGCGCGACATCGAGCAGCGCACCGTCGAGCGCATTCTCACCATCCTGAATCCGCTGGTCGGTCCGGGCAACGTGCAGGCCCAGGCCAGCGCCGAAATGGATTTCGCACGGCGCGAACAGACGTCCGAAGTCTATCGGCCCAATCAGGAACCCGGGCAGGCTGCGGTGCGCAGCAAGCAGACCAGCGATTCGCTGCAAACCGGCGACGACGTGGCGCGCGGTGTGCCGGGCGCCTTGAGCAACCAGCCGCCGGCCGCTGCCCAGGCTCCCATCGTCAACCCGCCACCGCCGCCGGCACAGCCCGGCCAGGCCGCACCCAATGCCGCTCAGGCCGTCGCCACGCCGGCGGCCACGGCGCTGCCCACCAGCAACCGCAGCGACGCCACCATCAACTATGAAGTCGACCGCACCATCAGCCATGTGAAGCAGCCCGTCGGGCAGCTCAAGCGGCTGTCGGTCGCCGTCGTGGTGAACTACCTGCCCGATGACCAGGGCGAACCGAAGCCGTTGCCGCCCGAAGAGCTCAGCAAGCTTACCAACCTGGTACGCGAGGCCATGGGCTATTCCGAGGCCCGCGGCGATTCCCTGAATCTGGTCAACAGCCAGTTCAACGACCAGCCTGTCCAGCCGCCCTTCTACCGCGACGCCGAACTGATCGATCTGGTCAAGACGGTACTGGCATGGGTGCTGGGCCTGGCACTGGCTATCTGGCTGTACCGCAGGTTTGCGCCGATGGTCAGCAACTATCTGAACCCCCCGGTTGACCCCGAGGAAGCAGAAGCCCGGCGCCTGGAGGCCCAGCGCGAAGCCCAGGCGGCCGCCCGCGCCAAGGAAGTGGATCGCTACGAAGACAACCTGCAGCGCGCCCGCGATATGGCCACCAAGGACCCGCGCGCGGTTGCCATGGTGATGCGTGCATGGATGACCAAAGATGAGAAATGATGGAAAACCGCTGGACGGCATCACGCGCAGCGCAGTGCTGATGATGTCGCTGGGCGAAGACGCCGCTGCGGAAGTCTTCAAGTACCTGACGGCACGCGAAGTCCAGCAGGTCGGCGCGTCAATGGCCAACCTGAAGCAGGTGACCCGCGGGGACGTGGCCGTGGTGCTCGAAGAGTTCCGCCAGGAGGCCGACCAGTTCATGGCCGTCACACTGGGTTCGGACGAATACATCCGGACCGTGCTGACCAAGGCGCTGGGCAGCGATCGCGCGGCGGGGCTGATCGAAGACATCCTGGAAGCCGGCGAAGGCGCCAGCGGCATCGACGCACTGAACTGGCTGGATCCTCATACGGTGGCCGAGCTGATCGGCGACGAACATCCGCAGATCATCGCCACCATCCTGGTACACCTGGAACGCGACCGCGCCGCCGGTGTGCTGGCGCTGCTTACCGACCGCCTGCGCAACGACGTCATGCTGCGCATCGCAACGTTCGGCGGCGTGCAGCCTGCCGCCCTGTCGGAGCTGACCGATGTGCTCAACGCCGTCCTGGCCGGCCAGGGCGCCAAGCGCAGCAAGATGGGCGGCGTGCGCACGGCGGCCGAGATCCTGAACATGATGAATTCGGCCGATGAAGAAGCCGTGGTGGAAAGCCTGCGCGAGCGCGACAGCGACCTGGCGCAGAAGATCGTCGACGAAATGTTTGTTTTCGACAACCTGATCGATGTCGAAGACCGTGCGCTGCAACTCATCCTCAAGGAAGTGGACAACGACAGCCTGATGGTGGCGCTCAAGGGCGCATCGGAAGAGCTGCGCAACAAGTTCCTGCGCAATATGTCGAGCCGCGCCGCCGACATCCTGCGCGAAGACCTGGAGGCGCAAGGTCCGATCCGCATGTCGAAAGTCGAGGGCGAGCAGAAGAAAATCCTGCAGATTGCCCGCCGCCTGGCCGAGAGCGGCCAGATCGTGCTGGGCAGCCAGGGAGACGACGCGTATGTCTGAGGCCCGGCGGCCGGGAAACGACGTGCTGCCGCGCGCTGCCTGGCGGCGGTGGCAGATGTCGTCGTTCGACCTGCCGGTCGAGGATATTGTCGAGGTCGCCACCAGCGAACCCGAGCCCGATCCCGGCCCCGACCGTGAAGCCATGCTGCGTGAAGCGCTGGCGCAGGCCCGCGAAGAAGGCCTGAGCGCAGGCATGGCGCAAGGCCGGGAACAGGGCTTGCGCGAAGGGCGCGAGACGGGCCACGCCGAAGGCCTGGAGGCCGGCCGTCGGGCCGGCTACGACGAGGGCCTGGCCCAGGGACGCGAGCAGGCCCGCCAGGAAGCGCTGCAGCTGCATAGCCTGGCCGATGCCTGCGCGAAGTCTGTGGCGGCGCTGGAAGCGCAAATGGGGCAGGCGTTGCTGACGCTGGCGCTGGATATTGCCGGCCAGGTGCTGCGCACCACGCTGGCCGAGCAGCCCGAAGCCATGCTGGCGGGCGTGCGCGAAGTGCTGCACATCAATCCGGCGTCCACGGGCGCCATGCGCCTGTGGGTGCATCCCGCCGACCTGGAACTGGTGCGCCTGCACCTGGCCGACGAACTGCGCGAGGGTGGCTGGCGCGTGGTGGCCGACGAGTCCATTACGCGCGGGGGGTGCCGCGCCGAAACGCCGTATGGCGATATCGACGCCACCCTGCAGACCCGCTGGCGCCGCATCGCTGCGTCGCTTGGCCGCAGCGTGACATGGGACGCGGCGCCATGAGCGCCGTCGCCGCGAGCGTGCCGGCGATCGAGCGCTGGGATGCCCAGCTGCGCATCGGGTCGATACGCGCCGCCGCGACGGAACCCTGGCTCGCCAGCGGCCGCATCACCCGGGCCACGGGCCTGGTGCTGCATGCCACGGGCCTGCGACTGCCGGTGGGCGCGGCGTGCCGCATCGAACTGGCGCGCGGCCACGATCTGTGGGCCGACGCCGAGGTGGTCGGATTTGACGGCCACACGCTTTTTCTGATGCCTCAGGCAGACATTTCCGGCTTGCCGCCCGGGGCCCGGGTGGTGCCGGGCGAACCGCCGGTGCAGCGCGCCATCCCCCTGCCCCGCACCGCCGAGCTCAATGGCAATGCCAAACCGCAGGTTGGGCGGCACCTGCCGGTGGGCAACGCGCTGCTCGGGCGCGTGCTGGACGGGGCGGGTCGGCCACTGGACGGGCTTGGTCCGCTTGCGGGAGCGGAACTGGCGCCTCTTTCCGCGCAGCCCATCAACCCGTTGTCGCGCGCGCCTATCGACACGGTGCTGGACGTAGGCGTGCGCGCCATCAACGGACTGCTGACGGTGGGCCGAGGCCAGCGCATGGGCCTGTTCGCCGGGTCGGGGGTGGGCAAGAGCGTGCTGCTGGGCATGATGGCCCGCTATACGCGAGCCGATGTCATCGTCGTCGGCCTGATCGGCGAGCGCGGCCGCGAAGTCAAGGAATTCATCGAACATAACCTCGGCGCCGACGGGCTGGCGCGGTCCGTCGTGGTGGCTGCCCCCGCCGACGTATCGCCTTTGCTGCGCCTGCAGGGCGCGGCCTATGCCACACGCCTGGCGGAGCACTTCCGCGACCAGGGGCAGGACGTCCTGTTGATCATGGACTCGCTGACCCGGTATGCGATGGCACAGCGGGAAATCGCGCTGGCCATTGGCGAACCGCCGGCCACCAAGGGATACCCGCCGTCGGTGTTCGCGCGGCTGCCCGCGCTGGTAGAGCGCGCCGGCATGGGCGCGGCGGGCCCGGGGGGCAAGGCGGGCTCCATTACCGCTTTCTATACGGTGCTGGCCGAGGGCGACGACCAGCAGGACCCCATTGCGGATTCTGCGCGAGCGATCCTGGATGGGCACGTGGTGCTGTCGCGTCACCTGGCCGAAGCCGGCCACTACCCCGCCATCGATATCGAGGCCTCGATATCGCGCGCCATGACCTCGCTGATTCCCGATGCACAGTACGCCGCCGTACGGCGCTTCAAGCAGACCCTGTCGCGCTACCAGCGCAATCGCGACCTGATCGCGGTGGGCGCCTACACCGCGGGCAATGACCCGCAGCTCGACGACGCCATCGCACGGTACCCGCGCCTGGAAGCCTTCCTGCAGCAGAACATCGGCGACAGCGTCTCGTACGAAGACGCCATCGACCAGTTGCGCGCCACATTCGAGACCAAGGAAGTGTATGTCTAGTCAACTGCCGCTGGATACGTTGATCGAACTGGCCAAGGAAAACGCCGACGATGCCGCCCGCGCGCTGGGCCGCCTCAGCACCGAACGCAATCGGGCCGAACAGCAACTGGCCATGTTGCAGGACTACCGCCAGGACTACCTGCAACGCCTGCAGGCCGCAATGCAGTCGGGCATGTCGGCAGCCGATTGCCACAACTATCAACGCTTTATCGGCACGCTGGACGATGCCATCAGCCAGCAGGGGGCCGTGCTGCGCCAGGCCGACGCGCAATTGGCGCAGGGCAAGCTGCATTGGCAGCAGCAACAGCGGAGACTGAACTCATTCGACGCGCTAGCCCAGCGCGAGCGGCGCGCGCATGCTTTGCGCGAGACGCGGCGCGAACAGCGCGCCAGCGACGAATTCGCCGCACGCCGGGCCTACCGCCACTTTCCGCTTTAACCGAACGTCGATCAGGATGCATCAATGACCGCGACCTCGCCCTCTCCTTTGCCCGTTACCGGCGCCGCCCCGGCCGCGCCATCGCGCCCCGGCACGCCGGCCGCAGCGAAGACTGCAGAGAGCTTCGCCCAGCAGCTGGCGCGGCGGCGCCATGCGGCCGACGAAGACGCTCGCGCCGCGGCATCGGCCGGGCCTTCCGCGCCTGCCAGGACGGATAGCGGCCTGCCGGCGGCCGACTCCGCGCCCGCCGCCTCGCCGCATGACTCTATCGTCGACGCAGCTGTCGCGCCGCCCGCCGAGCTTGGCGCTCTGGCCGCCGCGGCGGCCCCGGCTGCTTTGCCTGTGCAGTTGCCCGGCCAGGCGCTCGACATCGCCGCGCAGGCCGCGCAACTGCAGCAGCTGGCCGCGGCGCCGCTGCCAGCCGCCGCGCAAGGCGGCGATACGGCCCTGGCAACCGTCATGGCGCTGCCAGACACCGCCGCGCCCGAGACGGCCGCAACCAGGCCCGAGCAACTGGCGGCCGCGGCTGCATCACCCGCCCCGGCACCGAAGGCCGGGCATGCAGCCGGCGCCCCACCCGTGATGCCGGCGACGCCGCCTGCTATCGACGCCCGCAGCGTCACCGCCCCGCGCGATGCGCAGCACGGCTTCGTGCCCACGCCTTTGCCGCCGGGCCCCGACGAAGCCGCTGCCGATGCCGAATTGGCCCATGCAGCGCGTGCGCCTGTGCTGGAACCCGCCTGGCAGGATACCGGCCCGGCAAATACCGACGCTTACCAATTAATGGCGAGCCACGTCGGCGCCGGCCAGGCCGCTGCCCGCCCGGATCCTGGCCAGGCCTGGAACCAGGCGACCCACTCCGGGCCGCTCTCGCTGGGCGTGTTCACGCCGGTGGCGGCCACGCCTGCCTGGGGAGCCGACCTGGGGCGTCAGCTCGTGACCTTGAGTCACGACGCGGGGCAAGGCCGCCACACCGCCGAGCTTCGGCTGGACCCGCCCGATCTGGGCCCGCTGCGCGTCACGCTCAGCGTTAGCGACGGCGTAGCCAGCGCCAGCTTTGTTTCCGCCCACGCGGCCGTGCGCCACGCGGTGGAATCTGCACTGCCTCAGCTGCAGCAGGCGCTTGCCCAGGCCGGGCTGTCGCTCGGCCAGGCCAGTGTGGGCGAACACGGCAGCCAGCCTGGTTTCGACATGCAGCAACAGTCGCAGCAGCGCGGACAAGGCCGAGACGCCATGGCTGCGTCTGGCGACGGCCCTGCAACGACGCAGACGGCGCCCGTCACCTCTCACCGCGCGGATGGACTGGTGGACACCTTCGCCTAGCGTGTGCGCGGGCCCGCGCGCACGGCGCGGGCGCTGCCGGCCCCGTCATGACCCGATGACAGTCCGGCGCGCAATAGGCTGAGTTACGCGGGTTTCATCCTGTTTTTCCCGGGCAATCGCCGTTGGACTTTGCGGCAGAATCCCTTCAATTCCTAGCATCGATACCCTGATGGCCACTTCCAAGAATCCTTCCATGCCGGCGCGCTCCAGCCTGCCGCTGCGCACCACTGGCGGCAGCTCCATCATGCGAGGCCTGTTCTGGCTGCTGGCGCTGGCCATCGTGGCCTCGGCCAGCGTTGCCGTGACCTGGTTCATCATGCAGCGCCAGCATGCCGACACACTGGCGCAGGTACGGCTTGGCGTCGGCCAGCCCGACGCCGGATCGGCGCCGACGCCGACCGTGTTCGTCGCCCCGCCGGCCAAGCCCGCTCAGGTGCCGGCGCCCATCTTCATCCCGCTGGAAGCGTTTACGGTGACGCTGCTCAATGGCGACACCGAACGCCTGCTGCATGTGGGCATCACGCTGCGCGCCAATGACGAGCAGACGCGCATGCGCATCGAGAAGTACATGCCGGAAGTGCGCAGCCGCATCCTGATGGTGCTGTCGTCGCAGTCACCGGCCGCCGTCCAGACCCTGCAGGGCAAGGCCGATATGGCGCGCGCCATCGTCAACGCGGTAAACCAGCCGTTCCTGCCCCTGCCCGACGGCCAGCACGTCAGCGACGCCCTGTTCACCGCTTTTGTGGTTCAGTAAGCATGGCCTACGAGGCGTTTCTTTCGCAGGACGAAGTCGATGCCCTGCTGGCGGGCGTAACCGGCGAGGCAGACAGTAAAGAACGCGAGGCCGCCGACCCGCATGGCGCTCGCGCCTATGACCTGAGTTCGCCCGATCGTGTCGTGCGCCGGCGGATGCAGACGCTGGAGCTGATCAACGAACGCTTTGCGCGGCACTTGCGCAGCCTGCTGCTGAACTTCATGCGGCGCAACGCCGACATCACGGTCGGGTCGATCAAGATACTGAAGTACGCCGATTTCGAACGCAACCTGCCGGTACCCAGCAACCTGAACATGGTGCAGATGAAGCCGCTGCGCGGCACGGCCCTGTTCACCTACGACCCGACGCTGGTTTTCCTGGTGATCGACAGTCTGTTCGGCGGGGACGGCCGCTATCACACGCGGGTGGAAGGGCGTGATTTCACGACGACCGAACAGCGCATCATCCGCAGGCTGCTCAACCTCACGCTCGAGAGCTACGGCAAATCGTGGGAAGCGGTGTACCCCGTCGAGTTCGAGTATGTGCGCTCGGAGATGCATACCAAGTTCGCCAGCATCACCGGCAACAATGAAGTCGTGGTGGTGTCTTCATTCCACATAGAATTCGGCGCGACGGGCGGCGAGCTGAACATCTGCCTGCCCTATTCCATGATCGAGCCGGTGCGCGACCTGCTGACGCGGCCGCTGCAGGAAACCACGCTGGAAGAAGTCGACCAGCGCTGGACTCAGCAGCTGTCGCGCCAGGTGCGCAGCGCCGATGTGGATCTTGCGGCCGAATTCGCGACGATTCCTTCGTCCATAGGCGAACTGATGCGCCTGCAGGTGGGCGACATACTGCCCATCGAAGTGCCCGAGACCGTGATCGCCAGCGTCGACGGCGTGCCGCTGATGGAATGCGCCTACGGCGTCTTCAACGGGCAATACGCGCTGCGCGTGCAAAACCTGTTTTCCTACGATACCGATACAAACGAGGCTCCCGATCATGACTGACACGAACACGCCCGGCCAGACCGGCGCCGGTTCGTCCGCCAACCCGGCCGACGACTGGGCCGATGCGCTCGCCGAGCAATCCGCGGCGGCGCAGCCTCCCACCCAGGCCGACGGCCTGAAACCGCAGGACGACTGGGCCGGCGCCCTTGCAGAGCAGGCCGCCGCGCCGGCGACGATGCCCGCGGGGTCGCCGGCCGCGGGGTCGCCCGCCGCACTACCCGCAGGTGGGTCGGTGTTCAAGCCGTTGGCCAACGACATGGGCGGCAAGGGCAGCGACATCGACCTGATCATGGACGTGCCCGTCCAACTGACTGTGGAACTGGGACGCACTCGCCTGACAATCAAGAACCTGCTGCAACTGGGCCAGGGCTCGGTCGTCGAACTCGACGGGCTGGCCGGCGAACCCATGGACATCTTCGTCAACGGCTACTTGATCGCACAGGGCGAGGTTGTCGTCGTCGAAGACAAATATGGCATACGCCTGACGGACATCATCACGCCGTCCGAGCGCATCAACCGCCTGAACAACCGCCGCTGAGCGCCATGACCGAATCGGGCGTGCTGCGCGTGGTGCTGGGATTGCTGCTGGTCCTGGCCGCCATTCTGCTATCGGCCTGGCTGGCGCGCCGCGCTGGCCTTGCAGGCCGCACCCAGGGCGGACCGCTGCGCCAGGTGGCCAGCCTGACGCTCGGGCCGCGCCAGAGCGTCGCGCTGTTGCAGGTCGAGGATACCTGGCTGGTAGTGGGCGTAACCCCCAACCAGATCTCCACATTGCACACCTTGCCAGCCGGCGCACTGCCGCCGGCGGCCAACGAACTCGGCGCTTTCGCCGGCAAACTGGCCCAGGCATTGAAACGCCGCGCATGACGCCGGCCCCCCGCTCATGATGCAGCAATTCTCACTCCGCCGCCGCGGCCTGCCGCCGGCACTCGCAGCCCTGGCGCTGGCCGGCCTGGCGCTGTTTCCGGCCAGCGGTTTAGCGCAGGCCACCCTGCCCGCCCTGACCGCCACGCCGGGCCCCGGGGGCGCGCAAACGTATTCACTCAGCATGCAGACGCTGCTGCTGATGACCTCGCTGTCTTTCCTGCCGGCGGCCTTGCTGATGATGACGGGCTTCACGCGCATCATCATCGTGCTGGGCTTGCTGCGCAGCGCCATGGGCACCGCCATGTCGCCGCCGAACCACGTGCTGATCGGCCTGGCCCTGTTCCTGACGTTCTACACGATGTCCCCGGTGTTCGACCGCATCTATACCGAGGCCTATCAGCCGTTGTCCGAGGGAACGATCCCGTTCGAGACGGCCGTCGATCGCGCCGCCGCGCCGCTGCATACTTTCATGCTGCACCAGACCCGCGAGAATGACCTGACGCTGTTCGCCAATCTGGCCAACTTGCCCGCGCTGGAGGATCCCTCGCAGGTGCCGCTGAAGATCCTGGTGCCGGCCTTCATCACCAGCGAGCTCAAGACCGCTTTCCAGATCGGCTTTACGATCTTCATTCCGTTTCTGATCATCGACCTGGTGGTGGCCAGCGTGCTGATGGCGTTGGGCATGATGATGGTGCCGCCCGTCACGGTCGCGCTGCCCTTCAAGTTGATGCTCTTCGTGCTGGCCGATGGCTGGAACCTGCTGCTCGGATCGCTGGCCGGCAGTTTCTATCAATGACCGGAGCAAGCCGTGACTCCTGAAACCGTCATGTCCATGACCTACCAGGCGCTCAAGGTGGCGCTGGCCATGGCCGGCCCGCTGCTGCTCGTGACGATGGTGGTCGGCCTGGTGATCGCCATATTCCAGGCCGCGACGCAGATCAACGAAATGACACTGTCGTTCATTCCCAAGCTGGTGGCCATGTGCGGCGTACTGGTGCTGCTGGGCCCGTGGCTGCTCGGCCTGATGACGGACTACATCCGCCAGCTGATCGGCCAGATTCCGTTGCTGGTGTCGTAGCGCCGCCACGCCGTCCGCGCTGTAGAGATGATTGCCTTCACCCAGCAACAGCTAGATGGCTGGCTGCTGCAATTCCTGTGGCCTTTCGTGCGCATCCTGGCATTGGTGGGCACGGCTCCCCTTTTTTCCGAATCCAGCGTGCCCGTGCGGGTCAAGGTGGGACTGGCATTCGTGCTGACCGTCGCCATCGTGCCCGGCCTGCCCGCGCCGCCGCCCATTCCGCCGGGGTCGTTTGCCGGGTTGTGGCTGCTGGCGCAGCAGGTGCTGATCGGGCTGGCCATGGGCTTTACCATGCGCGTGGTGTTCGCTGCGGTGCAGACCGCGGGCGAGTTCGTAGGGCTGCAGATGGGGCTGTCCTTCGCCTCGTTCTTCGATCCGGGCACGGGCGCCAATACTGCCGTGCTGTCGCGCCTGTTCAATATCGTGACGATGCTGGTGTTCCTGGCGCTCGATGGACACCTGCTGGTATTGGCGGGGCTGGTTCATTCGTTCGATACCCTGCCCCTGGCCGACCTGTCGCTGCACCGGGAAGGCTGGGCGGTCGTGGCGCAATGGGGCCAGACCATCTTCGTATCGGGACTGTTGCTGGCCCTGCCGCTGATATGCGCGCTGCTCACCATCAACCTGGCGATGGGCATACTGAATCGCGCGTCTCCCCAGTTGTCGGTTTTTGCCGTGGGGTTCCCGGTCAGTCTCATCACCGGCCTGTTGCTGCTGACCGCCGTCCTGCCCCAGTCTGCGGGATTCCTGGAAGGCCTGATACGGGACGGCCTGCATACGATGGGTGAAGTGGTGGCCAGGCTGGCCGGTTTGGGCTGACCGGCGCTGCCCATGACGGGCATTGTGCCGGCGGTGCCTGACTTCACGGAAGCCAGGCACCCGTGGCGCGCACCCGCATCGCGCGGGGCACGCCCGGCTTAGCCCTGCGCCACCATGGGCGCTGCGTAGCCGCTCAACTGCTGCGCGGGCACTTCGATGACTTCGCCGGTATTGATCTTGAACACCGCCACGGCTTCGGCCAGGCGCTGCGCCTGCTCCTGCAGCGAACCCGCCGCCGCGGCCGCTTCCTCGACCAG
>NZ_NEVI01000013.1:0-133236 GCF_002261415.1 Bordetella genomosp. 7 | reverse complement strand
CGCCGCAATCCCGGCATTGCCCTCGCAATACTCCTGAGCCGACGCCAGTTTGACCGATTCACTGTACTTCTCCATGAAATAACCCCAAAGTTGATATCCAACTTTTGGGGGTCACTTCACGAAGGTGTCAGACACCGTGCAACTTGCTTACCGCGCACCGTGCAGCTTGCCGCGGCTTACCGCGGTTGGGTGTGGGGTGTCTGACACCCTGCGGGAGTCAGACACCGATCAGCGGCGGGCGTGGAACGGGTGTGGGTGTCTGACTCCGAAGGTGTCAGACACCGTGCAACTTGCTTACCGCGCATCGTGCAGCTTGCCGCGGCTTACCGCGGTTGGGCGTGAGGTGTCTGACACCCTGCGGGAGTCAGACACCGATCAGCGGGAGTCGTGGAACGGGTGTGGGTGTCTGACACCTTCGGAGTCAGACACCGTGCAACTTGCTTCCCGCGCACCGTGCAGCTTGCCGCGGCTTACCGCGGTTGCAGCACCAGCGTGTCGCTGCGTTCGCTTTCTACTTTTTCGCGGCTGAAGGCCATGGGGATATATTTACCGGTGGCCCAGCCTTCGAGCAGGTCGCGATAGTGCGGGCTGCGCGGATCGGCCGACTGGCCCGGGGTGTTCTGCATGCGCGAGTTGTCCCATGCCCCCACGTCGATAACCTGCCGATACGATGCGCCGCTGATCTGCCGGAAATCCGACTTGCGGAAGGTGGCGCGGTGCACCGTGTCGTTGTCGCCGCTGACCGGATAGCGCGGCGTGCCATACGCCTTGGCCGTTGCCGGGGGCAACAGCCCCGCCAGGCTGTGTTCGAACTGGATGTGATGCAGACGGCCCCACTCCCATTGTTTCGAATCGGTGCCCAGTGTCGCCGTCAGGTTGCGCATGCCATCGGCCAGGGCGGCCAGCAGCAGCGCATCCCTTCCTTGGTCGGGTCGCGGGCCGAAGGCGGCATCGGGCGTGGCCAGTTTGTCGAGCGCCTTGCGGGTAGACAGGTCGCCGAACACCGCCCGCCCCTGCGGCGGAACGTACAGGTCGGATACGCGCTTGATGACCTCGGGCAGCCAGAACTCATACACCGTAGCCGCTTCGGAATCGATCTCGGTGCGGTAGTCCCAGTCTTTCAGCAGACGCAGCGCCTCGCCCACCAGCGGATCGGTCGAGTTCAGGCCCTTCGCATACCCGGCCAGCGTGCGCGCCGGAATAGACAGGTTGTCGTACTGCAGCTGCTGCGAGGCTTCCAGGTCCAGCCCGCTGCGGTCGGCCAGCACTTCACGGATACGCAGCGCGCGGTAGGGTTCTGACCACGTGCGCGCCGCCATGTCTTTATACGGATAGTCGTACGGCAGGTTGTACTCATTGGCCGTGGCGATATAGCCCTCGGGCGGGTTGAACGCCTTGGGCAGCGAGCTGGTGGGCAAGAAGCCGTTCCATTCGAAATCCCCATGCCCCGGCACGGGCAGCAGCCCCGACCAGTCGGGCCGATTGCGCAACGGCGCGATACTGCCGCCGAACCAGCCGATATTGCCGTCTACGTCGGCGTACACCATGTTCTCGCTGGGCGTGTAGTGCTTCTCCATGCCAGCCACGAACTCCTGCCAGTTCTGCGCCTGGTTCAGGCGCAGGCTGGCCAGGTAGGCCGCCGTGCCCGGAAACTCCAGATATGCCGCGCGCAGTGCGTAGGCCTTGTTGCGCGCCGGGTCTGTGTGGATGACAGGCCCGTGCCGCGTGAACTTCAGCTGCCGCACCGCCGCCGGCTGGCCGCGTACCGGAATGGTCTCGTCCACGGTGCGCATGGTTTCCCATCCGCCGCGATAGCGATACTGGTCCGGGTTGGCCGGGTTGGTGTCGTAGACATACAGGTCTTCTTCGTCGGCGAACGAAAAAATCGTCAGGCCGAAGGCGATGCGGTCGTTGTGGCCCATGGACACGCCCGGCAGCGCCGGCTCGCCCGCCCCGATGACATTCCACCCCGGTGCGTTCAGGTGCACCATGTAGCGCAGCGACGGCATGGCGATGCTGCGGTGCGGGTCGCCGGCCAGGATGGGGCGGCCCGTTGCGGTGCGCTGCCCCGCGATCACCCAGTTATTGCTTTCGTAGCGAGCCGCCATGGCGTCCGGTTCGGCGTCCAGCACGGCGACCCTGTCGGCCGACAGGCGCCGCGCCAGTTCGGCGCGTTCTGCTTCGGCCAGCGGGCTGCGCGGAAAATCGGCCGCGACGAACGCCTGACCCTTGCGCGCCAGGTTGTAATCGGCCAGCACCGCCTCGGTGATGTCATTGACATTCAGCCCCGCGGGCATCTGCAGCGCCAGGGGCGGCTCGTACACGTTCAGGTCCTGTACGGTGTTCAGGCCCAGCGCTGCCACCTGACGCGCCAGCTTCACCTCGCTGGCCAGGTTGCGCGTCAGGCCATAGATTCGGATCAACGAGGTCTGCGGGCTCCAGTAGCCGGGCTCGGTGCCGGTTAGCGTGAACTCGGGCGGCATGTGCTCGGGGTTGGCCTTGACCCAGTCTACGTAGGCGTTGATGCCTTGCGCGAACGCCGTCAGGATGGCCTGCCCTTCGGGGTGGTAGCTGGAGAACTCGGCCTGCAGGTCGCCACGGTACAGGAAAAGCCGCGCTGCGCGGTCTTGTTCGATGAACCGGGGCCCGAATTGTTCGGCCATCTTGCCTTCGCCCTGCCGGCGCCACAGGTCCAGCTGCCACATGCGGTCGCGCGCGGCGCTGAAACCCTGGGCAAAGAACAGATCGTGCTGGTTCTGCGCATAGATGTGCGAAACGCCGTACTTGTCGCGCAATATTTCAACCGGTTGTGTCAGCCCCGGCATGTCAATAGTGGCTTTCTTGCTTCCCGGCGCGGCGCAGCCAGCCAGCAAAGCCATGGCGCCGCACAGCAGCCAAGCGCCTATCCTGCGATGGTATGGTCGCATGCTCTTCTCCTCTGTGTACCCCACACACGCGCGCGAATTATTTCAGCCGGCGCAACATTGTTAAGGTAGTCAGATGGCGAAGAAATACTGTTTTATTTTATGAGTGCTTGCTTCGAGTGTAACCACGCGGCTACAGCATCTGCCCCAGGAACTGGCGCGCCCGGGGATGTTGCGGAGCCTGGAAAAAGGCCCGTGCGGGCGCAGCTTCGAGTATGCGGCCTTCGTCCATGAACACCACGCGATGCGCCGCTTCGCGTGCAAACCCCATTTCGTGGGTGACGACCAGCATGGTCATGTGTTCATCGGCAAGCTGCCGCATGGTGCGCAGCACTTCGCCGGTGAGCTCGGGATCGAGCGCCGAGGTGGGCTCGTCAAACAGCATGATCCGGGGTTCGAGCGCCAGCGCCCGGGCGATGGCGACTCGCTGTTTCTGGCCGCCGGACAGGCGCGAAGGATAGTTGTCGCGCTTGTTCAACAGCCCCACCTTGCGCAACAGCTCCTCGGCCTTGGGTATGGCGACATCTCGGGGCACGCCCTGCACCGTGACAGGCGCCTCGATGATGTTCTGCAGCACCGTCATGTGGGGAAACAGGTTGAACGACTGAAACACCATGCCCATCTTGCGGCAGATGCGCCGCAGGTCGGCGTCGCGCGCATACACGCTGGGCCCGCCTGATACGGCAGTGGCCAGCGGCTCGCCTTCGACGTGGATGCTGCCCTCGTCGATGGTTTCCAGGTGGATCAGGCAGCGCAGGAAGGTGCTCTTGCCCGAGCCCGACGGCCCGATCACCGCCACCACCTCGCCCTTGCGCAGCGTCAGCGACACGTCGTCCAGCACTTTGACGTGCCCGAACGACTTGCCGATGCCGCGCGCTTCAATCATGATGGCGCGCTCGGCCGCGTCGGCCCCAGCGCTATTGGTCGTACTTGGCATAGCGTTTTTCCATGTGCTGGAACAGCCAGGTCAGCAACAGCGTCATGATCAGATAGAAGGCCGCCGCCACCAGGAACGGCGTCGTCGTGAAATCGCGCTGCACAATGCCGCGCGCGGTGCGCAGGATATCGTTGAGCGCCAGCACGTAGATGAGCGACGTGTCTTTGACCAGGGTGATGGTTTCGTTGCTGAGCGGCGGCAGCACGCGCTGCACCATCTGCGGCAGGACCACGCGCCGCAGCGTCTGCAGATAGGTCATGCCCAGCACCTTGCTGCCTTCATACTGGCCGCGGTCGATGGACTGGATGCCCGCGCGGAAGATCTCGGCGAAATAGGCAGCGTAGTTCAGGGCAAAGGCCACCACCGCCGCCGGGAAGTCAGGCAGGCGCACCCCGACCACCGGCACGAAGGGCAAGGCAAAATAGATGAACAGCATCTGCAGCATGAGCGGGGTGCCGCGCATGAGCCAGATGTATGCGTTGACGAGCTGGCTGAGCAGCCGCCAATGGGAAATGCGCGCCAGCGCCAGCAGCAGCCCCAGGGGCAGCGCCAGCGCCAGTGTCACGAAAAACAGCGTCAGGGTGGTCTTGGCCCCCTGTGCCATCGGCCCCAGCAGGGAGATGACGTAGTCCATGCGGCGATCCGGTCGGCCGGGCCGGGGGGCGCATGCCCCCGGACGGGCTTATTTAATGATGTTGGCGCCGAACCACTGTTGGGCGATGCGGGCGGCGGTGCCGTCTTTCTTCATGGCGTCGAGCGTCTGGTCGATCTTGGCCAGGAGCTCGGTGTCTTCTTTGCGCAGCCCCACGCCGTAGTCTTCGGTGCCGAAGTTTTCTTCCAGCACGCGGTACTGCCCTGCCCGCTTGCCGGCCAGATAACGGCCCACGACCTCATCGAGCACGACCGCGTCGAGCCGGCCGGCCGACAGGTCCATCAGGGCCGTGACGTTGTCGCCGAACATTTTCAGTTCTTTCAGGCTGGCGGCCACGGCCTGGTCTTTATTGATGGCGTCAATGGCGCTGCTGCCGTCTTGTGCGCCCACCACGCGGCCGGCCAGGTCGGCCTTGGTCTGCACCGGCGAGTCGGCCGCCACCACGATGATCTGGTGGTTGGCCATGTACGGAGCCGTGAACGCGATGTTTTTCTTGCGTTCTTCGGTGATGGTCAGGCCGTTCCAGAGCACATCGACACGTTTGCCGTTGAGCTCGGCTTCTTTGGCGCTCCAGTCGATGGGCTTGAATTCGACTTCCATGTCCAGGCGGCGCATGGCTTCGCGAGCCATGTCGATATCGAAACCGACGATCTGGTTGTTTTCGTCGCGAAATCCCATGGGCGGGAAGTTGTCATCCAGGCCCACGACGATTTTCTGGGCGGGGGCCGGCGCGCCGGCTTGCGGCGCCGTATCTTCGCCCTGGCCGCAAGCCGCGAGCAGCGACGTGGCGCAAACCAGGAAGACAGCAGTGAGTTTTTTCATGTGAGGAGTACGCCTAGGCGCGCGAAGGAAGAATCAACAGATGGCCCGCAAAAGGCCGAACTGTTGATTATATCCAGTCTGGACTAGGGTTTGCCCGTATCGCGGCGCAGACCCGGCGCGGGCGGACCGCTCCGGGCCGTGGCGGCTGCGCCGATGGGCTAGCGATACACCAGCACGGGCAGCTTGGACTTGGCCAGCACCTTCTGTGTCTGGCTGCCCAGCACCATGGCGGCCATGCCGCTGCGGCCGTGCGAACACATTGCGATGAGGTCGCAGCCCGCGTTGGCGGCATAGTCGACGATGGCCACATAGGGCTGGCTTTCTTCGTGGACGTGCGTGGCGCAGTCGACCCCCGCCTGCCGGGCCCGCTCTGCCGCGGCATCGAGCCAGGCCTGCGCGCGGGCGCGAGATTGCTGCCGCAGTTGCTGGTGCACGCCGGGAAGCTGTACGCCTTCCGAAGCCGACAGGTGCAGCGGCTCGATGACCGTCATGATCGTGACCTTGGCGCGCAGCGCCTGGGCGAGTTCTATGCCGCGCGCCAGGCCGATCTGGGAAAGTTCGGAACCGTCGATGGGAAGCAGGATGTGTTGATACATTAGGGACGCTCTTGGAAAGTGGCGGGCGGAAGCCCCGCCTGCGGCCCAGGGTAGTGCGCCCTGCTGCGGCGACGCTTGATGGCGATCAAGCGCCGCCGCACAGCCCGTTCAAGCGTCCACGGCGGCCTGGATTTTGCCGAACAAGGCGTCGGCGTACGCGGAATCGAGCCACCGCACGATGACCACCATGCGCCGCTCGGGCTCGACCCAGGTGAAGGAGCTGCCGGCGCCGATGCCGAAGAAGCTGGATTCGCTGACGCTGGGAAAGATGCGCCGGTCCTGGTTGAGCCAGATCAGAAAGCCGTAGTATGGCGCCAGGCTGCAGGGGGTGCGCATGGCGCGCAGCCAATCCGCGGAGATGATCTGGCGGTTGTTGGCACGCCCGTCGTCGAGCAGCATGCGCCCGATAAGCGCCTGGTCTTCTGCACTGATGGACATGCCGCCGCCCCAATGCGATCCGCCCGGAACGGATGGCATCAGTTGGCCGTCGATGTCGACCCAGGCATTGTCGTAGCAGGCCCAGTGCCAGTCGTCGCTGGCGCCCAGGGGCTGCATGATGGCTTCGCGGAAAATTTCGGGCAGCGGCTTGCGAAACAGGTGCAGCAACGCGTACGACAGCTGGTTGATGCGTACGTCGTTGTATTCCCAGTAGCTGCCCGGTTCTTGCAGCGGGCGCGCGTCGCCCTTCTTGCCTTGCGGCGGTTCGCCGAAGGTGACTGCGCGATAGCGGTCGACCTGGTCGGGCACGCCAAACCGTTCGCCTTCCCATTCGCTGGTCTGCTGCAGCAGGTGCCGCCACGTGATGCGCGCATTGCGGCCGCTGTCGAAACCGATGCCGGGCACGCGCGCGCGCACCGGCTCGTCCACGTCGGGCAGCAGGCCCCGATCGTGCGCCACGCCCGCAACCAGGGCCAGATACATCTTGGCCACGCTGAAGGTCAGGTCGGCGCGGCGCGGCTCGCCCCAGGACGCCACGGTGTGTCCGTCCACCACTACCAGGCCCGTTACCGGGCCGCGGCCGTGCACCGGCCCCAACAAACGGTTCCAGGGCGGAGGGTCTTGCTGGTGCACGCCCCACACGCCATCGACCTCGCGGTCCCAACCGGTTTCGTGTTCTTGCGCGTAGCGGATCGCCTGCTGCATCAAAGCGTCTTGCATGTTGGTCCTTTGGTATACCAATGGGAGGGCAAGCACGCATGATACGCAAGCGCCCAGGCACCGGCAATTGCCATCCGCATTTGTGCGCGGGCGAGGCGGCGCGGCAGGCGCGGGGCGGGTTTTGGGCGGCATCCAGGGTATTCCCCATGCATGTCCGCATGTCGGGTGCTTTATAGTTGCCGCAGCACTCTATACGTTGGTATACAAATGTGCAGCGACTCCGCCCTGATATCCGCTGATGCAGGCCATGCGGTCGGCCCGGCCGGCGCCGCCCATGCCCGGCGCTCGCGGCCGGCGCCCGTTCTGTGTCGGACCCTGGGCGCAACGTTATGACGCCTGTGGCCTGCGCACCCGGTTTGCGCGCAAATTCGCGCGTGCCACCGTTGCCGCCCCGCGCGCATCCGCCATGGCAGGCGCCAGACCCGCGCCCGGGCTAGCGGCACCGACGGGCCCGGGAACGATTCACGCAGCAACGCAGTATTCCGCTTATTCGTCCATACGGTTTACAGGAGCCTGCCATGGCTGAACGTCGCGTCAGTTTCGTTGCACCACGTTTTTTTCGTTTGCCCGCCGCCGCCCTGCTGCTGGCCGGCGCCGCCTTGGCCGCCCACCCCGCCTGGGCCGGCAAACAGGATGACACGCTGCGCATGGCGTACGACCAGGCGCCGGAAAGCGTGGACCCGTACTTCAATAATGTGCGCATCGGGGTGATCATCGCCGCCAATGTCTGGGACACGCTGCTGTATCGCGACCCCCTGACCAACGAATACAAGGGCCAGCTGGCCAAGAGCTGGAAGCAGGTCGACGACAAGACGCTGGAGTTCGAACTGCGCGAAGGCGTCAAGTTCCACAACGGCGAGGAGTTCGACGCGGATTCGGTGGTCTACACCCTGAATTTCGTGGCCGATCCCAAGAACAAGGCCACCACGCAGCAGAATGTGCGCTGGATCGACAAGGTCGAGAAGCTGGACAAGTACAAGGTGCGCCTGACCACCAAAGAGCCCTTCCCGGCCGCCAAGGAATACCTGTCGACGACGGTGGCCATCCATCCCGCCAAGTACTACGCCGAGGTCGGCCCGCAGGGCATGAACGCCAAGCCGGTGGGCAGCGGGCCATACAAGGTCACCGAGTACGTGCCCGGCAAGTCGATCACCCTGGAAGCCAACAAAGACTATTTCAAGGATTCGCCCAAGGCGCAGCCGAAGATCGGCAAGGTGGTGATCCGCTTCATTCCCGACCGCCAGACCCAGATGGCCGAGGTGATATCGGGAGGCCAGGACTTCATCATGCACGTGCCCAAGGACCAGGCGGAGCAGTTGAAGACGCTGCCCCACCTGCAGGTCAAGAGCGGCAACACCATGCGCATCGTGTTCATGCAGATGAACATCCTGGACAATACGCCGGCCCCCCAGCTCAAGGACGAACGCGTGCGCAAGGCCATTCTGCATGCCATCGACCGGGAAGCTATCGTCAAGAATATTGTGGGTGAGGGATCCGAGATCCTGAACACCATCTGCACGCCGTCGCAGGAAGGGTGCACCGATGACGGGGCGCCGGTATACAAGTACGACCCGGCGCTTGCCAAGAAGCTGCTGGCCGAGGCGGGCCATCCCGATGGCTTTGACATCGACATCGTGGCCTATCGCGAACGCAACCAGACCGAGGCCATCATCAACTATCTGCAGGCGGTGGGCATACGCGCCAAGCTCAACTTCCTGCAGTATGCGGCCATGCGCGACATGATACGCGCCGGCAAGGCGTCGCTTACCCACCAGACCTGGGGCTCGAACCTGGTGAACGACGTATCGGCTTCGACGCCGGTGTACTTCGCGTTCGGCAACGACGACATCACCCGCGACGCCGAAGTGCGCGACCTGCTGGACAAGGGCGACCGCACCATCGACAGCGCGCAGCGCAACGCCACCTACAAGAAGGCGCTGACCCTGATTGCCGAGCGCGCGTACGCCGCCCCGTTGTGGTCGCTGCCGGTGTACTACGTGGCCAGCAAGGACGTGGAGTTCAAGGCGTACCCGGACGAACTGGTGCGCTTCTGGGACATGGGCTGGAACTGATCTCGCGCGGCCGGGAGGAAGGTGATGCTTGCGTTCGTGCTCCGGCGCCTGGGCCTGGCTGTACTGGTGGCGCTGACCGTCTCGATCCTGGCCTTTCTGCTGTTGCATCTGTCCGGCGACCCGGCCATGGCGCTGGCCGGCGAAGGCGCCCGCGAAGCGGACATCGAGATGATACGCAAGACATATGGGCTGGACCGGCCCATTGTCGTGCAGTATGCGGACTGGCTGTGGAACATTCTGAACGGCCGGTTCGGCACCTCGGTGTATTTCAAGACCGACGCGGGCCCCTTGATCTTTTCCAAGCTCAAGACCACGCTGTGGCTGGGCCTGGCGGCATTGGGCGTGGCCCTGTCCATCTCGATTCCGCTGGGGGTGCTGGCCGCTCTGTACAAGGGCAGCCTGGCCGACCGCCTGTGCCTGGCGGTGGCAGTGCTGGGCCAGGCCCTGCCCAACTTTTTCTTCGCGCTCTTGCTGATCATGCTGTTTTCAATCACCTGGAGAGTGCTGCCGGTGTCCGGCAGCGGCACCTGGCAGCATTTCGTGATGCCGGCCATTGCGCTGGGCTATTACGTGGCGCCGGCCTTCATGCGGCTGATCCGCGCCGGAATGATAGAGGTGCTGGGCGCCGACTACATCCGCACGGCCCGCGCCAAGGGGCTGCCGGCGGGCACCGTGATCTTCAAGCATGCCCTGCGCAACGCCATCGTGCCGGTGGTGGCGCTGGCGGCCGTGCAGCTGGGCTACCTGCTGGGCGGGTCGGTCGTCATCGAGACCATCTTCGCGCTGGATGGCCTGGGCTACCTGGCCTACCAGAGCATTACTTATAAAGACTATCCCGTCATGCAGTTGATCGTGTTGTTGCTGTCGGTGCTGTATGTGCTGCTGACCCTGGCGGCCGACGTCGCCAATGCCTGGCTGGACCCGCGGATCAGGGTGGCGTGACCATGGCCACGCCGTTACCCCCCGTGCTTGCCGGCGCACCCGCGCCGGATGCGCCCGCGGCCGCCCCGGCACGCCTGACGTGGCGGCGGCTATGGCACAACCAGGCATTGCTCACCGGCGGACTGATTCTGGCGCTGATCGTGCTGGGCGCGCTTTTCGCCCCCTGGCTGGCCCCTCATGACCCCTACTACCAGGACCTGGCCCACCGCACCGTGCCCCCCGTCTGGTACGACAAAGGCAGCTGGCTGCACCCGCTGGGCACCGACCAGCTGGGCCGCGATTATCTGTCACGCCTGTTGTACGGCGCGCGCATATCGCTCTTGATCGGCGCAAGCGTGGCGCTGATCTCGGGCCTGATCGGCACGGCGCTGGGCATGGCGGCCGGCTATTTCGGCGGGCGCATCGACATGGTGGTGTCGTTCCTGATCACCACGCGGCTGTCGATGCCGGTGATCCTGGTGGCGCTGGCCACCGTGGCCATTGTGGGAGGCTCGCTGTGGGTGGTCATTCTGGTGCTGGGCCTGCTCAAATGGGACCGCTATGCCGTGGTCATGCGCAGCGCCACCCAGCAGGTGCGGTCGCTGGAATATGTATCGGCCGCCCAGGCCGCCGGCGCCTCGACCTGGCGCATCGTGCGCGGCGAGGTGCTGCCCAATGTGGTGCCCCATCTGATCGTGATCGCCACGCTGGAGGCGGCCAGCGCCATCCTGCTCGAGGCCGCGCTGTCTTTCCTTGGGCTGGGCGTGCAGCCTCCCCTGCCCTCGTGGGGGCTGATGATTTCCGAGGCCAAGGCGTATATGTTCTTTTCGTTCTGGCTTATTGCGATACCCGGCAGCGCGCTGGCGCTGCTGATATTCGCCATCAACCTGGCGGGCGACGGCCTGCACCAGTGGCTGACTCCGGACGACAGGGCCTGACCCATGAGCGCTGACGATATCGTGCTGGATGTGGAAGACCTGCGGGTCGACATCGATACCCCGCGCGCAGCGGTGCATGCGGTGCGGGGAGTGTCGTTCCAGGTGCGCCGCGGCGAGACGCTGTGCCTGGTGGGCGAATCGGGTTGCGGAAAATCCATGACTTCGCTGGCCATCATGGGGCTTTTGCCGCGCGCCGCGCGCCGCAGCACGTCCAGGCTGGCGGTGCTGGGCGAAGACCTTGCGCAAGCCAGCCGGCGGCGCGTCAATGCGCTGCGCGGCAACAAGATGGCGATGATCTTCCAGGAACCCATGACTGCCCTGAACCCCGCCTACACCATCGGGGAGCAGTTATCCGAGCATTACCGGCATCATCGGCGCGCCAGCGCCGCGCAGGCGCGCGAGCGCGCCGTCGAGCTGCTGGAGAAAGTCGGCATCGCCTCGGCAGGGCAACGGTTGGGGCAGTACCCTCACCAATTGTCCGGCGGCCTGCGGCAGCGCGTGATGATCGCGATGGCGTTGATGTGCGGTCCCGAACTGCTGATCGCAGACGAACCCAGCACGGCGCTGGACGTCACCATCCAGGCGCAGATCCTGCGCCTGCTGGCCGACCTGCAGGCCGAGCTGGGCATCGCCATGGTGTTGATCACCCATGACCTGGGCGTGGTGGCTCGGATTGCCCGCCAGGTGGCGGTGATGTACGCCGGGCAGATTGTGGAACAGGCGCCGGTGGCCGAATTGTTCGCAGCGCCCCGCCACCCCTATACCGAGGGCCTGTTGGCCTGTATTCCGGTGCCGGGGCGCACGCAGCCGGGCACTCCGCTGGGCACGATTCCCGGGGTGGTGCCGGCGCTTGCCGGCGAACTGCGTGGCTGCGCTTTCCGCGAGCGTTGCCCGCATGCCCAGGAGCAATGCCGGCACGAGGTGCCTGTGCAACATGCGCCCACCGGGCGCGAATGGCGCTGCATTCTGGAGGCCGCCTGATGGACGCGCTGCTACAGGCCCGGGGCGTGAGCCGCAGCTTCGAAGTCAAGACCGGCATGTTTCAGCCCCGCCGCACGCTGCACGCGGTCAACGACGTAGACCTTGCCGTGCCGCGCGGCGGCGTGCTTGGCATCGTGGGCGAATCGGGTTGCGGGAAATCCACCCTGGCGCGCCTGCTGCTGGGGCTGATTCCGCCGACAAGCGGCGAGATCAGTATCGAAGGGCGGGACATACGCGCCATGTCGCGCCGTGGCGTGGCGCGACGCGTGCAACCGGTTTTCCAGGATCCGTATTCGTCATTGAACCCCCGCCGCGATATCGCGTCGATTGTGTCGCTGCCGCTCGAGGTGCACGGCATTCCCGATCCCCGCCGCCGCAAGGCCATCGAGATGCTGGAGCGCGTGGGCTTGCCTGCGCGGCTGGCGGGCAATACGCCGGGCCAGCTGTCGGGCGGCCAGCGGCAACGCGTGGCGATTGCGCGCGCGCTGGTAATGAACCCCGAAATCGTCATCTGCGACGAACCCACGTCGGCGCTTGACGTGTCGGTGCAGGCGCAGATCATGAACCTGCTGATGGCATTGCGCGAAGAGTTCAACCTGACCTATGTCTTCATCAGCCATAACCTTGCGGTGGTCGAGCATATCGCCACGCACGTGTCGGTAATGTACCTGGGCCGCGTGGTCGAATCGGCGCCGGCCGCCGAGCTGTTCCGCCAGCCGCGCCACCCCTACACGCAAGCGTTGCTGGCTTCGGTGCTGACACCCGAGCCCGGGCTGGGCATTCCGGACACCGGACTGGGGCTGGCCTTTCCCGACCCCATCAATCCGCCGCCCGGCTGCCCTTTCCATCCACGCTGCAAGCATGCCATGCTCCAGTGCCGGCAGCAGCGCCCCAACCTGGCGCCCCAGGACCGCTCGCTGGTGGCATGCCATCTCTATTCACCGCCTATCCAAGGAAGCGCCCAGCCATGAGTCGTGCCCAAGCTCTCGCCAATGCCGAACAGTGTTTCGATTCAGGCGCTTTCCGGGCCCTGCTCGCGCGCCGCCTGGCGATCCCGACCGAGAGCCAGAACCCGGAGCGCGCCGACGTGCTCGCGTCGTACCTGGAAGCAGAAATGCGGCCGGCCTTCGAGGCCATGGGTTTTGCGTGCGCCACCCTGACGCATCCACAGGCCCGTGCACCGTTCCTGTATGCCGAACGCATTGAAGACCCGGCGCTGCCCACCGTGTTCGGCTACGGCCATGGCGATGTGATCCGCGGCCTGGACCGCGAATGGCATGATGGTCTGTCGCCCTGGGAACTGGCCGAACGCGACGGGCGCTGGTACGGCCGCGGAATCGCCGACAACAAGGGGCAGCACAGCATCAACATGGAAGCCTTGCGCCTGGTGCTGCAGGCGCGCGGCAAGCTGGGTTTCAACGTCAAGTACCTGATAGAAATGGGCGAGGAAACCGGTTCGATGGGCCTGCGCGAGCTGTGCGCGCAACATAAAGAACGCTTTGCCGCCGACTTGCTGATCGCCTCGGACGGGCCGCGCCTGAGCGCCGCGCGCCCTACGGTGTTTCTGGGCGCGCGCGGCAGCCTGAATTTTGACCTGAGCATCGAGGCGCGCCAGGGCGCCCATCATTCCGGCAACTGGGGCGGGCTGATCTCCAACCCCGGTATCCAGCTTGCGCACGCGATCTCGACGCTGGTATCGCCCTGCGGGCAGATACGCGTGCCCGAATGGGTGCCGGCCGGGTTGCCCGACGCCGTGCGCCGCGCGCTGGCCGATTGCCAGGTGGACGGCGGCGCCGATGGTCCGCAGATCGAGCCCGACTGGGGCGAGCCCGGGTTGTCGCCGGCCGAACGCGTATTCGGCTGGTGCTCGTTCGAAGTGCTGGCATACAAGACGGGCAATCCGGACGCGCCCGTGAATGCGATCCCGGCGCGGGCCTGGGCGCGTTGCCAATTGCGTTTCGTGGTGGGCGTAGATCCGGCTCAGCTGCTGCCGGCGCTGCGCCGCCACCTGGACCGCCAGGGCTTTCCCATGGTGAAGATTCAGACCACCCGCGAAACCATGTTCCATGCCACGCGCATTGACCCGGACGACCCCTGGGTACGCTGGGCGGTCGCGTCACTGGAAGCCACCAGCGGAAAGAAAGTGGCCATACTGCCCAACCTGGGCGGGTCGCTGCCCAACGATATTTTCACCGACGTTCTGGGCCTGCGCACCATCTGGGTGCCGCATTCGTACCCCGGATGCTCGCAGCACGCGCCCAACGAACACCTGCCGCCCGAGCTGCTGCGCGAGGCCCTGGGGTTGATGACCGGCCTTTACTGGGACCTGGGCGCGGGCGGCACGCCGCCGCTGCAGCGCTGAGCTGCCATGCGCCCGGCGCGCACGCGCCGTATTGCCGGCCGGGGGCCAGGGTCAGGTGTAGGCCTGGAACACCCGGGTCAGGCCCCAGCGGCGCACCAGCAGCACCTCGTAAGGATGCTTGCGCCCCTGGTATTCGGGCCCGTCCATCCCGGGCGAACCCAGCGGCATGCCGGGCACGGCCAGGCCGATCGCCGCGGGCTGCTCGCGCAAGAGCCGCTGGATGTCGCTGGCCGGCACATGCCCTTCCAGCGCATAGCCCTGTACTCGCGCGCTATGGCATGACGCGTACTCGGCGGGCATGCCCAGTTTCCGGCGTATGGGCCCGGTGTCGGGGACATCTTCGACCTGGACCTGGAAACCATACTCGTGCAGATGGGCGATCCAGTCGGTGCAGCAGCCGCAGGTGGGAGACTTCCAGACCTGGACCCGCGCCGCCGCGGGTTGCGACCGCGCCAGCGCTGGCGCCAGTGCAGGCGCCAGCGCCAGCCCGCCCAGCAGGCGGCGGCGCGTCAGGAAAGACGGGCAAGATGAAGATGACATGGCAGTACCTGGCATAGGGCCGACGATAAACCGCCAGCGTACACCGGCCGGCCGCGTCGTGGCGCAAAGGCGCGGCCGGCCCTTGCGATCTGGCGCAACCCCGGCGCGCCGCGCCGGGGTTGCCGCCCTGCCCCCAGCCGCGGTCAGGCGACTGGCCGTGGCGCAGCGGGTGCGTCGTCTTCGTCTTCGCTGACCCGGTCCAGCTCATTACCCAGGACGTCTTCGCCGCCGGCGCCGGTTTCTCTTGAAAGCCGGCGTCGCGTCTGGCCGGCGGCCCGGGCGTTGCCGTGTTCGTCCGGGCGGTCGGTCTGCAGGAACAGGTTGGCCGGCGGGGCGTAGCCGTTCTTGTCCTGGCCGAAGTAAACCACAGTGTGCGGATACGGCAGTTCGATGCCCGCGGCGTTGAAGTGTTTCTTGACCAGCCGGTTATAGCCGCGCTGCACCGCCCATTGCATGCCGGGCGTGGTCTTGATCAGCACGCGTATCGTCACGCCTTTTTCGCTGAGCGCGGTGACGCCGGGAATGCTGATGTCTTCAAGCACCTCGGGCGCCAGCACTTCGTCCTGCATCAGCTCTTCGAAAGCCTGGCGCAGGTGGTGGACGGCATCGTCGACGCTTTCGCGGTGCGCGATGGTGTACTCGCCCAGATGGTACGAGAAGTCGCGCATGTGGTTGGACACGACATCGACAGACGAGAAGGGAATCAGGTGATAGCCGCCGTCCAGCGTGCGTATGCCCACCGAGCGTATGGTGATCTTTTCCACCGTGCCGAAGATGCCGGCCACTTGCACCACGTCGTTCTGGTTCATGCCGTTTTCAAGCTGGATGAACACGCCTGTGATGATGTCTTGCACCAGCTTCTGCGAACCGAAGCCGATTGCCAGGCCCACGACCCCTGCCCCGGCGATCAGCGGCGCGATGTCGACGCCGATCTGCGACAGCACCACCAGCACTGTCAGGGTCACGATGACGATCAGGGCGGCATTGCGGAACAGCGCCAGCAGCGTGCGCTCGCGGGCGGTGGGCGTGCCCGAACCCTCGCTGAGGCTGAGCCTGTGTTCGATGATGCTGGCGATCAGCGTCCAGGCAACGGCGGCGATCAGCAGGATGATGGCCACATTGACAACGGTGCGCACAGCCGTCGCGCCGGCATCCGACACCAGCCAGCTCGACAGGTCGAACACCCGCCACGCGTCCAGAACGAACAGCGCGACAACGATGCGGATAAGTACGCCCAGCCCTTTCAGCGCGGCGGGCACGTAGGCGTTGACCCGGGCCTCGAGCATGGGCAGCCTGGTCCGCACGTCCTGCGGCAGGACGATGCGGCGCGACAGCGCGCCGTGCAGCACGACGAGCAGCAACGCGCCCACTCCCAGCGACAGCAGGGACTGTATGGTGGCCTGCACCATGAACGGCAATGCGTGTTCGGTATCGACCTGGCTGACGACCAGCAGCACGGTGAAATAGCCGACAGCCAGCCAGTGCCAGGTGCGCGCCAGCAGCCGGAACCATGTGCCGAAGTACGACGCCGTGGCCTGCGCGGCGCGTCTTTCCAGGCGTTGCCGCAATGCCACGCGGTTGCGCCATATTGTGCGCACCGCATACAGGTACGCCGCGAGCATGATGATCAGGCCCAGCAGTTCGCCGATAGACTCAGTCAGCAACGCCTTGGCCAGCGGTTCGGCGAGCAGCAGGCCGTAGCCGATGGCCGTGGCGATGCGGCCCAGCCGGCTGTTCCAGTAGCGCGCCAGATCGTCTTCCATCGTGAACAGGCGCAACATGGGGTACCGCGTGGCGAACACACCGCGGATCAGCGCCTTGGCGAATTCCACGGCGATATATGCCCGCACGAACATCACCTGCGCGGCGCTGATGTCTCCCCGCGGCGAGGTGCCGTAAAGCCCCGCTAGGTAGCCCGCGAGCCCGGCCGCCAGCACGATGGCCAGGTCTATGACCAGGGCGCCGGTCATTGCGCCGGCGCGGCGCAACATCACCGCCAGCACCGCGCCTCGTGGGGCGCCGGCCGTTGTATGAGGCTGGCGCGCGAGCCAGCGGTCGATGCGCGCATACGCATGCGCGGCGATGGCGCGCAGCAGCCAGAATGCCACCAAGGTTACCGCAGCCACCAGGGCGACCCCCAGCAGCGCGCTCGAAAGCTCTTGACGTTGCTGGGGCGTCATGCCGCCGCTGCTCAACGACGTCAATTCGTCTACGGCGCGGCCCGCGTGGGTGGCCATGCCGGCCAGGAAGGCCTGGGCGCTTTGCGCCAGGCGGCCCGGCAATGAGGGCGCGCTCGCCGTTTGCTGCGACGCCTCGTCCCCTGCCGCCGGCGCGGCATCGCGCAATTGTTCAACCAGCCGTTGACGCGCGGCGGGATCTTCCAGCAGATCCGCCAGGCGGGCGGGCGTCAGTTCGGATGTGTCGGTGGCGGTCGGCGCCTGCGTGGAAGACGTGTCGGCTGCCTGCGCGGCATGGGCGGCGCCGCCCACCAACATCGCCAGCAGCAGGATGACGATGCAGCACGCATTCCTTGCCCAGGGCACGGCGGACCAGGCGCGTGGCAACGCCGATTCGATGAACATGCCCAAGGGTCTGGTATAGGGTGCTGGCCGGGTCAAATGGGGGACCTCCACAACAAGCGGCACTGCAAGCGCGGGCCGCGACGACGCGGCCTTCCGCAATGGGAAGGCCGTTGCCATGATAAAGCCCGCTGCAGCGGCAGGACAAACTGCCGCCCCGCGCATCATGGCAGATGCGGGGTGTGGCGGGTTTGGCAGGCTCTGGCGAAAAAGAAACGGGCCGCGCAACACGTTATGCGCTGCGCGGCCCGTGCGGGCGGAGAGCCGTCGCGCCCGCACGGGCGCGACGTGTCAGGCTCAGGCGTCCTGGCGCGCCGCCTGGGCGGCGGGCGCGGCGGCCCGCTTGCGCGCCGCGATCCAGCGGCCCAGGCCCACCACAAAGAGCGCACCCACGACCTCGGCGGCGAGCTTGGTGGCGCCCGAGATCTCGCCAAACTGCTCGACCACGACCACATCGGTAACCAGCATGCCGCCGGCAATCCAGCCCAGCAGGCCCGCGCCGAATGTCACGACCAGCGGGTAGCGGTCGATGAGCTTGAGCACCAGCGTGCTGCCCCAGATGATGATGGGCACGCTGACCACCAGGCCGAAGATCACCAGTCCGATCTGGTGCGAGGGGTCGGCCATCTGCGCCGCGCCCGCGATGGCGATCACGTTGTCCAGGCTCATGACGAAGTCCGCTACGATAATGGTCTTGACGGCTGCCCATACCGACGCGCCGCCCTGGATGTTGCCGTGCGCGTCCTCTTCGGGGATCAGCAGTTTGACGCCGACCCACAGCAGCAGCAAGGCGCCTACGATCTTCAGGTAGGGAATCGTCAACAGGGTGAGCGCGAAGGCAATCAGTACGACGCGCAAGCCAATGGCGCCGGCGGTGCCCCATAGAATGCCCTGCATGCGCTGCTTGGCCGGCAGATTGCGGCATGCCAGTGCAATGACTACAGCGTTGTCGCCGCCCAGCAGGATGTCGATAAGAATAATCTGGAACACGGCGGCCCAGCTGAGGGTTTGCAGGAACTCAAGCATGCAATCTCCGAGGTAAATAAGGTAGTAAAGACGCTGTTTCAGCCATTCTTACAACTAGCTGAATTCAAAGAGGCTGAATAATACCTTACAGCGGCCCCGCCGGAACGGCGTTGACGTGTTGTTACCAGTGACCCCGCACCCGGCCAACCACGGGGTAGCGTCCGAAATATTCCTTAAAATCAACGGATTAGCCAAGATTCTGCGGGATCTGCGCTAGCTTGGGCACGCGGCATGCGTACAGGGCGGACACCCGCCTACAGCGCCATTACTATGTCCAAGCTGAAACCCAACGGTTCCGCGGCTCCCCCTGCGCTGGTCGTGCCCTATCCGCGCCGCCTGGGCGCGAGCGCCCACGACATCGCCAGTCATCGCGCCCTGGCGGGCAAGCTGGCAACCGTGCTGGGATGCCCGTGCGTCCTGGACTACGAACCCGGCGGCGACGCGCGCCCCGGCCGCGAGCGAATCTACTATGTGCCCGCGATGACGCTTGGCGCGCCGGCGGCCGAGCGGCTGGGCATCGGGAACGAGGCCGACCTGTATGGCGGAGTGGTGCCTTATGAGTTCGTCGCCACCAAGGCCATCTCGCACCCTGTGCTGGAGCGCGCTCATGCCGCGCCGCCGCCCGGGTGGCAGGCCAGGCTCGGCGAGCGGCTGCGCGGCTGTGTGCTGCAGGGCTATACCGTTTTTTCTTGCCAGGACGCATTGCGTGCGGGCGCCCTGCTGCTGCGCGACGGCCCGGTGCGCATCAAGCCCGTGCATGCCACCGCGGGACGCGGGCAACTGACCGCGCACGACGAGGCTGACCTGCGCGCCGCGGTACGCAGCCTGGACGAAAGCGAATTCGCGCAGTGCGGGCTGGTGCTGGAAGAACACCTGGAAGACGTGGACACTTATAGCGTGGGCGTGGCAAGACTGCCCGGCCTGTGCGCAAGCTATGTCGGCACGCAACGGCTCACCCGCGACAACCAGGGCGCGGCGGTTTATGGCGGCTCGGACATGATATTCGTGCGCGGTGACCTGGACGTGCTGGCGGCTCGCCATTGGCCGGCCGCCCTGCGGCACGCTATCGGACTGGCCATGCAGTATGACCGCGCCATCGAGCTGAGCTACCCGGGCTTCTATGCTTCGCGCCGCAACTACGATGTGGCCGGCGGCCGCAATGCGCAGGGCCAGTATCGCTATGGCGTGCTGGAACAGTCGTGGCGGGCCGGCGGCGCCAGCATGGGCGAAGCCTGCGCGCTAGAGGCTTTCGCCGCCGACGCCGGCCTGACACGGGTGCGCGCCAGGACCACGGAAAGCTATGGGGAAGGCAACGGCGAGCCCGCCGACGCCCTGCTGATCTACGACGACGATGACCCCTTCGTAGGCCGTATCCGAAAGTCCGCGGGAGTGGTGCGCCATGGCCACGAGTAACCATTCCGTGACGATCAACGTCGATGGGCAGGATCTGTCGGGCACGTTCCTGGCGCCTGCCACGCGGATGCCGGGCGTGCTGTTCATCCACGGCTGGGGCGGCAGCCAGCAGTTCGACCTGGTGCGCGCCCGCAGCATTGCCGGCCTGGGATGTGTATGCCTGACCTTCGACTTGCGCGGCCATGCGGCCACCGAGACGCAGCGCGCGCGCGTATCGCGCGCCGACAGCCTGCGCGACGTGCTGGCCGCCTATGACCGATTGCTCAGCCACCCGTGGATCGACCGCACGGCCATCGCCGTGGTAGGCAGCAGCTACGGCGGCTATCTTGCCGCCCTGCTGTCGGCGCTGCGGCCCGTGCGCTGGCTGGCGTTGCACGTGCCCGCTCTGTATCGCGACGAGGAATGGGAGCGCCCCAAGGGCGCCCTGGAGCGTGAAAGCCTGGCTGCCTATCGCCGGGCCCGCGTGGCCCCCGGGGAAAACCGGGCCCTGGCCGCGTGTGAAGCTTTTACCGGCGATGTGCTCATTGTGGAAGCCGAGCACGACGCGTTTATTCCCCATTCGACCATCATGAACTACCGGTCGGCGTTCGTGCGCGCGCACTCGATGACGCATCGCATCGTGGACGGCGCCGACCATGCGCTGACCGATAAAGCCGCCCAACGGGCGTACACCACCATATTGCTGGGCTGGGCGACCGAAATGATTGTCGGCGCCCGCGTGGGCGGCGAGCCTCTGCCGCCGCGCTAGCCCGGCCGGGCACGCCTCTTGCAAAGCCGCTGTCGATCTACGGAGTGTGTGGCATGAATGAAATAGAACGCGTGGCCCGCTACATGCGCGAGCAGTCCCTGGCGCTGGTGACGGCAGAGTCCTGTACCGCAGGCCTGATTGCCGCCACGCTTGCGGATGTGCCGGGCGCCGGCAGTTTGCTCGATTGTGCGTTCGTGACTTATGCGCCGCAGGCCAAGATGCGCTGCCTCGGGCTGGATCAGGGGCTGCTGCAGCGCTGCAACCTGACCAGCGAACCGGTCGCCCGCGCCATGGCGCTGGGCGCCAGCCGGCTGAGCCCGGCGCCCGTGGCAATCGCCAACACCGGCGTGTCGGACGCTACGGACGACGACATCGAGCCAGGCACCCAGTGTTATGCGTGGCTGTTCAGAAGCGGCGCGGCCGATGGGCGGCCGGTGATCTACACCGAAACCCGCGTGTTCTCCGGCGGGCGCAATGCGATCCGCCAGGCCAGCGCCCGTTATGCGCTGTCGCGCCTGCCTCATTACCACCGGGCATGGCAGGCCGGCGAATCCCCTACCCCTGCCATATCGGCAAAGGAGCCAACATGAAACCCACTGATCGACCCGATTCGAAACCGGATCCCACCGAAGACGATACGCCAAGGGAATCGCAGCAAAGCCACGGCGACAATCAGAACCGCAGCAAAAAGGATGGCCATGCGACCCAGGTCGGTACTGGCCAGGATCAGCAAAGCCGGCGGCAGCGTGGCGGCGGAGCCCGCCGCTCATAGGTTCGGCCGCGAACCTGCAGTTAACGATGCGCCCCGATCACCCGCAGCATTTCGCGGTTGAAGGCCGGAATATCGTCGGGCTTGCGACTGCTGACGAGATTGCCGTCTACCACCACCTCCTGGTCAACCCAGTGCGCGCCGGCGTTGCGCAGGTCGTCCTGTACCGAGGGCCAGCTTGTCAGCGTCCGGCCGCGCAGCAGATCGGCAGACGCCAGCAGCCACGGCCCGTGGCATATGACGGCGATGACCTTGCCCTGCTCCTGCATGGCCCGCACGAAATCGCGGGCGGCGGGGTGCATGCGGATCTCGTCGGCATTGACGACCCCGCCCGGCAACAGCACGGCATCGAAATCCGCAGCGCGGGCCTCGCTGAAGATCAGGTCCACGTCGAACCGGTCTCCTTTGTCGATGTGATGCATGCCCAGGATGGGCTCGCGCGCGGCCGATACGAGCGCGGTGCGCGCGCCCTGCTGCGCCAGCGCCTCGCGAGGCCGCGTCAGTTCCACTTGCTCAAAGCCATCCACCGCGAGGATAGCAACGTTGACATCTTTCAAGGAACCTTCCATAGATACCTCCGTTGTACATGAAGTCCGCAACGGGGGGCAGCAACCCGTGTTCCCGCTGCCCGCCGAAAGCGGCCTGGTGTATGTGGACGACCGGCGGCCCGGTTTTACCCGCGCGCGCACCCGCGCAGGCAAGTTCCGCTACCTGGACACGCAGGGCAAGGTCATCAGGGACCCGGCCGTGGTGAGGCGCATCGATGCGTTGGCCATCCCGCCCGCATATACCGAGGTCTGGATCTGCCCCCAGGCCAATGGCCATCTGCAGGCTACCGGTCGCGATGCACGCGGGCGCAAGCAGTATCGCTATCATCCCGACTGGACGGCCGTGCGCGATGCCAGCAAGTATGGGCAGCTGCTGGAATTCGCCGCGGGGCTGCCGCGCATACGGCGCCGGGTCGAGCGCGACATGCGGTTACGGGCGCTGTCGCAGGACAAGGTGCTGGCCGTCGTGGTGCGCTTGCTGGAAATCACGCTTATCCGCATCGGCACACGCGAATATGCCCGCGCCAACAAGTCGTATGGCCTGACGACGCTGAAGCGTCGCCATACTGCCGTGGCGGGCGATCGCCTGCGCCTGCGGTTCATCGGCAAGAGCGGCGTGCCCCACGATGTGACGGTCAGTGACGCGCGGGTGGCGCGCACCGTCAAGCGCTGCATGGATCTGCCGGGGCAGCAACTGTTTCACTACCGCGACGCCGACGGACAGGCGCGGCCGGTGAGCTCGGAAATGGTCAATGCATACTTGAAAGAGGCCGGCGGAGGCGGTTTCACGGCCAAACACTACCGCACTTGGGCAGGCTCGGTGATGGCGTTCGCCCTGCTGCAGCGCCTGCCGGCGGCCAGCGAAAGCGAGGCCAAGCGCAACATCGTCCAGGTCGTCAAGCAGGTAGCCGGCCGCCTGAGCAACACCCCGGCGGTATGTCGCAGTTGTTATATACATCCCGCGATTCTGCAAGCATACGTGCGCGGCGAATTGCCCCCACGCGGCGCGGCCCCCGACTCGCCGCGCGGCCTGAATGCCGACGAGCGACGCCTGTGGCATTTCCTGCGGACATACTCGTACCCGGCGACCGCCTGAGGCGGCAGCGCCGGGCAACCGTCAGAACAAGTGCGTACGCACGTGCTTGGCGTTGGGCCTCGGCTTGGAGCCATCGGCCCAGCTCGAATCATCCCGGGTGTCGCGGGGAGGGTCGCTGGCCTGCGCGGCCTCGTCTGGCGTGTGTTTGCCGGGTTTGGAAGGCTGGGTGGGCACTTGTACCGGCCCCTTCGGGGGCAGGACTTTGCCCGCCACCGCATCGGCGCCTTTGCCCTGCTGTGCTTGGGTATCCGGTGTATCCGGCTGTGCGCGCTTGCCTGCTCGCTTGCGACTGGCATGGGTCATGGTGTCGGGCCTCCGTTTATACCTGCGGCGTGCCCGAGGGCGCCTGGGGCCGTCCAACACTGACAGGCTCGCGTTGAGGCGGCTCCAGCGGGTTGAAGTCCTGCCATTTGCCGTTCATCCACCGTCCGTTGGCCCGCTCCACGTCGGCGCCTCCGGCTTCGCGCAGCAACGCCGCCGCGCGGGCTTCCTGGTCCGGCTGCACGTGAAGGGCCAGCAGTACACCCGCCTGGCGCACTTCGGGATGCTGCCTGGGGGCGGCCGGATGGCGGCGTCGCCCTTGGCCGGACACCCACAAGGCTCCACCCAGCGCGCCGATATAGGCGCCCACCCCGCCGGCCGCCGCCACCGCGATGGCGGACGGCTGGAACTGCCACGCCACCGCCGCGCATACCAACGCAAACAGAATGCCCAGCCCGGCCGCGCCCAGCATGGCGCCCACGGACGCACCGCGGGCGTCGGGGTCCGCCCGACGGTCTCCACCTACGGGATAAATGCCGTGCTCGCCCGCGATCCCTACGTAGAACGTGTGCATGTCCTCATCGCGATAGCCGGCCTCGAACAGCCGTTGCGCGGCCACCTCGGCCTGGTCAAAGGTCTGGAACCGCGCTGCAACGATCAATGCCATCATGGTCTCCTGCTAATGGTTGTGGCGCTGCGTACAGGCAAGCAATTCCTGTACCCGGCCCGACACCACGCGCCGCCGCGCGAGTACAGACCTCAGCCCCCTGCCTATATCCCGCGCGAGCCGCCAGCGCTGGCGTGCGGTCGGTTGCAGGCGGAACTCGCGCAAGGTGGCGCGCCAGGCCATCGCCGCAGGCAGGCGCAGCCAGGCAGTCCATATCGCGTTGCGCGCCAGCAGCCGGCGGCGCAACGTCGCGTCGCGCGCGGACGATGGCCAATGCCGCGTACATACTGCAGGGGCGTAGACAATGCGCCAGCCGCGCTCGAGCGCATCCAGCGCCAGCAGGGATTCCTCGCCGCCAATCAGCAGTGGCGGCCAGTACCCCCCCACAGCGCGGAACACCTCGGTGCGCATGACGCAGGCGCCGGCCATGAAGCCCATCAGGCAGGGACCGACGCCCGGCTGTTCCGGCAAGGGGCTTTCCTGCATGGCGCTGCAGGCCGGGTCGGGCTTGGCGGCGTCGCCCACCAGGACGCGGGCATTCAGTATGCCGATCTCGGGCGTGGCATCGAGTATGCGGATGGCGGCCTCCAGGGCGCCCGGTTCCCAGCAGGTGTCGTCGTCGCAGAACGCAACGTAGTCAGTCTGGACTTGGCGAACGCCCAGGTTGCGACCGGCGGCGCCCAGGTTGTCCGGGGCCTGCACCAGCGTGATGTCGGGGAAGCGGCGTCGCACCGCGGCGGCCGTGCCGTCGGCGCTGGCATTGTCCACCACCACCACCGGGTACTGTGCGGGCAGGCTCCCGAGCCGGTCCAGGGTGCGCAACAATTCGCTGCGTCGGTTATACGTCAGCACCACAATGGACAGGCGCGGCTGCATCATTTCCCTGCTTGCTCCGCCGACAGTTCCCAATAGCGCTCCGGCGCCGCGTCATCTCCCTGCCCCGGCACCAGCCCCAACGGTTCCAGTTGGCTTGCATAGGCGGCCACGGCGCGGGTCTTGCGCTCGCCGCGGTACGCGGGGCCCGGCACGGGTGTGGCCACGATGTGCTGTGCGCGCAGCGCCGCCAGCCTGGATTGCACTAGCCCGGGCTTGCGGCGGTACAGGGCTTCCTCGTAGGCAAGCCAGCGTCCTCCCAGCGGCCGTTCAAACAGCCGCCATATGGTCAGCGCCGCCTCCGACACCCGCAGATGATCGCGATGAAACAGCCCCAGCGGCAACAGCAACACGGCAGGCTGCAGTGTCGTGAGCGCAGTGGCCAGCATGCCGGTCAGCCGCCCGGGCCCGGCCTGCTGGCGGGTGTACTGCTCATCCAGCAGCCCCAGGTCAAGATTGCGGGCGCCGAGCACCGCCATGGCGGCGCGGTTTTCTTCGTGGCGTGCCAGCATCGCCTGGTCGGCGCTCTGGAAGCCGCAACGCCGATCCCAGTCGGTCAGCGGCGTGGAGCTCGGCGGCACCCCCGAGTACACCGTCAGCACTGTGCTTCCCGGGCATGCCGCGAGCCAATTGCCGCAACTCAGTACGGCGTCGTCGAAGTGGGGGGAAATCACGACGACGCTGCCCGACATGTCCATAGCCTACCTCGTCTTACTGCGCCTCGGCGGCAGCGGCGCGCGTGGGGCGATCTGCCGTCCGCCGGCGAAAATATTCGATCGTGCGCGCCAGCCCCGTCGCCAGCGATGTGGTGGGGTTCCAGTCCAGCCGCTCGCGCGCCAGGGTGATATCGGGGCAACGCTGCATCGGGTCGTCTTGCGGCAGTTCATGGAACTGCAGGGGCGAACTGCTTTTCGTCAGCTCCAGCACCAGCCGCGCCATGTGCAGCACAGTGATTTCAGCCGGGTTGCCCAGATTGACAGGCTGGCAGAGTTCAGGCGGGCTCTCCATCAGGCGCACCAGGCCTTCGACCAGATCGTCTACATAACAGAACGAGCGCGTCTGGACGCCATCGCCGTAGATGCTGAGCGGCCGGCCCGCCAGCGCCTGCACGATGAAATTCGATACCACGCGGCCGTCGTCGGCAGCCATGCCGGGCCCATAGGTATTGAAGATGCGCGCGATCTTCACGGTGACGCCACGGCGGCCGTACTCGGTGAACAGGGTTTCCGCGCATCGCTTGCCTTCGTCATAGCAAGAGCGCGGGCCCACCGGATTGACGTGGCCCCAGTACGCCTCGCGCTGCGGACTCTCGAGCGGGTCCCCGTAGACTTCGCTGGTCGACGCCTGCAGGATGCGCGCGCCGGTGCGGGCCGCCATCTCGAGCAGCTGCGTGGCGCCCTGCACGCAGGTGCGCAAGGTTGCAACCGGATCGGCCTGGTAGTGAACCGGCGAGGCGGGGCAAGCCAGGTTATAGATCCGGTCTGCCCGTATATCGGCGGGCAGCGGCACGGCCACATCGTGCCTGAGCACGGTCAGCCCCGGATGCGCGGCCAGGCCGGCCAGGTTCTCTGCCCGCCCGGTCTGGAAGTTGTCCACGCAGACCACGTCCCACCCATCGGACAGCAGGCGGCGGCACAAGTGCGATCCCAGGAAACCCGCGCCGCCGGCTACCAGCGCCCGCGGAGCGCTTATCGTGCTGTCTTTCATGATGACTCCGTCAACGTGGCGAAGACCTGGTTCCAGTCCTCGACAAACCGCTCGATGGAAAATCGCCGCAAGGCGGTCGCTCGCGCTGCCTGGCCCCAGGCGCGCGCCAGCTCCGCGTCGTCGATCAATTGCCGGGTCACATCGAGCAGGCGTTCGGGCCGGCTATCGACGTAACCGTCCTGGCCGTTGGTGATGACGCATGGCAATTCGGTGGCGGCAAAACCCACGACCGGCAACCCGCAAAGCATGGCTTCTACCAGTGACAGGCCCAGGCTGGCATAGCGCACCGGACTGAAAAAGCAGCGGTACCGCGCCATGAAAGCCGCGACTTCCATGTTGGGCACTTCGCCCAGGCCGCCCGCGGCTTCGGCGTCCATGCCGATCAGGTCCAGCGGGACCCGGGCGGCCGCCTGCGTATAGAGGTCGGCGCCCACCCGGCGTCCGCGCCGCATCAAGTGGTTCACCACCACGATGCCCCGGGGCAGATCGCCCCGGTACAGGTAGCCGGGATCGGGCAGCCCATGTTCCACGACGCGCTGGGCGATGCCGTGGTTGTCCCACATGACGGCGTTATGGGGCGTTACGTGCACCAGCAGGCCGCGCTCATGCCGGAACGGATGCATCGACTCCGCGGGCAGAGGCGCGGGCGGGTTATGTTCGATGTACGCGCACGGCAGGCGCCGTTGAGCGGCCGTCAGCAATAGCGGCGCGTCAGCCAGGTTCTGGGCCGACTGGTAAATGACCAGGTCGAACTCCAGGTTCCTGACCTGCCAGGCCGGCACTCCATGCACGTTCTCACCCCAGGGGATCTTGCGGCCCAGGGCCCCGTAGCCGGGACGATCGTCTTCGGTTTGCGGCACGTAGAAGTCGTGCGGCGCCTGCGCCAGCGCGTACAGATAATTGCCATGTACGTGCCAGACCAGGATGCGCAGCCGCCGCCGGCCGCGGGGCGATTCAAGAGGCGACATGATGGGGCTCTTCAAGATGTCGACACGCGCGCGCCAGCACGTCGTCGGCCGATATGGCCAGCGCGCAAGGGTGGCCTATCGGGCAGGTGTCGTAGCTGCACGGACGGCAAGGCATGTTGGCCGACAGCACGCTGTGGCGCCGGCCGTCCAACGGCGCCCAGCGGCGCACGTCGCTGCCCGATGCAACGACGACGCTGGGCACGCGCATCGCCGCGGCCACGTGCGACATGCCGGTGTCGTTGCAGATAACCAGACGGCACTGTTCCACCAGGGCGGCCAGTTCGCCCAGCGTGGTGCGGCCGCACAGGTTCGCAGCCCGCGTGCCGCACTCGCGCCACATGGCGCCCACCAGCGCGGCTTCATCGGGCGTGCCCGTCAGGGCAATCTGCCAACCTCGGGCCGCGATGGCGCCGGCCACCTGCGCGAACCGCGCGGTCGGCCAGCGCCGCGACGGCAGCCGCGCGCCCACATGCATCACGACCGTGCGACGCGGCTCCAGGCCTTCCTGCCGCAACAACGCCGCGGCGGCCGACGCCTCGCGGGCGCTGACAGGCAGCTCCAGCGTGGAATCCCACGCGGCCAGGCCCAGCCAGCGCAGCAATGCCAGGTAACGCAAAGGCTCGGGCATGCGGTCCGGCCATGGCATTCGGCATCCCGGAACGGCCTCGGCCTGCGTGGGCACGAACCCCGCCCAGTGGCGCGCGCCCAGGCAGCGCACGATGTCATTGGAATGTTTGCCGCTGCCATGCATCTGCAGCGCCACGTCAAATTGCATGGCATGCGCGCGCTGGTAGAACTGCGGCAAGGCCTGTTCGCGGGCCGCCTGTTCGGGAAAGTTCGCCGTTCCCGGAAACTCCAGCAGGTCATCGATGTACCGGTCGAAACGCTGGACGAAGTCGCGCGCGTTGGGAAGTCCCACCAGGGTGATATGCGCCTGTGGAAAAGCCTGGCGCAGGGCGCGCAATGCGGGCACGGCGCACAGCATATCGCCCAATTGCAGCGCGCGGAAAACCGCGATGCGCGGCGTGGCGCCGCCAGTAGTGCAGGATATGTTCATGGAAAGCGCAGTCCGTAACGGCTTATCCCGATCAGCCGCCAGGTGATGGACAGCAGCGGGATAAAGGCGGAAGTCAGGGCCAGCTCGGCCACGTGCGCCGGAGCGCGCGACGCGCCACGCAAACGGCGCACGAAAAATACAAGCGTCAGCGCCAGCCAGAGCGCGCCGAATATCGCCGCCGCCCCGGCATGGCCTGCCAGCATCGCCACGATCGCGGCTGCCAGCGACAGGGCGTGCGCCAGGTAGAACCAGGGCGGGCCGCGTCGCACCCGGGCACGGTACAGGCGCGGATATTTGCGATACAGCAGTACGTCGAACATGACTTTCTTCTGCATGCGCAAGCCCACGGCGAAGGGAGCCGGGCGCACGGGGTGCAGCACCCGCGCGTGGGGCGTGCGCACCACTGTCATGCCGTGCTCCAGCAACGCGAAGTACAGGTCCGAATCTTCGCGCCATGCCATGGTGTAGCGCGTATCGAAGCCGCCCACGGCCTGCAGCGCGTCGCGCCGCACGAAACAGTTTGCCGTGACAAACTCCGCGCGCGTCAGGCCGGCCGCATCGCGCTCATAATCGGTGGGCGGCTGCGCAATCGGCATGTCGATGGCGCCCGCGACGGCATGCACGCCCGGCTCCATTGCCAGCATCCCCTGCCATAGCCAGTCTGCGGCGGGGATGGTGTCATCGTCGGTGAAGGCAATGATGTCCGCCATGGCGCCACGCCAGCCCAGGTTGCGCGCAGCGGCAGGGCCCTGCGTGTCGCTGGCCGCCAGGTAGCGGACCCGCGGGGCGGCGCCGTCGGCGGCGTCAAAGCCCTGCACCAGGCTGCGCGTGCCGGGGTCTGCGCCGTCGTCGCAGACGATGACCTCATAGGCGCGTCCGGGAAAATCCTGGGTCGCCAGCGCCCGCAGGCAGCGCCGCAACAGTTCGGGACGCCCGCGGGTGGGTACCACAACCGACATGAGCAGCTTTTTCCCGCCGGGACTCATCGCGGCTTCTCCAGCAGGTACGAGCCGATGACCAGCGCATCCAGGGGCGAAGTCCAGAAGCACTCCACGGCATCGCGCGGCGAGCACACCACCGGCTCGCCGCGTGTGTTGAACGAAGTGTTCACCAGCACCGGCACGCCTGTACGCTTTTCGAAGGCCGCGAGCAGGTCGTAGTAGCGCTCGTTCTGGTCGCGCCGGATGGTCTGAACGCGTGCCGTGCCGTCGATGTGCCGCACCGCCGGAATCCGGGCGGCGCGGTGCGGCAGCACGTCGTAGACAAACAGCATGAAGGGCGCGCATAACGGGCTCTCGCCTCGCGCGTCGAACCACTGCGCTGCCCGCTCCTGCAGAACCACCGGAGCCACGGGCCGGAAATCCTCGCGGTCTTTAAGGCCGTTCAGGCGAGCCTGCATGCCGCTGTCCAGCGGAGAGGCCAGTATCGAACGCGCGCCCAGCGCCCGCGGCCCGAACTCCATGCGTCCCTGGAACCACCCCAGGATCTTTTCCTGCGCCAGCAGCTCGGCAGCCTCTTCGGCTACGTTGTCCAGCTTGCGGAACGCCAGGCGCGACCGGTACAGGAAACGTTCGATTTCATCGTCGTCGTACGCAGGGCCCAGATAGGCGTGCTCCATGGCCCAGCGGCGCGGCCCGCCGCGCCTTTGCTGGTCGACATAGAGCGCGGCGCCCAGCGACGTGCCGGAGTCACCCGCCGCCGGCTGCACCCATACACGCTCGAATGGGCCATCGCGGCTGAGCCGGGCGTTCATTACGCAATTGAGCGCCACGCCGCCCGCCATCGCCAGGTGCCGCGCGCCGGTCTGGCCATGCAGCCAGCGGGCCATGTGCAGAGTGGTTTCTTCCAGTACGTACTGCAGCGAACTGGCGAGGTTCTTGTGGTGTGTATCAAAGGGCGCGCCGCGCTGCCGGGGCGGGCCGAAGCGCTCGTGCAGGCGCGCGGGTTCTATCCGGTAGCCGCCCTCGTCTTCCAGGCGCACGATTTCGCGCATCTGCGACAGGTATTCGGGCTGCCCGAAGGAAGCCAGGGCCATCACCTTGTATTCGTCCGATGAATGCAGAAAGCCCAGATATCGGGTGACGTCTTCGTACAGCAGTCCCAGCGAGTGCGGAAGCTCGACCTGCTTCAACCGGGTATAGCGGCCATCTCGATACACCCCATAACTGGTGCTGGCGCGCTCCCCTCGGCCATCCAGTGTCAGCACAGCAGTTTCTTCGCATGGCGCGGCCAGAAAGGCACTGGCTTCGTGCGACAGGTGGTGGTCCAGGAAGATCCATCGCGACTGGATATGATCGAGCGTAAGGCCATCGAAGCGCGCCTTCAGGTGGTGCGGCGCGCCGTCCAGCAATTGCCGGGGGGCATTCAGCACATACGACGTGAACAGGGGATCCCACGGCGAACCTTCGTGCGCGCGCGCGGTCGAGCGCGACGGCTCCAGCGGCAGCAGGATATGCCCGTTTTCCTGCGGCGGCTGCGGCAGCAGCGCCGCGTCGAAGGCATACACGATATGGTCCACATCGCGCAGCACGATTCCCGCCTCGGCCAGGCAGTAGTCGATGGCGTGGTATGGCAGCTGCCACGTAGAAAACGGAACCGGACGCTTGCCATGCTTGATGCGCGTAAAGCGCTCTTCCTCGGCTGCGGCAAGCACGACCCCGTCGCGCACCAGTGTGGCAGAGCAATCATGAAAGGCAGCATTGATTCCGAGTGTGTACATCGCGGTTCCTTCTGGTGTCGGCGTAGATCAGGGCGCCATGCTTACCGACGGCGCGCCGCTTCCTGCAAGCAATTCCCGCGCCGCTGCCGCCACGCTGGCCGGCGCCACTTTTGCCAGGCACGCGTGGTGCCCCTGCGGGCAGACACTGCGGTAGCAGTACTTGCATGGCACGTCGTGAAACAACACCCGATGGGGCACTTGCCAGGGCGTATGCTGCGGATTGGTCAACGCGTATAGATCGACCACCGGCACGCCCAGCGCCGCGGCGATATGCGCAGGCCCGCTGTTGTTGCATACCAGCACGGCGGCGGCCTCGATGGCTGCTGCGAGTTCCCCCAGGTTCAGTTCGCCGCTCAAGTCCACCAGCCCCGGAGCCAGGCGGCGCTGCCCGGCAAGTGCGCCATGCAGGCCCCGGTCTGCCGCCGTGCCCAACAGCACAATGCGCCGTCCCTCGTTGCGCATGGCCGCGATGGCTTGCGCGAACAGCGCGGGGGGATATCGGCGCGACGAAGCGCTCGCGCCGGGATGCACGGCAATCCACCCGCCCTGCTCCGCCACGCCCGCGGCATCCAGGCGCGCGCGCAGCCCGACACGGTCAGCCGGCCGCACCCGCCAGGCCATGGTCGTGGTAGCGCTGCGCGCGCCCACCGCCGCGACCAGATCGAGCTGGCGCTGCACTTCGTGGCGGATGCCGCTTTCGGGCTCGCATTCCCGGGCCCAGTCTGTCACCAGTCGGTACGGATTCTCGCGGCTGTGCGCCAATACCCGCGGGATGCCCGCCAGATGGCACAGCAAGGCGGCCGGCAGCGCACTCTGGCTGTACACCGTAAAAATCACGGCTGCGTCATAGCGTCCGGCGGCAAGCCGCCTGATCATGTCCACGTCCTGACCGTTGCCCTGCGCGTCGTTCTTTACCCAGGCGGCGTCATAGCGCAGCACATCGTCCACGTCGGGCAGGAAATCCGCCGCCGCTGCGCCCGCCGTGCTGGCCAGCAGCGTCAGGTGCGGACGTCCCGGCAGATTCTTCAGCGCGCGCATCGCCGGCGTGGTCATCAGCACATCGCCAAGGTTGTCCAGCCGTACGCAAAGAATGCGGCGCGCGGCACGCCACGCGGGATTCGTCGCCGTCATGCCACCTCCGCTGCCGGCCGTTGCAGGCGTTGCACAACCATGCGTGCGGCATGCGCCAGAGTGGGAACGCGCGCCGTCGGAGTGCGCCAGGGGCCGCGCACCCATTCGGTTTCATTTCCCACGTCCAGCAGTATCGTCCGGCAGCCGGCGCGATTGCCTGCCTCGACATCGTCGAGAATGTCGCCGATCAGCCAGGAACGAGCCAGGTCGATCCGATACTCGCGGGCAGCCCGCAGCAGCAGCCCGGGCTGGGGCTTGCGGCACGCGCACACGCCGGAATACGGCGCCACGCTGCCCCGGGGATGGTGAGGGCACCAGTAAAAGCCCGCCAGCGATGCGCCGGCGGCGGCAAACATCTCGTGCAGCCGCATGCGCACCGCCGCCAGCGCGTGCGGCTCGAAGCGGCCCAGCGCCACGCCGGGCTGGTTGCTGACCACGATCAGCGGAATCTGCAGCGGCGCCAGCAGGCCCAGGCCCTCGAGCGCGCCATCGGCAAAGCGCATCCGCTCCGGGGCTACGTTGTAAGGCACGTCGGCCAGGATCGTGCCGTCCTTATCGAGGAATATGGCGGGCGTCAGGGCCACGAGGTTTCCTTCATGGGCAGGACCATGACCTCCGGCACTACCGTTTCGTCCGGCTGCGTCAAGACAAAACGCACCGCGCGCGCGACATTCTGCGGATCCTGCAGGCAGCTGGTATCAATATCGGGAAAGCGGTCTAGCAGGAATGGCGTGCGCATCCCGCCGGCGATCACGGCGCTGACCTTCAGGCCCATGGCGCGCAGCTCGGCGTGCAAGGCATGGGACAGGCCCAGCAGCCCCCATTTCGACGCGTGGTAGGCGCTGGCGTTGGGCCAGGCGCGGCGCGCTGCCGTGGAAGCAATATTGACGATATGCCCATGGGGCGCCAGGCGATTCTTCGCCAGCTTGGCCATCAGGAACGGGCCGGTCAGGTTGGTGCGCAGCACTCTTTCCCAGGCCGCCACGTCCAGCTCGTCGATCGGCGCGGTGACGTCGACGCCGGCGTTATTGATCACGGCGTCCAGCTTTCCGTAGCGTTCGATTGCCAGGTCCAGCGCCGCGGATACCTGGGCCTCGTCACCGACGTCCATAGTGACTGCGCATGCCCGGGCGCCATCCTGCGTCAGGCGGGCCGCCTCTTCGTGCGCCCGCGCTTCGTCGATGTCCGCCACAACCACATGCGCGCCCTCGGCAGCCAGCATGCCGCATATCGCCGCGCCCAATCCGCTGCCGCCGCCGGTGACCAGCACCACGCGCCCCGCCAGGCTTTCGTTTTCCCTCATTGCATTCTCCGTATTGCCGCCGCGCTGCGCGTACGCGGGCGCGGCGGCGTCAAAGGAAGTGTCCGGCTACGCTTTGCCCTTGCCACTTACCAATACGGAGGCTGGTCGTAGTATTCGTAGAGATCCTGCGCCCATTGCCTGTCGCCCATGGCCGGCCAGTGGTCTTTGTCGAAACCCTGGGCGTTCTGCAGTCGTTCTTTCGAAACGTCCAGTACGAAGCACTTGCGATCGGTGTCCAGCACCAGCGCGCTCCAGGGCACCGCGTAAAGCTTGTCGCCCACTCCGAGCAGGCCGCCGTGTGACAGCACCGCGTATGCGATGCGTCCTTGCGGCACATCCAGCATGATGTCCTGGATGGTGCCCAGCTTCTCGTTTGCCGGGTTGTAGACGTCGTTGCCCGTGAGCGTGTCGGCCGCCATGATTTCCGGCCCCGGCCCGTCGGCCGTCGCCTTGCCTTTGCCGATGATGCGCGTCTGGCTCGTGGTGTCAGTGGTCATGATGAATCTCCTTAGCGGCAGCGGCCGCCGTTATTGCATGCGGGTGTCGTTGGGATGGCTGGTGCCTCCCACGCGTATATGGTTCTGGATGTCGTTGACGCCCAGGCAGTCGTCCACGCAGTCTTCGACGGCATGCTTGGTATGGCGCGACGGCACGCTGCCCTCCAGCGTGACTACGCCATCGCTGACCTGCACGGATACATCGCTGACATCCAGGCCGCTGTGACTGAGGCGCTCGCAGACGTCTTCGCGCACGCGCTCGTCCGACCTGACGTAGCCCTTGGGCGTAATGCGCTGAGACCGCTGCAACGCCGGGTCCCGCGAGCCGTAGCGGCGCTCGTCCGCCCACTGCCGCCGGGCGTCGCTATCGTGTCCGTACCTGTCCTCATCATCGCCATAACGCAGCTGCTGACGCTGCAGGCCGGGGTCTTCGCCTCGGAACCCGCCATAGCTGCTCTGGCCCGGATCCGCGCTGCGGCTGCGCACGCGTTCGTAGGGGCCGGTTTCGCGGGTGCCGGGATACTGGCCGCCCTGTTCATACGGCGCGCCGCGCGGGTTGGGCCGCCCGCCGCCCACCGGCTCCCGGGGCCGATCGGCGTAGTCGCGGCCATAGGAAGGCTCCTCGGCGCCCCACCGGCCGCTCTGCCTCGTGTAATGCTCGCGGCGATAGCGATGTGCGTCGTCCTGATCGTGCCCATAGTCCGGGCGACGATCGTCCCCGCCGTAATACTGCGGGTCCGGTCTTTTTGAATGTTTCATGGCTCGCCTCCTGCTCGAATCGCCGGCGGATCGGAGAAGCCGTTCCGCCCGACATGCATAGGCAAGCAATCGGTGTGCCGCCCGCGCATGGCGGCCGCACACGCCGGCGGGCGGGAAAACTTACACCCCGCAGTAAGAAATCAGGGGCTGAGGGAGCCGTTCGCACGCTGCCGTCCCAGCAGCGCAGATATCGTGGCCAGCAACTCGCGCGGGTCGACGGGCTTGGATACGTGGATCTGGAAGCCGGCAAGCAAGGCGCGCAGCCGATATTCCGCTCCGGTATGGCCCGACAGCGCCAGCGCGGGCATGCGGGCGCCCAGCGGCACGCCCCGCTCGGCTTCGAGCGTACGGATGCGCCCGATGACCTCATAGCCTTCCATATCCCCAAGCGAGATATCGCACACGAGCAGGTCGGGCCAGTCATCGCCGGAGGGCGACAGCGCCGTCAGCACCTGCGCGCCGCTGGCGCACGTGCGCACCGCCGCGCCCCGGTCGGCGAGCAACTCGGCCACGAGATCGCGGGCGTCTTCCTGGTCGTCGGCCACCATGATGGTGACGCCGGCCAGATCGATGCCGGCCGGTTCGGACGCCGCTGCGGGCATTTCGTCTACCGCGCGCAGAGGAAACTCCAGGGTATAGACCATGCCCGCGCCGGGCTGGGCCACGGCTCGCAGGCTGCCGCCCAGGCGTTCCGCTTCGGCCTGCGCCTGGGCCGGGTTCAAAGCCACCATGCTGCGCAGCACCTCGGGCTCGTTTTCGTCCGCCGGCTGGGCCGCCGCCTCTTCCGGAGCCAGACGTTCATCCGCGATACTGAGCCGCGTCACCGGGCCGTCTCTGCCCAGCCTCAGCTCGATGCGGCCGCCCGGCGGCGTCACCGCCACGGCGTGCGCGTACAGATTCCAGACCAGCTGTTGCAGCGCGCTGGGGTCGCCCGTAATGCGCGCGGCTTCGGCTGCGATCTGCGTATAAAGATTTACGCCCTTGGCGGCCAACAGCGGGCGTGCCGCGTCCAGCACCCCCGCCACCAGCGCCACCAGGTTCACGGGCTGCATCGTCAGCCGGGTCGCGGCGGCCTCGAGCGCATGCTGCTGGCGCTGCAGGTTCCACATCTGGGCATAGACGCCCTGGCGCGCGAGCAACTGCTCGTGCGTGCCCTGTTCCACCACATGGCCGTGCTCCATCACGAGAATCAGGTCGGCGTCCACGATTGTGGACAAGCGGTGTGCGATGACCAGCGTGCTGCGCCCCTGCGATATGCGTGTGAGCTCGGCCTGGATGGCGCGTTCGGTGCGAGTATCCAGCGCGGAAGTCGCTTCGTCGAAGACCATGACGCGGGGGCTCTTCAGCAGCGCCCGCGCGATGGCAATGCGCTGGCGCTCTCCGCCCGATAGCTTGACGCCGCGCTCGCCCACGCGGGTGTCGTAGCCGGCCGGCAGGCTGGAAATAAAGTCGTCGACACGCGCGCCGCGTGCGGCTTCGACAATGGCCTCACGGGTGGCCTCGGGGTCGCTGTACGCAATGTTGTAAGCGATCGTCTCGTCAAACAGCAGCGTATCCTGCGGCACGATGCCCACCGCGCGGCGCAGGCTTTGCGGGTCGACGTACCGCAGGTCCTGGCCATCGACGACGATTCTGCCCTCGTCCGGGTCGTAAAAGCGGAACAGCAGCCGCGCCAGTGTCGATTTTCCCGAACCACTGCCCCCCACCACTGCCACGGTTGCGCCGGGCGGAATGCTGAAACTCACGTTCCACAATATCTGTCGCCCGGGCTCGTAGCCGAAGCTGACATTGTCGAACTGCACCGCCCCTTCGCGCACTTGCAAGGGGGGAAGCCCGTGGTCGTCGGCTACCTCGGGCTGCACCTGCAGCAATGCGCCCACGCGCTCTGCATTGATGAAGGCTTCCTTCGCCTGGCGGAAGACCAGGCCCAGGGTGTTCAGCGGCAGGCAAATCTGAATAATGTAGGCATTGACCAGCACCAGGTCGCCCACTGTCATGCGCATGTTCACCACTTGCTGTCCGGCCAGCAGCATGACCGACCCCACGCCGAACGCGATAATGGCGCTCTGCGAGATGTGCAGCGCCGAAAGCGACCGCTGATTGACGATGCCCACGTCCACCCAGCGCCGCAGTATGTCGGCGAGCCGCCGCGATTCGAGCGGTTCGTTGGCATAGAGCTTTACCGCTTCATAGTTCAGCAGGCTGTCGACCATGCGCCCGCTGGCCTGCGAGTCGAGCTCATTGATCTGGCGCTGAAACGGCGCGCGCCTTTCGGTCAGTATGGCGGTAACCACCGCATAGGCAGAGAAAGTGGCCAGCACGATCACCGCAAACCACAAACTGTATCCGGCTACCAGGATCACGAGTACCGACACGATCTCTACCAGCGTGGGCAACAGCGTGAACAGCGCGGTGCCCAGCAAAAAGCCCACTCCCGCTGTGCCGCGCTCAACATCGCGCGACAGTACCCCGGTTTGCCGGCCGCCGTGGAACCGCGCTCCCAGGCGGTGCAGATGCTCAAACATGCGAACCCGGAAGTCCGCCACGGCCATCTGCGTCACGCGCACGAACACCAGGTCGCGCAGTTCGGTGAAAAGGCTGCCCGCGAACCGCAACAGGGCGTAGCCCAGCAGCAAGAAAACCGGCAGCGTCAGCAGCACGCCCGGCTCGCTCAATGCGTCGACGATGCGCTTGAGCACTGCTGGCACGGCCACCATCAGCAGCTTGGCCGTCACCAGCAACAGCACCGCCAGCGCGGTACGCCGGCGGTGCGTCCATAGCGCCTGCAGAATGCTGCGGCTGACCTCCTGGCGCGCGCGGGCGGCGCTGCGGTCTTCTGTCATGTGGGAAGTCGGATACGGCGGGCGCGCGCGAGCGCCCTCGCCTGCCTCAGGCAGGCGCTACGCGGCGCACCCGGTCAGCGGCGCCAGTGGTCGGACGCCAGGCACGCGCCGATGGCTATGCCTACCAGGATGGCCAGCCCCGCCGTCTTCCAGGCGTGGTCATGCACGTAACCGTCGGCGGCCGACGACACCTGGCGGTAGCGGCCCACCGCCGAGCGCTCCCAGTCCTGGGCCTGTTCGCGCGCCACTTCCAGCTGGCGCTTGAGCCGGTCGCGCGTCGCCTCGACTTCGGCGCCGCTGTATGACGCAGTAGCCCGCAGCAGGTCCTCTACGCCGGCGACCATATCGCGCAACCCGCTCTTGATGCGATGGCTCGAGTCGTGGTCGCGATGATTGAACATACTCATAAACGCCTCCTTGTTGATGTGCCGGGCGCCCCGGCTCGACCGCCCGGGCTGCAAGCCGCATGCCCGCCCACATCCGTCGGCCCGAATCAGTCGGCCTGACGGGTCCGCCCCTGCACAACGGCCTTGAACAAATGCGCGACGGCGCCGGCAAAGGCCTCGTCATACCAGGGATTGGCGCCACTGACGCCCACCACAATGCCGTCTACGCACGCGCTGCCCCACACCGTACCATCCGACGGACGCAGCATGTGTGGGCGCGTCTCGCATATCACCTGGCTGGGCATGCCCGTGCGCCACGATATGGCCGCCTTGGCACGCGCATAGGCGGCGTAATCGGCATCCCAGGCAGCGCGGTCGCCCACGCTGTGCTCATAAAGTACGGCTTCCTCGAACGAGGCGGTCCGATCGGCGGCGGGGTCCAGCACCACAATATGCAGGAAGCCGCTTTCCCCTACGCGGCGGTCGGCCATGGCAGCCTCTATCATGGGCATGGCCATCGCCACGGCCCGGGCAGCGGCCTCGCGGTCGGCAAACATCGCCCTGCTTTCTGCCCGACCCGCCATCAGAGTTCCCGGGTGGCGCGTCGCCAGGTGGCTTCGAATGCCTCGTCCTGGTAATGGTCGATGCCGGGCGTCTGTTGCGGGTCTACGCCGGGCATGGGGTTGGGAATGCTGTCCGGCGGGTCGGGCCTGCGGTCGGGCGGCGGCGGCACTTCGTCCGGATTTCTTGGCGGATCCTGCACAGGGTCGGTGGGCATCGGCGTATGCATGCGCAGGTCTGCCGCCGGCATGGGGTGTGGGATGTAGATCATCGTCTGCTCCTCGAGTGAGTGCGGTAAAAAAGGCCGGCCGGCTCAGCCGGCCCACCATTGCTTGATGGTGGCGCGCAACGCGGCGCCGCCCGAAGCGTCTTCCTGGCGCAGCGCCTTCAAATAGCTTTGAACCTGCTTGATCGGCACATGGGGCGGGATGGGCGGCACTTCGGGGTCGGTAACCATCTCCAGCAGCACCGGCCGCCGCGCGGCCAGCGCGCGGTCCCAGGCAGGGCCCGCTTCATCGGGGTCGTCCACGCGGATGCCTTCCAGGCCCAGCAGACGCGCAAACTCGGCGTACGGAAAAGCCGGCAGGCACTGCGAGTCTTTGAAGCGCGGATCGCCGGCCATGCGCTGCTCCCAGGTCACCATATTCAGGTCGCCGTTGTTGAGCACCATGACAATCAGGGTGGGATCGGCCCAGTCCTTCCAGCGATGGGCGATGGTGATCAGCTCGTTCAGCCCGTTCATCTGCATGGCGCCGTCGCCCGCCAGGGCAAAGGCGGGCCGGTCGGGATGCGCGAGCTTGGCGGCGACCGCATACGGCACGGCGCTGCCCATACTGGCCAGCCCGCCGGACAGCGATGCGTCCATGCCTTTGCGCACGCGCAAGTGCTGCGCGTACCACACGGCGGCAGACCCGGAATCGCAGGTGATGATGCTGCGGTCGGGCAGGCGCGACGACAGCTCCCAGAACGGCCGCTGCGGATTCATGGGCCGGGCAGCCAGCATGGCGCGGGTCTCGACGGTCTGCCACCATCGCGCCACGTCCTTCTCTATTTTTTCCCGCCAGTGGCGCGATTCCTTGCGGCGCAGCAAGGGCAGCAGCGCCTGCAGTGTCGCCTTGCTGTCGCCCACCAGGCCCTGTTCCACGGGATATCGCAGGCTGATCATGCGGCCGTCGCGATCGATCTGAACGGCGCGCGCCTGGCCCTCGGCCGGCAGGAACTCGCTGTAAGGAAACGCAGTGCCCACCATCAGCAGCGTGTCGCACTCATTCATCATCCGCCAGCTGGGCTGGGTGCCCAGCATGCCGATGGAACCGGTCACGCCGGCCGCGTCATCGGGCAGCACCGTCTTGCCTAGCAAGGCTTTTGCGATGCCGGCGCCCAGCAGATCGGCCACCTGCAGCAATTCATCGCCCGCCGCCGCCGCGCCCGCGCCTGCCAGGATGGCCACGCGTTCGCCCTTGTTCAGAATGTCGGCCGCGTTCTGCAACGCGGTTTGCGCCGGCGCGCCCGCGTGCGATGTGACGCCGATGCCGCTGTGGACCGTGCCATGCTCGCGAGGCGGCGCGGGCACGGCCGGCAGATCCTGCACATCGTTTGGCACGATCAGGCAGGTCACGGCGCGGCGCTCCAGCGCGATGCGGATGGCGCGGTCCACCAGATGGCGCGCCTGCACAGGGCTCGCGGCCACCTGTACGAAATCGTGCGCGACGTCCTTGAACAGGCTCGCGAGGTCTACTTCCTGCTGATAATCGCCGCCCAGTGCACTGCGGGCCTGCTGGCCCACGATGGCCACGACCGGCTGATGGTCGAGCTTCGCGTCATACAGCCCGTTCAGCAGATGGATCGCACCCGGCCCGGACGTGGCCATGCATACGCCCACCTGGCCGGTGAACTTGGCATGGGCGCACGCCATGAAAGCCGCCGTCTCTTCGTGGCGCGCCTGGATGAACTCCAGTTCGTCGGTGCGGCCAAACGCGCCGATCAGGCCATTGATGCCGTCGCCCGGATATCCGTACACGCGACGGATGCCCCATTGCGCCAGCCGCGTGAGTATGAAATCGGATACGGTACCCTGCATGACTGCTCCCGGACAGATGTCTATCGAGAGCAGTCACAGCAAGCGCCATGCCTGTAGCGCCGGCCTCGTCAGGGGCCGGGCGGCGGCTTGTCGTCGGTGAGTACGATATGCCCGGCGCGGGCATATTCTTCAAGGCGGTTGTATAGCGTCTTGGCGCTGATGCCCAATACCGCGGCAGTTTGTTTCTTGACGCCGCCGCAACGTTCCAGCGTGGCGAGGATCAGCCTGCGGTCGGCCTCGGCCAACGTGATGCCCAGCGGCACCGTGACGCGCGCGGCCTGACTGCCGCCGTCGGGGGAAATCTGCGGCTGCAGGGCGTCGGCCGACAATACGCCCTCTTCGGCCAGGATGTAGGCCCTGCGCACGAAGTTCTTGAGCTCGCGCACATTGCCCGGCCACGCGTATTCGAAAATGGCCTGGCGCGCCTGCTCGGAAAACTGCTTGTCTTCGCCGTATTTCTCGTTCAGGGCCGCCAGAAAGCGGTCGGCCAGGAACAGAATGTCGGTGCCGCGCTCGCGCAGCGGCGGCAGTTCGACGGGAAAGACGCTCAGACGGTAATACAGGTCTTCGCGCAGCTTGCCGTCTTGTATGGCCTGTTCGGGGTTGCGGTTGGTGGCCGCCACCACGCGGATGTCGCACGCGATTTCGCGGTGGGTACCCACCCGCATGAACCGGCCGGTTTCCAGCACCCGCAACAGCTTGACCTGCAGGTCAAGCGGCATTTCGGTGACCTCGTCCAGGAACAAGGTGCCCGAGTCGGCGCGTTCGAAGTACCCCTTGTGCTGCCGGTCGGCGCCGGTAAAGCTGCCGCGCTCGTGGCCGAACAATTCGCTTTCGATCAGGTGCGGCGAAATGGCGCCGCAATTGACGGCAATGAACGGCTTGTTGCGGCGGCTGCTGAGTTCGTGGATGGCGTGCGCGGCCAGTTCCTTGCCCGTGCCGCTTTCGCCTATGAGCAGGGTCGTAACGTCGGTGGCGGCCACGCGCGACAACTGCGTGTACAGCTTTTCCATGCACTCGGACTGACCGAGCAGCTTGCCGAAACGGCCGGGTTCCTGGAAAGGCCCGGTGTCGGGCGCGGAGCCGCAGTTGGCCGCGACGCGCGTCATGATTTCGGACAGGCGGTCCATGCATACCGGCTTGACCAGGTAGTCCGTGGCCCCCAGCCGCAACGCCTCGACGGCGTTATCCATACTGCCGTGCCCTGTGATCACCACGATCTCGGCATCGGAATTGGGCATGCGGCTGAAGATGTCCATGCCGCTGGCCCCCGGCAGCCGCACATCGGTAAGCACCAGGTCGGGAGATTGACGCTGCAGCTGGATTACCGCGTCTTTCATTGTGGCGGCCTGCGCCACCGTAAAACCGTGTTCGCGGCCAATTTCGGCCAGCACTTCGCGGACTGCCTCATCGTCGTCCAGCACAAGCAAATGTGGCATTGTTGCTCCGTACAGGTGTAGCGCCGACCCCTGCGGCCGGTCATCCATGCTTGGTGAGCATACCGCGCGGCGGCGGCTTTGGGCGCACGTCAGGCCCCCGGTTCCACCAACGATTGCCAATGTTTGCACATGGTTGCAAATTTGACCATAGGCGCTACCGTATCATCCGAAATGGATCACGGCGGCCCCTCGGGCCCGATAATTGCGCGGAGAAACAGGTTTATGCAGGCACTCTCGTCCGCGCCGTCACGTACGCCGGCGGGCTCGGCGCACTTGTTCAACGACATGTTCGACGGCATGTGCGCCCAAATGCGCGAATTCGGCACGCAGGTACAACGTGCCGCGCGCAGCGACGCCACTGTTTTCATCATTGGCGAAAGCGGCACCGGCAAGGAAGTCGTGGCGCGCGCCATCCATGAAGGCAGCGATCGCGCCGCCCAACCCTTTGTCGCCGTCAATTGCGGCGCGATCAGCAGTTCGCTGGTGCATGCGCAATTGTTTGGCCACGAGAAAGGCAGCTTTACTGGCGCGCTGGCCCAGTCCGCCGGTTATTTCGAATCGGCCAGCGGCGGCACGCTTTTCCTGGATGAAGTCACCGAAATGTCTGACGCGCTGCAGGTGCAGTTTCTGCGCGTGCTCGAGACCGGCACGTACCAGCGCGTAGGCGGCACCGAGCTGCTGCATACGGACGTGCGCATTGTCTGCGCCAGCAACCGCGACCCCATGGCGGCGGTAGAACGCGGCGAGTTGCGCCAGGACTTCCTGCACCGCCTGCTGGTGGTGCCTCTGCGCGTACCGCCCTTGCGCGAGCGCGAAGGCGACGTGCGCGTGCTGGCGCAACGGTTCCTGGATGCCCTGAACCGCACGCACCAGACCCGCAAGCGCTTCTCGCCGCGCATGCTGGATTCGCTTTCCAGTTATGACTGGCCCGGCAATGTGCGGGAGTTGCGCAATGTGGTGCAACGGGCATTCATCATGTCGGACCACGTGGTCGAAGCGGACTTTCATCGCCGGGCCCCGCGCAATGCGGGCCAGGACGCGCGCGACGGCAAGCTCAGCTTCCCGGTCGGCACATCGCTTGACGAGGCCCAGCGCGACCTCATCCTGGCAACGCTGGCACACCATGACGGCGACAAACAGCGCGCCGCCGATACGCTCGGCATCAGCCTGAAGACGCTGTACAACCGCCTGGGCGCCTACGCCGACAGCGCTTCGACCGGCAAGCCCGGCTAAGGCGCCCGCGCCGCCGGCCCCGGCGACAGGAACACCGCTTGCTTGCTGGCCGCCTGTTTTGCCTGGCGGAGAAAGCGTGTGTTCATAAACGATCTTGTCCAATACAGTCTGCTCGGCAGCCCGCTCTGGGCCTGGGCCCTGACGGCCGTTCTGGCGACGGTTTTTCTGCTTGCCATGCGCGCGGCGCTGAGCCTGGTGCGCACCCGCCTGCAACGGCGCCTGGAAGCGGGGCCGCGCCCCGGAATTTCTCTTGCGCTGGAAATACTCGGGCGCACCAGCTGGCTCATTCTGTTCCTGATCGCCATTCTGCTCGCGGCGCGCGTCAGCGGCGTGATTGCGGCCTGGTCGGTGGCGGCGTCGCACCTGTGGTTCGTGCTGGCGGTTCTGCAGATCGCCTTGTGGATAGATCGCGCCATTGGCGCCGGCCTGGTGCGCACGCTGGTAGGCCGCGTAGGGGGGCGGGCCGTCACCGCCATGCTGATGGCACTGCTGCTGCGCATTGTGCTCTGGACCATAGTCGTGCTGGCCATGCTGGACAACCTTGGCGTGAACATCACGGCTCTGGTGGCCAGCCTTGGCATCGGCGGCGTGGCCGTCGCGCTGGCCGTGCAGACCATACTGAGCGACCTGTTCGCCTCGATTTCCATCGGGCTGGACAAGCCGTTCGAAGTGGGCGACTTCATTGTGTTCGGCTCGGTCGCGGGCAGCATCGAGCACATTGGCTTGAAGACCACACGCATCCGCAGCCTGGGCGGCGAACAGATCGTCTGCTCGAACACCGAGCTGCTCAAGCAGACCATCCAAAATTACAAGCGCATGCAACAACGGCGCATTGTGTTCGGGTTTACCTTGTCGTACCGCACTTCCCCCGAGGACGCGGCCGCCGTCCCCGACATTGTGCGCCGCCAGATCGAGGCGTCGTCCGACACGCGCTTCGACCGCGCGCATTTCGCGAGTTTCGGGGAAAGCGGGCTGGTGTTCGAGGCCGTGTACTACGTCATGAGCGCCGATTACAACCGCTACATGGATATCCAGCAGCAGATCAATCTGGGCTTGCTGCGCGAACTGCGCGACGCCGACATCGCCATCGCGGTGCCCGAACGCCGCGTGCGGATATCGCGCGATCTTGCGGCACAGCCGGCGCCTGAGCCGCTTGCCGTGCCGAGCCAGCCCTGATCCAAAGCGACCGCTGCGGCCAGCGCGCCCACCCTCGCTTGGACCCCGGCGACAAGGCGCGCGCTGCATCGCAGCACCGGCGGCAACATCGGGCACGCTGTTTGCGTAAAGGGCGCCGGGCCCGGATGGGGCCCGGTTTCCCTTGAACAGAATGACACTCGCATGGGAGCAGTCATGGCGCGAATAAGAAGCTTGATGGTGACATCCGAAGCCTACCCTTTGGCCAAGAGCGGCGGATTGGGCGACGCGGTAACCGGATTGGCGCGCGCGTTGAGCCGGGCGGGCACCGATGTCAGCGTGCTGCTGCCCGCATACCGTGGTGTGCTCGAACGGGTGGCGGGCGTGCGCCATATCGCCCACCTTGCGGGCATGCCCGGCGGCGAAGCCACGTTGGTGGCCGCGCTATGCCCCGAAACCGGGCTGCCCCTGTACCTGTTGTGCAACGATGCCCTGTACGACCGGCCGGGCCTGTACCTGGACGAGGAAGGCCAGCCCTATGCCGACAATGCCCTGCGGTTCGCCGCGCTGTCCCACGCTGCGGTAAGGCTGGCCGGCGGACTGCCCGGCGCCCGGTCGCCCGATATCCTGCATGCCCAGGACTGGCATGCAGGCCTGGTTCCGCTGCTGGTGCGCGCCGCCGGCCTGCGTTACGTGAAAACGGTCATCACGGTGCACAACCTGGCGTTCCAGGGCGTTTTCCCGCTGGCCTGCGCCCGCGAGCTGGGAATCCCGCAAGCTTATTGCACCGACGACGGGGCGCGCTTCTACGACCAGCTCAGCTTCCTGAAAGCCGGCCTGCGCTACGCCGACCGCATCACGACGGTCAGCCGCAACTATGCGCGCGAGATACTTACGCCGAAGTTCGGCTGCGGGCTGGACCCGCTGCTGCGCGCCCGCGAGTCCGACCTCCTGGCCACTCCGAACGGCATCGACGACCGCCTCTGGAACCCTGCCACGGACCCCTACCTGGGCAGGCATTGCTACAGCGCCCGCAATCCGGCCAAGAAAGCCCGGGCGAAGGCGGCGCTGCAGAAGGCTTTTGGCCTGGCGGTGGACGCGTCCAGCCCGCTGCTTGCGATGGGCAGCCGCCTGACCGAACAGAAAATGGCGGACGTGGCCATCCAGGCCCTTCCGCAAGCCTTGCAGCGCCATGCCGGCTTGCAGGTCGCGGTCATTGGCCGTGGCGAAGCTCGCTACGAACACGCACTGACGGAAATCGCCGCCCGCTATCCCGGGCGTTGCGCAGTGCGCATCGGCTATGACGAAGCTACCGCCCACCGCCTGCACGCCGGCGCCGACATGCTGCTGCACGGCAGCCGGTTTGAACCGTTCGGCCTGACGCCGCTGTACGCAATGCGGTACGGCACCGTGCCGATAGGGTCCCGCGTGGGCGGCATGGCCGACACCATCGTCGACCCCGGCGCGCCCGGGGCCGACCTGGCCATGCTGGCCGCGACCGGCATCCTCTTCGATGGCGACGGCGCGGACGACATGGGCGCGGCCATCGACCGCGCGCTGCGCCTGTATGCGCAACCTGCCGTGTGGCAAAGCATGCAGCGCAACGGCATGGCGTGCGACTTCAGCTGGAACTCTGCCGTCGAACCCTACGTAGCGCTGTTCGAGAGCCTGGCAGGCAAGGTGCCGCGCGGCCAGGTTCCGGCTCCGGCCCTGCGCCCCACGCCCGTGCCGGCCTATGCGGGCCGTTCGCTGGACGGCATCGCCGTGCCGGCAGCGTACTGACGCCGAGATGCGCATGGAAAGCAGCACGCGTCCACCGATCTTTACGTCCGCCGAGCCCGCCGGCGTGCGCGAGCCCTTGCGCCTGTATCTTGCGCAGGGGCCGCAGGCCCAAGCCGGCGTCGCCGCATGGGGCGCCCTTTGCGCACACGTGCGCGATGCGGGATTCAACGGCGTGGTGGTCGAGCCGCTATGGGAGCGCGCCGTGGCGACCGCCGCATGGCCGGCGCCCCGCGACCCGGACCGTCCGCATCCGGCCATGGGGTCGGAAACGGCCATGCCCGCTCTGCTGGCGCGCCTTGCCGGCGAGGCGGCGCGCCACGACCTGCAGTTGTACATGGATCTGGTCATGGACCGGACTTCGGCAGAGTCCCCTTCGTGCCGCCAGCATCCCGATTGGTACGAGAGCCCGGCTGATGATCCCGCGCGCGATCCCCGCAGCGAACCCGAGCTGCGCGGCATCCGCCGCCTGCGCCCCGGCCCGCTGCCCGCCGAGCTCCTGGACGACTGGCGTCAACGCTTGGCGTTGTGGCTGGACGCAGGCCTGGCGGGCTTTCGTATCGACGCGCCCCACCGCATCGGGTCCGAAGACTGGCACACGCTGCTCGGCCCGTTGCGCGCCGCGTATCCCGACAGCAGCTTCCTGGCCTGGACGCCCGGCATGGATCCGGGCCAACTGAAAAGCCTGCGCAGCGCCGGGTTCGATGCCGTGTTCTCGTCGCTGCCCTGGTGGGATCGCCGGTCGGCCTGGCTGGCCGACGAGCATGAGCGCCTGCGCGCCGTGGCGCCGGTCATCGCCATGGCCGCCCCGCTGCCCGAGGCCGCACCGCCAGTGCAGGTTGCGCGCGGGGTCTGGTCGGCGGCGGTCAGCGGCGACGGCATACTGGTGGCGGGTGGGATCGAGACGCACGCGCCGCTGTACCGGCAGGTCAACGAGTGGCTGAGCGCGTTGCCCGCCGCGGGCGCGTTGCGCGTGGCGCCCGGCGTTGGCAACCATTGCACCGTGCTCGTGCATCACGACGCGTGGGCCGGCGACCCATTGCCCGGCGCCCGTGTCCTGCTTGTGAATCCATCCGACCGTGTGGCCGCGCGCGTAGATTGGCAGCATATCGGCCCCATGCTGCCGGCAGGCGCGCTGCGGCACGACGGCATTCCTGCCGAACTGCGCCTGCACGGGGATGAACTGCCGCCGGGCGGCGCGGCTGCCTTCACCGTCCGTCCCGGCGCGCCGGTGCAGGTTCCGGATACCGGGCGCCGACCTGGCGCGCGCGGGCAGCGCGGCACCCGCATCGTGGTGGAAAACGTCGCTCCCGCGGTGGATGGCGGCCTGTATCCGGCCAAATGCGTGGCGCAAGACACCGTACTCGTACAGGCGGATATCTTTACCGACGGCCACGAGAAGCTGAGCGCGCAGGTGCTCTGGCGCGCCGTCGACGAGCCCGACTGGAACGAAGCCCCCATGCGCGAGCTGTCCAACGACCGTTGGGAGGCCGCCATACGCCCGCAACGCATAGGGCGGCATGAGTTTGTCATCAGCGCGTGGCGCGACACCTGGAAGACTTTCCGCGCCGACCTCGTGAAAAAGCGAGACGCCGGGCAGGACCTCGGGGCCGACCTGCTCGACGGCGCCGCGCTGTTGCGCGATGCCCTGGCACGTGGACGGGCACAGTCCGCCAATGAAGCCTCACTTGCCCCGCTGGCGCACGCCCTGCGCGCGCTCGAAGAAGGCAACGATGGCGCCTCTGCCCTGTTCGCCGAACCGCTGTCGCAGGCCATGCAACGCTGGTCCGACAAACCCTTCCATTATCTGAGCCCGGCTCCGTGGCCGCTGTGGGTGGACAGGCGCGCCGCCACCTATGCAAGCTGGTACGAATTGTTCCCCCGCTCGCAGGCCGCCGAGCCGGGGCGACACGGCACCTTCGACGATGTCGTGGCGCGGCTGCCGCACATACGCGACATGGGCTTTGACGTGCTGTACTTTCCGCCCATACACCCCATCGGACGTACGCACCGCAAGGGCCCGAACAACAGCCTGCACAGCGAGGCAGGCGACGTGGGCAGCCCCTATGCGATTGGTGCCGCCGAAGGCGGCCACGACGCCATCCATCCGGAACTCGGGACACTGGCCGACTTCTTGCGCCTGGTGGAACATGCGCGCCGGCACGGCCTGGAAATCGCCCTGGATTTCGCCATCCAGTGCTCTCCGGACCACCCTTGGCTGGCGCGGCATCCGGAATGGTTCGAGCGGCGCGCCGACGGGACTATACGCTACGCCGAAAACCCGCCCAAGAAGTACGAGGACATTGTCAACGTATCGTTCTACGGCGGCAGCGGCCGGCGCGCGCGCAAGTCGGCGCTGTGGGGCGCCCTGCGCGATATCGTGCTCTTCTGGGTGAGCCACGGCGTGCGCATCTTCCGCGTCGACAACCCGCATACCAAGCCGTTGCCGTTCTGGGAGTGGCTGATCGCCGAAGTTCAGGGGCGCTATCCGGACGTGATTTTCCTGTCGGAGGCGTTTACGCGTCCCAAGATGATGTACCGGCTGGCCAAGCTCGGCTTCACGCAGTCGTATACGTACTTCACGTGGCGCAATACGCGCGCCGAGCTGGCCGATTACCTTCGCGAGGTATCGCGTCCGCCGGTGACCGATTTTTTCCGTCCGCATTTCTTCGTGAACACGCCGGACATCAACCCGTATTTTCTGCAGACATCCGGCCGGGCGGGGTTCTTGATCAGGGCCGCGCTGGCGGCGACGACATCCGGACTATGGGGCGTATACAGCGGGTTCGAACTGTGCGAGTACCAGCCGGTGCCTGGCAAAGAGGAATACCTGGACTCGGAAAAGTACCAACTGCGGCAGCGCGACTGGCACGCGCCGGGCAACATCATCGCGCACATCGCCAAGCTGAACGCGGTGCGCCGCGGCAGCCCCGCGCTGCAGACCCACCGCGGATTCACAGCCATCGACACGGGCAATGACCAGGTGCTGTGTTTCTTCAAGGCCACGCCGTGCCGCAGCGATGTGGTGCTGGCCGCCATCAGCCTGGACCCGCACCGGCCCCAGGGCCTGCAGATGGAAGCGCCATTCTGGCTGTTCGGCCTGGCCGACGACGGCCTGTTGCATGCCTACGACCTGCTGCACGACCACCAGGAGTCCTGGCGGGGCAAATGGCGGGACTTCACGTTGACGCCAGAGCAGCCCTACCGGCTGTGGCGGCTGTCGATTGCCGATTGATAACGAGTCATTATGCCAACCGCAACTACCGCACTGCCCTCGCCCGGCGACAACCCGCTCTGGTACAAGGACGCGGTCATCTACCAGCTGCACATCCGTTCGTTCTTCGACGCAAACAACGACGGCATAGGCGACTTCGAAGGCCTGATCTCCAAGCTGGATTACATTGCCAGCCTGGGCGTGGACACTATCTGGCTCCTGCCCTTTTATCCTTCGCCGCGCCGCGACGATGGCTACGACATCGCCGACTACCGGGGCGTACATCCGGACTACGGCACCATCGCGGATGCACGCCGGTTCATCCGCGCGGCACATGCCCGCGGACTGCGGGTGATCACCGAACTGGTCGTGAACCATACGTCCGACCAGCACCCGTGGTTCCAGCGCGCCCGCCGTGCCCGTCCCGGCAGCGCCGCGCGCAACTATTACGTATGGTCCGACGACGACCAGGCCCACGCCGGCACGCGCATCATTTTCTGCGACACCGAAAAATCGAACTGGACGCGCGATCCCGTGGCGGGCGCCTATTACTGGCATCGCTTTTATTCGCACCAACCGGACCTGAACTACGACAACCCGCAAGTCTTGAAAGAGATACTGGCCGTGCTGCGCTATTGGCTGGACATGGGCGTGGACGGGCTACGGCTGGACGCGGTGCCCTACCTGGTGGAACGGGAGGGAACGAACAATGAAAACCTGCCCGAGACGCACGCGATATTGCGCCGCATACGCGCCGTGATCGATGCGGAGTATCCGGGCCGCATGCTGCTCGCCGAGGCCAACCAGTGGCCCGAAGATGCGCAGGAATATTTCGGCAACGGCGACGAATGCCACATGTCGTTCCATTTTCCGCTGATGCCGCGCATGTACATGGCCATCGCCCAGGAGGACCGCTTTCCCATCACCGACATCATCCGCCAGACACCGGAGATTCCCGAGACCTGCCAGTGGGCGATCTTTCTGCGCAACCACGACGAGCTGACGCTGGAAATGGTAACCAGCGAAGAGCGCGATTACCTGTGGAACGTGTACGCTGCGGACCAGCGCGCCCGCATCAACCTGGGCATCCGCCGGCGCCTTGCGCCGCTGCTGGAGCGCGATCGCCGGCGCATCGAACTGATGAACAGCCTGTTGCTGTCGATGCCGGGCACGCCGGTGCTGTATTACGGCGATGAACTCGGCATGGGCGACAACATCCACCTGGGGGACCGGGACGGGGTGCGCACCCCCATGCAGTGGTCGCCCGATCGCAATGGCGGTTTCTCGCGCGCAGACCCCGAGCGCCTGCCGCTGCCGGTGCTGATGGGGCCGCTGTACGGGTACGAAGCCGTCAACGTCGAGGCACAGCAGCGGGACCCGCATTCGCTGCTGAACTGGACCCGGCGCATGGTGGCCAAGCGCCGCCAGTCGCGCGTGTTCGGCCGCGGCACGCTGCGCTTTCTGTACCCCGGCAATCGCAAGATCCTGGCCTATCTGCGCCAGGACGCCGACTGCACCATCCTGTGCGTGGCCAACCTGTCCAACGCCGCCCAGCCGGTCGAACTCGATCTTGCGGAGTTCGCGGGCAAAGTGCCGGTGGAAATGTTGGGCGACAGCCCCTTCCCCGATATCGGCACCCTGCCGTATCTCCTGACCCTGCCGCCCTATGGCTTTTATTGGTTCGACCTGAGCGCCGAGCATGCGCCGCCGGCGTGGCATGCGCAGCAGCCCGAACAGATGTCGGACCTGCACACGCTGGTGCTGCGGGGCCGCAGCAGCTTTGCGCTGACGGACTCGTCGCGTCGCGCCCTAGAGCACGACGTGCTGCCCGCCTACCTGGCCCGACAGCGCTGGTTTCCGTCGGAACACCGCGCCGGCACCGCGAAACTCGTGGCCATCGCCCACCTGGACGGCGGCGACGCCGAATACCTGATATGCGAGGTGGAGACCGGCACGGGCTCCGAGCGCCCGCGCCTGCATGTGCCGCTTTCGCTCAGCTGGCGTGCGGCGGACCCGCACGATTACGTTCTGGCGCGCACAAGGCGCGGGGCGGACCTGGGTACGCTGGCGGACGCCTCGCGCCAGGAGGGATACGTGCGCGCGCTGCTGGCCGGGCTACGGGCTGGCGCGGAGCCATCGGCACCAGACACCGGCGAGGCGGAGCTGTGTTTCCTGCCCGAGCCCGGCCTGCGCAGCCTGGACCTGCCTCCCGACGTGCCGCTGCGCTGGCACGGAGGCGAACAGAGCAACACATCGATCACCGTCGGCGACCACGCCGTGCTCAAGATCGTGCGCCGCATCGAACCCGGTATCTCGCCCGAGGTCGAGATGTCGCGGCGGTTGACGCAGGCGGGCTATGCCAACACGCCCGCCCTGCTCGGAGAAGTCGCTCGGCGCGATGCCGACGGAACCATGCGCACCCTTGCGGTAATGCATGCCTACCTGGTGCACGAAGGCGACGCATGGACCTGGACGAACGACTATCTCAAACGCGCGCTCGACGATGCGCTGCCGCGCAACGCCAGCGTCGACGAATTCGACGAAATGCTGGCCGGCTACAGCACCGTCGCCGGAACAATAGGGCGGCGCCTTGCCGAACTGCACAATGTACTGGCGGAACCCGTCGACGATCCGGCCTTCGACCCGCGCCCGGCCACTGCCGAGGACGCCGCCTTGCATGCGCAGGCTATCGCAGCCATGCTGGATCAGGCGCTCGAGCTGCTGGGGCAGATCGAATCGCAACTGGATCCCACCACACATGCTTGCGTCATCTGGCTGCGCGAGCATCGCGACCGGCTCGCCGGTCATCTGGCCGCCTTGGCGCAGGCCCAGATCGGCGCGCCGCAGCTGCGCATCCACGGTGATTTTCACCTGGGGCAAGTGCTCCTGGCACAGACCGACGCCTATCTGATCGACTTCGAAGGCGAGCCGGCACGCGCGCTGTCCGAACGCCGCGCCCGGACCTGCCCGTTGAAAGACGTGGCGGGCATGTTGAGATCCTTTGACTATGCCGCGGCGACGGCCAGCCGCGCGGAGTTGCCCGGAACCGTGGCCGGCGACGGCGGCGCGGGCGCGCCCGGCGAGACCGAACAGGACCGCCGAGGCCAGCTGCTGGCCAGGTTCCGTTCTCGAGCCGCGCAGGCGTTCCTGCAGAGCTACCGCGCGGCGTGTGCGCCCGCGCTGCAATTGCCCGCCGACCGCGAGCACGCGCTGCTGCAGGCGACGCTGATAGAAAAGGCCGCCTACGAAGTGTGCTACGAGGCGCGCTACCGGCCCGACTGGGTCGCCATCCCTTTATGCAGCCTGGCCGAGCTGGCCCGGGCCGAACTGATGGCCCACGCCATCGACAACGAGGAGCATCGTTCATGATCGAGACGGCGCAGACCGCCCTACCCCGCCTGGCTCCCAGCGTACAGGAAGCCTTGCTGGCAGGCGAATATCCGGATGCGTTCGGCGTCCTGGGACCGCACGACATCGATGGCCGGACGGTGCTGCGGGCCTTGCTACCCGGCTCGCTGAGCGTGGAGGCGGTATTCGACGACGGCTCCGCATTGGCCTTGCCCGCCGCCGGCGACGGGCTTTACATCGCAGATATCACGCGGCATTGCCGGGACGGCGTGCGGCCGCACTACAAGCTGCGCGTGCAATGGCCGGGCGGCGTCGAAGAACTGGAAGATCCCTACGCGTTCGGCCCATTGCTGGACGACGAGCATCTGGGCATGCTCGCCCAGGGCTCATGGCTGTACGCAGGCCAGTGCCTGGGCCCAAGGCACTGCGAAGTCGACGGCGTGCGCGGGGTACGCTTCGCCGTATGGGCGCCCAACGCCCGGCGAGTCGCGCTGGTCGGCGACTTCAACGGCTGGAACGGGCTGCGCCACGGAATGCGGCTGCGTCATACCGCCGGCGTCTGGGAGATTTTTGTGCCGGCCGTGGCGCCGCAAAGCCGCTACAAGTTCCAGATCTGGGGCGCCGACGGCGTCACCACGCTGCGGGCCGACCCCATGGCGCGCCAGGCCGAGGCGCCGCCGGCCACGGCGTCGCTGGTACCGGACGAGACGGGCTACCACTGGAACGATTCCGCATGGATGGACAGCCGCGCAGCCCGGCAGCGGCCGGACGCGCCCCTGTCGGTCTACGAACTGCATGTGGGTTCGTGGCTGGCAGACACCGGGCCCGGGCCGCTATGGGACCGCCTGGCCGACCGGTTGCCCGCCTATGCGCGTGCGCTAGGCTTTACCCATATCGAGCTGATGCCGGTCATGGAGCATCCGTTCGGCGGCTCGTGGGGATACCAGCCGCTGGGCATGTTCGCGCCCAGCGCGCGCTATGGCACGCCCGCCGATTTCGCACGTTTTGTCGACCAGTGCCACGCCGCGGGGCTGGGCGTGATCCTGGACTGGGTGCCCGCGCACTTTCCCAATGACCTGCACGGATTGGCGCACTTCGACGGCACCGCGCTATATGAGTACGCCGACCCCCGGGAAGGATTCCATCCCGATTGGAACACGATGGTCTACAACCTTGGGCGCAACGAAGTAAAGGCTTTCATGATCGCAAGCGCGCTGCACTGGCTGCGCGAGTTCCATATCGACGGACTGCGCGTCGACGCGGTGGCGTCCATGCTGTATCGCGACTACAGCCGCGGGCCCGGCGAGTGGATTCCCAACCGCTATGGCGGCCGGGAAAACCTGGAGTCGGTGGACTTTCTGCGCGAGCTGAACACGGTGGTGGCTTGCGAATGCCCGGGCGCCATCACCATTGCCGAAGAATCCACGGCCTGGCCCGGCGTCACCGCGCCCGTGGCCGATGGCGGCCTGGGGTTCGACTACAAATGGAACATGGGCTGGATGCACGACACCCTGCGGTATATGCGCCATGACCCCGTGCACCGGCGCTTTCACCACCACGACGTCACGTTCGGCATGATGTATGCCTATTCCGAGCGCTACATCCTGCCCCTGTCGCACGATGAAGTGGTGCACGGCAAGGGCTCGCTGCTGGGCAAGATGCCGGGCGGGCACGCCGACAGGTTGGCCAACCTGCGCATGTATTACGGCTATATGTGGGCGCACCCCGGCAAAAAACTGCTGTTCATGGGCGGCGAGATCGCCCAGGAAGCGGAATGGAACCATGATGCGCCCATCGACTGGGGCCTGCTCGATGACCCCGCGCGCCGCGGCATACAGCGGCTGGTGGCGGACCTGAACCGGCTGTACAGCGAATTGCCCGAACTGCACAAGCGCGATGCCGACCCCGCGGGCTTTGCCTGGATGGTGGGCGATGACGAAACCAATAGCGTATTGGCTTTTGTGCGCACGGACGGCCAGCATCACGTACTGGCCGTGTGCAACTTCACGCCGGTGGCCAGGCACGAATACCGCATCGGCGTACCCAGGCCCGGCCGCTGGCGCGCGCGCCTGAATACCGACGACGCGGCCTATGGCGGCACCGGCCTGGACGGCCCGATGCTGGTCGATACGCAGGAAGCGCCCGCGCACGGCCAGGAGCAGTCCATCACGCTGACCCTGCCGCCGCTGTCGACACTGCTGCTCAGACATGAAGGATGATCATGGCCAACAATACCCCGTACCGGCTGAGCGCGGGCTCTCCCTACCCGCTGGGCGCAACCAGCGACGGGCTGGGCATCAACTTCGCGGTTTTCTCGGCCAACGCCACGCGCATCGAACTCTGCATCTTTGATGAACACGGCCGCAAGGAATTGTGCCGCCTGCCCCTGCCCGAATGTACCGACGAAGTCTGGCATGGCTATCTGCCCGACGCCCAGCCGGGCCTGGTGTACGGGTATCGCGCGCACGGGCCCTACGACCCGCAGAACGGCCACCGTTTCAATCCGAACAAACTGCTGCTGGACCCGTACGCGCGGCGCCTGGTCGGTCCATTGCGCTGGTCGGATGCGCTGTTCGGCTATCGCATGCAGCACGCCAAGGCCGACCTGAGCATCGACAGGCGCGACAGCGCCGCCGCCATGCCGAAGGCAGTGGTAACCGACGACTATTTCGACTGGGGACGCAGCGCCCCGCCGGGCACGTCGTGGAACGACACCGTACTGTATGAAGTGCACCTGCGCGGCGCGTCCATGCAACGCGATGACCTGCGCGCGCCGCTGCGCGGCACGGCCACAGCATTGGCCGATCCGCGCTTCGTGGAACACCTGCACAAACTGGGCGTGACCGCCGTAGAGCTGCTGCCCATACATGCGTTCCTGCAGGACCGCTTCCTGGTCGAGCGCGGCCTGCGCAACTACTGGGGCTACAGCACCCTGTCGTTTTTCGCGCCCGAACCGTCGTATGTGCCGCAAGGCGGCCCCAATGAGCTCAAGCAGGCCATACGCCGGCTGCATGCCGCCGGCATAGAAGTGATACTGGATGTGGTCTATAACCACACGTGCGAAGGCAGCGAACTGGGGCCCACCCTGTCGTGGCGCGGGCTGGACAACGCCAGCTACTATCGGTTGATACCGGGCCAGGAGCGCTACTACGTCAACGACACAGGCTGCGGCAATACGCTGAACATATCGCATCCGCGGGTGCTGCAGATGGTGATGGACTCGCTGCGTTACTGGGCCTCGGCATACCAGGTCGACGGCTTCCGGTTCGACCTGGGCGTCACGCTCGGACGCGAAGGCACCGGCTTTGATCCCGGCTCCGGCTTCTTTGACGCGATCCTGCAAGACCCGCAGCTGTCACGCCTGAAGCTGATATCCGAGCCTTGGGACATCGGCCCGGATGGCTACCAGCTGGGCCAGCATCCCCCCGGTTTCTCGGAATGGAACGACCGATTCCGCGATAGCGTGCGACGATACTGGCGCGGCGACGATGGCATGGTCGGCGAACTGGCCGCGCGCCTGGCCGGGTCCCGGGACCTGTTCGACCGGCGGCACCGGCGTCCCTGGGCCAGCATCAACTACATCGCGTCGCACGATGGCTTCACACTGCGCGATATCGTCAGCTACGAGTCCAGCCATAACGAAGCCAACGGCGAAAACGGCAACGACGGGCATTCCGAGAACTTCAGCGCCAACTGGGGTCACGAAGGCCCCACCGACGACCGGGCGATCCTGCAAGTGCGCGCCCGTCTGCAGCGGGCGATGCTGGCCACCGTGATGCTGGCCGACGGCACACCCATGCTGCTGGCCGGAGACGAGTTCGGCAATAGCCAGGACGGCAACAACAACGCCTATTGCCAGGACACGGCGATCAGCTGGCTCGACTGGAACGATCTCGCGCAGGAGCCCGGAGCCGAACTCGCGGCCTACACTGCGCGCCTGACGGCATTGCGGCGCGCTCGCAGCAGCCTGCGCACCTCGCGCTACGGCGACGCCAGCCAGGAAGCCGCGCCCGGCCTGCCACAGTTGTCCTGGTTTACAGAAGGCGGACAACCCATGGATGCCCCGGCATGGGAAGACGCCGCGCGCCGCACCCTCGCGATGCGGCGCGCGGCGGCGGATGGCGATGCCGCGGCCGATGTCACCCTGCTGATGGTCAATGCCGGCAGCGAGCCGGTCCGCTTCCAATTACCGCCACCTGCGCTGCGATGGACGCTGGAACTGGACAGCGCCCGTGCACAACAACATCCCGCCAAGCCACTTCAGGGCGACACGGTGGAAGTCGCCGCGCGCAGCGTGGTCGTGCTGGGCGCGAAAGCGCCGCGAGAATCCGCATGACCGGCGCCCTGATCCCCGATCCGGCCGGCGCGCCGCCCGGCAGCCCCAAGCCCGATGCCGATGGGGCCCACCCTCAGTTCGGCGCACACGTGCAGGCCGACGGCACGACGCGCTTTCGCCTGTGGGCGCCTTCTGCGCCCGCCACGCTGGCGCTGGAAGTCGAAGGTTCAGCGCCCATCGCCCTGCGGCCCGATGCCGAGGGGTGGGTGCAGGCCGACGTCGCGTGCGCGCCGGGCGCGCGCTACCGGTATCGCCTTGACGCGGACCGCACCGTGCCCGACCCCGCATCGCGCCAGCAGGCCGGCGATGTGCATGACCACAGCATCGTCAGCGAGTCCGGGGGATACGCGTGGGCGCATCCAGACTGGGCCGGCCGCCCCTGGGAACAGGCGGTGATCTATGAAGCGCATCCCGGGCTGGCCGGAGGATTCGCCGGCCTGCAGCAGCGCCTGCCGCGCCTGGCCGCTCTGGGCGTCACGGTGCTGGAACTGATGCCCATCGCTGATTTTGCCGGCCGGCGCAACTGGGGATACGACGGCGTGCTGCCCTTCGCGCCCGATGGCAGCTACGGCACGCCCACCGATCTCAAGCGCCTCATCGATGCCGCGCATGGGCTGGGCATGTGCGTCATGCTCGACGTCGTCTACAACCACTTCGGCCCCGACGGCAACTATCTTGCGCAGTATGCACGCGAGTTCTTCCGCGACGATATACAGACGCCATGGGGTCCCGCGATCGATTTCAGGCGGCCGCAGGTGTGCCGCTATTTCGAAGAAAACGCCTTGTACTGGCTGACGGAATACCGTTTCGACGGACTGCGCCTGGACGCGGTGCATGCCATCGCCAACCCGGAATGGCTGCCCCGCCTGGCCCGTTACGTGCGCAGCCATATCCCGACCAACCGCCATATCCACCTGGTGCTGGAAAACGACGACAACCGCGCGACGCTGTTGCGCCAGGGGTTCGATGCCCAATGGAACGACGACGCGCACCATGTGCTGCACCATTTGCTGACGGGGGAAACCCACGGGTATTACGCAGACTATGCACGCGATACCGCAGCCATGCTGGCGCGCTGCCTGGCCGAGGGCTTTGCCTACCAGGGCGAAGCCACGGCGCGCGACGCGCAACGCAGGCGCGGCGAGCCCAGCGGCGACCTGCCGCCCACCGCATTCGTGCTGTTCCTGCAGAACCATGACCAGACCGGCAACCGCGCGTTCGGCGAGCGCCTGCGCACCCTGGTCGGCGAGCGGCCCGACGCGCTGCGTGCCGCCGTGGCCCTGCAACTGCTCGCGCCGCATATTCCTCTGCTGTTCATGGGGGAAGAGTGCGGCTCGTCGGCCCCCTTCCTGTATTTCACGGATTACAGCGACGCGGATCTGGCCCGGGCCGTGCGCGAGGGTCGCCAGCGCGAATTCGACCTGGCGGCCCAGGCGGGGCAGGATGCGCCGCAGCCGCTGCCCGACCCCAACGACGCCGGCACCTACGCGGCGAGCTACCCTTGGACGGACGAGCCGGATGCACAGCACTGGTACGACTACTATCAGGCTTTGCTGGCGGTGCGCCAGCGCATGATCGTCCCTCGCCTGGCGGGAGCCCGCAGTGAAGGCGCCCGGCCTCTCGGGCCACACGCCGTCGCGGCGCACTGGCGCATGGGCGACGGCGCCAGGCTGTGTCTCTACGCGAACCTGGGCCAGGCCGACGCAGTCGCGCCAGAACTGGATCCGCCTGACGGCAACGCGGTGCTGCTCTTTCAGAGCTGCCCGGGCGCTTGCGATGCCCTGATGCAGGGTCGCATTCCCGCGGCGTGCGCCCTGTGGCTGCTCGAGGAGCCGGCATGAGCAGCGCCTGGACCCCGCAGGACCCGCTCGAGGCGCTGGCCGGCGCGGCCGGTATCGCCGTGGAGTGGGTGAATGCTCGCGGCGAGCCCCGGAAAGTATCGCCAGACACCTTGCGAGCCGTGCTTGGCGCCATGGATCTGGACGCCGCCACGCCGGCGCAGGCGCGCGAGAGTATGGACGCCCTGGGTCGCACCGACGACGCGCCGCCCGCGCTCACCGTCGCGATGGCGGGCGAGACCCTGGATCTGCCCCCCGCCCGCTCGCACCGTTATGTCATGCACTTCGAAAACGGCACGCGGGCCGAAGGCGTGGCGCAAGACCGCGAGGGGCGGCTGCAGGTGCCTGTGCCCGACCATCCCGGCTATCACACCCTGGAGATCGACGGGCGCCAGTATCGGCTGGCGGTCGCGCCCGCGCGCTGCCCCACGCCGGCCGAACTGCTGCAGCAAGAGGCGCCGCGCGCCTGGGGCATGGCCGCGCAGATATATAGTTTGCGTCGCGCAGACTCCACGCATCCATGCGCGGCCGGGTATGGCGATTTCGGAGCGCTCGCCGAAATGGTGGTGCAAGCCGCCCGACTCGGCGCCGACGCCATGGCGATCAGCCCCGTGCATGCGATGTTCGGCGCCGAACCCGACGCCTGCAGCCCGTACTCGCCTTCCAGCCGCTTGTTCCTGAACGTGCTGTACGCGGACCCATGCGCGGTATTCGATGTGGAGCAGGTGCGGGCCGCCGCGGCGGCCGTCGACGCAAGCGGCAGCGCGGCGGCGCTGGAACGCCTGCCCCTGGTGGACTGGGAAACGGCAGGCAGCCTGCGTCTGGCGCTGCTGCGTCGGCTCTACGACGGTTTCGAACATGCCTCTCCTGCCCTGCGGGCCGACTATGCGCGCTTTCGGCAGGCCGGCGGCGACGCCTTGCAGAGCCATGCAATATTCGAGGTGCTGCACGCGCGGCACGGCGCCGACTGGCGGCAATGGCCCGCCGAGCTGCGCAATTCCCGGTCCACGCGCACCCACGGCTTTGGCGCCGCCCACGAGCGTGAGGTCGGCTTCCATGTGTTCGCACAGTGGTTGGCGCGCGCCAGTCTGGCACATGCGCAGACCGCGGCGCGCGGCGCCGGCATGCGCCTTGGGCTGATCGCCGACCTTGCCGTCGGCACCGACCCGCGCGGCAGCCACGCATGGAGCCGGCAGGCCGACATTATCGAGGGCCTGTCGATAGGCGCCCCGCCCGACCTGTTCAACCCATCGGGCCAGGAATGGGGGCTCGCAGCCTTCTCTCCGCGCGCGCTGCAGACGCACGGTTACGGCGCCTTCATTGAATTGCTGCGCGCGGTGCTGGCGGACACGGGGGGCATGCGCGTGGACCACATCCTGGGCCTTGCGCGACTGTGGGTCGTGCCCGCGGGCGCGCCGCCCGCGGCGGGCGCCTACCTGCGCTACCCCCTGCAAGACCTGCTGCGCCTGATCGCGTTGGAAGCCTGGCGCCACCAGGCCCTGATCGTGGGCGAGAATCTGGGCACGGTCCCCGAGGGGTTCAACGAACGGTTGGCGCAGCATGGCGTGCTGGGCACCACCGTGCTGTGGTTCCAGACCGAGCCGCTGCCGCCGGACGCGCCGGCGCATGCGCAGCCCGCTTTCATGCCGCCGTCCCGCTGGCCGGACGATGCGCTGGCCATGCCCGCCACCCATGATCTGCCCACCGTAAGGGGATGGTGGGAAGGCCGTGATCTCGATTGGCGGCGCCGCCTGTTCCGCGACCCTTCCGACACTGCCGCGCGGGCCATCATCCGCGGCCGCCGCGCGTCGCTGTGGGCCGGTTTGCGGCAAGCCGGGCTGGCGCCCGCCGGGCCGCCGCCCGACGAAGCGCCGATTGCGGCCGCGCTGAGCCTGGTGGCCGCGACGCCCGCTGCGCTGATGCTGGCTCCGCTGGAAGACCTGGCGGGCCTGGCCGACCAGCCCAACCTGCCCGGCACCGTCAGCCAGCACCCCAACTGGCGGCAGCGCCTGCCCGACGTCAAGAACGGCCTGCTGGACGATCCCCGGTTGCGGGCCCGCATCGATTCCATCAAGAAAGTACGGAGCCGTCCATGACGCCCCGCGCCACCGTCCGCCTGCAATTGCACGCCGACTTTACCCTGGACGACGCACGCGCCCAGGTGCCCTATTACTCCCGCCTGGGCGTGAGCCACTATTACGTCTCCCCCATCACCACGGCGTGCCCAGGGTCCACGCATGGCTACGACGTGGCCGACCATCGCCGCGTCAATCCCGACATCGGCGGCATGGAGGCGCTGCGCAGCCTGGTCCGCGAACTGCGCGCCCACCAGATGGGCCTGATCGTCGACATCGTGCCCAATCACATGGCGGCCCATGTCGCCAATCCGTGGTGGCGCGATGTCCTGGCTCACGGGCCCGACAGTGACTATGCCGACTGGTTCGACATCGACTGGCAGCCGGCCGATCCGGCGCTGCATGGCAAGCTGCTGCTTCCGCAACTGGCCCGGCCGTACGGCGCCAGTCTGCGCGCAGGAGACATCCGCCTGGTATACGACGACGCGCGGCAAGCCTGCCTGATCGAGGCCGGGGGCACACGGCTGCCGCTGGCGCCGGGCACCGAACCTGCGCAGGACCGCCCCGGCGTGCCGCGCGATAGCCATGACCCCGCCAGCGCCGACGGCCGGGCGCGGCTGCACAAGTTGCTGGAACGCCAGCACTATCGGCTGGCGTGGTGGCGTACGGCGGCCGACCAGATCAATTGGCGGCGCTTTTTCGAGGTTTCCAGCCTGGTCGGCGTGCGAGTCGAGCTGCCCGAGGTCTTCGACGCTGTCCACGAGCTGACCTTGCAGCTGTATGCCGAAGGGCTGATCGACGGCGTGCGCGTCGATCATGTAGACGGCGTGGCCGACCCCATCGGCTACTGCGCCCGGCTGCGCGCCGCCCTTCTGGCGCATGGCCAGGCGCGCATGGCCGCCGGCCTGCCTAGCGATCCCTACCTGGTCGTCGAGAAAATCCTGGGTGCAGGCGAAACGCTGGACCAGCGTTGGGAAATTGACGGAACCACGGGCTACGACTTCATGGATCAGGCCGGCGCGCTGCTGCACGACCCGGCCGCAGCTTCGGTACTGATCCAGGCCTGGCAGGTGCTGGCCGGCGACCCTCGGCCCGTGGGGCAGCAGCTCGAAGCGGCGCGCCTGCGCATGCTGTCGCGCCACTTCGCCGCAGAACGCCGCGCCCTGGTGCGCGCGCTGCAGCAGTTGGCCCGACAGGACCTGGACACGCGCGATTGGAGCGAAGATGCGATCGATCGGGTATTGACACGCCTGCTGGCCGCATTTCCCGTGTACCGCAGCTATGCCGGCCCCGAGGGCCGCAGCGCGGCCGACCAGGCCTATTGCCAGGCTGCGGCCACACGGGCCCGGCACGTGGCCGGCACCGCGCTCTCGCGCGCCGACACAGACCTGCTCGAGCAGATCGTCCACTGGCTCTGCGGCGAAGCAGCCACGAGCGCGGCTGCGCACGCGGTGCGGCGGTTTCAGCAGCTGACCCCCCCGCTGGCGGCCAAAGCGCTGGAAGACACGCTCTTCTATCGTTACGGCCCCCTGCTTTCCCGCAACGAAGTAGGCGCGTCGCCGGACAAGTTCTCGCTGTCCGCCGAAGAGTTCCACCGTGCCTGCGCGGCCCGCGCGCGGCGCTTTCCCGCGGCGATGCTGGCCACCGCCACGCATGACCACAAGCGGGGCGAGGACGTGCGCGCGCGCCTTGCCGTGTTGACCGAAATGCCGCTGGAATGGCTGCGCCGCGCACAGCAATGGCTGGGCCCGGCCGATGGCGCGCCGGTAGCCGCCGACCGCTATATGCTGCTTCAGACCCTGGTGGGCGCCTGGCCGCCCGGCCTGACGCCGGACGACGAGCCTGCCGTGCAGGCGTTTTTCGAGCGGGTGCGCGAGTGGCAAGTCAAAGCCGTGCGGGAAGCCAAGCGCCATTCGAGCTGGACCGAACCCGACGAGGCCTACGAACAGGCATGTTCACAGTATCTTGACCAACTGCGTCGGCCGGCGGACAACGGCGCCGCGCCGCTGGAACAGATTGCGGCATTTGCCGGCAGCATCGCCCTGCCCGGGATGCTCAACAGCCTGGCGCAGGCCACGCTGCGCATGACGGTTCCCGGCATGCCCGACCTGTACCAGGGCACCGAATTCTGGGATTTCAGCCTGGTCGACCCCGACAACCGGCGTCCGGTGGACTATGAGGCGCGAGCCGAAGCCCTGGGAAACCAGCCGGTAGCCATGGATATCTCGCAAGCATCAGCCCCGGCCTGGCAGTCCGGACAGGTCAAGCAGGGCCTGATCCACTCCCTGTTGCGGCTGCGCGCGGCGCACAGGTTGCTGTTCGACCATGGCGCCTACTTGCCCTTGTCCCTGCATGGCACACAGGCCGTGCACCTGCTGGCGTTCGCCCGCAGCCACGGCGACCAGCACGTGTTAGTGGTCGTGCCCCGGCTGTGCGCCTTGAAACTTGCCAACCCGGCGCAAGCGGCCGGCTTCTGGAGCGATACGCGCGTGCGCCTGCCCGCGGGCCTGGCGCGCATGGCCTGGCGTGATATCTGGTCTGACGACGTCCTGCGTCCGGACGCCCACGGTTGCCTCGACGTCCGGGCGCTATTGCAGAACCGGCCCGTCGGCGTCAGGCTGGCTGCATAGGGAGGCCGCCGGCCCGGGCGCCGGCGCGTGTTGCCGCGCCAACATGCGCCTGACGCGTCGCAGCATGTCCCCCAGCGAGAAAGGCTTCAATATCACTTCCAGCCCTTCGCCCTGGAATTCGCTGCCATCGACCACGTTCTCGGCGTAGCCTGTCATGAACAGTACATTCAGGCCCGGATGCGATTCGCGTGCAATGTCGGCCAGCTGCCTGCCGTTCAGCCCGGGCAGGCCCACGTCGGTCAACAGCAAGTCTACGCGCGGCGTCTGCGCAAGCAGCCGCGCGCCCGCTTCGCCGTCATGGGCGGCCAGGACCTGTACCCGCAGGCTGGACAGGCTTTCGCGCACCATTTCGCGCACATTGTGGTCATCTTCGACCAGCACGACCACCGCGTCGGCAGGCACGGCCAGGTCATCGGCAGGGTCGTGAGGCACCGGTCCGGCCTGCCCCACGGGCTCTCCCCGGTAGCGCGGCAGGTACAGGCGCACCGATGTGCCCTGCCCCTCGGCGCTTTCCATGATGACGAGGCCGCCGGCCTGGCGGGCGAAGCCGTAGATCATCGACAGGCCCAGGCCCGTGCCTTCGCCCAGCGGCTTCGTGGTGAAAAATGGCTCGAATGCCCGCGCCAGCACCTCGGGCGACATGCCGCAGCCCTGGTCCTGCACCAGCACCTCGATGAAGTCCCCTGGCGCCACATCGGGGTGCTGCCGCAGGAAACCTGCGTCCAGCTGCGTATTGCGCGCCTGCACCCGCAATGTGCCGCCGTCCGGCATGGCGTCGCAAGCGTTGATCACCAGGTTCAGCAAAGCGCTCTCGAGCTGGTTGGCGTCGCATTTCACGGTATGCAGGCCGGCGTCGGCGCGACAGGCCAGCGTGACGCCCTCGCCGGTATAGCGGCGAAACAGGTCCTCCATGGACACGAGCGTCGCGCCCAGATCCAGCGCCTTGGGATCCAGGGGCTGGCGCCGCGAGAAACTCAGCAGCCGCTGGGTCAGCCGCGCCGCGCGTGCGGTGGAATCCGTCGCCGTGGTGATGAAGCGGCTGGCTTCCTCGTACTTGCCGGCCTCGAACTTGCGCTGGATAAGATACAGCGCGCCGCTGATGCCCTGCAGCATGTTGTTGAAATCATGCGCAATGCCGCCGGTCAGGCGGCCCACGGCCTCCATCTTCTGCGACTGCATGAGCGCGGCCTGCGCCTGCCTGAGCTGTTCGGCCTGCAGCTTGAAATCGGTGTCATCGCGCCCGACAAGATAAAAGTTGTCCTGCGCCCAGGAGCCCGTCCAGGCAATCCAGTTGTATGTCCCGCGCTTGTTCAACAGGCGGCATTCGATATGGCGCGCTTTCTGCACCGAGCCCGGGTCGGCGGGCGGCAGCAGATTCATCCGCAGGCCTGCCAGGTCTTCGCTGTGCACCAGTTCTTCAAGCGGCATGGCCAGGAATTGCTCCGGGGTCCAGCCAAGTATGACGCGCACGGCGGGGTTCACGCTTACGAACCGGCCGCGCGAATTGGCCACCGCCAGCAATTCCGGAGACAGGCGCCAGATGCGATCGCGCTCTGCAATGGCCGACTCCACACGCTGTTCCAGCACGCGCGCATATTGCGATCGTTCTATCGCATCGCACAGACGCTCGGCGACCTCTTCCAGGAAGGCGATATCGGGGCCTTTAAGGGCGTGGTCGCGATGCGGCCGCACATACAGCATGCCCGACGGCCATCCCCAGCGCCGCAACGGAATCGCAATGGCCACGGGGCTGGCGTCACCGGCCTGGTTGGTAAGCAGCGGCGACAGGTACGTGGTGCGGCCGCTATCGTGGGCCTGCGCGCATTCGCCTCCGATGCGCCCGGCGTCAAACAATTCACCGTCCTGACGCGCCTGGTCAGACATCCAGTGCATGGCAGTACGCGCGAGCTCGCCGCCAGGCCCGAATTCCAGTATCGCGGCCACGCTCAGGTTCAAATGCCGGCCCAGGGCTTCGCAGGCCACATGCTCGATGTCGGATTGCTGGTGGATTTCGCGCATCTGGTCCACCAGCGACAACAAGAAATTCTTGCGATGCTGCCCCGCCCACAGTTCTCGCTCGGCGGCTTTGCGCGCGGTGATGTCCAACACCAGAACCGTAATGCGTTCGGGGCCTTCTTTGTGCACGTGCGCCTCGTACCAGGCGTCGCGGCCCTGATGAGGCGCTTCCAGTTCGAATTGGGCCGAAACTCCGGTGTCCACCACATTGGCGAAGGTTTCCATGATCATGTCGGGCACGCCGGGGATCATTTCGCGCAGTGAATGCCCCAGCGTATCGCCCGCCTGCAGGCCGCTCTGCATCTCGAACGCGGGATTCACCTCCAGGAACCGGAAGTCCGTCACCTGCCCGTTGTGGGTGCGCATGGCTTCGCAAAGAAAAAACCCTTCCTGCATCCGCTGGAACATGCCGCGCCAGCGCTCGTTGCTCTCGCGCAGCGCCTGTTCGGTGCGAAAGCGCTCGATCGCCAGCGCCGCCGTGCGCGCCACGACGGCCATCGCATCGACGTCTTGCGGGGCGGGCATGTGCTCCGCCCGGTAATAGTTAGAAAAAACGCCCAGCAGCTTGCCATCGGTGCCCTTGATGGGGGTGGCCCAGCACGCCTTCAGGCCATGCCGCCTTGCCGGTTCGCGCCAGCGCTCCCAATTGGGATGCTGCTGTATGTCGCCGACATAAACCGGCGTGCCCAGGTAGGCCGCCGCGCCCCATGATGCAATGTCGGGCCCGATGGGAACGTCGTCGATGGATGTCATGAACTCGTCAGGCAGGCTGGGCGCCACCAGGTGGCGCAGTCGCCCCTGCTCTTCATCGAGCAGCATGACGGAGGTGCACAGCGCGACGCCGGACTGCTGCTCCACCGCGCGCAACAGGTAGGCCATGACATCGGCCAACGGCCTGCCGTCGGCGATACGTTGCAGCAGGACGCGCTCATCCTCCAGCCTTGCGCGAGTGTCGGCCCAGGGATTGCGCACGGTATCTTGTTTGGTGAACATCTGATCCTCATACAGGCGGGCAAGCCCGCGGGTACGGCCAATGCTCCGCACAGGCGGGCGGGTGCGTCAGCACGTAGCGTGCCCGGGTCGGCCCGCCCCAGGGGAAAACGCGCCTTTTTTTTCGCGCGGTGTAAAAACTTCGCGCCCGCCTGCCGTTGCGCTCATGGCGATGCCGGGCACGCTACTTGCATAGCGCTGCCCATGCTAACGGAGAATCCTATGCCCGGCCGGGAAGCGCCGCCCCAACAAAGGCCTGTCGTCAAGGTACTGACGGTCAATGTCCATAAAGGTTTCACGTTGTTCAACCGGCGCTTCATCTTGCATGAGTTGCGCGCCGCGTTGCGCGACGCCGAGCCCGACATCGTGTTCCTGCAGGAAGTCATAGGCACGCATCATCGGCATGCGCGCCGGCTCGCTTCCTGGCCCGCGACTTCGCAATACGAATTCCTGGCCGACAGCCTGTGGAGCGACTTTGCCTACGGGCGCAACGCCGTCTATCCCGACGGTGACCACGGCAATGCAGTCTTGTCTCGCTGGCCCATCGTCGAGCACCAGAACCACGACGTATCGATAGGCACCCAGGAAAGCCGCGGAATGCTGCACTGCAAGGTACGCCACCCGCAGCTTGCCGATGCCATGCACGTGGTGTGCGTGCACCTGGGGCTGCGCGAGGCGCATCGTCAGACCCAGCTCGGGCGCCTGTGCGCGCTGGTGCGCCAGATCGATGACAGTGCGCCCGTGCTGGTTGCCGGCGACTTCAACGACTGGCGCCGCCGCGCGGGCCAGCTGCTGGCGGGCTGCGCCATGCACGACGTCTACCGCGGCACGCTGGGACGCGAGCCGCGCACATTCCCTGCCCGCTGGCCCTTGCTGGCGCTGGACCGCATCTATGTGCGCAATGTGACGGCGGCCAGGCCGGTGGCCCTGGCCTCTCGCGTATGGCGGCATTTGTCGGACCATGCGCCCCTGGCTGCCGAGGTGCGGCTATGACCGGCGTCTGGCGACACGACAATACCGTCGAACTCCTGGAAAATGGCGAGGCTTTCTTTCCGCGCGTGTTCCAGGCGATACGGGGCGCGCAGCACGAGGTCCTGCTGGAGACCTTCATCCTGTTCGACGACGAGGTGGGCCGCGAGCTGCGCCAGGCGTTGATCGAGGCGGCGCAGCGCGGCGCGCAGGTCGACGTCACTGTCGACGGGTATGGGTCCGATTGCCTGGACGAGGCGTTCATCGGCGGACTGACTGAAGCCGGCGTGCGCTTCCACATCTTCGACCCGTATCCGCGCCTCTTCGGTTTTCGCGTCAATGCGTTGCGGCGGCTGCATCGCAAGCTCGTCGTGGTGGATGGCGAAGTGGCGTTTGTCGGCGGCATCAACTATTCGGCCGATCATCTTGCCTCTTTCGGGCCCGAGGCCAAGCAGGACTACGCCGCCGAACTGCGCGGCCCCATTGTGGACGATATCCGCGCATTCGCGCGCGACGTCGTGCAGCGCGGGCGCCGCCGTCGCTGGCCGCGGCCGCGACGCCGGGGCGCCGCCAGCGGGCCGGCCGGCCAGGGCGCGGTGCTGTTCGTCACCCGCGACAACCACCGCCACAGTACCGATATCGAGCGCTACTACCGGGCCGGCTTCCGTACCGCGCAACACGACATTATCGTGGCCAACGCGTATTTCTTTCCGGGCTACAGGCTGCTGCGCGACCTGCGCAATGCCGCCCGTCGGGGGGTGCGCGTGCGCCTCATCCTGCAGGGCGAGCCCGACATGCCCATTGCCAAGCTGGCCGCGCGTACGCTGTACGACTATCTGATGTCGGCAGGGGTGCACATCTACGAATACTGCGAGCGCCCGCTGCACGGCAAGGTGGCTTGCATCGACGATGAATGGGCCACGATCGGCTCCAGCAATCTGGATCCGCTGAGCCTGGCACTGAACCTGGAAGCCAATGTCGTGGTACGCGACCGTGCGTTCACCGCCGACCTGCGCACCTCGCTCGAGCGCCTGATGCAACGCCATTGCCGGCGCATTGTCCCGCAACAGGGCGTCAGGCGCGTGCTGCGCCGCCTGTGGTTTGGCGTGGCCATCTACCACGTGCTGCGGCACTTTCCCACCTGGGCATCGTTGCTTCCGTCGCGCCCGCCGCGGCTGGAACGCATCGACCCCCCCTCCCCCGCGGCGCATGCCGATGAGAGCAATCATGAATAAACTGCGCCGGCTGTTCCATCACTCTTCCTGGCGCGCCATGCGCCGCTTCTGGAAGCGCACGCGCAGGATCTGGACGGCTGTGCTCATGATGGCGGTTGTCGTGCTGCTGGTGCAGCTGGCCCGCGACGTCGAATGGCGCGAGGTCTGGAGCACATTGCGCAAGATGCCGGTGGCCGTCCTGGTGGAAAGCGCCTGCCTGGTGCCCATCGCTTACCTGGCCTACAGCTCGTACGATCTGCTGGGACGCGCCTATACCGGGCACAAGCTGCGCAAGCTCACCACGATGATGGTTGCATTCGTCAGCTATTCCGCCAACGTCAATCTGGGCGCCCTGGTGGGCGGCGTGGGCCTGCGCTTTCGCCTGTACAGCAAGCTGGGTTTGCGGGTGTCGGTCATTTCGAAGGTGCTGGCCATGAGCATCTTCACCAATTGGCTGGGGTATGTGTTTCTGTTCGGCGTGCTGTTCACGTTGCATGAGGCGCCTGCAGAATGGCGGCTGAGCCCCTGGGCGCTGCGCGCAGCAGGCCTGGTCATGCTGGCCCTGACCGCCGGCTACCTTGCCCTTTGCGCTTTTGCGCGCCGCCGGCACCTGCACATCGCCGGGCGACACATTCCCTTGCCCACGCTGCGCATCGCGGCATTGCAGCTGGTGTTGTCGGTCATTTGCTGGGGCGCGCTCGGCGGGATCCTCTATTTGCTGTTCGGTCGGGAAGTGTCGTACACCTTGGTGCTGGCGGCATTGCTGCTCAGCAGCATAGCCGGCGCAATCGTGCACATGCCGGGCGGCGTAGGCGTGCTGGAAGCTGTATTCGTAGCCATGCTGGCGCACGAAGTGCCGAAATCCCAGGTGCTGGGAACATTACTTGCCTATCGTGCGCTTTATTACCTGGGGCCGCTGGTGATCGCCATGCTGATGTACGCCACGCTGGAAGCGCGGTTGCGCCGCCAGGGCGGGGCCACGGCACGCGCAGCGCCTGCCGGTGCCGCAGGAAAATCGTCCGGCGCCACAGGCTAATACCGTACACGCCATCATGGAATTCAGGTGATTGTCAGCGCCCGGGGCGCTCAATAAATAGCGGTTTCGCCTCCGCGACGTTCGACGCGATGTCCGCCGCGGGTCCTCCGCCTATTCTGGATACGCCATGGAAACACTGACCCATCACGCGCCCCACGGACACGAGGCTCCGCACGGTTGGCGCCGTTGGCTGTTTGCCACCAACCACAAAGATATCGGGACGATGTATCTCATCTTCTCGTTCGTCATGCTTCTTGTAGGCGGCTTGCTGGCGTTGCTGCTGCGCACCGAGCTCTTCGAGCCGGGCCTGCAGTTCTTCCAGCCCGAACTGTTCAACCAGTTCACCACCATGCACGGCCTTATCATGATCTTCGGCGCGATCATGCCGTCGTTCGTGGGCTTCGCCAACTGGATGATTCCGATGCAGATCGGCGCGTCCGACATGGCCTTTGCGCGCATGAACAATTTCAGCTTCTGGCTGCTGCCCGTGGCCGCCTCCATGCTGACGATGTCCTTCTTCGTATCCGGGGGCGCCACTGCGGCGGGCTGGACGCTGTACGCCCCGCTGTCCACACAGATGGGCCCGGGCATGGATCTGGCCATTTTTGCCGTGCACCTGATGGGCGCCTCGTCCATCATGGGCGCGATCAACGTCATCGTCACCATCCTGAACATGCGCGCTCCCGGCATGACGCTGATGAAGATGCCGATGTTCTGCTGGACCTGGCTGATCACCGCCTTCCTGTTGATCGCCGTGATGCCCGTGCTGGCCGCCGCCATCACCATGCTGCTGACCGACCGCCACTTCGGCACCGGCTTCTTCAATGCGGCCGCCGGCGGCGACCCGGTGATGTACCAGCACGTGTTCTGGTTCTTCGGGCACCCCGAGGTCTACATCATGATCCTGCCGGCCTTCGGCATCGTGTCCATGGTGGTGCCTGCGTTCTCGCGAAAAAAATTGTTCGGCTACGCGTCCATGGTGTATGCCACCTCGGCCATCGCGGTGCTGTCGTTCATCGTGTGGGCGCACCACATGTTCACCACCGGCATGCCCGTTGCCGGCCAGCTGTACTTCATGTACGCCACCATGCTGATCTCCATACCCACGGGGGTGAAGGTGTTCAACTGGGTCGCCACCATGTGGCGGGGTTCGCTCACCCTGGAGACGCCCATGCTGTTCGCCATCGGCTTCATTTTCGTGTTCACCATGGGTGGCTTCACGGGACTGATCCTGGCCGTGGCGCCCATCGACATCCAGGTTCACGACACCTACTACGTGGTGGCGCACTTCCACTACGTGCTGGTGGCCGGCTCGCTGTTCGCGCTGTTCGCGGGCGCGTACTACTGGGTGCCCAAGTGGACGGGCCGCATGTACAACGAGAAGCTGGGCAAAGTGCACTTCTGGTTCACCCTGATCTCGTTCAACATCACGTTCTTCCCCATGCACTTCCTGGGGCTGGCCGGCATGCCGCGCCGCTACGCCGACTACGCCGCGCAGTTCACCACCTTCCACCAGATGGCCACCATCGGCGCGTTCTGGTTCGGGCTGTCGCAGCTGCTGTTCCTGTATGTCATGGTGCAGTGCTACCGCGGCAAGGGCGCGACCGCGGCAGCCAAGCCCTGGGAAGGCGCCGAAGGCCTGGAATGGACCGTGCCGTCGCCCGCGCCGCATCATACATTTGCCCTGCCGCCCGAGGTGCATTGAGTCGCTGCCATGTTTTCCGCCCCAACCTGCACGGGCGCGATGCCAGCCCGTCGCTCTACTGAAGAAACCGCCGCGATTGCGGCCGCCGACATCGAACGACGCTGGACGCTCAAGCGCAACTGCTGCGTCATGCCACGGGAATTCCTGCAGGGGATGGCCGTCACGGCCGGCCTGGTGCTGGTGGTCAGCCTGGCGTTCAGCTGGCGCGGGCTGTGGCTGGTGGCGCTGTTCGGGGCGATGGAGATCGCCCTGATCGCGGGCGCCACCGTGTGTTTCGCCCGGCATGTGCGCGACGGCGAGACAGTCACGCTGCTTACCGACGGCCGCATGATCGTCGACATCTGCACGGCCGGCAACACCACGCGCCATGTGTTCAACCGCAACTGGGCACGCCTCGTGCGTCCGTCCGACTCGCCGGACGCGCTCTGGCTGCATTACGGCTCGGTGCGCGTGCGGCTGGCTCGCCACGTGCCGCCGGAGCGGCGCCGCGACCTTGAAACCGACCTGCGACGTTCGCTGCCCTGGCGCGGCCCACCCGGCACGTGCCGGGCGGCGGCCGCACCCCACACGGGAGATCAGCATGACCGTCCGATTGAAAAAACTGCATGACCAGGTCATGGTCATTACCGGCGCCAGCAGCGGCATAGGCCTTGCCACCGCCCGCATGGCCGCACGCCAGGGCGCCAAAGTGGTGCTGGCCTGCCGCAACCAGCAGGCGCTGGACGAAATCGTAGAAAACATCAGGGCCGAAGGCGGCGATGCGCTCGCCGTGCAGGCCGGCGTGGGCGTTGCCGCCGACCACGACCGCATACTGGGCGCCGCCACCGAAAAATACGGGCTGGTCGACACCTGGGTAAACAATGCCGGCGTGTCCATCTTCGGGCGGCTGGAAGACGTACCGGTCGAGGACCAGCGCAAGCTCTTCGACACCAATTACTGGGGCGTTGTCTACGGATCCATCACGGCCGTGGCGCATCTCAAGAAGCACGGCGGCGCGCTCATCAACATCGGCAGCGAAGTTTCCGAGCGCGCCGTGCCGCTTCAGGGGGCTTATTCCGCGTCGAAGCATGCCGTCAAGGGCTACACCGACGCCCTGCGGATGGAGCTGGAGGCGGAAGGCGCGCCCGTATCGGTCACCCTGATCAAGCCGGCCTCTGTCGCAACCGGCTATGCCCGCCACGCCCGGAACTACATGGACGTGGAACCCAGCCTGCCGCCACCCATATATGCCGCGGACACCGTGGCCCGCGCGATCCTGTACGCGGCCCAGCATCCGCGCCGCGACATCTACGTGGGCAGCGCCTCTAAAGTCATGTCCTCCATGGGCTGGCGCATGCCGGGCGTGGCCGACCAGCTGGCGGGCTGGCTGATCCGCAAGCAGCGCAGCGAAACTGCCGCCGCCGATCGCGCCGATGCACTCTATGAAGCCGGCGCGCCTGTGCAGGACGATACGGCGCGCGACGGCGCGCACGCGCCCCATGTGCGGCGGCACAGCATGTATACGCAGCTTTCCACCAGCGGGCGCGGGCTGGTGTGGGCGGGCGCGGCAGCGCTGATCTGCGGCACCGTCCTGACTGCCGCGCGCGGCCGCCGCTGGCACTGAGCGGCATTGGCCGATGCCGGGCTCCTTGCGGGGCCCGGCATTCTCTAGCCTGCACCGCGCGCCCGCGGCTTGTATGATCACTCCTGTCCCGCCGCGGCCGCGGCATCCGAACGCGCTACATACTAATGAACACCGGTAAAGACACCATCGGCATGATAGGCGTTGGCCTCATGGGCCACGGCATCGCCACCAATATCGTCAAGCATGGCCATCGCCTGGTCCTGCTCGATCACCCCGGCAACCAGCCCGTGGACAAGCTGCTGGCCGCCGGCGCGGCCAAGGTCGCCAGCCCCGCGCAGGTGGCGCGCCAGGCCAACATCATCATCCTGTGCGTAACGGGCACGCCGCAGGTAGAAGACGTGCTGTTCAGCCCAGACGGCCTGCTGCAGGGCCTGCGGCCGGGCACCGTCGTCATCGATTGCTCTACCGCGATTCCCTCCTCCACGGTGCGCATTGCGCAGACACTGGCCGAAGCCGGCGCGCAGTTCCTCGACGCCCCCATGACCCGCACGCCCAAAGAGGCCGCCGAAGGCCGCCTGAACCTGCTGGTTGGCGGCGATCGCGCGCTGTATGACCGCTGCCTGCCGCTGCTGCGCTGCTACGCCGAAAATATTTCGTATGCAGGCCCGGTGGGATCCGGCCATCGCATGAAGCTCATCCACAACTATGTGTCGCTGGGGTGCGCGGCCGTCATTGCCGAAGCCGCCGCGTGCGCGCAGCGGGCGGGCATCGAACCGGACGTGCTGGTGGACATCCTGGCCAAGGGCGGCGGCGGCGGCGTCGCACTGGATCGCATGCGCCCTTTCCTGCAGTCCGGCGACGACTCGGGGCTGCGCTTCTCGCTGTCCAACGCGCGCAAAGACTTGAATTACTACACCACCATGGCTGAAGAAGCGGGCGCCGTGCATGGCGCAGCCAGCGCCATCGAACGGTTGTTCGAACTCGGCGCACAGGCGTGCCCGCCGCAGGCCACGGTGCCGCACCTGGTGGACGTACTGGCCCGCGGCCCGCGCGATACCTGACCCCGGGCGCGCCAGGCGCGCCTTGTAGAGCGTGGCGCTGCGCACTACCATGGGACCAGGGCTTGCGTTGCAAGCCCTTCCAGGAGGGCCGCCATGCCGCCACGAGTACCCCACCTGACTGCCTGCGCCTGCGAAAGACGCCTGTTGCAAGGCCTGGTCTGGCTGTTCCTGGCGGCGGCGCTCGTGTTCGCGGGGGCACACGCCCGTGAACCGGCCGCGTTGCCGGCGCAGCCCGCTCCGGTAGTCGTCCTGCAGTTGCAGGGCGCAGTCGGCCCGGCCACTACCGAATACCTGCGGCGCGGGCTGGCCGAGGCAGACCGGCGGCGCGCCGCGGCAGTAGTGCTGCGCATCGACACCCCCGGCGGCCTGGCCTCATACATGCGCGAGATTGTGCGCGATATTGTAGGCTCGCCTGTGCCCGTCATCGGCTACGTTGCGCCCGGCGGCGCGCGGGCCGCCAGCGCCGGCACCTACATACTTTATGCCTGTCATGTCGCCGCCATGGCGCCTGCCACCAATCTGGGCGCGGCAACACCCGTGCAGATGGGCGGGCCCGGCGCGCCGGCCGACCGCCCCGCATCCCCCGAAAAGCGCGACGGCGAGCCGGACAAGAAACCCGACAGCGCTGGCGCCGGCGGCGGCGATGCGCTCGAGCGCAAGGCCATCAATGATGCGGCGGCATTCATCCGGGGCCTGGCCGAACTGCGCGGGCGCAATGCACAATGGGCCGAAGACGCCGTGCGGGGCGCCGCCAGCCTGAATGCATCCGAAGCGCAGGCGCAGAACGTCGTAGACCTGCTGGCCAACGACATGCAGGACCTGCTCGCCAAGGCCGACGGGCGCGAGGTGCGCGTGAACGCGTCCGCCATCCCGCTCGCCACGCGCAACGCCCCGCTGGTGGAACTGCAGCCCGACTGGCGGACCCGCGTGCTGTCGGTGATCACCGACCCCAACATAGCCTACATACTGCTCTTGCTGGGCATATACGGCATCCTTTTCGAGATGATGAATCCCGGAGCCATCCTGCCCGGCGCGCTCGGAACCATCGCCCTGGTGACTGCGTTGTTCGCCCTGAATATGCTGCCCGTCAGCTACGCGGGGCTTGGCCTGGTGGTGCTGGGCATCGCGCTGATGGCGGCCGAAGCGTTTACGCCCACGCTCGGATTGCTGGGTGTGGCCGGCCTGGCGTTGTTCGCGTTCGGCTCGCTGTTTCTGTACGACACCCCGGCCGCCGACTTTTCCCTGTCGGTGCCCGTGGTGGCCATCGCGGCCGCCGCCAGCGCCCTGGTGCTGTTCATGATCTTCTTTGTTGCTTTGCGGGCCCAGCGCAAGCGCGTGGTCGCCGCAGGCAGCGCCCAGCCCGGCCAGCGTGTCGAGGTGCTGTCGTGGCATGGGCATTGCGGGTTGGTGCGGGCCGGCGGCGAAACCTGGCAGGCGCGGTCCGATACGCCCCTGCGGCCGGGCGAGCAGGCCATCGTCCAGGGTCGCCAGGGCCTGGTTCTGCAATTGCAGCCCTCTGACACCCATCACAAGGAACAGCAATGACGCTTATCGTATCCGTGGTTCTGGCAGCGCTGCTGGTGCTGCTGGCCGTATCGATGATCCGTGTCCTGCGCGAGTACGAGCGCGGCGTAGTCTTCACCCTGGGACGGTTCACCGGCGTAAAGGGGCCGGGGCTGATCATCCTGATTCCCGTGGTGCAGCAGATGGTGCGTGTCGATATGCGGACTGTCGTGCTCGACGTGCCCACGCAGGACATTATTTCGCGCGACAACGTGTCCGTGAAGGTCAACGCGGTGCTCTACTTCCGCGTCGTCGATGCCGACCGCGCAGTCATCCAGGTCGAACAATACATGGACGCCACGAGCCAGCTCGCGCAGACCACGCTGCGCTCCGTGTTAGGCAAGCATGAGCTCGACGAGATGCTATCCGAACGAGACAAACTCAATGCCGACCTGCAGGAAATCCTCGACCGCCAGACCGAAGACTGGGGCATCAAGGTCGCCAACGTCGAAATAAAACATGTCGATATCGACGAAAGCATGGTGCGCGCCATCGCGCGCCAGGCCGAAGCCGAACGCAACCGGCGCGCGCGCATCATCAACGCCGAAGGCGAACAGCAGGCGGCCGAAAAGCTCGTGCAAGCGGCCCGCGTACTGGCCAGCACGCCCGAAGCCATGCAGTTGCGCTTCCTGTCCAGCCTGTACGACATCGCTGGCGACAAATCATCCACCATTGTGTTCCCGGTGCCGATAGACCTGCTGCGCGGCGTATTCGACAAGGCCGCGGCGCGGCCGCATGCCGGCGCCGCGGATGCCCCTGCAAGATAGGCGCATCACAGCTGGCCGCTTTCCACGGCGGCCAGCATCGGCGAGTCGGCCTGCCAATACTGCATGGCCTGCAGTTCCCGGGCCTTCTCCAGGTGGCTCTGCAGCATGGGCACCACGCTTGCCGCGTACGCCTGGATTTGCGGATCTTTGCTGTTGCGCACGGTGCGCTTGTACAGTCGCAGCACGGCCGCCTGCCCTTCCAGGGCGACTTTGGTCAGATAAAGTTCATCGAACTCGCCGGGCGCGGCCTTCTGCAATTCTCCCAGCACGGCATGCTGCTCGGCCCCCACGGCAGTGGGCACCGAGCGCGATTTGTCGGCCGCCAGCGCGAGCAGGCTGGCCCGCGCATGCGCGTGATCGGCTCTGACGGCCCGCGCGTACTCCCGGACCTCGCTGCGCGTGGCGCGCTGCAGCGCCAGCTCGCCGGAGCGCAACTCGAACAGCCCCGCCCGCGTGGCGGCTTCCATGAACAGGCGATCTTGCTGGTCCAGCGCGGCAGAGGACGCGTATGCCTGTATACCCACAATAACGGCCGCCGCAGCCACGGCGGCGATGCCGGCCATCTTCCACGGATCCATGTCAGTCTCCCCCAATGTGGCCCGCCAGCGCGGGCGACTCAGGGATAGCAACCCGCGTGCCTGCGGGGGGCGATGCAGCTGCCCCCTTCCCGCGGCCCGCAGGCGGGGCGATGGGCGGCGGGTGTCCGGACAGCTACGAGCGATTGTCCACCGGCGGCGCGCCCGGCGTCTGGTTGCCCGGGTCCCACAAGTCATCCGGCTCCACCCCGGGTGGAATCCGCACCTTGGCGCCGGCGCGGTTCGGGTCGGCCGGACGATCGTTGAGCGTGCGCTCGGCGTCGCGCCGGGGCTCGCGATCCGCTTGTTTGTCGGACTCATCGGGCTGGGTAGGTTTCTGGCCAGTGGCATTCATAACGGCTCCTCATTGACGTCGACAGCAATGCGTCTTCCGCAAGCGGCATACCCGCGCCCGCGCCGGGCACGGCGTTTGCGATAAGCCCGGCGGGCGCCGCGGGCGCGCCCCTACGCCAAGGAGCTGAACCATGTCACAAGCAATGCTTCCGGTCTCGCCGTTTCCCTTTCGCGCAGTGCCTCGTCCGCCAGGCCTGGGCCCCAGCGATTCGTCGGATTCGGGCAGCGACCTGCCCGGCCCGGGCGGCGACCACGACACCGACTCCCAGGGCACGGGCGAGCGCGAAAGCGTGGAGCCCACCCTGGATGAGGACAGCGGCGCCGACATCGAGACGGACCGCATCGTGGACGAAGAAGAAGCCGGACTCGCGCGCACGCGCCCCGATCCGGCCCGCAACGGCGGCCAGCCGGACTGAAGCCAGGCCGCCGGTCAGGCGGCCCCACTGCACTGGTAACTAATGGAGCTGGGCCATGGATGTGAATTGGCCGGAACTGTTTCGTCTGACGGTGCCGCCGCTGGAGCTCTTCGTGCGCGGATCGGCAATGTACTGGTTCATACTGATCCTCCTGCGCATCGCGGGGCGGCGCGATATCGGATCGATGGGCGTGGCCGACATGCTGGTGCTGGTGCTGATTGCCGACGCCGCGCAGAACGGCATGGCGGGGCAGTACCAGTCCATCACCGATGGCGCGATCCTGGTGGCGGTAATCGTCGGATGGGTGGCTCTGATCGACCGGCTGACCTATTTTCTGCCCTGGCTGGACAGGATGCTGGAACCCAAGCAGATATGCCTGGTACGCGATGGCCGGATGCTGCGTCGCAATATGCGGCGCGAATACATCACACCCGACGAGTTGTTGAGCGAATTGAGGCTACAGGGCTGCCACGGTCTGGCCGACGTCAGGCGCGCCTATATCGAGCCCGACGGCAATATCAGCGTGCTGAAGCGGCCGGGTGCGCCCTGACCTGCGGCTCGCCAGTGCGGCGCGGCCGCTCGCCGCGGCCCGCACCTCCCCCTACCCCCTGCGTCAGGCCGCCAGCTCCTGCGGCCGCGTATAACGCCGGGCCGGCGCTCGCGTGCGCACGGCCAGCTCGTCATACACAGCCAGCAAGTCCTTGCCCACCTGCTGCCACGTGAACAGGCGGCGCGCGCGCCGTGCCCCCGCCCATCCCATCTTCTGGCGCAATGTCGCGTCGCTTGCCAGTTGGGCCAGTCGCGCCGCAAGCGCCTGCGGATCGCGGGCGGGCACCAGAAAGCCAGTCTTGCCGTCCTTGATCGTGCTGCGTATGCCGCCCGTGTCCGACCCCACCACCGGCCGCCCGCAAGCCATGGCCTCCACGGGCGTGATCCCGAATGGCTCGTACCACGGCGTGGTCACGAAGACATCGCTCGCGCTGTAATACCACTTCAGCTCATCGCGGTCTTTGCGGCCGACGAAATCCACGCACGCCGTGACGCCGGCCTGCTCTGCCACCCGGCGCAACCGCGCCAGCTCGGGGCCATCGCGTTCATCGCCGCCCACCACGCAAAGACGCGCTTCCCTACCGTAACGGTCGCGCAGCACTCCCAGGGCTTCGATCACGTTGTCCACGCCTTTGCGCTGCACCATCCGGCCCAGCTGCAGCACGCGGAAGTCCCCTTCCTGCCAGCCCAGGTGCCGGCGCGCCACGTTCGCATCGACGGGCGCCATTTCGCCCGGGTCATAGCCGCAGGGTACGACGCGGATGCGGCCGGGATCCGCGTCGTAGAGATCCAGCAGGTCGCGCCTGTCCTGCGGGCATTCGGCGATGATGAGGTCCGCCTCGCGCACCACCGTGCTTTCGATATCGAAGCGGCTGTCGGGAAAACGGTCGGCTTCGCGCTGATGCAGTCGCCGCACGCGACCCAGCGCATGAAACGTCACCACCAGCGGCGTGCCGAAGCGCCGCGCCACCTCCAGGCTGGCATACGCCGACATGAAGAAGTTTGCGTGAATCACATCGTACGGACGTGACTGCTGGGCGACGTGCCGCGACAGAAAAGCTGCGAAGTCGTCCATATACGGCAGCAAGTCTTCTTTGGGCACATACCGCGCGGGGCCCGCCGGCACGTGTATCACACGGATGCGCGGCTGCCAGGCCACCACTTGGGCCAGCATGGGGTCATCTCGGCGCGTGAAAATATCTACCTCATGTCCCGCCGCCGCGAACTGCCTGGCCGTCTGGGCGACATAAATGTTCTGCCCACCGCTGTCGACACTGCCGGCTCGCGCCAGGGGCGAGGCATGTTCGCTGCCAATCGCGATCTTCTTCATAAAGGATTCTCCATACGGGACTGGACGCCGTCACTGCCAGGCGCTGCCCGCCAGAGTCGCAAGCACTATGCCGTCTCTGCGGTCCGGGCAGACGTACGGCGGCGCACGCCGGCTCCGGCACTTCTTACACGGCGCCGTAAGAAACGGACGCGCCGGGCATCCCTCTTGCGGGCGCCCCGCTGGGGCCGACGAACTGGCATGGATCTTGCATGCTTACGGGTGTTCTGTTGGATATCGCCGTAAAAAGGAGACAACGTTGATTCACGCTACAGAGTTGCGCTTGCGCCAACAAACCGCACTGACGCCCCGCCTGCAACAGTCGGTCAAGCTGCTGCAGATGTCAGCCCTGGAGTTCAATCAGGAAGTGCGGCAAGCGCTGGTCGAAAACCCGTTCCTGGAAGAAGACGAAGAAAACCTTCCCGCATATATGCCGGGCGATGAAGCCGACGGCACGAACACGCCGGTGGAACCGGCCCAGGCTATCGCGCCATCAATCATTGCCAGCGAGAACGGCCCCGTCGAGTACTCGGGCGACTACCCCGCATCGCGCCATACCCACGACGGCGCGCCCATGGACATGGGCCAGTGGGTGGGCGCGTCCATCTCGTTGCAGGAGCGCCTGGATCAGGAACTGCGCACCTACCGCCTTTCGCCGCGTGACCGCCTGTTGGCGCAGTACATCGTGCAGGCGCTGGACGAAGACGGCTATCTGCGCCAGCCGCTGGATGAGCTGGCCGACAATTCCATCTTTGGCACGCCGCCCGATGAAAGCGAGTGGCGCGCCGCGTTGCGCCTGGTGCAGCAACTGGATGTGCCGGGGCTCGGCGCGCGCGACCTGAAAGAATGCCTGACCCTGCAACTGCAGGCCATGGACGAGCAGCGCGCGGGCGTTGCCCTGGCGCGCCGTATTGTCGATGAACACCTGAACGTGCTGGCCCGTCACGACTATGAAGCGCTGCAGCGCGCGGTCGGTTGTAGCGAGTCGGAACTGAGGCAGGCCTGCGACATCATACGTTCGCTCGATCCGCGCCCGGGCCGACGCTATGACCAGGCGCCGCCCGCCTACATTGTTCCGGACGTCATCGTCCGCAAGGAAAATGGCCAGTGGAAGGTGCATTGCAACCGCGGCGCTGTTCCGCAGCCTCGGCTGCATCGCGCGTATGCCGACCTGTTTCGGACCACGCGCTATCGCGATCGCGGGCCCATGGCGCAGGAACTGCAGGAAGCACGCTGGCTGGTGCGCAACGTCGAACAACGCTACAGCACGATACAGCGTGTGGCCGAAGCCATTGTCCGCTTGCAGCACATGTTCTTCGAATACGGGCCGGTGGCGCTGCGCCCACTGATGCTGCGCGAAGTGTCGGCCGAACTCGATATCCATGAATCCACGGTGTCGCGGGCGACGGCCAACAAGTACATGGCGACCCCGATGGGCATTCTGGAATTTAAGTATTTTTTCTCGCGCGAGCTGGCTACCGACACGGGCGGCTCTTGCTCGGCGGGCGCGGTGCGCGCGCTGATTGCCGATCTGATCGACAACGAAGATCCTCGCATGCCGCTGTCGGACGTGGCGCTGGCCAGCAGGCTGGCAGCCGACGGCATTGTCGTGGCGCGCCGCACCGTATCCAAGTACCGCGCCCAGTTGAAGCGACCGCCGGCTGAAATGCGTCGGCAGTACTGACGCACTTGGCCAGCCGCGCGCCTCGCCGGCCGCGCCTGGCCGGCCGCGCATCAATACAGACGGCGCCGCCTGGGGTTGCAGGCAGCGCCGCTTTTGTTTGCGCGCGGTGGTTGCGGCGTGATCCCGGGGCGCTGCCGCCCCGGGATCCGCGTTATCACTTCCCGCCCGTGTTGGGCATCTTCGGATCCGTCGTGCCCGGCTCATTGCGGTTGGGCACCTGGTCCTGCGTGGTGGGCATACCCGTCGCGCTGCCCGGCGCTCCTTGATGACCCGGAGCCGTCGACGTGCTGCCATGCGTGCTCATCGAGCCCTGGTCACGGTGCGCCGGATTGGTTTCTCCAGCGGGGGGAACCTGTCCGGGAGGCACAGGCGTATTGGGCGGCACGGCCGTACCGTCGTTGGGCGTGGTCGAGGGCGAAGTGCTCGACGGCGTGCCCGTATCCGGGGTCGACTGCGCATAAGCGCCTGATGCCATCGCACCCATCATCGCCACAGCCGCGGTCAGGGAAAGTAGTTCACGCTTCATGTGAGTCTCCTAAACAGTGGTCAGAGTCTTCCTTATCGCAACCTCCATGCCCGCGCGTGGCCGGCGCAGCGCCGGGGCCGGCCCGTACCGGTCCAGCCGGTAGCCCGCCAGCGTTACATGGACAGGTAAATCCCGCACACGCCAGCGGGCACGCGATTTGCGGCCACCGGCGCGGGCGCTTGTGCCCGTAAACCAATAAGGAGTAGTCATGAAGAACACCCGCCTTCTCAAAGCCCTGGGCGCGGCTGCGCTGGCCGCCACGCTGGCCGCCTGCGCCGCGCACGACGGACATCGCAGCGCGGGCCAATACACCGACGACACGGCGACGACGGCGCGCGTCAAGGCAGCCCTCGTCCAGACCGAGGGCGTGTCCGCCGCAGACGTGCAAGTGGAAACCTATAACGGCGTCGTGCAGTTGAGCGGCTTTGTGCCTAGCAAAGACGCCGCATCGCAGGCGGTACAGGCGGCGCGCGGCGTGGATGGCGTCAAGGAAGTGCGCAACGACATCCAGATCCGCGGCAAGTAAGTCGCATGCGAACGATGGCGCGCGCCTGCGCGTCGCACGCCATCGTTCGCGGGTCACCCGTTGACAATCTGCCCGCCGTTCGGATGCAGCACCTGCCCCGACATATAGCTGGCGTCATCGCTGGCCAGAAACACAAAGCACGGCGCGACCTCATCGGGCTGGCCCGGCCGGCCCATGGGTGTGTTCTTGCCGAACGATTCCAGGCTGTCCTCGGGGAAAGTCGAAGGAATCAACGGCGTCCAGATAGGGCCCGGCGCGACCGCGTTCACCCGTATTCCCCGCTCGGCCAGCGCGGTGGACAGTGAACGCGTAAAGGCCACGATCGCGCCCTTGGTCGCCGAATAGTCGATCAGCTTCGGATTGCCATGGTACGCGGTCACCGACGTCGTGTTCACGATCGCGCCGCCTTGCTGCATCAAGGGCAATATTTCCTGCGTCAGGCGGAACAGGGCAAAGAAGTTGGTGCGGAAGGTGCGCTCCAGCTGTTCGCGGCTGATGTTCTCGAACGTCTCCATGACGTGTTGCTCTGCGGCGTTGTTGACCAGCACGTCCACCCTGCCGAACGCTTCACGGGCCATGGCCACCACCTTCGCCAGATGCGCCTCGTCGCCCAGGTCGCCTGCCGCCAACAGGCAACGGGCGCCCGCTTGCGTCACGAGCCTCTCGGTTTCGCGCGCATCGTCATGCTCTTGCAGATACGTAACAAGCACATCGGCGCCCTCTTTGGCGTACGCGATCGCCACCGCCCGCCCGATGCCGCTGTCGCCGCCCGTTATCACCGCGCAGCGGCCTCGCAGCTTGCCCGCGGGCAGATAATCGCGTTCTTCGCCATCCGGGCGGGGGGACATGCGGTCCTGCCGCCCCGGCTGAGACTGCTGGCGGGGCTTGCCATCGTCGCTTGCCTGGGGAATTTGATTCGCTGACATACACAGATCTCCGGATGCGGTTGGCGCCGCGCGGACGCGCGGCACCGTGGCCGGCGCAAGACGCATGCCGGGGGCTATGGTTTTCCCCAGTGGGAAAGACGGCAGCGCTTGTGTAAAGTCAGTGGCCTGACCACTAGGCCACCAGGCATCCAGGCCCATGAGCACGTTCCACGCCGTCGCGGTGACGCGGCTCTATCGCATGATCGCCGACCAGATCGCCAGCCGCATACGCGCCGGCGATTTCCCCGCCGGCTCGCGCCTGCCGGCCGAACGGGATCTGGCCGAGCAGCTGCAGGTCAGCCGCTCTTCCATCCGCGAAGCCCTCATTGCCCTGGAAATCGAGGGATATGTCGAAGTGCGCGTAGGCACCGGCGTGTTCGTCCTTGCGCCGCGCGAAGACGGCAAGTATGGCCCGGCGACGGCTGCCGGGCCCGTGGCGACCGAGCCCAGCGATATCGGGCCCTTCGACCTGCTTGAAACCCGGCTCCTGCTAGAGCCCGAATGCGTGTCGCTCGCCGCCCAGCGCGGTTCTGCCGAGCAGATCGCGGCGATCCAGGCGGCTCATCGCGCCATGTCGCTGGCCGACTCCCCCGGCACGCACGATCGCGCTTTCCATGGCGCGATTGCCGAGGCCTGCGGCAATGCCGCGCTGGCTTCCGCCATTTCGCACATCTGGCAGCTGAGCACCGCCAGCCCGGTATTCAGCCGCCTGGAAGAACACTTCGTCACCACCCAGGTCTGGCAGGCGGCGCACCAGGAACACGAACGCATCCTGTCCGCCATTGTCGATCGCGACCCCATACGGGCGCGCCACGCCATGCACGATCACCTGGTCGGCATCCTGGCACGCCTGCGAGAAGATTTCGGCAGCGGCGGCCTGCGCTAGCTGTCGCCATCCCGCCCGAAAGGCCCCTAGACAACAACATCCCAAGGTGAAAACCATGCAGCTGACCCGTACTCTCACCACCCTGCTGGCTACCGCCGGCATCGCCCTCGCCGCTCCCGCCCAGGCTCTGGACATCAAGCTGGGCCACGTGCTGGCGCCCAGCCATAGCTGGCACAAAGCGGCCGAAGGGTTCGCCGCCGACGTCAAGGAAAAGACCGACGGCCGCGTCAACTTCGTGCTCTACCCCAGCGGCCAGCTGGGCAACGAAAAGACCATGATCGAAGGCCTGCAGATCGGCAGCCAGGGCGCGGCCATCATCGGCTCGGGTTCGCTGCAGCCGGTGGAGCCGAAGTTCGGCATCGTCGAGCTGCCCTACACCTGGAAGGACGCCCGGCAAGCCTACGCGGCCTATGACGGCGAGCTGGGAGAGGCGCTGGCCAAACTGGCAGCGGCCAAGAACCTGGTGATCCTGTCCTGGTGGGAAAACGGCTTTCGCCACCTGACCAACAATCGCGGCCCGATCAACACGCCGGCCGACCTCGACGGCCTGAAGACGCGCGTCACGCCCGACAAGATGCGCCTGGATACCTTCACCGCCCTGGGCGCCAATCCCGCGCCGCTGGCCTTCGGCGAGTTGTATTCCGCCCTGCAGCAGAAGGTGTTCGACGCGCAGGAAAACCCCTTGTCGATCATCTACACCTCGTCATTCTTCGAAGTGCAGAAGTACTTGTCGCTGACCGGCCACGTATGGGGTCCGGCCAGCCTGATCGTGGCCAAGCACACCTGGAACCGCATTTCGCCCGAAGACCAGAAGGTCGTGCAGGCGGCCGCCGACAAGTGGCGCGACGAACAACGCAAGATGATCACCGAAAGCGATGCCGAGTATGTGGCGCGCCTGAAAGAAAAGGGAATGCAGGTCAACGAGGTCGACAAGGCGCCGTTCATCGCCGCCGTGGCGCCGGTCTGGAAAACCTATGAACCCATCTACGGCGCCGACCTGATGTCGGTGCTGCAGAAGTACCGCGAAGGTCAATAATGCTGCTGCGCCTTGCCGACCTGCTGTCGTGGGTCAGCAAGGCCATCGCCGCTGTGGCGGTGGCCGTGCTGGCCGCGCTTATCACGTATGTCGTATTCCAGCGTTTCGTCACGCACGAAACGCCGCACTGGGCCGAAGAGCTGCCTCGCCTGGTGCTGGTGTGGGCCGCGTTTATCGGCGGAGTCACCTGCAGCCATGAACGAACCCACCTGCTGGCCGGATTGCTGCCCTTCTTTGTACGCAACCGCCGCACGCTCGATTTCGTCGAGCGCCTGAACCAGCTGCTGATCATCATCGGCCTGGGCGTGCTCGGCTATGCCGGCTGGCAGCTCGCCCAGCTCACCATAGACCAGACCCTGCCCGCGCTGAACGTGTCGGCCGGCATGGTCTATATGGCCTTGCCCGTGGCGTGCGCGGCCGCGGTGCTGGTGCACGTGTCCCAATTACTCGCGGCCCGCGACGCCGCCTCGAAGGACCAATAAGATGTCAATGGGTGCCCTCTTTCTCATGGGCGTATTCACCGTCACGGTGCTGATCGACATGCCCATCGCCTTCGGGCTGGTGTTGTCGTGCCTGGCCTATCTTGCCGTGTACGACACCGCCCCGATGATGCTGGCTGCGCAGCAATATGTGGCGGGGCTCGACAGCTTCACGCTGCTGGCGATCCCTCTTTTCATCCTGGCCGCGCAGCTGATGAACGGCGCCGGCCTGACGCAACGCATCGTGCGCCTGTGCGCGGCGATCGTCGGCGATATCCGCGGCGGCCTGGCCGTGGTGGCGGTGCTGGCGTGCATGATGTTCGGCGCCTTGTCGGGCTCGGGCGTGGCAGACGTCATCGCCATTGGCAGCCTGCTGCTGCCCGCCATGGCTCGAAGCGGCTACGACAAGGGTTTCAGTTGCGCGCTGGTCGGCAGCGCGGGCGCCGCCTCGACCATCATTCCGCCCAGTATCGTGCTCATTGTGTACGGCACCATTACCGACACATCGGTAGGCAAACTGTTCCTGGCGGGCATTATTCCTGGCATTTTGCTGGGGATATCCCTGATCGTGGTGGCCATCTGGCAGGCCCGCAAATACAACTGGGCCGGCGGCGATCCGTTCAGCTGGGCCGAACTGCGCTCGGCGCTGGCCGGCGCCCTGCCTGCACTGATGGTTCCGGTGCTGATCGTCGGCGGCATCCGCATGGGTGTCTTCACAGCCACCGAAGCCGCTTCCAGCGCCATTGTGTACGCCTTGCTCGTGGGCTTCTTCTGGTACCGCAGCCTTACCCTGCGCACGGTCTGGGAAAGCCTGAAGTCCACCGGCGAAGGCAGCGCGGCCATCCTTCTGCTCATCGGCGCATCCGGGCTGTTCGCCTGGATCCTGGTGGCCGAACAGGTGCCCCAGGCGCTGTCGCAGATGCTGGTCCACTTCACCGACAGCAAGACCGCCGTGCTGCTGATCCTGACGGTGGTGCTGTTGCTGCTGGGCACATTCATGGAAGCCATTCCGGTCATCATCATCGTGGCCCCCGTGGTCATGCCGGTGCTCGCCCACTACAACATCGACCCGGTTCACTTCGGCATTCTGCTGTCCATCAACATGGCCATCGGCGCCAACACGCCGCCCGTGGGCGTCGACCTGATGGCTGCATGCAAGATCGGCGGCATCAACATGATGCAGACCCTGCGGCCGCTTACCTGGATGATGCTGGCCATGACCGCCGTGATGCTGCTGCTTACGTTTGTTCCCGAACTTGTCCTGTACTTGCCCAGGCACGTCCAATGAAACCTGAACTTCTCCCCTTGCGCCCTGCCCGGCTGCGCCGCAGCTGGATGTTCGTGCCCGGCCTGGACGAGGCTGCCCAGCGGCGCGGGCTGGAAAGCGGCGCCGACGTGCTGGTGGCCGACCTGGAAGAGTTCACCGCGCCTGCCGACCGGCCCGCCGCGCGCCAGCGCATCGTGGCGCTGTTCAAACTGTGCCGCGCGCGCGGCACGGTGGCCGCGGTGCGTATCAACACCCTGGCCGGCGACGGGCTGGCCGACCTGCGCGGCATCATGCCTGGCGCGCCCGACGCCATATTGCTGCCGCATGCCGAAAATGCCGAGCAGATCCGCGCGCTGGACGAGGCCATTGCGGCCTGCGAAGCCGAGTTCGGCCTGGCCGCCGGCCGCACCGAAATCGTGCCCACGCTGGAATCGGCCCGGGGCGTCAGCCGTGCGATCGAGATCCTGGGCGCCAGCGACCGCGTGTCGGCTTGCCTGTTGGCCGCCGAAGATCTCACCGCCGATCTCGGCGCCGAACGCGGCCCGGATGGCATCGAGCTGCACGCGCTGCGCAGCCGCTTCCTGGTCGACTGCGCGGCCGCCGGTTGCGTGCCCATCGATTGCCCTTTCAACTACCGCGACCCCCGGGCCCTGGCAGACGATCTGCGCTGGGCCCGCCGCATCGGGCTGAAGTCCAAGTGCGCGGTGTTTGCCGAGCAAGTGCCGGCCATACATGCCGCCTTCACGCCCAATGCCGCGGAAGTCCGGTCGGCCCGGGCCCTTGTGCTGGCGTACGAGGCGCAGAAGCGCGGCGAGCCGGATGCCGGCGCACCCATCGATCCGCCCGACTACAACACGGCGCGCCGCCTGCTGGCGCGCCATGCCGAATTCGAAGAATGGCATGCCGTGACGCATCCGGCGTCCTAGGAGACTTTGTATGACCCCCGCAATCCAGCCTTCGCGCAATGGCGGCCAGATTCTCATGCAGCAGTTGCGCGCGCATGGCGTGCATCGCGTATTCATGGTGGCTGGCGAAAGCTACTTGCCGTGCATTGACGCCCTGAACGAGCATGCCGGCGCGATCCAGCCTGTGGTATGCCGGCAAGAAAGCGGCGCGGCCTATATGGCCGAAGCCCATGGCAAGCTCACCGGCGAGCCCGGCATCTGCTTCGTGACGCGCGGACCTGGCGCCACCAACGCCAGCATCGGGGTGCACACGGCGTTTCAGGATTCGACGCCGATGATCCTGTTTGTTGGCCAGGTGGGCAACGACTTCTACGAACGCGAAGCTTTCCAGGAAATCGACTACCGCCGCATGTTCGGGCAGATGGCCAAGTGGGTCGCGCAGATCGACCGCACCGACCGCATTCCCGAATATGTATCGCGCGCCTTCAGGGTGGCCACCAGCGGCCGGCCCGGCCCGGTGGTGCTGGCGCTGCCCGAAGATGTCCTGTGGGGTCAGGCCTGCGTGCCCGACCTGCCGCGCTACGCACGTACCCCGCTCCACCCGGGCGCCGACGACCTGGAGCGCATGGTTGAACTGCTGGACCAGGCGCAGCGCCCGTTTCTCCTGGTGGGCGGCAGCGGCTGGACGGGTGACGCCATCGCACAGGTGGCCGCGTTCGCCGAACGCTTCGAACTGCCGGTGGGCACGGCCTGGCGTCGCCTGGAATGCTATGACCAGCGCCATGCCAATGCGGCCGGCCAGGTGGGCTGGGCCATGACGCCGGAGCTGCGCAAGCGTGTCCTGGACGCCGACCTGCTGCTGGCCGTGGGCACGCGCCTGGGCGAGGCCACTACCGAAGGCTACACGCTCATCGAAAGCCCGCTGCCGCGCCAGAAACTGGTGCATGTGTACCCCGATCCCGGCGAACTGGGCCGGGTATTCGCGCCGACACTGGGCATCGCCAGCAGCATGACGGCCTTCGCCGCCGCGCTCGACGGCCTGAACCCCGGCCATGCCGCCAGCCGCGCCGATGCCGTGCGCGGCGCGCACGCCGAGTACCTTGCCAGCCTCGCGCCGCTGCCCGCGCCGGGCGAGCTCAGCCTGGACGAGGCCGCCGCCCACGTCAACGCGCAGCTTCCCGCCGATGCCTGCATCACCGTCGGGGCGGGCAACTATGCGCTGTACCCGCATCGATACCGTCAGTTCACGGGCCTTGGCACCAGCCTGGCGCCCACGGTCGGGGCCATGGGGTACGGCCTGCCCGCTGCAATCGCCGCCAAGCTGGAAAACCCGGCGCAGACGGTAGTGTGCTATGCGGGCGACGGCTGCTTCCAGATGAATATGCAGGAACTGGGAGTAGCCATGCAATACCGGCTGGGCATCATCGTTCTGGTGTTCAATAACGGCATGTGGGGCACGATCCGCGCCCACCAGGAACGCGATTTTCCCGGCCGTGACATCGCGCTGGGCTTCGACAACCCGGACTTCACGCAAATTATCAAGGGCTATGGCGGCTACGGCGAAGCCGTAGAGCGCACTGCCGATTTCGGGCCCGCGTTTGCCCGCGCCCGCGCGTTTGCCGAACGGGAGAACCTGCCCGCCCTGCTCGAACTCCGCTACGACCCCGACGGCATCGCCCCGGGCCAATCTCTGGCCGCCATCCGGGCCGACGCGCTGGCATCTCGGGCTACGCCCGCCTTTTCCTGAAAGGACCTTCACGATGACGACTCCGACCATATCCATTGACGGCAAGCGGCTCTGGCAGTCGCTGATGGACCTTGCAAAAATCGGCGCCACGCCCAAGGGCGGCAATTGCCGGTTGGCACTGACCGCGCTCGACGGCCAGGGGCGCGACCTGGTGGTCGGCTGGATGAAAGATGCCGGCCTGACCGTCCGCGTGGATCAAGTGGGCAATATCTTCGCGCGCCGCGCCGGCCGCAATGACGCCCTGCCTGCGGTGATGACTGGCAGCCATATCGACACCCAGCCCACGGGCGGAAAATTCGACGGCTGTTACGGTGTGCTGGCCGGCCTTGAGGTCATGCGTACGCTCAACGATGCCGGCGTGCAGACCGAGGCGCCACTGGAACTTGCCATCTGGACCAACGAGGAAGGGTCTCGATTCGTGCCGGTGATGATGGGCTCCGGCGTGTTCGCGGGTAAGTTTCCGCTCGAGACCGCGCTGAACGCGCGCGATGCGGACGGCAAATCTGTGCGCGACGAGCTGCAGGCCATCGGCTATGCGGGCGCCGATCCCGTGGGCGGCCGCCCCGTGGATGCCTACTTCGAGGCGCACATCGAACAAGGCCCCATTCTTGAACACGAAGACAAGGTGATCGGCGTGGTCACCGGATCGCTGGGCCTGCGCTGGTACGACGTCGTGGTCACGGGCATGGAAATGCACGCAGGCCCGACGCCCATGGCCATACGCAAAGATGCGCTGCTGGCAGCCAGCTACCTGGTGCAGGCAGTGATCGACATCGCCAACGCCAACCAGCCGCATGGCCGTGGCACGGTGGGCGAGATCCACGCACACCCCGGCTCGCGCAACGTGATTCCCGGTCAGGTGCGCATGACGGTAGACCTGCGTCACGAAGACGAAGCCACGCTCACCCGCATGCACGAAACGTGGAAGCAGGCCGCCCAGGATATCGCCACCCGCCACGGCGTTACCGTCGAAGTGAAAGATGTGCAGTACTTCCCGCCCACGCCCTTCGACCCGGATCTGGTGGGCAAAATCCGCGACGGCGCGGCCGCCCGCAACCTGCCCCGCATGGACATCGTCACGGGTGCGGGCCACGATGCGGTGTACATGGCGGCCGTGGCCCCCACGGCAATGATCTTCGTGCCGTGCAAAGATGGCATCAGCCACAACGAAATCGAAGACGCGCGCCCCGACCACCTGGAAGCCGGTTGCAACGTGCTGCTCGACGCCATGCTCAAGCGCGCCGGCATCGCAAGCTGAAGCGCGACCCGACAGGAGACTTCCCATGACTTTGCACGATCTTGAATACTGGCGCGCCAAGGCCGCCACCCTGACCCTGCGCGGCCAGGCCTATATCGACGGCGCTTACGTCGATGCGCTGGACGGCGCCACCTTCGCCGCGCACAGTCCCATCGATGGCCGCAAGCTGGCCGACGTGGCCGCTTGTGGAGAGGCCGATGTCGACCGCGCCGTACGAGCGGCGCGGCACGCCTTCGAGTCGGGCGTGTGGCGCGACCTGCCCCCGCGCGAACGCAAGACCCGGCTGCAGCGCCTGGCCGCGCTCATTACCGAACACACCGAAACGCTGGCGCTGGTCGAGACGCTGGATATGGGCAAGCCGATACGCGACGCGCTCGCCTTCGATCTGCCGGAAACGGCGCACTGCTACGCCTGGTTCGGTGAAGCCGTCGACAAGATATACGACGAAATCGCCCCCACCGGCGGCGAGTCGCTGGCCACCGTCACGCGTGAGCCATTGGGCGTCGTGGCGGCGGTCGTTCCCTGGAACTACCCGCTGCTGATGGCGGCCTGGAAGGTCGCGCCGGCCCTGGCGGCCGGCAACAGCGTGATCCTGAAGCCTGCCGAGCAGTCGTCGCTCAGCGCGATCATGCTGGCGGACCTGGCCGCGCAGGCCGGCATCCCGCCGGGCGTGTTCAACGTAGTGCCCGGCTTCGGCGCGCAGGCCGGCCAGGCGCTGGGCCTGCATCCCGACGTCGATTGCGTGGCCTTTACAGGGTCCACGGCTACCGGCAAGCGCTTCATGCAATATGCCGGCCAATCCAACCTGAAGCGCGTCTGGCTGGAATGCGGCGGCAAATCGCCCCACATCGTGTTCGACGACTGCCCCGACCTGGACCGGGCGGCGCTGGCCGCGGCGGCGGGCATTTTTGTGAACCAGGGCGAAGTCTGCATCGCCGGCTCGCGCCTGTATGTGCAGGCGGGCATATACGATGAATTCCTGGAACGTGTCACGGCGCATGCCCGCGCCATGCGGCCGGGCGACCCTCTGGACCCAGCCAGCGTCATCGGAGCCATGGTCGACGAGCGCCAGATGCAGTCGGTGCTGGCGCGCATCGACGCCGGACAGCGTGAAGGCGGAGTTTCACTGCGCGTGGGCGGCAACCGGGTGCTGGGCGACAGCGGCGGCTACTACATCGAACCCACCATCTTTGACTGCACCAGCCCCGACAACTCGCTGATGCGCGAAGAAATTTTCGGTCCGGTGCTCGCCGCCCAGCGCTTTACCACCGAAGACGAAGCCATCGCATTGGCCAACGACTCGATCTACGGTCTGGGCGCCGGCCTCTGGACGGCCAACCTCAGCCGCGCCCATCGTCTGTCGCGCCGCCTGCGCGCGGGCCTGGTCTGGGTCAACTGCTATGCCGAGGGCGACATCACCGTGCCGTTCGGCGGCGTCAAGCAGTCGGGCTTCGGCCGCGACAAATCCCTGCACGCCCTGGACAAATACAGCGACCTGAAAACCACCTGGATCAGCCTGGCCTGACACCGCGGCGCCGGATCGCCAGGTGTCTGACACCCAAGGGTGTCAGACACCTCCCAATGAACGCAACCGCAGCCCCATACCACCGCGTCCCCGCGCCAGGTGTCTGACACCCAACGGTGTCAGACACCCCCAATGAACGCAACCGCAGCCCATACCACCGCACACCCGCGCCAGGTGTCTGACACCCAAAGGTGTCAGACACCCCCCAATGAACGCAACCGCAGCCCATACCACCGCACACCCGCGCCAGGTGTCTGACACCCAAAGGTGTCAGACACCCCCCAACTGAACGCAACCGCAGCCCATACCACCGCACACCCGCGCCAGGTGTCTGACACCCAAGGGTGTCAGACACCCCCCGAATGAACGAATCCATTCCCTCCCACCAACCGTAACAAAAGTTTGCATGTAGGCTAGAATCTCGGATTAGCGTCCCTGCCTTGCCCGCCATGTCCGAATCTGCTGCCGAAGTCCCACCCACTATCCTGGTCTACACCGAAGAACAGCGCGGCAGTTTCCTGGTCGAGTCGCCGCTGCTCGGCATGATTTCGGACGTGTCGGGCTCCGAAAAGCTCGTCGCCGTCTGCGATCCTTATAACCAGATCACCTTCCTGTATCGCGTCGACCACGGCACGAACAACCTTGACGCCGCGGCCATCATCGACCAGCCGGCGTCGCATTTCGACGGCAAGCACACCATCGTCATCAACGGCACCAGCTTCCGCCTGGGCCCCCCCGAAGCCGCCATGCGGCTGCTGCAAGGCAAGACGCGATGGATCCAGGACAAGGGCTCCGTGCTGTCGGTGCTGCTTCGCAACGCCGCAAGCCGCCATACCGGCTTTGCCTCGCGCCAGATACAGCGGGAACGCGTGCTGCACATCCCCGACGGCATCGCGATAGCGCCTCTGCCGCGCGCCTGAAGCTGTCCAACTGGCGCCAGGTGGCTATACCAAGTAACATTCCTAGCCCCCTCCTTGGCAGTACTTTCAAACGGATTCCATGCTTTTCAAAGACCAGCTTTTTCTTGCCAGCCAATATCTGGCGCCCCATCACCTGGTGTCGCGCCTGATGGGCCATGCCGCAGATTGCCGCACGCCCGCCGTCAAGAACTGGATGATCTCGCGCTTCGTGCGCCGATACGGCGTAGACATGAGCGAAGCCCAGCTGCAGGATCCGTTGGCCTACGAAACTTTCAACCAGTTCTTCACCCGCAAGCTCAGGCCCGGCGCCCGCCCCTTGGATGCCGAACCGGGCGGCGTAATCTGCCCGGTCGACGGCGCCATCAGCCAGCTCGGCCCCATTGAGCACGGCCGCATTTTCCAGGCCAAGGGGCACTCGTACAGTCTGACCAACCTGCTGGGCGGCGAGCCCGAGCGCGCGACGCCGTTCATCGGCGGCGATTTCGCCACCATCTATCTTTCGCCGCGCGACTATCACCGGGTGCACATGCCTTGCGCCGGCACCCTGCGCGAAATGGTGCACGTGCCCGGCCGCCTGTTCTCGGTCAATCCGCTGACGGCGTCCCATGTGCCCGAACTCTTCGCCCGCAACGAGCGGGTCGCCTGCCTGTTCGACACCGAATACGGCCCCATGGCCATGGTGCTGGTGGGCGCCATGATCGTGGCGTCCATCGAAACGGTATGGGGCGGGCTGATCACGCCGTACAAGCGGCGCATCCGCCACTGGCGCTACGACGCCGCGTCCCGGGCGCCCATCCACCTGGAAAAAGGCGCGGAAATGGGGTTGTTCAAGCTGGGCTCCACCGTCATCGTGCTGTTCGGCCCCAACCGCGTCCGCTGGACCGACACGCCGTCGGTGCGCGGGCCCGTGCGCATGGGCGAACTCATGGCCATGCCGGCCTGAGCGCTGGGCCGGGCCACGGCCTGGCCGCTACCACGGAAAATCAATCAGGTCGCCGTACAGCTGGCGCAGCTTTGCCTTGACCTCCGGCGACTGCTGATAGATGCGGATGAACTCAAGCAGACGCGGATCCTGCGCCTGTTCGGGCCGCGTCACCCACCGGATGGCGTAGCGCCGCACGTTTTCCGGGTCAGTGTTGTCAAACGCCAGGCCGTCCTTTTCGTCGATACCCGCATGCTTGGCAAAGGTCGTGTAGGTCACCGACGCGGTCACGTCATCGAACGTACGCGCCGATTGCGAACCTTCCACCTGGATCAGCGCCAGTTGCTTCGGATTGGCGACGATGTCCTGCATCGTGGCCTGATGGTCGGCGCCGGTGCGCAGCACCAGCAAGCCCATCGACTGCAACAGCAGCAGTGCTCGCCCCGCGTTGACCGGGTCGTTGGGGATTGCAATGCGCGCGCCCTGCGGCACGGGGTCGCCCCGTTTCAGCCGCTTGGAAAACAAACCTATGGTGGTGGAATAGCCGTAAGCAATGGGCGTGAGATTGGTGCCCCGGCTGCGGTTGAACAGTTGCAAGAACGGCTCGTGCTGGAAGAAATTCGCGTCGATCGAACCCTCGGCAGCGGCAATATTGGGCATGACCCAGTCGCTGAACTCCACCAGCTCTACTTTCAGCCCCTGCTTGCCGGCCTGGGCAATGGCGATTTCCGTTGCCTCGTTTGCGACACTGGGAATGACGCCTATGCGCAGCGGCCGCTCTGATGCGGCGCCGGCCGCGCCACCCATCGACAGCAGGAACAACAATGCGGCAAGGCCGGCCGTGAGTTTCTGGAACATGATGCAGGTACGCCCCCGGGGCGATAAAGCAGAAACCGTCATTGTGCCGCAGCGCCGCCCCAACCCGCCCGATGCCCCTGCGCATGACCTGGGCTCCCCCGTCGCGGCTTGCGCTGCGCATCCACATCGATAAGATACCGGTAGCCCAGCCGCCTTTCCCCGCGGCGAACCGGAGTCTGCCATCGTGTCCAGCATCCACCCGACTGCCCCTGCCGCGTCGCGCGCCATTACGCTTCTGGGCGCGCCCACCGACGTAGGCGCCGGCTCGCGCGGCGCGTCGATGGGGCCGGAAGCCTTGCGCGTCGCAGGGCTGGCCCAGGCGCTGCGCGCGCTGGGGCACCACGTCGAAGACGCCGGCAACCTGCCCGGCCCGGCCAACCCCGAGCTCCCCCCCGCCGACGGCCATCGCCACCTGCCCGAAGTGATCGCCTGGAACAGACAGGTACATGACGCCGTGCATACCGAACTGCGACGCGGCCGCCTGCCGGTGCTGATGGGGGGCGACCACTGCCTGGCCATCGGATCGATCAGCGCCGTGGCGCGGCATTGCCAAAGCGCGGGCAAACCGTTGCGCGTGCTGTGGTTCGATGCGCATGCCGATTTCAACACTCACGCGCACACGCCGTCCGGCAATATGCATGGCATGCCGGTCGCCTGTCTGTGCGGCCACGGGCCGGCGGCCCTGACTGCGCTGGCGGGCCATGCCCCCGCGCTGCAACCGGACTGGATACGCCAGATCGGTATCCGCAGCGTCGACGAAGGCGAAAAGCAACTGATCGACGCCGCCGGCATCCAGGTATACGACATGCGCACCATCGATGAGCTCGGAATGCGCGCCGTCATCGAGGCCGCCCTTGGCGACCTGGCCCCCGGCACGCATCTGCACGTGAGCTTCGACGTCGACTTTCTCGACCCGGAAATCGCACCCGCCGTTGCAACCAGCATTCCGGGCGGCCCCACATATCGCGAAGCCCAGCTGTGCATGGAAATGATCGCCGACACCGGCCTGCTGGGTTCACTGGATATCGTCGAACTCAATCCCGCGCTGGACGTGCGCAACAAAACCGCCGTTCTGGCCACCGAACTCGCGCAAAGCCTCTTCGGCAAGTCCACCCTGATCCGGCGCAATCGATAATCCCGCGGGCGCGGGCACGCTGTACGGCATGCCGCCCCGCCCCTGTACCGCACATACCAAGGAAATCACATGACCGATCGACAACTCACCATCCTCGCCGCGCTGAACATGATCGCCGCCGTGGGCGCGGGCGCGTTCGGGGCGCATGGACTCAAGCGGGTACTGTCTCCCGATTTGCTGGCTGTCTGGCAGACGGGCGTGCTGTATCACCTGGTCCACGCACTGGGCTTGTTCGTCGTGGCTCTGCTGGGTGCGCGTTTCGGCTCGGCGCTGCTGTCCACCGCCGGGGTGGTCATGTTTGCCGGCATCGTGCTTTTCAGCGGCAGCCTTTACCTGCTGGCAAGCACCGGCACGCGGTGGCTGGGCGCCATCACGCCGCTGGGCGGCGTGGCATTTCTGCTGGCCTGGGGCATGGTCGCCTGGGCGGCGTGGCGTTCCGCCTGACGCCTGGGCGAGGCCTTGCTACTCCAGGGGCGGGTCGAAATGGCGCGCCAGCACCTTGCCCACGTCCGGCTGGGCGGCCGCCTGCTCGGCAATCGCATACAGCGCGGGGCAGTTTTCCTTGAACCAGGCCGGCCCCGGACGCCAACGTATCATCACCGATATATACAGATCCAGCGCGCTGAACCGGCGCCCCAGCGCATGGGGCGCCCCCGCCAGGCGGTCTATTTCTTGCCATAGCTCGGCGCGCCGGGTATGCACGCGCGTGCGCAGCAGTTCCGCGGGGTCGCCCGGAGTCGTCCATTTGGCTGGCTCGTCCGCATACGTGAACGTGGGATATACCGCGCCCACGATGCGCATCAGCAAATGCCAGAACCGCTGCCGGTCGGTGCTGTCCGAAGGCGGCACCAGGCCCGCTCCAGGCGCGACATCGCTGATGTGCAGTACCATCGCCGCGCTTTCCGTCATTACTTCTCCACCGGGCAATACCAGGGTGGGAACCTGCCCCGTCGCGTTCAGGCGCAGCAACCGGTCCCGGCCGGGCCCGGGCTTCAGGTACGGCAAGTCGGTCACTGTGTACGGGATAGCGGCCAGGTCCAGCGCCATTTCTATGATCGCCGAACCACAGCCGCGCGATCCGATAAGCTCGTAGGTGCTCATTGCCTGCCTTCCTGTGTGGCGGGGGCCACGCGCAACAGCGCGCCGTCACCCGCGTCGGTCAAGACGTACACTTCGCCATCCGGCCCCTGGCGCACATCGCGTATGCGCGCGTTCAGGTCGTGCAGCAAGCGTTCCTCTGCGATGATTTCCTTGCCGCCCCGCAGTTGCAGGCGGATCAGTTCCTGGCCGCCCAGGGCGCCGATGAACAGCGATTCCCGCCATTCGGGATAGCGGTCGGCGTCGTAAAAAGCCATGCCGCTGATGGCCGGGGATTTCTTCCACCAGTACAGCGGGCCCTGCATGCCGGGCTGGCTCGTTCCCTTGGCTTCCGGGATGGCAAAGCCGGAATAATTGATGCCGTGCGTGGCCAGCGGCCAGCCGTAGTTAAGGCCCGGCTGCACGATATTGATTTCATCGCCGCCGCGCGGCCCGTGCTCGTGTTCCCATAGTTCGCCCGTCCAGGGGTTCAGCGCCATGCCTTGCGGATTGCGCATGCCGTACGTCCAGATCTCGGCGCGCGCGCCGGCCCGGCCCGCGAACGGGTTGTCGCGCGGCACCTGGCCGTCGGGGTGGATGCGCACAATCTTGCCCTGCAACTTGTCCAGGTCTTGCGCGGTCGGCCGGCGGTTGTTCTCGCCCAGCGCGATGTACAGCAGGCCATCCTTGCCGAACAGCATCCTGCCGCCATAGTGCTGGCCGCTGGATAACTTGGGTTCCTGGCGGAAAACCACCGTGAAGTCTTCCAGGCCGCGCGCATCGGCAGACAAGCGGCCGCGGCCCACCGCCGTGCCGCTGCGGTCGCCATCGGACTCGGCGTACGACAGATACACCAGGCGGTCCTGCTCGAAGTCGGGCGACAGCACCACATCCAGAAGGCCACCCTGCCCGCTTGCATGAACCTCGGGCAGGCCCGACAACGGCTGAGACAGGCCGGCCTGGGCATCCCAATGCCGCAAGCGTCCGGCACGCTCGGTGATCAGCATGCCGCCGCCCGGCAGAAACGCCAGCGACCACGGATGTTCCAGGCCTTTGGCCAAGGTGGTTACCCGGGCTTGGGCCCGCACAGGTTCGGGCGCCTGCGTCTGGGCCCCGACGGGCGCACCGCCCGCCAGCAACACGGCCAATCCGGCGGCGGACGCCACGAACCGGGGCCAGGCCCGGCAAGATGAAAATCTCGACATGAAGCACCTCGCAGCGTGCATGGGGCCCTGAAACTGTACTACATGCCCCCCGCCACATCGCGCGACAAAACGTGTCAGAGACCCCAGGCCCCTCGCGCCCAGGTGTCTGACACCCTTCGGGAGTCAGACACCAACACGGCATCCCCCCTCGCCCAGGTGTCTGACTCCCGAAGGGTGTCAGACACCAACACGGCATCACCCCCCTCGCCCAGGTGTCTGACTCCCAAAGGGTGTCAGACACCAACACGGCCTCACCACCTTCGCCCAGGTGTCTGACTCCCGAAGGGTGTCAGACACCAACACGGCCTCACCACCCCTCGCCCCAGGTGTCTGACTCCCGAAGGGTGTCAGACACCAACACGGCATCACCACCCTCGCCCCAGGAGTCTGACTCCCAAAGGGTGTCAGACACCAAAGGAACCAGCGGCCGACGCCGTCAGCCGCCCAGGTATGCCTTGCGTACCGCGTCGTTGGCCAGCAGGTTGGCGCCGGAGTCCTGCAGCACCACCCGGCCGTTTTCCAGCACATAGCCACGGTCGGCAACCTGCAGCGCCTTGTGGGCGTTCTGTTCCACCAGGAACACGGTGACGCCCTGCTCGCGGATGGTGCGGATGATGTCGAAGATCTGCGCGATGATCAAAGGCGCAAGCCCCAGCGTAGGCTCATCCAGCAGCAGCAGCTTGGGTTGCGTCATCAGCGCGCGTCCGATGGCCAGCATCTGCTGTTCGCCACCCGACATCAGGCCTGCGCGCTGGTTGGCCCGCTCTTTCAGGCGCGGGAACAGGCCGTACACGTGCTCCAGGCCCGCCTGGATAGCATCGCGGCTCGCGAAAAACCCGCCCATCATCAGGTTCTCGGACACCGTCAGATCCTTGAACACGCGCCGGCCCTCTGGCGATATGGCAATACCCGAACGCATGATGTGGTGCGTTTCCTTGCGGGTAATGTCTTCGCCCTCGAAGGTGATCGTGCCTTCACGCGCGCGCGGGTTGCCGCACACCGTCATCAGCAGCGTGGTCTTGCCGGCCCCGTTGGCGCCGATCAGCGTCACGATCTCGCCCTTGTTGACTTCTACCGACACGCCGTTCAAGGCCTGGATGGCGCCGTAATACGTATGGATGTTGTCCAGCTTCAGCATCATTCTTCCCCCAGGTACGCCTTGATGACGCGCTCGTCACTGCGCACCTGCTCGGGCGTGCCCGTGGTGATCGGCTTGCCATGTTCCATGACCAGGATCCGGTCGGATATACCCATGATCAGGCTCATATCGTGCTCGATCAGCAAAACCGCCACGCCGAATTCGCGGCGCAGCTGGTCTATCAGCTGTTGCAGATCGCGTTTTTCCTGCGGGTTCAGGCCGGCCGCGGGCTCGTCCAGCATCAACAGGCGCGGCTTGGTGATCATGCACCGCGCGATCTCCAGCCGCCGCTGGTGGCCATAGGCCAGATAGCCTGCCTCGCGGTTGGCGTATTCGCGCAGGCCCATGAAATCGAGCCAGTGCGCAGCCCGCGCCAACGCCGCGTCTTCTGACTCGCGGTACGACTTCAGCTTGAGCAGGCCGGGCAGCAGGCGCGACTCCACCTGCGTGTGCTGCGCCACCAGCAGGTTTTCCAGCACCGTCAGCTGCTTGAAGAGGCGCACGTTCTGGAAGGTGCGAACCAATCCGTGGCGGGCCACTTTGTGGCTGGGCAAGCCGGTGATCGGCTTATCGTCCATGACGATCTCGCCGGCGGTGGGCTTGTAAAAGCCGCCCACGCAGTTGAACACCGTCGTCTTGCCCGCGCCGTTGGGGCCGATAATGGCAAAGACTTCATCGCGGCGGACCTCGAAACCCACGCGGTCGACGGCCAGCAGGCCGCCGAACCGCATGCTCAGCCCGGCTACTTTCAACAATACTTCGCTCATTTGGCCAGCTCCACATGGGGACGCTTCATGGGCAACAGCCCTTGTGGACGCCACATCATCATCAGCACCATCACCAGGCCGAAAATCAGCATCCGATACTCGGCGAACTCGCGCGCCACTTCCGGCAACACGGTCAGCAGAATCGCGGCCAGAATCACGCCCACCTGGGAGCCCATGCCGCCCAGCACCACTATGGCCAGAATCAGCGCCGACTCGATGAAGGTGAACGATTCGGGGTTGACCATGCCCTGCCGCGCCGCGAAGAACGCGCCACCAAAGCCCGCGAACATCGCGCCCAGCGTAAACGCCGACAGCTTGATGCGCGTGGGGTTCAGGCCCAGCGAGCGGCATGCGATCTCGTCTTCACGCAAAGCTTCCCATGCGCGCCCGACCGGCATGCGGATCAGCCGCGTGGATACGAACAGCGTCAGCAAGGCCAGCGCCAGCGCCATCAGGTACAGATAGTTCACCATGTGCTGGTTGTCGAACGTCCATCCCATGATGTCGTGGAAGGTACGCCCGCCCTCTTCGCTGGCGCGGCGCGACATTTCCATGCCGAACACGGTGGGCTTGGGAATGCCCGAGATGCCATCCGGGCCGCCCGTGATGAAGTTCAGGTTGATGAGCAGCAGGCGGATGATCTCGCCAAAGCCCAGCGTCACGATGGCAAGGTAGTCGCCGCGCAGGCGCAATACTGGGAAGCCCAGCAGGAACCCGAACAGTGCCGCCATGGCGCCTGCCAGCGGCAAGGCTTGCCAGAACCCCCAGTCAGCCCAGTGATACAGCAGCGCATACGTATAGGCGCCCACCGCGTAAAAGCCGACAAAACCAAGATCCAGCAGGCCGGCAAAGCCCACCACGATATTCAGGCCCAGCCCCAGCATGACGTAGATCAGCACCAGGGTGGCGATGTCGACCGAGCTGCGGCCGCTGAAAAACGGCCAGACCACGGCCGCCAGGATCAGCAGCGCGATGATCCACTTATTGCCCTTGGCAGGCGCTGCCGGCAACACGGGAATGCTGGTCTTGAGCCGCTGGAAGGGCTTGGCCAGCCAAGGGCGCACCAGTTGAAAAACAAACACCACAGCGGCAGCCAGGGCCACCATTTCCCAGTGGGCTTCCAGATGGGTGCGAGCGCCCTGGCGAACCAGCTGCAGCCCGAACACCGGCATGACGATGATGGCCGTCAGCACGGCCGCCATCGTCGCGTTCTTTAGGGTGTGGTTGGCCATCAGACTTTTTCCACCTCAGGTTTGCCGAGCAGTCCGGAAGGACGGAACAGCAGGATCAGCACCAGCAGCGAAAACGCCACAATGTCTTTGTATTGGGACGAGATATATGCTGCGGCCAGCGTCTCGGCCAGCCCCAGCAGCACTCCGCCCAGCATCGCGCCGGGAATGCTGCCGATACCGCCCAGCACTGCGGCGGTAAACGCCTTGATGCCGGCCAGGAAGCCGATGAACGGGTTGAGCTTGCCGATCGTGATGGCGATGAGCACGCCCCCCACGGCCGCCAGCATGGCGCCCAATATGAAGGTGAAAGAAATCACCCGGTTGGTGTCGATGCCCAGCAGGTTCGCCATGTGCATGTCCTGCGAGCAGGCGCGCGACGCCCGGCCCATGCGCGAATGCTTGATGAATAACCACAGCGCCACCATCAGCAGCACGGTGACCACGATGATCATCATGCGTGAATACGGCAGCGTCACGTCGAACTCCGAGCCCATCTGGAACTGCAGCGAGCCGGAAATCAGCGAAGGCACGGCCATGTCTCGCGCGCCTTGGCCCAGGGCCACCCAGTTCTGCAGGAAAATCGACATGCCGATGGCGGAAATCAATGCCACCAGACGCTGGCTGCCGCGCACGGGGCGGTAGGCCACGCGCTCGACGCTGAACCCATACACGCCCGTGACGGCTATCGCAACGAGCAGCATCGCCGCGATCAGGAATGGCAGGGGCAACCCGCTATTGGTGCCGATGGCGGTCAGGGTTACCAGGCCCACGTAGGCGCCGATCATGTAGATCTCGCCGTGGGCAAAGTTGATCATACCGATGATGCCGTAGACCATCGTGTAGCCGATGGCGATCAGCGCGTAGATCGCGCCCAGCGAAAGGCCATTGAAGACCTGCTGGGTAAGTTGAGGGATAAGGTCTGACATGGATGGAATACCTATGCTCCAAATGGTTCCGGCTCCGGTAGAACGACCCGGAGCCGGAAACCTGGGCGTGCGAACAAGTCCCGGCGGATGGCCGGGACGGCGCGAGTTTACAGCTGGGTCTTCTTGCCGTCTTTGTCCCACTTGAAGACGGCGAATTCAAAGTCCTTCAGGTCGCCCTTGGCGTCGTACTCGACTTTGCCGATGGCGGTGTCGAAGGCGGTCTTGTGCATGTAGTCTGCGACCTTGGCGGGGTCTTCGCCCACGGCGTCGATGCTCTTGGCCAGGATCTGCACGGCGGCATAGGCGGGCATCTGGAACGCGCCATCGGGATCGCGCTTGGCGTCACGGAAGGCTTTGACGATGCCTTCGTTGCCGGGCAGCTTGGTGAAGTCGGACGGCAGCGTCACCAGCAGGCCGTCGATGGCCGGGCCGGCGATGGCAACCAGGTCCTGGTTGGCGGTGCCTTCAGGGCCCATGAACTGCACATCCAGGCCCTGTTCACGCGACTGGCGCAGCAGCAGGCCCAGTTCCGGGTGGTAGCCGCCGAAATACACCAGGTCCACACCCGCGCTCTTGAGCTTGGTGATCACGGCCGAATAATCGCTGTCGCCAACGTTGATGCCTTCGAACATCACGACGTTGACCTTGTTCTTTTCCAGCGAATCCTTCACCTGGGTGGCCACGCCCGAGCCGTACGTCTGCTTGTCATGCAGCACCGCGACTTTCTGCGGCTTGAGCGTATTGGCGATATAACGCGCGGCAAACGGGCCTTGCTGGTCGTCGCGGCCAATGGTGCGGAAGAAGAAGTGCGGCTTGGTGGTGTCGGTAACCAGCGGCGAGGTGGCGCCCGGGGTAATGGCCACGATGCCTTCTTGTTCGTAGACGTTCACCGCCGGCACGGTCACGCCCGAGCAGGCGTGCGCCACGGCGAACTTGGCTCCCGAATTGACCACGCGGTTGGCCGCGGGCACGGCCTGCTTGGGTTCGCAGCCATCGTCAATAAGAATGGGTTCGAGCTTCTTGCCTTTGACGCCCCCTTGGGCGTTGATGGTTTCGATAGCAGTCAGCGCGCCGGCCTGGATCTGCGTCCCGTATTGGGTGTTGGGCCCGGTCATGGGCTGCGGGATGCCGATCTTGATCGTATCGGCCGCCTGGGCCGCGCCGGCCAGGAGCAGCGCCCCAAAAGCCATGGCGACTGGGGTAACGCGTTGCAGAAGCTTCATTCGGATTCTCCAGCGATAGGGATGGACAGCTTTGGCCGGTAGCGGAGGCGCTGGGGGGTGCCTGGCGGCCCGATGCGACCATTGCCGGCTTCTTGGGCAAAAGTACAGCGTGGGCGGTATTCTGAAAGCACGACCTTGCGGTGTCACTGCGTGTATTCCCCAATATTTCGGGATCCATCAATAAATAGGGACGCTGTCGACGCAAAAATTGCAAAAACCGCCCGGCGCAGCGCTCCATGTACACAGCCCCGTACACACGATTTCCCCCGTAACGAGCGCCGCAAACCGTCCCCGTCCCTGCCCCGAAGTTGGGTGTCTGACACCCAAGGTGTCAGACACCGCCCGACCCAGCGCCGCCCTCCCCACCAGGGTGTCTGACACCCAAGGTGTCAGACACCGCCCGCACCAGCACCGCCCTCCCCACAAGGGTGTCTGACACCCCAAGGTGTCAGACACCGCCCGACCCAGCACCGCCCTCCCCACCAGGGTGTCTGACACCCCAAGGTGTCAGACACCGAACCGGCGACACGCTGCTCGGGCCACCCACGCCGCGCGGCTGCCGGCGGCTACAATTGCGTCCCATGGACTCTCAGATCTCTATCGCCTTTATTGGCGGCGGCAATATGGCTACGGCGCTGGCGGCCGGCCTGGCCGGCAGGACCTGCCCGGCGGGCAACCTGCACGCCCTCGACCCCAGCCCCGACGTGCAGGAAAGCTGGCGCGCCCGTGGGGCCACAGCCTCGGCAACGCCGGACGCAACACTGCAGCGCTGCAACGTATGGATATACGCGGTCAAACCCCAGCAACTGCGCGACGCGGTGGCCGCAACCCGCCCCTGGCTGCAACCCGGCACCCTGGTCATCAGCGTGGCCGCCGGCATACGCGCGGACACGCTCGCAGGCTGGCTGGGCACGCCTGACGACCCCTGGCGCAATCTGGTGCGCTGCATGCCCAACACACCCGCCCTGGTGGGCGCCGGTGTCACCGGCCTGGCCGCCCTGCCGGGCGTGGACAGCGCCGGCCGCAAGCTGGCCGAAGAACTGCTGGGCTCCGTAGGCCAGGTCGTATGGGTTCAGGATGACGCCGCGCTGGACGCCGTCACCGCCCTGTCGGGCAGCGGCCCTGCCTACGTATTCCTGTTCCTGGAAGCCCTGATCGCGGGCGGCGTCTCCGTGGGCCTGACCCCCGACCAGGCGCGCCAGCTCGCCCTGGGCACCCTGGCGGGCGCCACCCGGCTGGCCGCACAATCCGACGATCCGCCCTCCCTGCTGCGCGAAAGGGTTACCTCCAAGGGGGGGACCACCGCAGCGGCGCTGCAAGTCCTCCAGCAGGCCGATCTGCCGGCCGTGGTAGAACGCGCCTTGCAGGCGGCCGCGCAACGCTCGCGCGAGCTGGCCAGCGAATTCGGCAAATGACCCGATCCCACGACTTCCAGCCCATGACCGCGCGGCAGTATGCCGTGGCGGTGTTCTGCATGGGGCTGATCGTGGTCGGCTCCAATATCCTGGTCCAGGTGCCGCTGAACGACTGGCTCACCTGGGGCGGGCTTTCGTATCCCGTGGCCTTCCTTGTCACCGACGTGCTCAACCGCCGGTTCGGGCCTGCGGCGGCGCGGCGCGTCGCCTGGGTAGGTTTCGGCGCCGCGCTGGTGGTGTCGGTATGGGTGGCCTCGCCGCGCATCGCGATGGCATCGGGCCTGGCCTATATTTGCGCCCAACTGGCCGACATCCAGGTTTTCGACCGCCTTCGCGAGCGGCGCTGGTGGCAGGCCCCCTTGCTGTCGGGAACTGTGGGTGCCGTGCTCGATACGGCCGTATTCTTCAGCGTGGCCTTCGCCGCCACCGGCACGCCGTGGGTCACCTGGATGCTGGGCGACCTGGCCATCAAGCTGGCCGTCAACCTCGGCATGCTGGCGCCGTTCCGGGCGCTGATGTGGAACCTGGCGCGCCCGGCCACCCTGCAACACCCCGCCCGCTGAGCCGGCCCCGTCACTGCCCGATCCCGATACTTTCCAACACGCCTGAATCCGCAGGCTTGACGTACGCTGTCAGTATTTGACAGCGCTAGCCTGTGATGTAAAAGTCACGACTTTGTCATATACCGTACATAAGGTGTCGTGTTTTCCATGGCAGATACGCTGCCCGTGGCAACGCAAACTGGAGGACCTTCCATGCGATCGCACCGCTTAGCCTTGACCGTAGCAGCCCTGTGCGCGGCTTTTGCCGCCACATCCGCCCAGGCCGTCACCGAGATCCAGTTCTGGCACTCCATGGAAGGCGCGCTGGGCGAGCGCGTCAACGAGCTCGTCCAGGAGTTCAACCAGAAAAACTCCGACTACAAGATCAACGCCGTATATAAAGGCAATTACGGCGAATCCATGAACGCCGGCATCGCCGCGTTCCGCGCCGGCAACGCCCCCGACATCCTGCAGGTGTTCGAAGTGGGCACCGCCACGATGATGTACGCCCGGGGCGCCATCAAGCCGGTGCAACAGATGTCCGAAGAAGCCGGCGAACCGCTCGATCCCAAGGCCTTCATCGGCGCAGTGGCCGGATACTACTCGTCGCGCGACGGCAAGCTGATCTCGATGCCGTTCAACAGCTCGACGGTCGTCTTCTACTACAACAAAGACGCCTTCAAGAAAGCCGGCCTCGACCCCGAAAAGCCGCCCAAGACCTGGGAAGAACTGGCCGCAGCCGGGCAGAAACTCAAGGCCGCCGGACAGGAATGCGGCTACACCACGTCGTGGCCGTCGTGGGTGCAACTCGAAACCTTTTCGGCCTGGCACAACGTGCCCTACGCCACCGAAGACAACGGCTTCGGCGGACTCAACGCGCGCCTGGCCTTCGATACGCCCCTGCACGTACGGCACCTGGACAACCTGGCCAAGCTCGCCAAAGAAGGCATCTTCATGTACGGCGGGCGCGGCGACCAGCCCAACTCGCTGTTCATCGGCGGCAAGTGCGCCATGATCACCGGCTCGAGCGGCTTGCGCGCCAATATCTCGAAGAACGCCAAGTTCGAATTCGGCACGTCCACGCTGCCCTACTACGCAGACGTGTCCGGCGCCCCGCAGAACACCATCATCGGCGGCGCGTCTCTGTGGGTGTTCGCCAACAAGAAGCCCGAAGTCTACAAGGGCGTGACCAAGTTCTTCCATTTCCTGGCCAGCCCGGAAATCGCCGCCCGCTGGCACCAGCAGACCGGCTACGTGCCCGTCACCAAGGCGGCCTACGAACTTACCAAGAAGCAAGGTTTCTACGACAAGAACCCCGGCACGGAAGTGGGCGTACAGCAGCTCAACGTCGAAACCACCGCGCAATCGCGCGGCTTGCGCCTGGGCTTCTTGCCGCAGATCCGCGAAATCGAAGACCAGGAGATCGAACGCATCATGTCCGGCAAGGCCAGCGCCCAGGACAGCGTCAAGACCATGGTGTCGCGCGGTAACGAACTGCTCGAGAAGTTCGAAAAGAGCATCAAGTAAGCCTAGGTGCGCCGCCGGCCCCGTCCGGGGCGGCGGCTGCGCCCGGCATGCAGCAAGGCGGCGCGGCGCGCCGCCGCTGTTTCACACCGGCGAACATCCATGGAAAAACGCGTTGTCTTCCGGCACAAGACCCTGCCCTATTTGCTGCTTGCGCCACAGATTGCCGTGACGCTGGTGTTTTTCTTCTGGCCCGCCGGCCAGGCCATGTGGCAGTCCATGCAACTGCAGGACGCCTTCGGCCTGTCGTCTGAATTCGTCGGCCTGGCCAACTTCATCGATTTGTTCCGGCAACCCGATTACCTGGACTCGTTCCGCGTGACGGCCGTCTTCTCGGTGCTGGTGGCCTTCGTGGGCCTGGCCGTATCGCTGCTGCTGGCGGTCATGGCCGACCGCGTCATGCGTGGCGCCGGGCTCTATAAAACGCTGCTGATATGGCCATACGCCGTCGCACCGGCCGTGGTGGGCGTGCTGTGGCTTTTCCTGTTCTCGCCGTCCGTGGGCATCCTGGCGGTTGCGCTGCACCAGGTGGGGGTGGGCTGGAATCCCCGGCTGGATGGCGGCCAGGCCCTGACCCTGGTGGTCATCGCGGCCATCTGGAAGCAGATCTCGTACAACTTCCTGTTCTTCCTGGCCGGTCTGCAATCCATTCCACGGTCACTGATCGAAGCCGCCGCCATCGACGGCGCCTCGCCGGCGCGGCGCTTCTGGACCATCGTGTTTCCATTGCTGTCGCCCACCACGTTCTTCCTGCTGGTGGTCAACATCATCTATGCGTTCTTCGATACGTTCGCCATCGTCGACACCACTACGCAGGGCGGGCCCGGCACGGCCACCTCCATCCTGGTCTACAAGGTGTATAGCGATGCCTTCCACGGGCTGGATCTGGGGTCGTCGGCCGCGCAGTCGGTGGTGCTGATGGCCATCGTCGTCACCCTTACCGTGGCGCAGTTCCGCTACATCGACCGCAAAGTGCAGTACTGATACAAAGGCTCCCGACCATGGTTGAACGCCGTCCCTGGCTCGATATTCTGGCTCACGCGATCCTGTTGTGCGGCGTGGCGCTGGTGGCGTTTCCGCTGTACGTCACCTTCGTCGCGTCGACACAAACCGCGCAGGAAGTCGCGGCCGCCCCGATGTCGCTGCTGCCGGGGCCGCACTTCGCCGACAACTATGCGCGCGCCCTCGCCAACGCCGGCGTGGGGCGCATGCTGTATGTCAGCCTGATCATGGCCCTGGTGATTTCCATCGGCAAGATCGCCATTTCGTTGCTGTCGGCCTTTGCCGTGGTGTATTTTCGCTTCCCCGGGCGCATGTTCTTTTTCTGGATGATCTTCGTCACCCTGATGCTGCCGGTAGAAGTGCGTATCGCCCCTACCTACAAAGTGGTGGCGGACCTGGGCATGCTGAACAGCTACGCGGGCCTTACGCTGCCGCTCATCGCTTCGGCCACCGCCACGTTCCTGTTCCGCCAGTTCTTCCTGACCGTTCCGGACGAACTGGTAGAGGCCGCCCGCATCGATGGCGCCGGCCCCTTGCGCTTCTTCCGCGACGTGCTGCTGCCCCTGTCGCGCACCAGTATCGCCGCGCTGTTCGTCATCCAGTTCATCTATGGCTGGAATCAGTATCTCTGGCCGCTGCTGATCACCACCCAGGAGAACATGTACCCCGTGGTCATTGGCATCAAGCGCATGATCAGCGGAGGCGACAGCGTCACCGAGTGGAACATCACCATGGCCACGGCCATGCTGGCCATGGTTCCGCCCGCGCTGGTCGTCATCCTGATGCAGAAATGGTTCGTCAAGGGCCTGGTCGACACTGAAAAGTAGCGCCCTCGCCGCCTCGCCCACGCAAAAGATCAATCCATGGCTACTCTCAGCTTTCGCAACGTCAAGAAAACCTATGCCGGCAACGTAGCCGTCATCCACGGCATCGACGCCGACGTCCGCGACGGCGAATTTATCGTGATCGTGGGCCCGTCGGGCTGCGGCAAATCCACGCTGATGCGCATGGTGGCCGGCCTGGAAACCGTCACCAGCGGCGAAATCCTGATCGACGACAAGGTCGTGAACGATCTCGAGCCCGCCGAGCGCGACATCGCCATGGTGTTCCAGAATTACGCCCTGTACCCGCACATGAGCGTGTTCGACAACATGGCGTACGGGCTCAAGATCCGCAAGTTTTCCAAAGAAGACATCCGCAAGCGCGTGCAGGCCGCGGCGCAGATTCTTGAACTGGACCAGTTGCTGGAGCGCCGCCCGCGCCAATTGTCGGGCGGCCAGCGCCAGCGCGTCGCCATGGGCCGCGCCATCGTGCGCGAACCCAAGGTCTTCCTGTTCGACGAGCCGCTGTCGAACCTGGACGCGAAGCTGCGTGTCGCCATGCGGCTGGAGATTCTCAAGCTCCATCGCCGCCTGGGCACCACCAGCCTGTACGTGACGCACGACCAGGTCGAAGCCATGACGCTGGCGCACCGCATGATCGTCATGCACCAGGGCGTGCCCGAGCAGATCGGCACGCCCATGGAAGTGTTCGAAAGGCCTGCCTCCACATTTGTGGCGGGCTTCATCGGTTCGCCACCCATGAACCTGCTGCCCGTCAACGTAGGCGGCGACGGCACCCTGCAGACGTCCGACGGCGCCGCGCTGGATATTTCCCCCTTGCAAGTGCCCGCCCAGGTGCGGGGCCGCCCGGCCATCCTGGGCATGCGGCCCGAGCACATGCTGCTCAACGCGCAGGGCCTGAAGGCCGAAGTCGAAATGGTCGAGACACTGGGCTCCGAGCAGTTGGTGCACTGCCGTTGCGGCCAGAGCGCCGTCGTCGTGCGCTGCTCTACCCGCCAACTGGCCGAAATGCCCGCCAGGCCCGGCGACCAGATCAGCATAGGCCCCGACGGCCGCCATCCGCTGCATTGGTTCGAACCCGACACCGGCCGCCGCGTCCAGGACACCTGACCCCCGACCGGCTCCCGGCCGACCCACCTATGGCGACCCGCCGGCCTCGGCTACAACAGGCACCCGCGCCACGCGCGGCAACGACGCGGTAACGCGCCACAGGTGTCTGACACCCTTCGGGAGTCAGACACCGCCCTCGCCTCCCGTCACCACACCTCACGCACGGCTCCTATTCCTCGGTGCCTGATTCCCAAAGGGTGTCAGACACCACCGCCGCCCGCACCACACCAGAACACGTCCCCTTCCCTCGGTGTCTGACTCCCAAAGGGTGTCAGACACCACCGCCGCCCGCACCACCCCCAAACACGCCCCCTTTCCCTCGGTGTCTGACTCCCGAAGGGTGTCAGACACCCCCCCGCCCGCACCACCCCCCAAACACGCCCCCTTTCCCTCGGTATCTGACTCCCGAAGGGTGTCAGACACCCCCCATGCACCCACGCGCCTCAATTGCACTCTGGCAAAAGCGCCATCCCTCGTCTTGCTATAGCCACTGGCATAGGTATCGTCGGTCTTCGTCCACGCCGTTGCCATCCCATGCCGAGACCTCCCCGCCTGCTCATCGCAAATCTTCCTTATCACATCGTTCAGCGCGGCCACAGGCGCCAGATCGTATTCGAGTCGGCGGGCGATCACCGCGCCTACTTGAATAACCTACGCCTGTTCAGTCGCAACTTCGGCATCGCCGTACACGCGTGGTGCCTGATGCCAAATCATGTACACCTGCTGCTGAGCCCTACCCAAGATCCGCGCGCATTGTCTGCGTTGATGCAGCGGCTTGCCAGAGCGGCTACCTGCCGGTGGAACGCACGAAAACACACCACCGGCTCGATCTGGGAAGCCCGATTCAAGGCACGGGAGGTACACGAGGAAAAATACCTGCTGGAATGCTGCCGCCATATCGAGCTCAACCCTGTACGCGCAGGCCTGGTCAAAGCGCCGGCGAGCTACCCGTGGTCGAGCTATCGGGAAAGACTGGGTGTAACCCCGCAGCACATGCTGGACCACCATGCGCTATACCTGGCCATGGGCCGGGACGATACCGACAGGCGCGCCGCTTATCGTCACTTCGTCGAAAGCGGGCTGCCGTCGAGCCCCGGCGGTTACCTTTAGGTCCCATCGAAAAGCGTCGCGAAACATCGTCCCGCGACACGGTGTCAGACACCCTTCGGGAGTCAGACACCACAAGACATTGCCCGTGCACGCCGCCCGAGAATATGCGCCAGGTGTCAGACACCCTTCGGGAGTCAGACACCGCAAGACATTTGCCCATGCACGCCGCCCGAGAATATGCGCCAGGTGTCAGACACCCTTCGGGAGTCAGACACCGCAAGACCTTGCCCGTGCACACCGCCGTAAGATATACGTCAGGTGTCAGACACCCTTCGGGAGTCAGACACCGCAAGACCTTGCCCGTGCACACCGCCGTAGGATATACGTCAGGTGTCTGACTCCCGAAGGGTGTCTGACACCAACACCTCGCAAAGCGTTCGCCCGGCCGACCCGCCTATCGCGGCCAGCTGGCCTCGGCTACGGCAGGCACCGGCGGCACGCGCGGCAAGGGCGGGGTAACGCGCCAGACCGCGCGGCGACGCAGCGCCGCCAGCAGTTTCAAGCCCTGCGGCCAGTCGCCGAATCCGCTTTCCGCATTGATGTGGCCGCCTTCCGGCACCAATTCAAAGCGACTGCCCCATGCAGCTGCAAATTCCCGCGCCCGCTCCAGACTGCAGTACGGGTCGTTGTCGGACGCCACCACCACAGACTGAAAACGCAACGAATGCCCCGGAACAGGGGCAAACACCCGCAGGCATTCAGGCATATCGGCCTGTTCCACATCGGCAGGCGCGACCAGCAACGCGCCCGCCACTTTCGCATGCAGCGGCACGGGCAGGTTGACCACGGCCAGGCAGCCCAGGCTGTGCGCAATCAGAAGGACAGGACACTCTGCTGAGTCCACATACGAAGCCACCGCGGCATTCCATACTGCCGGATCGGGCGCTTCCCAATCGGGCTGCCGCACGCGTCGCGCGTGCGGCAGGCAGTGTTCCCAGCGGCTTTGCCAGTGGCCAGGGCCGGAGTCCTTCCAGCCCGGAACGAGGATCGGTTGGAATCTCATGCAGCCAATCATGCCCCGCCGGCTAAAGATCGCAAACGAATAAATCGGCTTTTGCATATATGCCTGGGGGAATAAAGCCAATTGCGTGCCGGCGCCCATTCTGCCCCGATATCCCCCGCAAAACGGCCCGGCTTTCAGGTATGCTTGCCGGCACAAGCCACGCACCGCGCGATCCGCGGACGGCTTATATAACGACGCAAAGGAGATTCCCCATGACACAATCGTTTCGCCTTACTCCGATGCTGGCCGCACTAGGCCTGGCCGTCGGCCTGGGCATTTCGGCCGGTGCGCAGGCGCAAAGCATCAAGATCGGCGTGGTCGGCCCCACCACCGGGCCCGTTACCCAGTACGGCGCAATGGTCCGCGAAGGCGTCGACACCGCCGTCGAACGTATCAATGCCGCTGGCGGCATCGATGGCAAGAAACTCGAAACCGTGGTGATCGACGACGGCTGCGAACCCAAGCAGGGGCCGGTAGCCGCCAACCGCGTGGTCAACGACGAAATCGGCTTTGTGGTAGGCCACGTGTGCTCGGGCGCCACCATCGCAGCCGCCGACATCTACAACAACGAAGGCGTGGTCATGATCACCCCTTCGGCCACGTCGCCCGCCCTTACCGACGGCAAGAACTACGAGTTCATCTTCCGCACCATAGGCCGTGACGACCAGCAAGGCCCGGCCGCCGCCCAGTTCATCCTCGACAAAATCAAGCCCAAGGCGGTCGCCGTACTGCACGACAAGCAATCCTACGGCCAGGGCATTGCCACCGCCGTGAAGGACAACCTCGAGAAAGGCGGCGTCAAGGTCGTCGTGTTCGAAGGCATCAATGCCGGCGACAGCGACTATTCGGCCGTCATTACCAAGCTCAAGTCCAACAATGTGGATTTTGTGTACTACGGCGGCTACCACCCCGAGATGGGCCTGCTGCTGCGCCAGGCCAACGAACAGGGCGTCAAGGCCAAGTTCATGGGCCCCGAAGGCGTGGGCAACCCGGACATCAACGCCATTGCGGGCGACGCCGCCGAAGGCATGCTGCTGACCCTGCCGGCCGACTTCACCCAGAACCCGGCCAACGCCGACATCGTCAAGGCGTTCGAAAGCAAGAAGCGCAACGCCAGCGGCGCCTTCCAGCTTACCGCCTACGCGGCCACGCAAGTCATCGCCGACGCCATCAAGGGGTCCGGCAGCACCGACCCCACCAAGGTCGCGCAATACCTGCACGCCAATACTTTCGACACCCCCATCGGCAAGACTTCCTGGAACAAACAGGGCGACCTGAATGAATTCGAGTTCCAGGTATTCACGTGGCACAAAGACGGAAGCAAGACGGCGTTCAAATAATGATCAGCTGAACCGCCGATCTGTCTTATTGCAAATAAGGCCCCGCGAAGCGGGGCCTTATTTTTGGCAGCAACAGAATTAATTTTTGAATCGTCGCAGAAACTCAAGTGCTGTAACGTCATTCACGGCACGTAGTTTTCTGTAACTCGTGCTTTCACCTGTTGCGCCCTAATTAGCCTAACAATTCGATTATTAAGGCTAATTTGCAACGATTAGAGACGCGGACACTCTCGCTGTTTTGTATCTGATTTTTGCGACGCAGCAGAGTTGCCTGAGTCAACCCCAATAAACTGTAAAATCTTGCCATCTGGTTTGACCCATGAAATGGTGATAATAGGCGCCTCGCTTCGCTTTCGAAGCAAGTCGCCTTTATTTTTTCCGGCGAGGCCAGCATTTCTTACGCCAGCACTTCCCTGCTCGCCATTTATCTTTTTTTATTGGTCTGTTCAACAATTGCCTGTATATCCCGCACGCCCTACGTAATAGCCGGCTGATTTGCCGCCCGCCCGGTAAAAAATAACACCAAGAAATTTCGACAGCTGTTTGTTCGAAGGAAGAAATACATGGCAAAGCGCGTTGCCGTCGTGGGGTTTTCGTTCCGTTTTCCGCAAACCGATACTGAACGGTATTGGCCAGACCTGCTCAACGGTCGTGATCTCGTCACGCAGGTAGAAGCAGATCGCTGGGCGCAAGACCCTTATCTGCACCCGGCCAAAGACCACCCTGGCACCGCATATACCTTTGCTGCGGGGTCTATCGGCGACGTGTCGGGCTTCGACGCGCACTTCTTCGGCATTTCGCCGCGCGAAGCGGCGCTGATGGACCCTCAGCAACGCCTGTTGCTCGAGCTGTGCTGGGAAACCATCGACCACGCAGGCATGCGCCCCTCGGCGCTGCGCGGCAGCGATTGCGGTGTCTATATCGGCATTGCCAGCGCCGACTACGCCTATCGCATGGCCGACGATGTGAGCGCCGTCGACGCCTCGATGGCAACTGGAAATACGTCCAGCATCGCCGCCAACCGCCTGTCGTATGTATTCGACCTGCACGGCCCCAGCATGGCCGTCGACACCGCCTGCTCGTCATCACTGGTTGCCGTGCATCAGGCCTGCCGGGCCATTGTCACCGGCGAGACCAGCATGGCCATCGCCGGCGGCGTCAGCCTGCACCTGCACCCCTACGGCTTCATCACCTTTTCCAAGGCTTCCATGCTGTCGCCGGGCGGCCGTTGCAAGGTGTTCGACGCATCTGGAGACGGCTATGTGCGGTCCGAGGGCGGCGGCCTGTTCCTGCTGAAAGATTACGACCAGGCCTTGGCCGACGGCGACAACATCCTGGCGGTGATCGCCGGCAGCGCCGTCAACACTGACGGACGCAAGTCGGGGCTCACCGTGCCCAACGCCGACGCCCAGATCGCGCTGATGCGCCAGGTGTACGAGCAAGCGGGCATTCCCGTGACCGAGATCGACTACCTGGAGGCCCACGGCACCGGCACCGCCGTCGGCGATCCCATTGAAACCCGCGCGATCGGCGCAGCGCTTGGCCAGCCTCGTGGCCCCGGCAACCCCTTGCCCATCGGGTCGGTCAAGAGCAATCTGGGGCATCTGGAAGCCGCCTCCGGCGTGGCGGGGCTCGTCAAGGCCATCTACTGCCTGCAGCATCGCACCGTGCCGGCCACCATAGGCATCCGCACGCTCAATCCCGCCATCGATTTCCAGGACTGGAACATCGAGATCACGCAACAGAATTACCCGCTGCGCCGCACGGGCACGCTCACCATCGGCGTGAATTCTTTCGGATTCGGCGGCGCAAACGCCCATGTCATCTTGCAAAGCCCTCCTGCGCGCAATGACCAGCAGGCCGATAAGCTGGCAAGCACCGCAGCAGTGCCGGTGGTGGTGTCGGGCAAGACGCCGGAGGCCTTGAAGGCTGCTGCGCACAGCTTGGCCGGCGTGCTGCGCGGCCAACCGGCGCGCACGCTGTACGACGTGGCCTATCACTCCGCCATGCGCCGCGAATGGCACGCGGAACGCGCCGTCGTCTATGGCAACGACAGCGAAACCGTCGCCCAGGCGCTGAGCCAATTCGCCGACGGCGACGCCGCGCAATACAGCGTGGCCACGGGCAGCGCCATACCCGGCGCCCAAGGCCCGGTCTTTGTGTATTCCGGCAATGGCTCGCAATGGGCGGGCATGGGGCGCCAGTTGCTGGCAGAGCCGGTTTTTGCCGAAGCCGTGCACGAAATCGATAACTGCTTTGAACCGCTGGCCGGCTATCGGCTGGCCGACGAACTGGCGCGCACCGACATTGCCAATCAGTACGAACGCACCGAAATTGCGCAGCCGGCCTTGTTTGCCATCCAGGTTGGCATTACCCGGATGCTCGCGCAACGTGGCGTCCAGCCCACCGCCGTGGTGGGCCACAGCGTGGGTGAAGTCGCCGCGGGTTGGGCCTGCGGCGCCCTTGCGCTGACCGACGCGGTACAGGTCATTTTCCATCGCAGCCGCCTGCAAGGCACCACCAAAGGCCAGGGTTGCATGACGGCAGTCGGGGTCGACGGCGCGACCGCCCAGGCGCTGCTTGCCGAACTGCAATTGACCCAGGCGGTGTGCGTGGCTGGCTACAACAGCAGTCGAGGCGCAACGCTGGCCGGCGACCCTGCGGCCATGGCCTCGATCGAGGCCGTGCTGGCCGAACGCCAGATTTTCTACAAACGGCTCGGCCTCGACTACGCCTTCCATAGCGCCGCGATGGACCCCATCAGGTCCGGTTTGCGCAAGGCGCTGGCAAACCTGGCGCCGCAAAGCGGTTACGTACCGTTCTATTCCACCGTTACCGGTCAGCCCATCGACGGCACGGGCCTGGATGCGGAATACTGGTGGCGCAACGTGCGCCAGCCCGTGCAGTTCCAGCAGGCAATCGACGCCCTGGTGCAAGGCGACCAGAACATTTACGTAGAAATCGGCCCGCACCCGGTATTGCGCTCGTATATCAATGACGCCCTGGCTGGCGCCGACCGCAAGGGCCGTGTGCTGCTTACCGCAAGCCGCGGCAATGACGAGCCGGCAAAGATCCGTGACGCAGCCGGGCAGATCCTGTGCAGCGGCGCGCAGATCAGCTGGCAAGATCTCTTTCCCTGGGAAGGCCGCCACATCACGCTTCCCGCCTATCCGTGGCAGCGCGAGCGCCACTGGCATCCCGTCACACCCGAAGGGCTGGGCCAGTTGCAGCGCGCCAAAGTGCACTCTTTGCTGGGCTATCCGGTACGCCAGCACGATGGCGTCTGGGACAACCAGCTCGACACGGCGCTGTACCCGTGGCTGGCCGACCACGTCGTGGGCGACGCTACGGTGTTTCCCGGCACGGGCTTTGCCGAGATTGCCCTGGCAGCCGCCGCGCAGTGGCAACCGGCCGAGTACCTGGAACTCGAAGAACTCGAAATACGCGCACCGCTGCTGCTGGCGGCCAGTCCGTCGAAACGCCTGCGCACCACGCTCGATGCTGCGGATGGCAGCCTGCGCATCATGGCCAAGGATGTCGGCAGCACCGAGCCCTGGACGCTGCACGCGACGGCTCGCATTCTGCGCGAGGCCGGGCCCGCGCTGCTGGCCGAGCCGGCGATCGAATGCCCCGAGCGCGCGCCCGACTTCACTGCCAGCAGTCATGTGTTGCTGACGCAGGCCGTGGGCCTGGAATACGGGCCAGCCTTCCAGGCCATCAAGCAAGGCTGGACGCTGTCGCACGATACCGTCGTGGCCGCGCTCCAAACCGACAACATGCCGCAGCGCGAACTGGAACGCAGCCACCTGCACCCTGCGTTGCTCGACAATGCATTCCAGCTGATTATCCAGTTGTTGCGCGATGATCCTGCCATGAGTCGTGGCGTGGCCTTCGTGCCGGCCAAGATCGGCCGCGTTTCGCTGCGCACCGACGCTGGCGCGCCCGCCTATGCGCGCGCCCGGCTGCTGCGGCGCGCCCCTCATTCGCTGACTGCCGAGTTTGCCCTGTACGACGCTGCCGGCATACAGATCGCGGCTGTGCACGACGTGCGTTTCCGCGGCATACGCCTGGCCAAGTCTTACGGCGAAACGCTCGACTTCCTGGACGAACTGGGCGTGCCCAGCCCGCATCCGCACGACCCTCGCAGCGCCCTCAGCACGCTCGACTCCGCCGCCGCGTCAGACCTGCTTGCCAGCGCCGTTGCCCTGGCCGCGCAACAGGGCACGCACGCATGCTATGCGCAAGAAATCGAGCCGCTGCTCGACAGCCTGTGCGACCGCTACGCCGTACGCGCCTTGCGCGGGCTGGCGCAGAATGCCCCGCACCTGTATGACGAAGCCGTAGAGCGTTGCCGCCAGACTGCTCCGGACGCATCCGCCCTGCTGGATCATCTGCTGGAACGCGCCGCCCAGGCAGGCCTGCTGGAACGCGCGCCCACCGGTTGGACATTCACAGAAGAAGGGCCTGCAACGCCAGATGTCGTCGATATCTGGAACAGCCTGGTGCGCGAATACCCCGATTACGCGCACGTAGTACATGCGGTCGGTCGCGTGGGCTTGCAGCTGGAAAACCTGCTGCAAGGCCGCGCCGACATGAACGCCGTCTGCCCTCCCACGGCCTCTCCGGGTGCTCTGTTGCGGCATCTTCTGGGGGCGCAGGCGCGTGAACAGCTTGGCGGCGCGCTGCGCACGCTGCTCGCCCGCGCACAAACGGCCCTGCCGCCCGGCGTGCGCCTGGGAGTCCTGGAAATCAGCGCCCATGCCCCGGCATTCGCCGAAGACTGCTGCGGGGCGCTGGACTTCGGCATAGCCGATTACCACTATGCCGCGCCCAGTGCCGAAGCATACGAGCGCGCCCAGCGCCTGCTCGAACGCTACCCGGATGCGAGCTGCAGCCAGCTTGAACCGCGGCCGTGCACCCCGGACCAACTTGCCATGCGCGGGCACGACCTGGTCATCCTGCACGCCGACGCCGCATGCGCCGACGATGCCCGGAAAATGCTCGAATATGCGTGCGGCCTTCTGAAATCCGGCGCAACGCTGGTGCTGGTCGGCGCACACCCGGTAAGCTGGCTCGACGTGGTGGCTGGCGCGCGGCCCGATTGGTGGACTGCCGTCACCAGCGACGGCGGAAAAGCCTCGTCCCAGTACACGGCCCACTTCTGGCAAGAGGCCCTGGCGCAACACGGGTGCCCGGTCACTGTGCTGGCCGAGTTCAGCCCCGACACGCTCAGTGGCCCCTACCTGCTTGTGGGCGTCGCACAGACCACAGCCGGCAGCACTTCAACCGCCGACGCCTCGCCCACGACATCCTCCGGATTGCTGCTGCTGGCCAGCGCCGACGAATCCGAAACCGCGCTGGCTCACGCCCTGTCAGAGCGGTTGGCGGCCCAGGGCCATCGTACCCACATTCAACGCGATACAGACCCCGCGGCATTTGCTTCGGCCTACCGCCAGGCCAAGACCCGATTGGGCCAGGTCGACGCCATTGTGCACCTGGATGGCCTGGCACACGCACAGGATGTCTCCGACCCCCAGGCCTTGCTGGCTGTGCAGGTACGCCGTTGCGCGCTGGCTGCCGGCGCCGCGCAGGCGCTGGAACGTGACGGCGGTACGGCGACGTTGTGGCTCGTCACCGCGGGCGCTGCCCAGCACCTGGCTCCCGGAGGCGCCACCGCCACGCCCGGCGACGCGGCGCTGCGCGGATATGGCCGCACCATGATCAATGAGGCAGCCCAGTTCGCCGTGCGCCTGCTGGACCTGCCGGACGCGAGGCCCACGGCCGCCGTGCTGGATGCGTTGGAACGCGAGCTCAGGTGGCCCGATGCCGAGCAAGAAGCCGCTCTCACGCCCCAAGGACACCGTTACGCACCGCGCCTGCGCACGGTCCGCCGCCCTGCAACAGAAAAAGACGCGCCCGGCAGTGTGGGCCGCATGCGCCTGGGTTTCGAGTTCCCGGGGCAGTTGCGCAACCTGCGCTGGGAGACCTGCGAGCCGGCCGAACTAGCCCCCCATGAAATCGAGATCGCCGTCCACGCCACCGGGCTGAATTTCCGCGACGTGATGTACGCCCTGGGCCTGCTGTCCGATGAAGCCATCGAAAGCGGCTTTGCGGGCCCGACGCTGGGGCTCGAGTTCGCCGGCACAGTCTTGCGTGCAGGCCCGGACGCCGGCGGTGACTACCAGCCGGGCGACGCGGTAGTGGGGTTCGGTCCCGCCAGCTTTGCCAACCGCGTGCACACCACAGCAAACGCCATAGCGCGCATTCCGCAGGGCATCTCGTTCGAGGCGGCAGCCACCATACCCAGCACTTTCTTCACGGTTTACTATGCCTTGCATCACCTTGCCCAACTCGAAGAAGGCGAAAAGGTACTGATACACGGCGCCGCAGGCGGCGTGGGCATTGCCGCCATCCAGTACGCGCAATGGCGTGGCGCAGAAATCTATGCCACTGCCGGCACCGCCGAAAAGCGCGATTTCCTGCGGCTGCTGGGCGTGCAGCACATTTATGACTCGCGATCGCTCGCCTATGCCGACGCCATACTGGCCGACACCGGCGGCAAAGGGGTGGACGTCGTGCTCAACTCTTTGGCAGGCGAGGCCATCAATCGCAACCTGCGTGTGCTCAAGCCTTTCGGACGCTTCCTCGAACTGGGCAAACGCGACTTCTACGAGAACACGCGCATAGGCCTGCGTCCGTTCCGCAACAACATCAGCTATTTCGGCATTGACGCCGACCAGCTGATGCACGAACGCCCTGCCCTGACGCGGCGCCTGTTTGGCGAAGTCATGGCCCTGTTCGCCGAAGGCGCGTTGCATCCGCTTCCCTACCAGGAATTCGACGCCAATGACATCGTGGACGCGTTCCGCTACATGCAGCAGTCGCGCCAGATAGGCAAGATAGTCGTCACGTATCGCAATGGCATCCAGTGCGCACACGATGCAGCCCTGCCTGCCGACAACCCGGCGGAGCTGGCCCTGTCGGCCGAGGCCTCCTACCTGGTCACCGGCGGGCTCAGCGGTTTCGGCCTGCGCACCGCCCAATGGTTGGCCGACCGCGGCGCGCGCCACCTGGCGCTGGTCAGCCGCAGCGGCCCTGCGTCCGAAGCCGCGCAGCAAGCCCTGGCCGCGTTGCAGGCTCGCGGCGTGGCTGTCCACGCCGCGGCGTGCGATGTCACCGACGCCCAGGCGCTGGCCAACCTGATGCAGCAACTCGCCGCCGACATGCCGCCCCTGAAGGGCGTCGTACACGCCGCCATGGTGATCGACGATGGCCTGGTACGTGGCGCGACTGCCGAACAAATCGAACGCGTCCTGGCGCCCAAGGTCGTCGGAGCCATGCGGCTGGATGCGGCCACGCGCCACCTGCCGCTGGATTTCTTCATCACCTTCTCGTCCGCCACCACACTGTTCGGCAATCCCGGCCAGGCCAACTACGTTGCGGCCAACGCCTTCCTCGAGGCGCTGTGCCGGCAACGGCGCGCGCAGGGCCTGCCCGCCACTTGCGTGCGCTGGGGCGCCATCGACGACGTCGGCTACCTGGCCCGCAACAAGAAGGTCAAGGATGCCCTGCAAAGCCGCATGGGAGGCGCCGCCCTGGCGTCGGAGTCCGCACTACAGGCGCTGGAAGCGATGTTGCAGGCCGACGCCAGTGACCTGGCCGTGCTCGAGCTGGACTGGCGCGCCCTGCGCCGCTTCCTGCCCAGCGCAGGCACGCCCAAGTTCAGCCTGCTGGCCCGCCGCGCCAGCGACACCGGCGAAGATGACGGCAGCGCGCACGACATTGCCCAGTTGCTCGCCACGCTGGACGACGATGCCCTGCACCCCCTGTTCGTCGACATGCTCAAGGCCGAAGTGGGTGAAATCCTGCGGGTACCGGCCGACAAGATCGACGCCGACGTCTCGGTCTACGACATGGGCCTGGATTCTCTGATGGGTGTAGAGCTGGTCGTGGCGCTGGAAGGCCGCTTCGGGATCCGCCTGCCCGTCATGGCCCTTAACGAGAGTCCGACGCTGACCAAGCTGGCGGCGCGACTGGTCCAGCTGCTGCGTAACGAAGGTGACGCCCCGTCGGGTCAGGACAACTTACTGGCCCAGGTCGAGCAAGTTGCCGCGCGGCACACCGATGAGGTGCCTGCGGAGGCCCTGGCCAAATTCGCCGATGAACTCAAATCGGGCGCGGTTGACGTCCAGCAACGCATGATCCACTAAACATCGTGAGCCAAGCCAAAAAAGGTCTACCCGGTTTATCCGCAAGCCTCAAGGACAAACTTATCCAGCAGGCGCTACAGCGCAAACTGCGCCAGGCGGGCCAGGAACAGGGCTCCCGTTCCGTACCGCTGGCACCCGCACGCAAGGGAAATATCTCCGAAGAGTTCTATCGGTTCGATATGCACCCCGGCTACCGCCAACTGCGCATCATGAACGAGGGCGCCGCCCGCATGGGCGTGCGCAGCCCCTTTTTCAAACTGCACGAAGGTACCGCCGGCGCCGACACCCGCATCGGCGGCAAGAGCTACGTCAATTACGCCAGCTACAACTATCTGGGCATGTCGGGCGACCCTGTCGTACAGGCCGCCGCCCGCGAGGCTATGGAGCGTTATGGCACTTCGGTGTCCGCCAGCCGCCTGGTATCCGGCGAAAGGCCCATACACCGGGAGCTCGAGCAGGCGCTTGCCGAGTTATACGACGTCGACGACGCGGTCGCTTTTGTCAGCGGCCACGCCACCAATGTGTCGGTCATCGGCTACCTGTTCGGGCCTCGCGACCTGATCCTACACGACGAATTCATTCACAACAGCGTATTACAAGGCGCTCAATTATCCGGGGCACGCCGCCTGCCCTTCGCCCACAACGACTGGGCCGCCCTGGACGCGATACTCGACGAGCAGCGCCATCAGTTCGAGCGCGTGCTGATCGTGCTGGAGGGTCTCTACAGCATGGACGGCGACTTTCCCGATTTGCCACGTTTTGTCGAGATCAAGCGCCGCCACAAGGCGTTCCTGATGGTGGACGAAGCCCATTCACTGGGCGTCATGGGCAAGCGGGGGTACGGCATACGCGAGCACTTTGGGCTGGCCGGCAAGGACGTAGACATCTGGATGGGCACGCTCAGCAAGACATTGGCGGGCTGCGGGGGCTACATCGCCGGCGAAGCCGCCCTGGTCGAGCACCTGAAATTCCTGGCGCCCGGATTCCTGTACAGCGTAGGGATGCCGCCAGCCGTCGCCGCCGCATCGCTGGCGGCGCTGCGCAGGATGCAGGAAGTCCCGGAGCGGGTGGCCGCCCTGCAGGCGCGCGGCAGGTTCTTCCTGCAGCACGCCAGAGCAGCGGGCATCGATACGGGAAGCAGCGCCGGGCTTGCAGTCGTGCCGGCGATTACGGCCAGCTCGCTGAAAGCCGCGCGCCTGTCGGCCGCGTTATTCGAACACCAGATAAATGTGCAGCCGATTCTGTACCCTGCCGTGCCGGAACAGACAGCGCGGCTGCGATTCTTTATCAGTTGCCTGCATTCTGAATCCCAGCTGACACGCACGCTGGAAATATTATCCAAAATAATATAACCAACTGTAGTTTGCATAATGGCGCCGTAACACCGCCACACATATCAAACGAAGCGTAAATCCTCTCCAAGCCGAATTGCTTTAATCTACACCCCAATCATTTTGAGGAGAAGCAATGATCGCTCGGAACAAGCAAACCATCCCTTCGTCCCGATCCAACAAGGATATCGCCCTGGAGCTGGTAAAGGCCATGCTCGAAGGTGGCGCACTCGACGCCACCAGGGAGGGGGACGAGTGGAAAGACAAGTCACTGCAGAGCAAGGCACGCCTGGATGCCTCTTACGTTGCAAATCTGTATTTTTTTACGTTGCAGCGCCTGGAAAAGGCCGATGAACCAAAATCGGGAATTACGGCCGCATAACGCCACTCTTTGGTGCATTTTCCCAAGTCGCGCGGCACCCCTTAATGTATTTTTGTATTTCTATTGTAGCGCTGTTTTATTGGGAAAATTTGCAAATCGTATCGTTACCCCGCGCAACGCAGTAACAAGTACGCCCCAGAGGACGCTTTTAGCTACATATAGTGCTTAGTTTTTACATATTTTACGTAACAGAATGGGCACATTATGCCCTTTTCTTTTTTCGCCAGTCACGCTGCTGAAACGCAGTTGGCCAATTATGGCGGTCGAAGCTTTTTATTATCTGCGCGCGCTACGACGTTCTGCGGGTAATTAAAAATAAACCCCTACAGTGAGAAAGCATGACGAAGGTGTTAACGGTATTCGGCACGCGGCCCGAGGCAATCAAAATGGCGCCGGTCGTAAACGCATTGGTGGCAGAAAAGGCCATTCAGTCCCGGGTTTGCGTCACGGGTCAGCATCGGCAAATGCTTGACCAGGTACTGGACCTGTTTTCCATCAAGGCCGACTACGATTTAAACGTCATGCGCCCGGGACAAGACCTGTACGGTATCACCAGCACCGTCCTCGAAGGCATGCGCGACGTCCTGCAGAATTTCCAGCCGGACTACGTCCTTGTTCACGGCGACACCACCACCACCCTCGCGGCCTCGCTTGCCGCTTTTTATGCGCGTATTCCGGTCGGCCACGTCGAGGCGGGTCTGCGCACTCGCAATATTTACTCGCCCTGGCCCGAAGAGGCCAACCGGCAACTGACCGGCCGGCTCGCCAGCGTGCACTTTGCGCCAACGGAACAGGCGCGGCGCAATCTGCTCGACGAGGGCGTGGACGACTCCACGATCAGGGTTACCGGCAATACAGTCATCGATGCCCTGCTCGCCACGCAGGAAAAGGCCAGCCAGGATCGTGCATTGCAGGAACAACTGCACGCGCAATACCCTTTTCTTGCGAAGAACAGCCGCATCGTGCTGATTACCGGGCATCGTCGCGAAAACTTCGGCGATGGTTTCCAGAATATCTGCGAAGCCATACGCGCGTTGAGCGAAAAATACCCGGATATGGATTTTGTCTACCCGGTCCACCTGAATCCCAACGTTCGCGAACCGGTGCATCGCCTGCTCAACCGGCTGGGCAATGTGCACCTGATCGAGCCGATGGAATATCTGCCATTCGTGTACCTGATGCAGCGGAGCTATCTCATCCTTACCGATTCGGGCGGCATACAGGAAGAAGCTCCTTCGCTGGGAAAACCGGTGCTGGTCATGCGAGACAACACCGAACGCCCAGAAGCCGTCGAAGCGGGCACGGTTCGGATGGTTGGCACCTCCGTGGAACGAATCATCGCCGGCGTCAGCGAGCTGGCCGATCACCCAGAAAGTTACAAACGCATGGCGCTGGCGCATAACCCCTATGGGGACGGCCGCGCTGCGATACGCATCGTTGAAGCGATCCTCGCCTCCTCCCCTGGTAAACAAGGTTGAACACAAATGAATGACAACTCCACCCAAACGGTGTCCGTCATCGGACTCGGGTACATTGGCCTGCCAACAGCCGCGATGATCGCGTCCCGCAAGGTAAAGGTCATCGGCGTCGACATCAATCAGCACGCCGTTGACACCATCAACCGTGGACGTATCCACATTATCGAACCCGGTCTGGAACGCATTGTTCAATCGGTCGTATCAGAAGGTTATCTGCGCGCGACCACCAAGCCGGAGCCAGCCGACGCTTTTCTTATCGCCGTCCCTACTCCATTCAAGGATGATCACGAGCCCGACGTTTCGTATATCCGGGCCGCGGTCGAAGCGATTGCGCCGGTGCTGAACACGGGCAACATCATTATTCTGGAATCGACATCTCCGGTCGGCACGACGGAACAAATGGTCCAGTGGTTGTCCGAGCTGCGGCCCGACTTGAAGTTGCCATTGCAGGGCAGCGTCGAAAGCGACGTCTACGTCGCCTACTGCCCAGAGCGCGTGCTGCCTGGCCAAGTGGTCCGGGAACTGGTCGAGAACGACCGCATCGTCGGCGGCATCAACCATATTTCGGCTCAGAAAGCCAAAAGCGTCTACCAGATTTTCGTGCAGGGCCAGTTGCTCGAAACGAACGCGCGCACGGCTGAGATGTCGAAGCTGACGGAAAACGCATTCCGCGACGTGAACATCGCGTTCGCAAATGAGCTTTCGCTCATTTGCGACAAGCTTGACATTAATGTCTGGGAATTGATCCAGCTAGCGAACCACCATCCAAGAGTCAATATCCTGCAGCCGGGCGCAGGCGTTGGCGGTCACTGCATCGCCGTAGACCCCTGGTTCATTGTCAGCAAAACTCCCGAGCAGGCGCGAATAACTCGCACCGCCCGTGAAGTAAACGATGGCAAGCCCGACTGGGTAGCCGCGCAGATCCTCGCGGCGATTCACAGCAAAGTCGTGGCTGGCCAAGATGAAGAGGATGTCACCGTCGCCCTGCTCGGACTCGCATTCAAGCCGGATATCGACGACCTGCGCGAAAGCCCGGCCATGCATATCGCCGAGAGGCTGCATGCCAAGACCCGAGCCAGGATCCTGCTGTGCGAACCCTATATCGAGGAAAAACCTGCCAACCTGGCTGGCGAGCTGGTGTCACCTGAAGCGGCTGTAGAGCGCGCCGATGTCGTGGCATTGCTGGTCAAGCACTCGCCGTTCAAGGAAGTGGATTTTTCCCGCTACGAAGACAAGGTCGTCATCGACGCCGTAGGGCTGCTGCACAAGTAAGCCGCATTTGTTGTTTTCATTACATTCGCGAGCCGCCTTCAGCTGCATCAGCTCAGTCGGCTCGCTTTAGCGTTTTTGCCTTTAGTGCCCAACCGGCCGCGCTGCGCAGTTTCACCGGTTGTTGACATACACGGAGTCGAAGTGAGCGGAACTACCTCGCATGATATGCCGATTGAAAATCCAGGCCTGCTGGATATAAGCAGATCGGACTGCCACGCGCTGTTAGCACTGTCCCACATCGGCGCGTTGGCCGAGTTCGACCGCAGTGTGGCAACCGCACTGGATGGCTCCCGCGTTCTGTTCGTCGGGACGAAGTCGCATCCGCTGGCCAAGGCCTTCAGCCGAACCTCTGCAACCCTCAAGTTCACCACTACCAAAAGCCTGGACCAGTCGGACAAGCCTCTGCACGAGTTTGACGCCGTCGTGATCACGCGCAGCGACCCCAACAGCGAGGTCGCCGCGCAACAGGTAATGCGGGTGGCAGAACGCGTGCGAAAGAACGCGTTCCTGCTCCTCAGGTTGCCTGCGATTTCACCCTATCCTGTCTGCGCGTCCCTGGCTGCGCTGCAGGCTCTGCACTTCCTCGACTATAAAGAAGGCGAGTTGCTGTGCATCGGCGGCGGCGTCGAGGGCAAGCTCGGTGAAATCGATTGGCATCGTGTCGCGGCGGTTTCCGCCGCCGCCTTCGACGAACGCCAGCAAAAGATCACCGTGGCCCTGCGCAGCTGGCAACGGGCAAAATCGCAGGTCTCCGCTACATCGGAAGTGCAGCTGGTCGAGGCAGCCGCCTCGCGCGCCGTCTCACAGGAAAGCAAACTGCAAAAGGCACTGGATGCGGCGCTGGACCGCAATTGGCGTCTCGAGACCACGCTGAACTCGGTGTACCAGACAGACTCCTACCGCATCGGCGCCGCATTTGTGCAGGCCAGCCAGTCATGGCAAGGCTTTCTCAAGCTGCCGCTCGCGCTTTATGCGGTCCTGCGCGACGGTCGCCGCCGGCGTGCCTCGAAGAAGCTGGGCATCCGCAAGCACTGGGAAGACGGCCTGGCCAGCCTGGCCACGATCGATCCCATCAAGCTCAAACCCGATTGGCTGGCCAAGGTGCAGGCCGCGCTGGCCAACCACGACAACGCCCAGGTACACCACTTAATTGGCAAGCTGTCCCGCTCGCGCGGCATGCAGCAGGCAGTGAACTATCTGCTGGTCGGCAAGGTGTTCCGGGCGCAGGGCCTGCACGAAGAAGAGTTCCAGCTAAGTCGGCTGGCCCGCGAAATCTCGGAAGACGAGCCAGTGTTGCGAGGGTGTTTCTGGGCCGCCATATTTTCCAATAAGGTCTCCGCCGCGTACCGCGTGGCGCAGGACCTGTATGCACGCTACGAAGGCGACGCGGCGGTACGCCGCACGCCGTTCTATCGCAATATCCAGCGTCATCCGGTCAATGTGCTGGGTCTGTTCAACGATGTACCCGTGGTAGAGCAAAGCCTGGCATCCGTCTCGCCGGTGCCGAACCGCGTAGTCTACTTTGCCCATAACGCGCTTCCTCTGTCTACGGGCGGCTATGCCGTGCGCACCCACGAGATTGCCCGCGCGCTGACGCGCGAAGGCTTCGACGTGCACGTTGTGACGCGTCCGGGTTACCCCAGGGACATGGTGTCGCACGGCAACATCCCTGCGCCGGACAAGGCCGTGCAGATCGACGGAGTGCACTATCACCAGATTCCCAAGCCGCTGCGCAAGAGCGCCAAGTACAGGGCCGGGCTGCAGACGGCCGAATACCTGCAGCGCGCCACGGATGCCATTATCGACAAGCTGCTCGAGCTGGCGCCATCCACCGTGGTTGCCGCGTCCAATTATGTCACCGCCCTGCCCGCCTATCGTGCGGCCAAAGCGCTCGGCCTGACCTACTTCTACGATATCCGCGGTTTCTGGGAGATCACCAAGGCCTCCAAGGACCCCGCCCATGCGCAAACCTTCGATTACGCGCTGGACCGGGAAATCGAATCCACGCTCGCGAAATCGGCCGACCGCGTCTACGCGCTGTCCGAGCGCCTGAAGCATGAACTGGTGAACCGCGGCGTGGCCGAAGAGAATGTCGGCCTGCTGCTCAGCGCCGGCAACCCCGAGACCTTCGCTTCCGGCGGTGTGGACCCGTCGATGAAACTGCGCCTGGGCATCCCCGTCGATCGGCTGGTCATCGGCTATGTGGGCACCTTTGCCTCCTACGAAGGACTGGAAGATCTCGTCGTGGCCTGCGCGCGGCTGAAATCCCTGGGCCATGAGTTCCGGCTGCTGCTCGTAGGGGGCAGCAACACAATGGCCAGCGATGCGGACCCCGCCATCGCCGAACTGCGCCGAAGCGCCGAAGCCCATGGCATCGCCGATTGGCTCGTCACGCCGGGCCGGCTTCCGTATGTTGACGTGCCCAGGATCTATACAGCCATCGACGTCTGCGCCTTCCCCCGCCGTTCCCAGCCCGTAACCGAACTGATTTCGCCCATCAAGCCGATCGAAGCCATGCTTGCGGGCAAGCCCCTGATTGCCGCCGACGTGGGCGGACTGACAGATCTCGTGCAGCCCGACGTCAACGGTGTGCTGTTCGAGAGCGGAAACGTGGACGACCTGGCTGGCAAACTGGCAGGGTACCTGACCGATGAGCAGGCGCGCCGTACCCTCGGAGAAAACGCCCGCCGCTGGGTGCTGGACAATCGCACCTGGAACACCACCGTCAAGGAATTCGCTGCCGACATCGGCCAGATACGGCGCCAGACGATGCGCGCCAAGCTGGCCTCGGACGGCTCCTTCCTGCAGGCGCTCAATCCGTCCGCCCTGCGCGCGCGCCACCGTCCGCTGTCGACTGAACTCGCGATATTCCGCGAACTCTTCGACGCTGCGCGCCACCAGGGCAAGCAGAACCCGATCCTGCCGACATCGAAACGACGCTCCGTGTACTTTCTGCACAGCAGTCTGCCGCACCTGTCCGGCGGCTATGCGACGCGGGCACATGGGCTCATCACCGGGATCACGCAAAGCGATTGGGACATCCGGCCGTATACGCGCCCCGGGTTTCCCAAGGACATAAAATCGGCGAACCGCCTGCTTACGTTTCCGGCCGTCGATGTTATCCAGGGCGTGAATTACCGACGAATTTTCAATGGTGAAGACCGCATGCGGGCCAGCGAACTGGCATACATGCTGTCAATGGCGGACGAGTTCTACCAGGTGCTCGTGCAGGAGCGCCCCACCCTCGTCCATGGCCGATCCACCTACTTGACGGCGCTGCCCGCCATGCTGGCCGCCACGCGGGCCGGCCTGCCTTTCGTCTACGAGGTATCGGGGCTTTGGGAACTGGTACACCAGTCGCGCGACACCTCCGGCGAAAAGACCGACCTGATCGAGCGCATCCGGGAACTGGAGAACTTCACTTTCTCCAAGGCGCAGGCGTTGATCACCCTGACCGACGACATGATGACCGAGCTGACGGGACGCGGAGTGCCCGACGGCCATATCACCCTGATTCCGAACTGCGTAGACCCCGAGAAGTTCGTGCCGCGCGAACGCGACCAGGCCCTGGCATCGGCCATCGGCATTTCACCTGGTACGCCGGTCATCGGATACATCGGTTCATTTGTCGACTACGAAGGCCTCGACGATCTGCTTTCCGCGTCCCGGATCCTGCTGCAGCAAGGGCTCGACTTCAAGGTCTTGCTGGTTGGCGATGGCAATGGCAATCATGAGGAACTTGCCAAGGAACTCGGCGACAGCGTCATCCTGACCGGCCGGGTGCCTCATGAAGACATCGCCCGCTATTACTCGATCCTGGACGTCATCGTCTACGCGCGCAAACCCTGGGAAGTGTGCGAAACAGTGTCACCCATGAAGCCTTTCGAGGCGCTCGCGCAAGAAAAGGCCGTCATCGCCTCTAGCGTGCGCGCGCTTGCCAATATCATTCACGACGGCTCCACCGGCCTGATTTTCCAGAAGGGCAGCATCGAAGATCTGGCGGAAAAAATACGTACCTATGTCAACAACCCAGACCTGCGGCAGGAGCATGGACGAAAGGGTCGCCAATGGGTGATCGACAACCGCAGTTGGCGCAGTGCCGGCGCGGACGCTGTGCGCGTATACGGCCAGGCTCTGGAGCGCCACGAGGCCCCCGCCGCTGCCGACGCCCAGGCCCTCCGGGCCAACGGCCACACCGGCAAGCCGGCCGGCGCGCACGAGCTGGTCGGCATCGAATTAGATGGACAGGCTGCCCCTGCCGCACGCAGCCAAGTCCGTCATGCGCACGAGGCCAACGTGTCTCCTGTACCCCAGCTGGAAGGCTAGGACCCCGCAAAGCGCCAATCCTGGCCCGATACCTACATTGAGACAAATCGGATGATTACTACTACGACTCGCCCCATCAAGCCTGGCTATGCTCCGCAAATGTTCGACGCCACTGCGAGGCATGAGCCTGATGACCTGGGCGGCCTCGAGGAAGGCAGCTACCAGGCGCGCATCGGCGAATTGCAGATCGACTTCACTCTGTCCCAGACTGACCACGCGGCAAAACGTCTATTCGTGATTCTGGCGGGGCAACAGCGGGCTGACGCGGAATGGCCGCTGGAGCAACTGCCACGGAAATTCACCAATCTTCCCGGCACGACAGTCCTCGTCAATGACCCCACACTGGCGTTGACGGCCAGGCACGCTATCGGATGGTTCTTCGGCAGCCGCGAGCAGTCAGGGATCGTATCCCTGTCGCTGCTGGTCGACAGCCTGCGGCAGCGACTGGGAGTCGACAGGCATCGCATTTATATCGTCGGAGAGGCCTCGAGTGGGCTGGCCGCCATTCAACTGGGCTGCAGAATAGGAGATTGCTCGGTCATTTCGATCAACCCGCATACTGATATCCGGCTCTACAACCGCGCCTACGTCGCCGACTTTTTCGCCCACCTGGCCGTGAGCGACCCTTCTGTGCAATCGGCCGACCTGGAGTTCAATACGCGCCTGTCCGCCGTCGACGCCTTGCGTGATTCTCAGGAAACGCGCGTGATGTATTACGAAGGCCAACACAATGCAGACAAGCCCAACCGGCATTTCCAGCACTTTTGCCGCGAATTCGGCATTGACGAAGACGAACAGCTGAGCGATCTCGGCACGCTTCAAGTCATTCGCTCGAACGACGCCGCGGAGGCACCGGTCGGGTTCCGGCAACTGATGTCCCGGGCCATCAAACTGGCGGAACGCACCGCGGCCAAACCGGTACGAAGCACGGCGGTCGAAGAAGTCGCACCCGCCGCCCGGCGATCGGGCCCCAACCCGTTCCTCACCAAACTTGCGCCGCCGGATACGCTCGTGGCTCACCCGTGGGGAGTCTGCGGATCGCTCAAAGAACTGGATTCGACCAGTATCCAGAATGGCCGCTTCGTCGTACGCCACCGCGGCGGCGAGTTTCAATGTCTGCTGAACATCAAGCCGGATTCGAACAAGCTGTTCGTGATGCTATGCGGTGCGACGAACCGCCGCTTCGCCCACCCGGATTTCCACCGCGTCAGCTGGGCGCCCGAAATTCCCGGCTCTACGCTTTATGTCGCCGACCCCACACTGGGTGTGACCCGCAAACTCTCGCTGGCCTGGTACGTGGGCACACGCGATAACGACTGGGGCACGGGGCTGGCAGAAATGGTGCGCGCCGTGGCGGGCAAGCTGGGCCTGGGCACCGACTCCGTGATCACGTATGGGTCGTCGGGCGGCGGATTCGCGGCCCTGATGACGGCCGCCCGCCTGGGCGACGCCACGGCGGTCGCGATCAATCCACAGACACACGTGCTCCAGTACCACCCCAAGAACGTGCGCACCATGTTGCTTTCGAACTTCGGCACCTCCGAATACGAAGAACTGCCGCCGTCACTGGTCAGCCAGCGGTTTGACGCCATCCGGGCGTTCCGGGATGCGCCCAAGGCCAAGCTGCTTTATCTGCAGAACGTGAATGACATCCATCACTATGAGGAACACTACCTGCCGTTCTGCGAAAAACTGGGTCTGCCGATATACGGCGGGGTGAAAGATGGCCACCTGGAAACCTGGCCGTACAAAGATGCGCATGGGCACCGGGGCGAGCCCCCTGCCCTGGTGCCGGATATCCTTGCCAAGTCGATTGCGCTGAGCGACATCAGGGTCGTCGTCAGTACGCGCCAGCGTACGGATGCCATCTTCTGAGCCGGCCAGCCCGCATCAATATGCAAAGTGTGCTCACCTGGCTGGGCCAGCGGCTTGCCAAGGGGCCCGATCCGCAGGCCCGGTACGCCAGCGTTCGTGTCGGGCTGGTCAGCGATGACCTCGTAGGGTCCCCCTCAGAGTAGACGTCAGCCGGTAGAATTTCGGAGCCTCCTTTCCATCGGAGACTCCCTTGAAGAAAAGCAGATTTACCGAAAGCCAGATCGTTGCGGTGCTCAAAGAAGGCGAAGCCGGCATCCCGGTCGTCGAGTTGTGCCGCAAG
>NZ_NEVI01000020.1:0-148189 GCF_002261415.1 Bordetella genomosp. 7 | reverse complement strand
TCGCCGAACGACTTCAGTAACTCTGCGGGAATGCTCGGCAACTCGGCCAGCGGGGTCTTGGGTTTGCGTGGCATACATACTCCTTGGCGGTATGTTATGCCCTAAACACGAAATTACTGACAGACCCGGCCATACTCAGGCATCTGCTGACAGATCGCCCGCAACTTTTCGCAGACGATCATTTCGGGGGAATACACATAGATGATGTATCCCTCGAATTCCATGCTTTGCTTATGATCGACATACTCGTGGCGACTGATATCGATCAAGAACTTCTTGCCCTGCCCGAGATTGAGCGCGTACTTCCGCATTACGTCTATGTCAGGGCCGTGCTGCTTGTATAAAGGCTCGCTGATTAATTTGAATTCAACGCTGTAGCCACCCCAAAAGGCGGCCATGCCTTCGCTCAAATGCTCGGGTTTTTCAAGCATTTTGAGGTCGAAGACTCGATAGCCGTCCATGCTGAATGTTCGCGTCAAAACGCTGTCGACACGTCGACGCAGTTCGTCGGCGCCGCCAGGGAAATCGCCCGGCATCGAAAAGTCGATGTCAACCGATGCCCGCGCGGCGATCTGATGGATCAGGTCGATCGCATTGCCACCCTTGAGTACCAGATTTTCGAATAGCGTGTCGTCGGATAGGATGGCCTTGACGACAGATCGTTTGATTTGGTCTATGGACAGGGTAAGCGGCTCGCGCATAAGTCACTGCAGGCGGCGGTTCCTCATAACTGATGGCCACCAGCATGCACTAGACTCATGTTGGCGAGAACCAATCCATAAAAAGCAATGCTGGGGTACGTGATCGATTCTATTCCGCAGCTTGCCCAACGCGGTTGATTAACCGCGTCTGATGAATGCCCACCCCACGTTTATCGGGTAGGGCCGCAGACCCCAGCGCACAAATAAAAAATGCCCAGCCATCCGGCTGGGCATTGAATTCTTGGTGGCCTGGGGCGGAATCGAACCACCGACACGCGGATTTTCAATCCGCTGCTCTACCAACTGAGCTACCAGGCCAACGAAGTCCGCCACTATACACAATTTTTTCGATTCGTGCAGGCGGGCTATCGATTCGATCAAAAGTTTTGCTACCCCCGGGAATACCCTTAGAGGTATAATTTTGACCAACTCAGTGTTACAAATGCGCCGTGCTCCGTCCGTACGGCGCTTGCCTCACGCCCAATGTCCGTCGCTGTCCTCGCCTTCGGTCTGAATCACACCTCCGCCCCCGTGTCGGTGCGCGAGCGTGTGTCCATGCCCGTCGATCTGATGCGGCCGGCGCTGGAAGGGCTGCGCTCCGCGTTTGGCGGCGCAGTGCGCGAAGCAGCCATTCTGTCCACCTGTAATCGCACCGAGATCTACTGTGCCGCCGAGGCGCAGGTGGCCGAACACCTGCCGGTATGGCTGGCCGACCACAATCGTATCGAGGCCGGCACGCTCAGCCCCCATCTGTATCGCCACGTGCACGACGACGCAGTGCGCCATGCGTTCCGCGTGGCCAGCGGGCTCGATTCCATGGTGTTGGGCGAACCGCAGATACTGGGGCAGATGAAAGACGCGGTGCGCGCCGCGGGCGAAGCCGGTTCGCTGGGCACGCTGTTGCACCAACTGTTCCAGCGCACGTTTTCCGTGGCCAAGGAAGTCCGCTCGCAAACGGCCATCGGCGCGCATTCGGTGTCGATGGCGGCTGCCGCGGTGCGGCTGGCCGAGCGCGTGTTCGGCAACCTTGACCAGGCGCACACGCTGTTCATCGGCGCGGGCGAAATGATCGAACTCTGTGCCACGCACTTCGCGGCCCAGCGTCCGCGCAGCATGGTGGTGGCCAACCGCACGGCCGAGCGCGCCGAAACGCTGGCGGGCCGGTTCTCGGCCAGCACCATGAAGCTGGCCGATCTGCCCGAGCGCCTGGCCGAATTCGACGTGGTGGTGTCCTGTACGGCCAGTTCGCTGCCCATTCTGGGCCTGGGCCTGGTCGAGCGCGCCACGCGCCTGCGCCGGCACCGCCCCATGGTCATGATCGACCTGGCCGTGCCGCGCGATATCGAACCCGAAGTCGGCCGCCTGGACGACGTCTACCTGTACTCGGTCGACGATCTGGGCCGCCTGGTGCAAAGCGGCACTGATGCGCGGCGGGCCGCCGTGGTGCAGGCCGAAGCCATCATCGAAACGCGCGTCCAGGGCTTTATGCACTGGATGCAATCGCGTGAAGTGGTGCCCGTCATCCGCGACCTGCACCAGGCCGCCGAAGACGTGCGCGCCGCCGAACTCGAACGCGCCCGCCGCCTGCTGGCGCGGGGCGAATCCCCCGAGGCCGTGCTTGAACAGCTGGCGCACGGGCTCACCCAGAAGTATCTGCACGGCCCGCTGGCGGCGTTGAACCGCAGCGAAGGCGACGAGCGCAAGCAATTGCTCGCCTGGATGCCGCGCCTGTTCCCGGGCCGCGATTCGCGCCGTTAGCGCTGCTGCCGCAATGCCCGCCACCTTGGCGGGCGTTCGCTTTTCGGGCGCCCGCTGTTTGCTAATCCGCTATACGCCTTCCTGGTTCTTCCTATGAAATCTTCCATGCGCAGCCGGCTGGAGCAGCTGTCCCACCGTTTGATCGAGCTTGATGCATTATTGGCCGAGCCCGAAATTGCGGCCGACATGGAACGCTTTCGCAAGCTGTCGCGCGAGCGCGCCGAACTTGAGCCGGTGGTGCAGGCTTTTGCGCAGTTCACGCGTACCGAAGACGACCTGAACACGGCGCAGGAAATGCTGGCCGACCCCGACATGAAGGCGATGGCCGAAGACGAGATCAAGACCGGACGCCAACGTATCGAGGCGCTGGAAGCCGAGCTGCAGGTGCTGCTGTTGCCGCGCGACCCCAACGATGGCCGCAGCCTGTTCCTGGAAATCCGCGCGGGCACCGGCGGCGACGAAAGCGCGTTGTTCTCCGGCGATCTGCTGCGCATGTATAGCCGCTATGCCGAGCAACGCGGCTGGCGCGTCGAACTCATGTCCGAAAGCCCGTCCGAACTGGGCGGCTACAAAGAAGTCATCGCCCGCATCGACGGGGACGGCGCCTACGGCAGGCTCAAGTTCGAGTCCGGAGCGCACCGCGTGCAACGCGTGCCCGCCACCGAGGCGCAGGGGCGCATACATACCTCGACCTGCACCGTGGCGGTGCTGCCCGAAGCCGATGCCATGAACGACATTGTCATCAACCCTGCCGACCTGCGCATCGACACCTTCCGCGCCAGCGGCGCGGGCGGGCAGCACATCAACAAGACCGATTCGGCCGTGCGCATTACTCACTTGCCCACGGGCCTGGTGGTGGAATGCCAGGATGACCGGTCGCAGCATCGCAACAAAGACAAGGCCATGCAGGTGCTGGCCGCGCGCCTGAAAGACCGCGAGGTGCGCGAGCGCCAAAGCAAAGAGGCGGCCGAACGCAAGAGTCTGGTGGGCACGGGAGACCGGTCCGAACGTATCCGCACCTACAACTATCCGCAGGGGCGCGTGACGGACCATCGCATCAACCTGACGCTGTACAAGCTGCCGCAAATCATGGAAGGCGATCTTGAAGAACTTACTGGCGCCCTTATCGCCGAACACCAGGCCGAACAGTTGGCGGCGCTGGGGGATGACATCTGACGTGGACCGCCCGATTCTGCACGCGTTTCTGCACGACCCGCGCCTGCCGCGGCTGGAAGCCCGCATGCTGCTCGAACACGTGCTGCAGAAGCCGCGCGCCTGGATGCTGGCGCACGACACCGACCCCATCGAATCGTGGCAGGCGCAGCAATACCAGGTGCTGGCTTCGCGCCGCCTGGCGGGCGAGCCCATGGCCTACCTGGTGGGCCGACGCGAGTTCATGGGCCGCGATTTCGCGGTAACTCCGGATGTCCTGATTCCACGGCCCGATACCGAGCTGCTGGTGGAAACCGCGCTGCAATGGCTGCAAGACCATCACGAGGCCGCCGTGCTGGACCTGGGCACGGGCAGCGGCGTGATTGCCGTGTCGATCGCGCTGGATGCGCCGCACGCGTCGGTAACGGCCACCGACGCCAGCGCGTCCGCGTTGCAGGTGGCCGTGCGCAACGCCGCGCGCCTGGGGGCGCGGGTGGACTTCGCGCAGGGCAGCTGGTACGACGCGCTGCCGGCGCGCGCCCGCTACGACCTGATCGTGTCCAACCCCCCCTATATCGCGCATGACGACGATCACCTGCGGCGTGGCGACCTGCGTTACGAGCCGCCATGCGCCCTGACCGACGGCGCCGACGGCCTGCGGGACCTGTGCGCCATCATTGCCGGCGCGCCCGCACGCCTGCGGCCGGGCGGCGCACTGTGGGTAGAACACGGCTGGGACCAGGCCGAAGCGGTACGGCGGTTGCTGGCGCAGGCGGGGTTCCGTCAAATAACCAGCCGCCGGGACCTGGCCGGCATCGAACGGATTTCCGGCGGGTCCCTATAATGGGTCTATTCCGCCACCACTGCTTTACCTGTTTGTGAGACCACCATGAGCGACGTGCAAGAATTCATCCGCGAAACCGTCACGCAGCACCCCGTAGTGCTGTTCATGAAAGGCACCGCCCAGTTTCCCCAATGTGGCTTTTCGGGGCGCGCCATCCAGATCCTGAAGTCGTGTGGCGTGAAGAAGCTGGTCACCGTCAACGTGCTCGAAGACGAAGAAGTTCGCCAGGGCATCAAGGAATTTTCCAACTGGCCCACCATTCCCCAGCTTTACGTCAGCGGCGAATTCATCGGCGGGTCTGACATCATGACCGAGATGAACGAAAACGGCGAACTCAAGACGCTGCTGGACAACTCCGGCGCAACCGCTGCATGAGTTCGCCCCGGCGACTGGTAGTAGGTATTACGGGCGCCACGGGCGCCCTATATGCAGTACGCCTGCTGCAGGCGCTGCGCGGGGTCGACGACGTCGAATCGCACCTGGTGGTGTCGGCCTCGGGCGTGCTCAACATCAAGCACGAGCTCGACCTCGGCCGCCACGATGTCACTGCGCTGGCCGACCACGTGTACAGCGTGCGCGATGTGGGCGCCACCCTCGCCAGCGGGGCTTTTCAGACGGCCGGCATGGTGATCGTGCCGTGCTCGATGCGCACGCTGGCGGCCGTGGCGCACGGCTTGTCCGATAACCTCATCACGCGGGCGGCCGACGTCACCCTGAAAGAACGCCGCCGCCTGGTGCTGATGGTGCGCGAAACGCCGTTCAACCTGGCGCACCTGCGCAACATGACCGCCGTGACCGAGATGGGCGGCATTGTTTTTCCGCCGCTGCCTGCGTTTTATCACCGCCCTGCGTCCATCGAGCAGATGGTCGACCACACCGTTGCGCGCGTGCTGGAACTGTTCGATATCAACGTGCCTGGCCCGCACTGGGAAGGCACGTGACGGTCAATCGGCGGCGGGTGGGGGCGGTGGCGGCCAGGTGACTGATCGGGACGGTATCGCGCAGTGGCGGCCAGGTAACTGATCGGACGGTGTCAGGCCCCCTTCGGGAGCCTGACACCCAAAATCGCCCCAAGCCCCAGGTGTCTGACTCCCGAAGGGTGTCAGACACCACCCCACTGCCAACACACACATTCCAAACGTTCAGGCTGCCAGCAATTCCGGCGGCTTGGGGTATGTTTGCTGGTAGTGCACCGTGAAAGTCTTGAAGGCGGCCAGCGCCTTGTGCGGGTCGTGCCCTTCTTTGACGAGGAAGCTGTCGAAGCCCACGCGCGCCTGGTAATGAATGGTGTCGATCATCACATCGCCCAGCGCTCGCAGTTCTCCTTGCCAGCCATGCCGCGTACGCAGCAACTGGGCCAGTGAATAACCGCGTCCGTCGGTATAGATGGGAAAGTCGATGGCAATAAATGCCAGGCCGGACGGATCGACGCGGCCTTGGTCGTCGACCAGCTCGTCGAGCTTGGCGGCCGGCCCCAGCAGCACCGCCACGGGATGCTGCCGCTGGCGCAGGGTATCGCGGGCGGCGGCCCACACCGGCAGGGGCACGATCCAGCCGGGTTCGTCCGCAGGCAGTTGCGCGCCTGGCTCGGCGTCGGGCTCGGGCGCGAAGACGCGCGCGTCGTTGGCCTGCAGGCGGCCGTGGCGGATCAGGCGTGGTTCGGCGGGATGGGTCGTGTCAGACATGGGCAACCTCGCGTTGCGGCGCCGGGGCGGATTTGGCCACGCCCGGATCGGCATACACATCTTCTTTGAAAGGCGCGATGCCCACGCGGTCGACGACGTCGATAAAGCGTTCGGCGTCGCTGTCGCGCAGGCGCAGGTAAGTGCGCACCAGGCGTTCGACCACGTCGGGCACCTGGTCGCGCGCAAATGACGGCCCGATAATGCGGCCGATAGCCGCGCCCCCGCCGCGCACCGACTGCAGGTCCGACAGCGGCTTGGCCGCGCCGTTCTGGCGGCCGCCAATGGTAACTTGGTACCACTCCTCGCCGTTCTTGTCGACGCCCAGGATGCCGATGTGGCCTACGTGATGGTGCCCACAGGCGTTGATGCAGCCCGAGATGTTCAGGTCGAGCTCGCCGACTTCGAAAAGGTAGTCCAGGTTGTCGAAACGGCTCTGGATGGCCTGGGCCACCGGAATGGATACGGCATTGGCCAGCGCGCAAAAGTCGCCGCCGGGGCACGAGATGATGTTGGTCAGCAGCCCGATGTTGGCCGTGGCCATGTTCAGGGCGCGCAATTCCTGCCACAGCTCGAACAGCTGCGGCCGGCGCACGTCGGCCAGCACCAGGTTCTGTTCGTGCGATACGCGCACTTCGCCGTAGCCGTAGCGCTCCGACAGATCCGCCACGGCTTCCATTTGTTCTGCGGTGATGTCGCCGGGCGGCACGCCGGTGGGTTTGAGCGACAGGGTCACGGCGGCGTAGCCAGGCACCTTGTGCGGGTGCACGTTTCTACGCAGCCATTGCGCAAAGGCCGGATTCGCGGCGGCATGCGTGCTGGTGGGGTCGGGCTCATTGGCGACGGCGGGGTCGTAATCAGGCCACGTGAAACGGCCGGCAATGGTGTCTACGTATTCTTGCGTCAGCGTGTCCGGGCCGCCCTTGATCAGCTGCCATTGCTCGTCGACTTGCCGGGCATACACCTCGGGCGTCAGGTCCTTCACCAGGATCTTGATGCGCGCCTTGAATTTGTTGTCGCGGCGGCCATGCAGGTTGTAAACCCGCAGCGCGGCCTGCAGGTAGGTCAGCAGATGCTGCCATTCGACGAACGGGTTGATCAGGTGGCCCACCATGGGGGTGCGGCCCAGGCCGCCGCCCACCCACACGCGGAACCCCAGCACGCCGTCGCGCTGCACGGCCTGCAGGCCGATGTCATGAATGCCCACGGCGGCGCGATCTTCTTCCGCGCCGCTGACTGCGATCTTGAACTTGCGCGGCAGGAACGCAAATTCGGGGTGCAGGGTGGACCATTGCCGGATGATTTCGCACCACACCAGCGGGTTCACCAGTTCATCGGGCGCCACGCCGGCGAAATGATCGCTGGTGGTGTTGCGGATACAGTTGCCGCTGGTCTGGATGGAATGCATCTGCACCTTGGCCAGTTCGGCCAGGATGGTGGGCACATCTTCCAGCTTGGGCCAGTTGAACTGCATGTTCTGCCGCGTGCTGAAGTGGCCATAGCCGCGATCCCAGGTGCGGGCGATGTGGGCCAGCGTGCGCAACTGGCGCGCCGCCAGCAACCCATAGGGAATGGCAATGCGCAGCATGGGCGCATGGCGCTGGATATAAAGGCCGTTCTGAAGCCGCAGTGTGCGGAAGTCGTCTTCGCTCAGTTCGCCGGCAAGAAAGCGTTGCGTCTGGTCGGTGAACTGCGCGACGCGCTGTTCCACGAGCCGTTGATCGACGGGGTCATACACATACATGGCGGTTGCCCTTCGGGAGGCGCCGTGAGGCGCAAGGGAACAACCTGCGGGCTGCTTCGATAAGAAGCGCGACGGCGTGGCAAGACGCCGCCGGCCGGTGCCGCAGGGTTCAATTCTTACAACCGTAGCAGGCGATAGATCGCACTGTCTAAGTCATTTTCGTTATAAGAAAAGAAGCCCGCGGCCCACGGATCTACGGCGCGGAAGGAGCCGTTTCGATGAGCGACGGGCGCTCGCTGACCGCGGCATGCCAACGCGCCAGCGATGGGTGCCGGGCGCGCCAATCGTACGAAGCGTAGCGGAAGTCCAGATAGCCCAGCGCACAGGCCAGTGCAATGGTGCCGATGTCCCAGCGGCCGGCGAGCGAGCCGGCCTGCTCTTCGAACCGGGCCAGGGCATCGGCGACCTTGCTCATCTGGGCGTCTACCCAGCCCTGCCAGATGGCGGATTCGGGGCGCACAGTCGTCTCGTAGCGTGCCTGGATGGCAGCGGTTACCAGCCCGTCGGCCAGGGATTGGTCGGTCAGTGCTTGCCAGCGAGCCGGCCCGTCTGGCGGAACCAGCGCCCCGCCGCCCAGCTGATTCAGATATTCGCAAATGACGCGGCTGTCGTGCAGGGTCTGGCCGTCGTCGGTGACCAACGTGGGCACCTGGCCCAGCGGGTTGGCGGCAACGATGGACTGGTCCCGGTTGACCGGGTGCGCGGCGCAGCGTTGCGGCTCGATGCGTTCGATCAGCCCCGTTTCGTGTGCGACCACCATGCATTTGCGCACGAAGGGCGAGGTGGGCGAATAAAACAGCTTCATGGACTCCTCCTGTGGGTAATGCTGGCGCGGCGGCTGCATAGGGCTGCCGCGCTGTTCTGATTATTGTGGTGGGATTCAGGCCGGCTGCGACGTGCAGGCGGTGAACTCGCCGGTAACCGGGTCGCGCAGGAACAGCAACCCCGTCGCCACGCCGAAGTAGGTGCCGTGCAGCTCGAGTTTTCCTTGCTCGACCCGGTCACGGATGGACGGGAAGGTCATGAGGTTCTTCAGGCTGTGCTCGACGACTGCCCATTCTAGCCGTCGGACGTCGGTGGCCCTGTCGCCGGTGCGCGGGATGGCGCTGGCCACAGGGGTGATCTGCGACATCCATTTGCCGATGAAGTCGGTGCGGGTCAGGGGTTCGGCGCAGTCGAACACCGCGCGCACGCCCCCGCAGGAAGCGTGGCCCAGCACGACGATGTGCTTGACTTCGAGCGCGCTGACGGCGAATTCGATGGCGGCGCTGGTGCCGTGATATGACGAGGCCTTGGCATCGCCCTCATAGGGGGGTACCAGATTGGCGACGTTGCGTATGACGAACATCTCGCCGGGGCCGGCGTCGAAGATCACTTCGGGCGATACCCGGGAGTCGCAGCAGCCGATCAACAGGATTTCGGGGTGTTGGCCGGATTCGCCCAGCTCTTCGTAGCGCTTGCGTTCGTTGTGGAAGCGGCCATCCAGGAAGGCCTGGTAACCGTCGGAAAGTCGTTTTGGAAACATGGGGGTGTCCTATTGTTCTTGCCCCCGTATTTTCCCACAGCACCCTTACAGCATTCGGAAGGCGGGCTGCGGCACGGCTGCGGCGCTACTGTGCCTGGATGTCCAGGGCGGTAAAGCGGTTGAAGGTGTGTGGCGTGGTGGCCACCAGTTGCCAGGTTTCTCCTGGCGCGAGGGGCATGTCCCGCGTGGCGCCGGTGCGGCCGATCTCGCTGCCCTGGTCGTCGAACAGCACGAAAGTGACCGACAGGCGGTTCAACGGCTTGTCGCCGTGGTTGACCACGGTGCCGGATATGGACGATGTGCCGTCCGCCTGCCGCGTCGCGGCCAGGTTATCGATAGAAACGCCATAGGGCAGGCTCTGGGCCCCGGCCAGGGCCGAGGCGGCTGCCAGCAACACACAGGCGAACAGCTGTTTCATGACGGTCTCCTGCAGGGTGGGTCGAACCCATAGGCTCCACCATAATTCGCCGCCGGCGGCCGGGCGAAACGGATGGTTTCGGATGGTTGGCAGATGCTTCGCTGGGTGGCATCAGGCGCTTGCGGCTCGGTGTCTGACACCCTTTGGGTGTCAGACACCCCCCGGCGCCGGCGCGGGTGGCGTCAGGAGCTTGCGGTTCGGTGTCTGACACCCTTGGGTGTCAGACACCCCCCGGGCGCATGCGCGGGAGGTGTCGGGGACTAGCGGTTCGGTGTCTGACACCCTTGGGTGTCAGACACCCCCCGGCGCCAGCGCGGGTGGTGTCGGGGGCTTGCGGTTTGGTGTCTGACACCCTTTGGGTGTCAGACACCCCCCGGCGCCGGCGCGGGCGGCGTCAGGAGCTTGCGGCTCGGTGTCTGACACCTTTGGGTGTCAGACACCCCCCGGCGCCAGCGCGGGTGGTGTCGGGGGCTTGCGGTTCGGTGTCTGACACCCTTGGGTGTCAGACACCCCCCGGGTGGGTCCGGCGGCTGTGGTGATGCCGCCCGGGGCCGGGCTTCCGGCCTATACCGTAGCGATGGGCGTGACCGGGGAGCCGATGGCGTGGGGCATGCGCAGCGGCGGGGCGGTCAGCATGAAATGGTGGCGGCCGTTGGCGTGCAGCCAGTCGGCCAGGTCTTTGAGATACCAGAGTTCGGCCAGGGGCAGGCCCAACTTGAAGAGGCAATGGTGATGCAGCGGCAGCATGGCGCGCGGGCCCTGGCGTTCGCGCGCCGGGTAGGCTTCTACCGCATAGTTGTCGGCGCAGATGGCCACAATGCCGCTATCGGTAATCCATTGCAGCAAGGCGTTGTCGGTGCCGTCCAGTGCCGCGCCGTAGCGATGCAGGACGTCGGAATCCGGCTGGCCGGCCATCTCGACGATTTTTTCGGCAAAACCGGTGCGCAGCACCAGCATATCGCCTGGCTCGACCGTGATGCGCTCGGCCTGCAGCGCGTGCGTCAATTCGGCGTGCCCCACCAGGGTGCGCCCCGTGCCGAAGTGGCGCGCCAGGTCCAGCAAGACGCCGCGCCCCTGCATGCCATGCGAGGCCAGGTTTTCGACGCCCAGCTTCAGCGCGGCGGACGGGCCGCCGCTGTTGCATGCGCAGCCGGCATGGTCGGCATCGGCGGGGCCGATGATGTCGACGCCGGCGCGATAGCCGTTGTAGTAGCAAAGCTCGGCTCGGCCATCGCCATCGGCGTCAAACAAGGCGCCCACGTGCGCCAGCGAATCCCACTGGGTGGAGTACTGCATTGACAGCAGCACCTGGTCGTCGCTGAGCACATCGACCGCATCCGGGTTCAGGTTGCGCATCGGAAAGTTCAGGTACGGCGTGTCTTGCAGCCTTGTAGGGCTGAGCTGCGGAGGATGGCGACGCGGGTTCAGCACATTGCCGCCGGGCAGGTCCAGGGGCAGCGACAGGCAGAAGGTCTTGCCCGCGCGGATTTCGCGCGCGCCCTTCAGTACCTGGGCTTCGGTCAGCAGGTTAAGCCGGCCGAGCTGGTCGTCGGGGCCGTAATCGCCCCAGTTCGAGCCCTCGGGACGTTGCTTCCAGCGTGCCATGCGCTACTCCATAAGAAAGTCCAGCAACGCGCGGGTAAAGGCCTGGGGTTGTTCCCAGTTGGACAGGTGCGAGGTGTCCAGCTCCAGGTAGCGTGCGCCTGCTATGCCCGCCGCGAGGTCGCGACCGTCTTGCGGCGTGGTGGCCGGGTCTTGCGTGCCCGCGATCACCAGGGTCGGGCTCTTGATCTCGCCAAGCCGCGCGCGCAGGTCGGCATCGCGCAAGGCCGCGCAATTGCCGTTGTAGCCGTCGTTGGGCGTGCGACGCAACATATCGACCAATACCTGCGTCATGCCCGGTTGCGCGGTGCGGAAAGCAGGGGTCAGCCAGCGTTCGACCAGGGCAGGCGCCATGGCTTCCAGGCCGTTCTGCGAAACGGCGGCGATGCGGGCAGACCAGTTTTCGGGGGTGCCGATGCGGGCGGCGGTGTTGCACAGCACCAGCTTCTGCACGCGCCGGGGATGATCCAGCGCCAGTTGCAGGCCGGTGGGGCCGCCCATCGACAGGCCGCAGAAATGCACCTGGCCGATATCCAGGTGGTCGAGCAGTTCGCACACGTCGCCGGCCAGCTGGCTGAAGCAGTATGCCCCTTCGGGCACCGACGACTTGCCGTGCCCGCGTGTGTCGTAGCGCAACACGCGAAAGTGCTGCGACAGAGCGGGAACCTGTTGCGCCCACATGTCGGCGCAGGTGCCCAGCGAATTGGACAGCACCAGTACCGGCGCATCGGTGGGGCCGTCGACAACGTAATACAGGCGGGCCTGGCTCAGATCAGCATAAGACATAGACGATTTCCTGTGCGGGGCGGCGTGCGCTACAGCATGCGCTGGCCGTTGACATAGGCCTTGCGCCAGCGCGTTATGGTGACACGCTCGAACAGGCCCGCCTTGCTGAAAGGGTCTGCCGCGATAAAGGCTTCGGCGGCGTCGCGGGTGTCGACATCTACCACGTACAGCCCGCCGCCCGCGTCCTGGCCGTCATCATGCAGCTTGGCGCCGCAGGCCAGCAGCAGGTGCTTGTTGGATTCCAGGAACTCGAGATGCGCGGGGCGTTCTTGTTGCCGGACGGCCTGATGGCCCGGCTTGTCGAAGGTCTCGATGATGTAGGGCATGGCGAGCGTGCGGGTCAGATGGCGGAAGGGTGGCGGGCCAGGGCAGTGACCTGGATGTCCATGTACGGGAACAGCGGCAGCGACGACAGCAACTGGTGCAGCTCATCGTTGCTTTCTACATCGAAGACACTGACGTTGGCGTAGCGGCCCGCCACGCGCCACAGGTGGCGCCATTTGCCGTCGCGCTGCAGTTGCTGGGCCAGGGCCTTTTCGTCGGCCTTGAGCTTGTCGGCCCGCTCGGCCGGCATGTCGGCCGGCAGGTTCACTTGCATTTGGACCAGGAACAGCATGGCAAAACCTCCGGTGGGGATTCAGCGGGCAAACTGTAGGGGAAGGCCGGTCAGGCGCAGCAGTTCGTCGGCAGTCATGTCGCCAAACATGTCGATGACGGTAACCCCATTGGCGCCGATATCAAACACCGCGACATCGGTATAAACGCGCGACACGCATTGCACGCCCGTAAGGGGGTAGGTACATTCGGCCACCAGCTTGCTTGCGCCTTCGCGGGTCAGCAGCTCCATCATGACGTAGACGTCTTTGGCGCCGATGGCGAGGTCCATTGCGCCGCCCACCGCGGGAATGGCGTCGGGCGCGCCGGTATGCCAGTTGGCCAGGTCGCCGCGCTGCGACACCTGGAAGGCGCCCAGCACGCAGATATCGAGATGGCCGCCGCGCATCATGGCGAACGAATCGGCATGGTGAAAGAACGAGCAGCCGGGCTGCTCGGTAACGGGCTGCTTGCCCGCGTTGATCAGGTCGTAGTCTTCTTGCCCCTTGGCCGGCGCAGGGCCCATGCCCAGCATGCCGTTTTCGGTATGCAGAATGATTTCACGCTGGGCGGGCAGGTGGTTGGCCACCAGCGTGGGCAGGCCGATGCCCAGGTTGACATAGGCGCCCTCGGGGATGTCTTGCGCGACGCGGGCGGCGATCTGGTCGCGGGTCAGTTTGCTGCTCATTGCTGCTCCTTGGCGGCCGGGGCGTCGATCTGCACGACGCGCTTGACGAAAATGCCCGGGGTAACGATGTTTTCGGGGTCGAGTTCGCCCAGTTCGACGATTTCGCGCACTTGCGCCACGGCCACCCGGGCGGCGCTGGCCATGATGGGGCCGAAGTTGCGCGCCGTCTTGCGGTACACCAGGTTGCCCCAGCGGTCGCCGCGGTCGGCCTTGATCAGGGCGTAGTCGGCGTGCAGGGGGTATTCCAGCACATAGTGCCGGCCGTTGATTTCGCGCACTTCCTTGCCTTCGGCCAGCGGCGTGCCGTAGCTCGTGGGCGTGAAGAACGCGCCAATGCCGGCGCCAGCGGCGCGGATGCGCTCGGCCAGGTTGCCCTGGGGCACCAGCTCAAGCTCGATCTTGCCGCTGCGGTACAGGCCGTCGAATATCTGCGAATCGGTCTGGCGGGGGAACGAGCAGATGATCTTGCGCACTCGTCCCGCGCCCAGCAGCGCGGCCAGGCCGGTGGTGCCATTGCCGGCGTTGTTGTTGATGATGGTGAGGTCTCTGGCGCCCTGCTCGAGCAAGGCGTCGATGAGCTCGATGGGCTGGCCCGCCGTGCCGAAACCGCCGATCAAAACGGTTGCGCCATCAGGAACGTCCGCCAGGGCGGCCGCCGCGTTTTCAACAATCTTGGAAATCATAAGGGTCCCGGAAGGTGAAGGCGTGTCATAATTTTGTTCTATATTCGAACATTCGTTCTATCTAAGAACATCGTTCCACGCTGGCCAGACAGTGTCAAGGCTCACTCGCCCAAGCGTCTGCTGGCCGGACATTACGGATGGCCTCATGGCCCATGACACGCACGAACCCCCGCAGCCCAGCGATACCTACGTCCAGTCTTTCGCGCGCGGGCTGGCGGTAATCCGCGCCTTTGGGCCGCAGCGCCCGCAAATGACCCTGTCCGAAGTGGCGGCGGCGTGCGGGCTGACGCGGGCCGGCGCGCGCCGCATCCTGCTGACGCTGGCCAGCCTGGGCTATGTGTCTGTGGACGGCCGCCAGTTTGCCTTGACCCCGCGGATTCTCGAACTGGGTTACTCGTACCTGTCGGCGACGCCGCTGTGGGATCTGGCGTTGCCCTATATGGAAGAAGTGGCCGAGGCCACGCGCGAGTCCTGCTCGGTGTCCGTGCTGGATGGCACGGACGTGGTGTACATATTGCGGCTGTCATCCCACCGGGTAATGAGCATCAACCTGTCGGTGGGCAGTCGGCTGCCCGCCTGGGTCACGTCCATGGGCCGCGTGCTGCTGGCGGGCTTGCCGCCCGCCGAACAGGACCGCGTGCTCGACGCCAGCGATATCCGCGCCCTGACGCCTCATACGGTGACTGACCGGGCGGTCATCAGGCGCATTCTTGGCCAGGTGCGCGCCGATGGCTACGCATGCGTTGTGCAGGAACTCGAGCCGGGCCTGCAGTCGGTGGCGGTGCCCATCCAGGACCGCGCGGGCCGGGTCATTGGCGCCATGAACGTCAGCAGCCATGCCAGCCGGTATTCACGCCAGGCCATGGTCCAGGCATTCCTGCCGGTTCTGCGGCGCGCCGCGGGGCACATCAACCAGGCGCTGCTCAGCCGCTGAGGCCCGCGCCGCGCCGGCTACGGCACGATGTCGGTCGCGGATTCGGCGTCCAGGTGCGCGATATCGCCCCATTCCAGGACTTGCCACGCGCGGCCTTCGATGCCGACGCGGTTGATGCTGGCATTGAGCAGCGGCACCGGACGGACCGCGTCCAGGGCGGCGCCGCTGGCGCGACGCCAGATGATGTCCATCACCCCGCCATGCGTGACGGCCAGTACGCGCTCGCCAGCGTGGCGTTGCGCGATATCGTCCACGGTGGCGAGAATGCGCGCCTGGAACTGGCCCAGCGATTCGCCTCCCTCGATAGGCAGGTCGGGGTCGCGGCTGCGGCGCGCCGCGGCGGCTTGCGGCGCAAGCTCGTCGATGCGGCGCGGATCCAGCCCTTCGAGCACGCCATAGCAGCGTTCGCGCAGCCCGGGCTCGCTGCGGATGCGCAGGCCCAGCGCATCGGACAACGGCTCGGCCGTGGTGTATGCACGCTGCAGGTCGCTGCTGTACAGCGCCTGAAAGGGGGCGTCCATGGCCCCGATGCGCGCGGCAAGCTGGGCGGCCTGGGATCGCCCGGCCGGATTGAGCGCAATGTCTTGCCAGCCTTGCAGGCGGCCTTCTCGGTTCCACGCGGTTTCGCCGTGGCGGATGAACCAGATTTCAGTCATGAGCAGGTAGATAAGGGGTCAGGGGCGGCGCGACGCGCTGGGCAGCCAGATTTTCTGCATCAGGGAGCTTAACGCGACCAGCATGGGTTCGCTGGCGCGCTCGTTGGATATCATGAAACCCAGTGTGGCGTCGGCCCGGGCCTGCCCCCACACCATGAAATCGCCGGATTCGGCGCCGGCCAGGGCGATTTCTTCGCGCAGCAGCGCGCAGCCTGCGCCCGCGCGCACCAGCGCGTCCAGGTTGGCCTGGTCGTCGTGCTGCATCACGACGCGCGGCGCCAGGCCATGGCGTTCGAACATATCGCGCAGCAGCAAGTGGGTATGGCTGCCCGCGGGGCCGTCGAGCCAGGGAAGCTGCGCCACGTCGCGCCAGCCTCCGCGCTTGACCGTGCCCGCCAGCGCGGCAGGCATGGCAATGCGATACCGTACGCTGCGCAGGGGCTGCCAGCAGGTGCCGCGCGGCGGATTGACCACCAGCGTCAGCGCGGCATGCAGCCTGCCTGTATTGACGTACTCGTCCAACTGTACAGTGGACAGGGTGAGCGTTTTCAGTTCGATCAGGGGCAGCTGGTCGCGCACGGCCGAGGCAAGCTCGCCCAGCCTGAGGAAATCCGGCTGCTCGCTGGGGATGCCAAGCTCCACGGCGCCGTGCAGGCTGCCTTGCAGTTGCTGGGCTTCGGATTTGAGCTGGGCGCCGAGCACCAGCAGCGATTCGGCGGTGGGCAGCAGCGCTTCGCCCGCCTTGGCCAGCGTCAGCCGGCCGGCGGCGCGCTCGAACAGCGCTACGCCCAGGCTCTGTTCCAGCGCCTTGATCTGCGCGGTCACGGCGGGTTGCGTCAGCGACAACGCATCCGCGGCCTTGGTCAGGTTGCCCAGCCGGGCGACCGTGACAAAGGCGCGGATCTGATAGATTTCCATGGCGGCAATTATGCCGCCAGCAGTCGTATTTGCGACGGCTCCAGCCCTACCGATACGGGGGCGCCGACCGGAAAGGGCGAAAGCCCGGCCAGGTGCGGCTGGTCGGCCGTGATCCGGTGTTCGCCCACCTGCACCTGGTAGCGGGTGAACTCGCCCAGGAACTCGCTGGTTTCCACCACGCCCGGCAACCACACGTAGCGCGCGTCGCCCAGCCCGTCGGCCATGTCGATCTGCACCGTATGGGGCCGGAAGCTGGCGGCCAGGCGGTCGCTTTCGGGAGCCTCGCTGGCCAGCGGCAGCTGCAGGTCGCCCACGCCGGCCACCTTCAGCACGAGACTGTTGCGGCTGCGTTCACGCACCGTTCCTTCCAGTACGTTCATCGTCCCCACGAAGTTCGCCACGAACCGGTTCACCGGATAGTCGAACAGGGTGGTGGGCGAGCCGACCTGCTGCACGACGCCGTGGTCCAGCACCGCCATCCGGTCGGCGGTGGTCATGGCCTCTTCCTGGTCGTGGGTGACGAATATCGTGGTGATGCCCAGGCGGCGTTGCAGGCTGAGCAGGTCCTGCCGCATCTGCACGCGCAGCTTCTTGTCCAGGTTCGACAGCGGCTCGTCCAGCAGCAGCACTTGCGGCTCGATGACGATGGTGCGCGCCAGGGCCACGCGCTGTTGCTGGCCGCCGGACAGCTGGTTGGGCCGGCGATTGGCGTATTGCGCCAGGCCTACGAGTTCCAGCGCCGCCTCGACTTTGTGGCGGATCTCTGCGCGCGGCAGGCGGCGCTCTACCAGGCCGAATGCAACGTTGTCCCATACGGTCATGTGGGGCCACAGCGCGTAGTTTTGAAACACCATGCCAATGTTGCGGCCCCATGGCGGCGTGCCCCCGATGTCTTTGCCGTCGATCAGCAGCTGCCCATGGCTGTGCTGGTTAAAGCCGGCGATCAGCCGCAGCAGAGTGGACTTGCCCGAGCCGGAAGGGCCCAGCAGTGCAAAGAATTCGCCGGGCTCTATGTAGATGCTGATGTCTTTCAGGACTTCGGTCTTTCCATAGGAAAGCCGGATATTGCGACATTCGACGCTGACTTTCTTCATTCTGATTCCCCATTGCGCGCGGGCTGCTGGCGCGCGGATGCACGTTCGACCAGCAAATGCGAGATGTACGTTCCGATGCCGACGGCAACCACGGCCAGCACGCCAAGCGCCGCGCCGGGCCCGCGGCCGGCGGCGCTTTGCATGTACAGATAAATGCCGTAGCTCATGGGAGCCTGGCTGTCGCGCGTGACCAGCATGATGGTGGCGGACAGCTCCACGGCAGCGGTCACGAAGCTGGTGACAAAGCCGGCCAGCATGCCCCCGGCCATCAGCGGCACCACCACCCGGCGGATCGTACGCAGGCGGCCGGCGCCCAGCGACTGCGCCGCTTCTTCGAGCGACACGTTGATCTGCTGCAGCGCGGCCACGCACGAGCGCAATGCATAGGGCAGGCGGCGCACCGAATAGGCGATCATGATCAACACCCAGGATGATGTCAGCAGCGTTCCGGTCAGCGGGATTTCCCAGCCGCGGAAGGTGCGCAGCAAGCCGATGGCCAGCACCAGGCCGGGGATGGCCAGCGCGGCCGAAGCCAGGAAGTCCAGCCATTGGCGCGCCGGCAGGCGCGTGCGCAGCATCAGGTACGCGATGGCGGTGCCAAGCACCACATCGATGCCCGCCGCCAGCCCGCAATACAGCAGCGTATTGGTGATCATGCCGTGCGAATCGCTGAAGACCGCGGCATAGTGTTCCAGCGTATAGCCGTCGGGCAAGGGCGCGTAGCTCCACACCGTGGCCAGCGACAGCAGCAGCACGCCGATGTGCGGGGACAGCACCAGCAGCAGCACCAGCGTGATCCATCCATACGCCAGCACGCTTTCCGCCGGCTTGAGCCGGCGTTTCTGGATGGACTTGCCGCCCTTCTGCAGGGTGGAGTAGTCCTTGCCCTTCATGACCCGCGCCGACAGCCACAGGGCCAGGATGGAAAAGCCGATCATGATGACGCTGATCACGTAACCCAGCGGGTCTTCGAGCCCTACCTGCGTGATGCGCAGATAGGCTTGCGGCGCCAGCATGTTGGTGGTGCCCAGCACCAGCGGTGTGCCCAGATCGTCGAACACCTTCACGAACACCAGCGACGTGCCGGCAATATAGCCGGGCAGCGCCAGCGGAAAGATGATGCGGCGAAACAGGCGGAACCCGCGCGATCCCAGGTTGAAGGCGGCCTCTTCCATGGAACCGTCGATGTTGCGCAGCGCCACCACCAGGTTCATGAGGATGAACGGAAAGTAGTGGATGGACTCGACAAAAATCACGCCGTTGAGCCCTTCCATGAAGGGCAGGGTGAAGCCGAACCATTCGTCCAGCAGCAGGTTGACCGTGCCCGATCGTCCGAAGATCAGCTGCATGGCCACCGCGCCGACAAACGGCGGCATGATGAGCGGCAGCACGCCCAGTGTCTGGATGATCAGCGCGCCGCGGAACTCGAATCGCACCGTGAAGTACGCCAGCGGGATGGCGATCAGCGAAGCGAGCAAGGCCGACCAGCCCGCGACATACAGGCTGTTGAAAAACGCTTCCTGCATAAGGGGCAGGCCGAAGAAGGCGCCGAAGTGCCCCAGGGTGAAACTGCCGTCGGCATTGACGAACGCGCTATAGAACACGGTGCCCACCGGGACTGCCAGGAACAGTCCCAGGAAGGCCAGCACCAATAGCGCTGTCAAGAGCGGACCGGCAGGCAGGCGCGGGCCGTTCGCAAACGTCATCAAGAAACTCCAGTCGTGGCGCCGCGGGCGCGGCAGGGGCGGGCCCGCGCGCGGGCAGGCGGGTGTGGCGGCCGGCCCGCGGCGTGCGCAACTGCGGGCCGGCCATGCTTCATCCGGGTTGGGGCCGGCAATGGGCCGGCGGGGCTACAACGCCGCGGCCTCGCGAGCCAGTTTCACCGCCTGTTCGTAGTTGGCGCGGGCCTTGCTGCTCCATTCGCCTTCGAGCTGCGTGATCTGCTTGCTGGTCGAAGCGTCTTTCTTGTCGCGCAGGAACACGGCCAGGAACTCGGGGTCTGCGGCGGTCCTGGCGTCGATCAGTGGAGACCACGCAAGCGCGCGCGCCTGCGAGAGCAGTTCGGCGGCCTTGCCGGACTTGGCCTTGTCGCCCAATGTCTTCTCGGCATCGTAGATGGCTTTGCTGGCCGCCTGCAGATCGGCCAGGCGGAACGTGATGGTCTGGTCGAACAAGGCCTGCACAACGTAATAGCGCTTTTGCGAAAGGTCGGCATCGAAATGCACCTTGCTGCGCTGCGCGATCTGGGCCGGGTCGGGATAACCTTCGGGAATCTTGCCGGCCAGATCTTTATAGGGCAGCACCGGCAGGCGCGAAATCTTCGGCTCCAGCAGCAATTCCTGGCCCGCCTGACTGAGGGTGAACGCCACGAATTTCTTGCCTTCCTCGGTATTCTTCGCGCCCGCGATGAGTGCGATGTTGGCGGGCACCACCGCGGTTTCGGTGGGATAGACGAATTCCACCGGGAACTTGGAGTACTTGCTCGACAGCCCGAAGAAATCGATGACCGGGCCTGCGCCGAACTGCCCGTTGTTGACGCCATCGGGCACGCCGAACGAGCGCTCGGTCATCTGCCTGGCGTTGCCGGACATGCGCAACAGGGTGCGCCAGCCATCTTCCCAGCCTTCGCCCTGCAGAATGGTCTCGACCGTCAGGTGCATCGTGCCCGAGCGGGAAGGCGCCGTCATGCCCAGGTGGCCGAACCACTGCGGATCCAGCAGGTCTTTCCATTCGGCCGGCGGCGTCAGCTTGTGCGCCTTGGTGTAGCGGGTGTTGTACATGATGCCGTAGCCCGCCAGCGCCTGGCCCAGGTACATGCCTCCGGGGTCGTTGATGGGATAGCTGCCGATCTTGTCCGGCACCTGCGGGTTGGCCATGTCAGCGGCCGGGCTCAGCAGTTTTTCGCGGCCTAGTACCTCGAACGCGTCGGGCGCGCTGGCCCAGAACACCTCGGGCCGCTGGCCCTCTGGCGTTTCGCGTACGAACGCGATGCCCGACACCGTGTTTTTGTTCAGGATTTCCAGCGTGATGCCGGGATGGGTTTTTTCGAAGGCGGTTTTATACGCCTGGGTCAAGTCTTTGGGAAACGACGTGATCACCGTGACGGTGCCGGCCAGGGCCGGCGCGCAGGCCGCCAGCAAGGCTCCCGCGAGGGCAGCGCGCATCATGGGCATGATTTGTCTCCATTATGGTTGGAATGTCTGCCCAAGGTAGCCAGCCGCCCGCCGCGCGTCCAATCACAAATTTTGATGCGGGTTATTAATCGAGCGGGCCTTGGCCCGCCTGCCGGCCGTTCAGCCAGGCCACCAGTTCGGCCAGTGCCGCGCTCTTGTCGCGCAGCACCTGTTCGCGCTTGTCGGCCGGCCATTCATAGAACCCCTGGCCCGCCTTGGCCCCGATCTGGCCGCTGGCGACCTTTTGGGCTAGCAGGGGCGAAGGCGTCGTACGGTTTTCCAGATCGGGGTACAGATAGGTGGCAATGGCGTGATGCACGTCGATGCCGTTCATGTCGCGCTGTTCCAGCGGGCCCGACAGCGCCAGCCGGATGCCCAGGCTCCACTTGACCACTTCGTCGATGTCTTCTGCGCTGGCGACGCCGTGTTCCAGCAGCGAGATGGCCTCGCGCGCCAGCGCATGCTGGATGCGGTTGGCGATAAAGCCCGGAATGTCACGCTTGACCAGCACCGGCCGCTTGCCCGCGGCGCGCAGGGCTGCCATGACAGCGTCGACGGTGGCTGTGCTGGTCTCGTCGTTGCGCACCACTTCTACCAGCGGGATGACGTCGGCCGGCGTAAAGAAATGGGTGCCCACGAAACGGTCGCGGCGCGTCACGGCCTGGGCGATGGCATTGATGGACAGGCCCGAGGTGTTGGTAGCGAAGATTGCATCCGGCCGGCACGCGATGTCCAGCCTGCCGAATACGTCGCGCTTGAGTTCCAGTTTTTCCGGAACCGCTTCGATCACCAGGCTGCATGGGGCCGCCGCTTCCAGGCCGCTTTCCATGCGGATGCGGCGGCGCGATGCATCGACGGTGTCGGGCGCGAGCACGCCCAACTGCCGATCAATGATGGCGGCGGCGCGGTCGAGCGCGCCGGGTGCGGGGTCGATCAGCACGACGTCGAGCCCCCTGGCGGCAAACAGCGCGGCAATGCCGCTGCCCATGGCGCCCGCGCCCACGACGGCCACATTCTGGATGGGTAGATTCATGATGTTGCTCTTGATATGCCCAGGGTGCGGCGGCGCACCGGGCCATGCAAAAAGCAGCAGGATAGCGCAAGGGGGGCGGTGCCGACATCAAATGGCAGCCCCGAAAGCGGCATGCCAATACAAAACGCAGCGAGTCCCCGCCCGTGGGGGCGGGCGGACGCTCGCTGCGCGAGAGGCAGTCATTGCAGGGTGAACTTCGGAATGCGATAGCCGTCGGGATGCTCCACATATTCCATCGCCACCGGCTTGTCCAGCTTCAGGTCGGGCAGGCTGGCGTGGTCCATGTAGCCGATCATGATGGGGCCTTCTTCCAGTGCCACCGCCACTACCAGGTGGGGCGCCGGATAGGCCGGCAGGTACTGGCGATGAAACACAGTCCATGACAGGATCGTGCCGCGCCCGGAAACCGGCGCCCATTCCACATCGAAGCTCAGGGATTGCGGGCAGACCGGGCCAGGCGGATAGTAGAAGGCGCCGGTCTTGCGGCAACGCTGCAGCTTCATCTGGCCCTCTTGGATACTTTCCCACAGGGGCGCATCGTAAGGCGAATAAAGGCGTGGTGTCTTGCTCATGATGTGGTTCGTCCCCGTGATTATTTGCCGTAGATGATCGACATGGCCTTGCCTGCCACGTCCGACACGTACTGCACGTGTTGGCAATCAGCCACCTGGCGTTCGCCCTGGCCGCCACGCAGCTGGCGCACGGCCTCGATCTGGTGGTTCCAGCCCTGCATATACGATTCCGACAAGTGTCCGCCGTGCGTGTTGACCGGCAGGCGGCCGCCCACGCCTATGCCGTTTTCGGCAATGAAGCGCGCGCCTTCGCCCTGGCCGCAGAAGCCGAAGCCTTCCAGTGCAAAGAAGATGTGCGGGCTGAAGCTGTCGTATACCAGCAGCGCGTCCACGTCATTGGGGCCTATGCCCGCCGCGCCGTAGACCTGTTCGGCCGCGCGCATCTGGGCCGGGCGGTAGAAGTCGATCAGGCGCGGACCCAGGCTGGTCGCTTGATGATTCAGGTCCGAGCGGCCCAACCCCTTGATGAACACAGGGTTGCGGCAGGTTTTGCGCGCACGCTCGGCTTCCATGATGATAAGCGCGACGCCGCCGTCGTTGATCAGGCAATAGTCATTCAGACGCAGCGGCTCGGCGATGTACTTGGCCGCCAGGTAGTCTTCGATGGTTAGCGGCTTGCGCATGATGGCGTGCGGGTTCAGGCTGGCCCATTGCCGCTGGCCCACTGCCACCTGGCCCAGGTCGTGGTCGGTGACCCCCCACATTTCTTTGTAGCGCTGAAACATCAGCGCATACAGAGCGCCCTGCGAAGTCAGGCCCCAGGGGCTGTGATACACGTATGACAGGAACGCGCCGCCCCCCATCGCTTCGGGCCCCCCATACTGCACCGCGGCCGAGCGCTGATCATTGCCGTACACCAGCGCCACCACCTCGGCCATACCCGAGTGAATGGCCAGCACGGCCTGAAACACCGCCTGGACGGCGTCGGCCTGCCCGCCCCACCGCGGGTCGATATTCAGTATTTCGCCCATGCGCTCGTAGGCGGTGGTGGGGCCGACGATCAGGCCGTCTACATCGGAGCGGCTGATGCCTGCATCCTCCAACGCGCGGCTGAATGCCAGCGCGGCGTATCCGTAGGAATCGAACGGCTTCTCGCCGTTGCGGACTCGGCGGTAGTCTTCGGCCCAGTCGGTATGGCCGACTCCCGCGACCGCCGCGATTCCCGATGTGCGCTTGTAGCGCTCTTCTGTAGATCCGCTCACAGCAAACTCCCTCATAGTGGACTAATTCCCCGGATTCACGGTATTGTAGTGGCCGAAACTTGGTAAAAATGCGCCAAAACGACCACATTGTGATATGTCATGGCTACAACCGATGCACGCAAAGACAGGACAGGCACCCAGGCGATTCAACGGTGTGCCGCGCTGCTGCGGCTGATCACCACCTACAACCGCACCGGCATGCGCCTGGTCGACCTGCATAACAGTGCCAACCTGACGCGGCCTACCGCCCACCGCTTGCTGCAAGCCCTTGTGGCCGAAGGATTCGTAAGGCAGGACGATCGCAGCAAGCGCTATTTCCTGGGCTCGTTGACTTACGAAATGGGTGTCGCCGCGGCGGCGCCCTACACCTACGACTTGCGCGATACCTGTGTGCCGTACTTGCGGCAGGTGGCGGACGCCACCGGCGATACCGTGTTTCTCACCGTGCGCTCCGGGTTGGATGGCGTGTGCATCGCCAGAGCCGAGGGCGCGTTTCCCATCAAGGTATTCGTACTGGACGTGGGCAGGCGGCGGCCGCTGAATGTTGGGGCGGGAGCAACTGCACTGCTGTCGGCGCTGCCCGACGACGAAATCCAGCGTATATGCCTGGCCAACAAAGAACGCACCGAGCGCGGCTATCCCCGTTTCAGCTGGGACGACCTGCGCCAGCGCATTGCGCGCGCCCGCGAGCAGGGCTACCTGGAAAACGAAGTGCTCGAGGTCGAGTCCGTGCGGTCCATCGCGGTGCCCATTCTCGACCCGCATGGCCGCCCTATCGGCGCGGTCAGTATTTCGGCGTTGAGCAGCCGCCTGAAAGGCCCGGCGCTGGCCGACAAAGTCAAGAATCTTCAGTCGGCGGTGCACGCCATTGAAGAGAAGCTGCGCATACACGCCACCGACGACTGACACCGTAGCGGCGCGCCTGCTGCGCACCGGCCTTATGCCGTCTCGCGCGGCATCACTTCGCCCCTGGCGATGGTGCGGGCGGTGCGATAGATGGCCGCCTGCTCTACCTGCAGGGCCGCGTTGGCGCGCACACGCGCGCGCACCATGATGCGGCCGGCGGGGTGGCCGATACGCAGTGGTTCAGATGTACCGCCGCCCGGACGTAGATGGCGCGCGGCAATCGAACCCGGAATCCGGCAGGCCATGCCGATGGTTGCCGTCACTGTGGCCGCCAGCGCCTTGCTGGTTGCGCCCGTGGAGTATTGGCGGCAGACCAGGTCCAGCGTATCGGCATGTACGGTCTCGCCGTTGAGCGCTGCATATGACCGTGGCGCCTGCACGGCGACCAACATGGGGTTCGATGGCGCGGCGCGGCTGCGCCAGTAATCGCCCAGCCCCAGGTGTTCGGCCACCTGGGCACGTATGGCCTGCATCCTGGTTACCAGCGCCGCATCATTGTCGATCTGCTGCGGCGATTCGATACCCAGCATGCCAAGGTCGTGCGCTGCAACGATCACCACCAGGTTCGCGCCATCGATGACGGTGACGTCCACAGGCCCCACGTCGGCGATTTCCATCCGGTTTCGCACGTCGCCCAGCGGAAGCAGCGTGCCGGTAATAGACCCGGTGGCCTCGCGGAAATCCAGTTCGATAGGGGCGCCCGTGCCGGGTACGCCGTCGATGGCCAGATCGCCCGTGTATACCACCTTGCCGTCGCGAACCGGCACGCGTGCGTGGATGACGCGGCGCGTGTTCAGGTTATGGATGCGCACGGCGGTCTGCCCTTCGGTGGCAGGCACGTAGCCTTGTTCGATGGCGTGGGCAGCCACCGCCGCGGATAGATTGCCGCAGTTGAGTTTGTAGTCGACTTCCGCGTGGCGGATCCCGACCTGGGCGAACAGGTAATCCACGTCGGCGTGCGGATGGGTAGGGGGCCCCAGCACAGCTGCTTTGCTGGTCAACTTGTCGCCGCCGCCCAGGCCGTCGATCTGTCGTGGGTCGGGGCTGCCAAACACGTTGAGCAGGAATGCCGCGAGTTCGTCGCGGTCCGAAGGCACGGCGGCGCGGTCGAAGAACACGCCTTTGCTCGTACCGCCGCGCAGCAGATGAAAAGGAACTCCGGGCGTCTGGGACATTGGTAAATTTCCCCCTTGAATGAGGTCGCGTGGCGAGTTGCGCCGGCCAGTGCTTTATCCTGATGAGGCCACGGCGCGCTGGGGCATGCGCTTGAGCAGTTCCGGAATCGAAGCCGATGCGATATCCAGGGCGGCGTCAAAGAACTGCCTGCCGCGATCCCGATAGCCGCCAAACGCCAGGCAATCGTCCCACTTGTCTGCCAGTTCGTCGTCCGACAACGGGCAGTCGTGTGAACCGCGCAACGTGCGGATTTCCTTGCGCAGCTTCGTCCCGTCGTGGAGCGTGACCGTCACGATATTCCAGCGCGGGGTTACCGGCCCGTCGGCTTCTTCGGTGGTCACTCGTTGCATCAAGGCGCGCACGGCCGGCCGCTGTACCGCCTGGTCGGTGAAACTGGCAAGGCGCACGTGGCCGTCCAGCGCGGCGGCCGCCATGGCATACGGCATGCTGAACTTCGCTTCCAATCCGGTTTGCGGGCGCGGGTGGATCAAGGGCACCATGGCGCGCCGGTTCGATTCCACATGAATAGCCACCACCTGCTCGGCCTGCAATCCATGTTCGCGGCGCAGGTCCAGCAAGCCGTCTATCGACCGGAGGGCCGCGTAGCACATCGGGTATTTCTTGATTTCCAATCCGCTGGCCAGCAGTTCCAGCGGCGCCTGGCCGAGGCTGGCCAGCTCCGCATCCAGGCTTTCGCGGTTGCCATACAGCGTGGTGAAACCCTGGGGGCCGTCCAGGGCATCGGGTGCCGCGTCCATGCCGGCTTCTGCCAGCAATGCCGCGCGCAGGGCCGAGGCATTGCAATGCCCGGCCTGGAACGGCTTGGCCATGGTGCCGAAGTTGGCCCGGCTCCCCGAGCTTTGCGCGAAGGCCAGCCCGATGGCGTTGGCCGTCTGGCCCGCAGACAGCCCCAGCAGGTGGCTGCAGGCCGTGGCCGCCCCCAGCACGCCGATGGTGGTGGTGGCGTGCCAGCCTTTTGCATAATGGTCCGACACCATGGCTCGCGCAATCTTCACCATGACTTCAAGGCCCACCGCGTAGGCCGACGCGAGCCGTCGGCCGGCAATATCGCGATGCTGCGCCAACGCCAGCAGCGCGGGAAGCATCACCACGCTGGGGTGTCCGCGCAAGGGCGAATTGACGTCATCAAAGTCGAGCACGTGCGCGGCCAGGCCGTTGTAGAAGGCCGCGCTGGTCAACGAAGCCGAGTCGGCGTGGGTCCAAATGCGCGCCGCAGCGGAGGCGCCTTCGGCGCGTGCAAGGTTCAATGCAATGGCGCACGCGCCATCATCGGCGGCCGCCAGCGCGATTCCCACCGTATCGACAACGGCGCGTCCCACGCTGCGGTATGCCGCCTGCGGCAGGTCGGACGGGTCGAAGTCAGTAGCAAAGCGCGCGATGCGCATCGAGGCGGTATCCAGAATGGATGACTGCTGGCTCATGGATGTTTCCCGTAGGTCTAGGGCAGGTCACGATATCCGGCGGCGATGCATGGCGAGCTCACCAGGCGTGCGCCAGCACCGCCTCCAGCCGCCCGCGGTGCCGGGACAGCTCGCGATTGCGGTCGGCATTGAAGTTCTGCATGGCGTGCTGGGTGGCCGACGCCAGGAGGTCTTTCGATATGTCGAAGTCGCGCAGCCGCATCGGTATCCCCCATTGAGCGAACCATTGTCCGACCGCATCGCCGATGGCGGCCATGTCGCCTGAAGTGGCTGCGTCCGGAATCGACAGGGCTCGTGCCATGTCGCGTACCGCGTCCGGACACAGTTCGCCAAAGTAGCGGATGGCGGGGCCGGTGAGCAGGGCATGCGTGGTTCCCTGGTCGAGCTGCGCAGCCTGGTTGAACAGCGCAGCCCCCAGCGCATACACGGCGCGCGCGACCCAGTGCGCATCCATGGGGCGTCCGCCGTCGTCTTCGTCGCGATTCTGCAGCATCGCCGCCGCACACATATCTATGCGCGCGTCGACGTCATGGGGATCCGCCATCCGGGGCAGTGCCGCCAGCGACAGGGTCAACGCGTGCAGGCGTGACGCCTGCACCAGCGGGTTGGCCTCGCGCACCGCGCCGACGTTCATCAGGGCGCGCCAGAACACGCCTAATCCGGTGGATCGAGCGAGCGAAGTCGGTGCGGTCAACAGTGCGTCGGCGTCCCAGAATATGGCGACGGGCCGAGTCTTGGGGTCGAAGTACTCCAGGCGCGGGCCGCCTGCGGGGTTCTTCAGGGCCGCCCCGCCGCGGTGTTGCGACGAAGTGGCCGCCGTCAGCACGTTGAAAATCGGCGCTTTGGGCGCGCGCAGCCTGGGGCTGACCGGGGGGCCGTCTGGCGGATACTGTGTCGCCAGGCTGGCGGGGTCGCCTGATTCGGCCAGAAATATTGCTACCACACGGGCCGCTTTCAGCACGCTGCCCGCGCCGATGGCAATCAGCGCATCGGCGCCGGCGGCGCGGGCTTGCGCAGTGGCTTCCAAGACGTCGTCCAGCGGCGCGTCCTTGCCAAGCAGGGTGTAGGCGCCCGCATAGCGCTGCCCGGCCAGGGCCTGTACCCGCCGTAGCAGCGGCGTGCGTGTGGCCACGCTGCGGCCGCACAGCACAAAGGCGCGGCGAAGATTCAGGCGGTCCAGTTCGCGGGGCAGGCGCTCCAGGGCCTGCGGGCCGGCATGGATGCGCACCGACGGTGTAACGGAGCTGAAGGGTCTCATGGGCGCCTCTGCTGTCGCGCTTCAGACGGCGGGCAGGCCGTTCTTGAGCAGATCGCGCGCGATGACCCAGCGGTGGACTTCGCTGGGGCCTTCGACAATACGCATGACGCGGCACATGCGCGAGATGTATTCCAGCGGCATCTCCTTCGACACGCCCATGCCCCCGAACAGCTGGATGGCGCGATCGACGACACGTGCGATCATTTCGGTGCCCTGCAGCTTGACCATGGATCCGTCCAGGCGCACGTCGCTGCGCCCGTTGTCCATCTTCCACGCCATCTGATAGACCACCCAGCGCAGCATTTCGATTTCCTGGTAACTGTCGGCGATCCACCATTGGACTGCCTGGCGATCGGCCAGGGGAGCGCCGAAGGTTTTGCGGGTATTGGCCTGCTCGATCATCATCGTCAGGCAGCGCGTGGCCAGGCCCAGGCAGCGCGATGCGATTTCCAGGCGGCGCACGCCCAGGCGCTTGGAGATCGGCGCAAAGCCGCCGCCCACTTCGCCCAGCACCTGGTCGTCGTCCAGTTCCACGTTGTCCAGCACCACCTCGTACGGATGGTATTCGCCGATCATGGGGAAAGAGGTGGGAATCGTCAGGCCCGGGGTGCCCTTGTCGACCAGAAAGGCCGTATAGGCCGAACGCTTGTCGGCCGAGGGATCGGTCACCGCCATGACGATCATGAAATCCGAGCGCCTGGCATTGCTGATCCACAGTTTGGTGCCATTGAGCACCCACTTGCCGTTCTTGCGCTCGGCCCGGGTCTTGATGGCGGCTGCATCCGAGCCGGCGCCCGGTTCCGATAGCGCCAGGCAGCTCTTTTTTTCGCCACGCGAGTAGGGCAACAGGTAGCGGTCGACCTGGCTGCCCTTGCACAGTTCTTTCAGCAGAAACAGATTGGGGCTTTCCGGCGGCAACACAAAAGGAACAATGCTGTGCTTGAGTTGTTCGACGACCAGGCACTTATTGAGCATGCCGAGGTCCTGCCCGCCGAACTCTTCGGGCACATCGATGCCCCACAGGCCAATATCACGCGCCTTCTGCTGCAGCTGCGCCTCGACGTCAGGCGGAATGAGCGGCGTGTCTTCGTAACCGCGTTCGGCCTCGCGCCGGATGATGAGCGGCTCCAGCCCCACCAGCTCTTGCTGGACAAAGCGTGCGACGGTGTCGCGCACCATGCGCGACGACTCGGGTAGTTCGAAATCCATGTGGCTTCCTGTACTGCAGCGCCGGGGCGAGCAGCGTTGTGTTGACGGGCGATCAGCGGCCGCGGTAGACGGGGCTGCGTTTTTCCTGGAACGCCTTGCGGCCTTCGATGCGGTCTTCGGTGTCGCGCAGCACCCCGAACACATAGCGTTCGGTGTCGATGGCGGCCGGCAGAGGCATGTCCATGCCGCTGTACACCAGCCGTTTGATGGCGCGCACCGACAGCGGCGCGTTGCCGGCGATGCGTTCGGCGATCTGGCGGGCCGAGGCCAGCAGTTGGCCTTGGCTGACTACCTTGCTGACCAGGCCGGTGCGCAACGCCTCCTGGGCATCGATGCGATCGCCGGTCAGCAGCATGAGCAGGGCATTGGAAGCGCCGATGGCACGCGGCAGGCGCTGCGTGCCCCCCGCGCCGGGAATGCTGCCGATGCGTACTTCGGACAAAGCGAACACGGCATTGTCGGATGCGATGCGGATGTCGCAGGCCAGGGCGAGTTCCATGCCGCCGCCCATGGCATAGCCGTTTACGGCGCAGATCAGCGGTTTATCGGTATCAAGCCCGGCAAGCAGATGATCCGATTCCGACCGGCCGAAGGTCAGCTCGGCAAAGCTCTCCTTCGGAGGCATCGTCTTTTTCAGGTCAGAGCCTGTACAGAACGCCTTTTCTCCGGCCCCGGTCAGGATGGCGACCCGGATGTCATCGTCCTGCTTGATGCGTTGCCAGGCATCGTGCAGCTCGGCGCGGGTCTCCGGGTCGATGCTGTTCATCGCTTCCGGGCGGTTCAGCGTAATGGTGGCGATATAGTCTTGCACTTCAAACAGCAGCGGCATGATGGGCTCCCTGGCAGGTTGTACGGCGGGTCACGACAGGACGCCGTCTTGCTCGAGTTGGTTGATTTCGTCGTCGTCCAGGCCCAGCAGATCGCTGCACACCTCGCGCGTGTGCTGGCCCAGTAACGGCGCGGGTGAAGAAGGCGCGGATTCGGCGTGCGAGTAGCGATACGGCGCACTGTTGTAGGTGCTGGGCCCCATTTCGGGGTGATCCAGGGTGACCCAGTGGCCGCGCGCCGCGAGCTGCGGATCGTGGTCGAGCACGTCGCGCGCATCCTGCACCGGGCCGCAAGGCACTTTCGCTGCCTGTAGCGCGCGCGCCAGTTCAAGGGAATCGCGCTGTGCGGTGGCCAGACTGATGGCTGCGTCGATGGTTGCGCGGTCGGCCAGCCGGCCGGCCTGGCTGGTCCACTCTGCCTTGTCATCCAGGGCCAGCGTCGCGGCCAGTGCCTGCCATTGTTCGTCGGTGCATACCGCGATCGCGATCCATCGGTCGTCGCCGGCGCACCGGTACACTCCATGCGGCGCGCGCTCCGGATGCGTGTTGCCGGCCCGTTGCTCTATGATGCCATTAACGAAATAGTTCATCAGAGTGGGCCCCAGCATCGCCAGCGTAGGTTCCATCTGGGCCAGGTCTATCAGTTGCCCTTGGCCCGAACGACGCTGGTGGCGCAGCGCCGCCAGGATGGCGAATGCCGCGTGCCCGGGATTGGGAATATGGTCGGGGTAGTTCGTGCCTGTTCCTGCGGGCTCGCGGTCAGGCAGGCCCGTAAGATGCATGAAACCGGTAAGTGCGGCGATGGTAAGGCCGTAGCCTAGATCTTTGGCCGCGGGGCCGCTCGCGCCCTGCATCGACATCGATGCGAATACCAGGCCGGGTCGTAGTTCGCGCAGGACGTCATAGCCCAGGCCCAGCTTGTCCATTACCCCCGGCGTGAAGTTGTTCGATACCAGGTGTGCGTCGGCGATCAGTCGCTTCACCAGGCGCAGGCCGCGCTCATCCTTGACGTTGATCGTGGCGCTGCGCTTGCTGGAATTTCGGTCGGCAAAGTATCCGCTGCGATTCACGCCGGCCACGCCATCCTTGAACGGCTTGGTCACGCGCAGTGTATCCATTCGCTGCGAGCTTTCGATCTTGATCACTTCAGCGCCCAGATCGGCCAGGATCTTGGTGGTATACGAGCCCGCGCCGATCCACGAAAAGTCGATGACCCGCAGCCCGGCCAACAGCCGCTTGCCGCCTGCAGCAGTTCCCCGCGCTATGCGAGCGGGCTGTTCTTTGGCGGACAGTGCGGTCCTGATCTCCGCGCCATGCTGGTCCAGCCTGGGCGCCCCGCGTTCCAGGCGCCATGGCGTGGCGCCCATGCGGTAGGGAGCGCCCGGCATGCGCAGCACCGTGCCGCCGGGTTGCGTCACTTCCACAAAGTAGCCGCGGTGTTCGCGCTGTGGGTCGCGCGCAATGTCGTCCGCATCGCAGATGGGGGCGATGGGTATGCGTTGCTGGCGGCCCTTGGCCTGCAGTTCTGCCTTGGTGTATTTCAGCGCGAAAGGCGCGAATACTTCATGGAAGCGGTGTTTGGCCTCGTCGGTCGCGAGGAACGCCTGGTCGCTCCAGCAGGGTTCCCTGAACTGCATGGCCCCTTGCAGCCCTTCGCTGATCAGCCATTCGGTGGTGATGCCCCAGAAACGATTGCTGCCGATGCCGCCGGCCATCAGATAGACATAGCCGTCCCGGCAAGGGAACGCACCGGTGCCGGCCAGGCGCTGCGTGCCGGCGTTGCGCTTGCGTATCGTGCCTTCAAGGTCGTAGAACTGCACGGCGTTCTCGAGCCCCATGACTACGCATTCCTGCATCGAAACGTCAACGTGCTGACCCTGGCCGGATGCCTCCGCCGCGTAGCAGGCGGCCAGGCTGGCGACCGCGGCGAACAGGTTGGCAGCAGCTACCGCCTGTTCGCCGCAGGCCACCATGGGGGCGGTGTCCGGATAGCCGGCCAGGTACATCATGCCGCCCATCGCCATGGCCGTCAGGTCGGTGGCCAGCCAATCGGCATAAGGGCCTTCCTGGCCGAATGGCGTGATACTGGTCAGCACGATCGCCGGATTGGCCTCGCGCAGCGCCTCGTAACCGAGGCCGCGTCGTTGCATTACCCCTGGCGCATCGCTCTCGATCACAATGTGCGCGCGACGCGCCAGTTGCAGGAACGTCTCGCGATCCGACGCCTGGTCCAGGTCCAGCACGATGCTGCGCTTGTTGGTGTTTTCGTACTGGAACCGGAGGCTGGCCTCGAGGCTGGCGTCTCCCTGGATGTACGGTCCGAGGTGCCGGGTGGCGGCGCCACCCGGAGGCTCTACCAGTATGACGTCGGCGCCCATGTCTGCGTAGAGCTTGCCGCAATAGTTGCCCAGTGGTCCGGCAAGGTCTATGACGGTAATTCCCTCCAGGGCGCGGGCCGGGGCGTTCGTGGATTTTTGCATCTGTACTGCCGGTTGATACTCGAATTGCAAGGAATGGGCGCGGCGTGGGCCGGTGCTATTGCATCTGGTAGATGCCCGCCTGCTTGGCCAGGTCGCGCCACTTGACGATGTTCTTTTCGATACTGGCGCGCATTTCGTCTGGCGTGCTGGCGATCACGGTGTAGCCCTGGCGTTCCAGTTCCGCACGATGCGCCTGCAGCGCTTTCACGATGGACGTGTTCAGGGTCTTTACGACGGCCGGGTCGGCATTGGCCGGCATGTTGAAGCCGTACCAGGTGTCCGAGTCATAGCCTTTCAGGCCCACTTCTTCGAAGGTGCGCAGTTCGGGCAGGGCGGGGCTGCGGGCCGGGCTGCCGATGGCCAGCAGACGCAGCTTGCCCTGGTCGGCGAGGTCTTTCGCCGACGCGCTCTGCACGAACATCATGTCGATGTGGCCGCCCAGCAGGTCGGCCATGGCGGGCGCGCCGCCACGGTAGGGCACGTGGGTGATCTGCACGCCGGCCATCTGCTTCATCAGTTCGCCCGCCATGTGCTGCGAACTGCCCACGCCGGCGGAACCGTACGTGAGTTCGCTCGGGTGGGCCTTTGCGTGCTCGATGACAGCGTCCATGGTCTGGAAAGGCGAGTTCACGGTTACGGCCAGCACCAGCGGCGCGGCGACCGCGATGGACAGCGGCGAGAAGTCCTGCAGCGAGTCGTAGTTCAGCGTCTTGTAGATCGACGGGTTTACCGAAAGCATGCCGTCGGTGGTCAACATCCAGGTGTAGCCGTCGGGCTTCTGGCGTTTGACATAGTCCGATGCGATGGTGCCGCCTGCCCCTGCGCGGTTTTCCACGATGACCGACTGCTTCAGGTCTTCGGCCACCGACTGGCCCACCAGGCGGGCGAGCGTGTCGGTGCTGGCGCCGGCGGCATAGGGCACCACCAGCTTCATGGGCCCGGTGGGGAAGTCGCTGGCGACACTGACGCCGCAGGCAGCCAGGGCCATCGTTGACGCAAGCAGCAATTTACGGACGAAGGTAGGGGATCGCATGTTGTCTCCTGTGTGTATCGATCGATTCAGGCGAATCGTATGCAGTACCCGCTACCCGAGGCAATGAAAAATAGTCCGCAGTGTGAGATTGGCTCCAGATATGGGGCGAAAGAGGGCCGACAACAAAATTAAAAGATCGAAATGTGGACTTTAAGGCGGCAGCCAGAAAACAAATCGCCGGTGCCGGAAGGTATCCGGCACCGGCGTCGCGTGGTGTGCACGTGGGCGCTTAGCCGGTGTTGCGCAGCCCCGCCGCGATTCCGTTGATGGTCAGGTGAATGGCGCTGCGTACGCGCGGGTCGGGCTCGCCGTTGCCGTCGCGCTGCGCGGCGCGCCAACGGCGGATCAGTTCGATCTGCAGGTAGTTCAGCGGGTCGATGTAGGCAAAGCGCTCGCGCAGCGAGGTAAGCAGCACGGGGTTGTCCGCCAGCAGGTCGCGCTGCGTCAACAGGCGCAACATGGATACGGTGCGCGCGTGTTCTGCGCTGATCTGCCCGAAGATGCGCTCGCGCAGCGAGCGCCCCGGCACCAGTTGTGCGTAGCGCGCCGCGATGGCCAGGTCGGACTTGGCCAGCACCATTTCCATGTTCGAAAGCAATGTACGGAACCCGGGCCATTCGCGTGCCATTTCGCGCAGCTGGGCCAGGCGGGCGCGGCGCGAACGCGGTGCGCCGGGTGCGCCGCTTTCCAGATAGGTCTCGATGGCAGAACCCACGCCGTACCAACCCGTCAGCATCAGGCGGCATTGCGCCCATGAAAAGCCCCACGGAATGGCGCGCAGGTCATCAATGCGCTGGCCTTGCTTGCGCGCCGCCGGCCGTGAGCCGATGTTCAGTCCGGCAATTTCGGTAATGGGGGTGGCCGCAAAGAAGTACTCCGCGAACCCCGGGGTGTCGTACACCAGGCCGCGGTAGCAGCGTTGCGCGGTGTCGGACATGAAAGACATTGCCGGGCCGTAATGCGCCATGTGCGCATCTTCGGCGCTGGTGGCGGCCGCGCGCGGCGCCAGGGTCGATTCCAGCGTGGCGGCAACCAGCAGTTCCAGGTGCCAGCGGCCGACTTCCGCGTCCTTGTATTTGCTCTGGATGACTTCGCCTTGTTCGGTCAGACGCAGCTGCCCGGCCACCGTGCCCGGCGGCTGCGCCAGGATAGCGTCGAAACTCGAACCCCCGCCGCGGCCCACCGAACCGCCGCGGCCGTGGAACAGGCGCAGCCGCACGCCACGCGCGCTGAATACGTCCACCAGTTCACGTTCGGCCTGGTACAGCGTCCAGTTCGACGTAAGAAAGCCGCCGTCTTTATTGCTGTCGGAATACCCCAGCATGACTTCCTGCGTGCCGCCCTGTGCAAGCTTGACGCGCTGGCGGACTTCGGGAAGATCGAGCCACGCGGCCATGATGCCGGGGCCGCGCTGCAGGTCGGGTATGGTCTCGAACAAGGGCACCACCATCAGGCCGTCGCCGGCGGCGACGGATTCGCCGGGCGCCGGGTCGACGATCAGACCGGTTTCTTTTTGCAGCACCAGCACTTCGAGCAAATCGCTCAGGGTTTCGGTGTGCGACACGATGGTCTGCTGCACGGCGAGCTTGCCGTAGCGGGCGCGCCCTTCTGCCGCCGCGCGCAGTACGGCCAGCTCTCGCCGGGTTTCTTCACTGTAGGTGATCCAAGGCGATACCAGCGGCCGGGCCAGCGCCAGCTCGGCGCGCAGCACGGCGATACGCGAGTCTTCATCGAGCCTGGCGTAGTCCACCGGCTTGCCGTCGTGCTGGGCGCCGGCGCGTTCGAACAGTTCGGCAAGCACGCGCTCGTGCACGTCCGAACTCTGCCGCAGGTCGACGGTGGCCAGGTGAAAGCCAAACACTTCAACGGCCTGTTGCAGGCCGGCCAGGCGCAGGCGGGCAATGGGCGCGGCGTGATGCGCGGCCAGCGAGGCCGCAATGACGGCCAGGTCGGCGGCCAGTTCTTCGGGCGCGTCATACGGCGGCGCGGGGTGCGTGACGCGGCGCGCCAGGTCGCGGTCGGTCAGCCGCTGCGCGGTGGCGGCCAGGCGGGCATAGACCCCCACCAGAGCCCGCCGGTAGGGTTCATCGCGGCGGTGCGGCGAGTCGTCGCCGCCGCTGTCGGCCAGCGCGTGCAGGGCAGGGTCTGCCTCGATCAGCAAGGTGGTGATCGAAAGTTCCGCGCCCAGCGCGTGTACTTCTTGCAGGTAGTATTCAAACAGCACGGTAGCCTGTCGCAGCAAGGCCAATTCCAGCGTGCGGGCGTCGACGTTGGGGTTGCCGTCCCGGTCGCCGCCGATCCAGCTTCCCATGCGCAGGAAGGGCTCGAGCGGTGGGGGCGGCGCGGCGAACGGTTTGCCCGAATCCCGCCCCAGCAGGCGCGAAAGTTCGGCATAGACGCGCGGGATCACGTTAAGGAACGTACTGCGGTAGTACGACAGCGCGTTCTCGATCTCGTCGGCCACCGTCAGGCGCGTGTAGCGCAACATGCGGGTCTGCCATAGTGTGGCCACGCGGCCCAGCAGGGCCATGTCGATGTCGGCGGCTTCTTCGGTGGTGAGCTCGCCGTCGCGCTGCAGCAGCAGGGCGGCGATTTCGCGGTGCACGTCCAGCGTGCTCTTGCGTTGCACCTCGGTGGGGTGTGCGGTAAGCACGGGCGACACGAAGGCCTCGGCCAGCATGCGCCGGATGCGCGCCGTGCTCACGCCCTGTTCTTTCAGTTGCGCAAAGGCATCGCGCAGGCTGCCGCGCGCAGGGGCGTCGTCGGTCAGGGCGCGCTTGCGCTGTTCGCGGTTCTGGTCGCGGTCTTCGGCAAGGTTGTACAAGTGCAGAAAATAGCTGAACGCGCGCGCCACCGAGTTGGGGTCGCTGTTGCGCAGCCGCTTGACACGCTGCTCCAGCAGTTTGCTGTCGGCCTCGTTGCCCTGGCGACGAAATCGCACCGCGGTGCGCCGCAAGGTTTCGATGGTGTCGAAAACGCGTTCGCCTTCGCATTCCTGAATGACTTGTCCCAATAATCGGCCCAGTAGCCGGATGTCGTGGCGCAAGGGTTCGGCAGTGGCAGACTGCGGGCGGATGGCTTTCATGGAAAATCCGTCAGGAAGAGAAGGTTGACAATCGATTCTTCGGCGATACGAAACAGCAGCAAAAACAGTTGACGGCGGCCATTGTACGCATGCGGCGGCGCAAACACGCCTGCGGTACATTTCGATAGTGCCTTGTCTATTAATCCGGTTGAATTCTTTATGCAAAACCATCAACGACGCGCCCTGGTGCTGTTCTCCGGCGGGCAGGACTCCACCACTTGCCTGGCCTGGGCGCTGGCCCGTTACGCGCACGTGGAAACCGTGGCGTTTGACTACGGCCAGCGCCACCGCATCGAGCTCGATGCGCGCATCAATGTGCTGAACCAGCTGCGGGCGGCGTTTCCGCACTGGTCCGAAAAGCTCGGGGCCGACCATGTGCTTGATCTGCGCGTGCTGGGCCAGGTTGGCGATACCGCCATGACGAGCGAACGCGCCATCGAAATGCAGGCCAATGGCCTGCCAAACACATTCGTGCCCGGTCGCAACCTGCTGTTCTTGACCCTGGCCGCCGCGCTGGGCTACCGGCGACAGCTGGACGTGCTTGTCGGCGGCATGTGTGAAACGGATTTTTCCGGTTATCCCGATTGCCGGGACGACACGATCAAGGCGCAACAGGTGGCGTTGGGGCTGGGCCTGGGCACGCGCGTCACGATCGAAACGCCGCTGATGTGGATAGACAAGGCCGACACCTGGGACCTGGCCCGGCAGCTGGGCGGCCAGACGCTGGTGGACATCGTCGTGGAACATAGCCACACCTGCTACCTGGGCGAACGCGGTGCGCGGCACGGCTGGGGTTACGGGTGCGGAACATGCCCGGCATGCGCGCTGCGCAAGGCGGGGTGGGAACGCTGGCGCAACCGCGCCAAGGCGTGATGGCGGTGCAAGGTGCGCTGCCCTGGGCAGGTGTCTGACTCCGAAGGTGTCAGACACCCTGCGGGAGTCAGACACCGGACGCGCTGCCGTTGTCGCCGAGTATGCAAGGGTGCACAGGTGTCTGACTCCGAAGGTGTCAGACACCCTGCGGGAGTCAGACACCCATCACGGCCCGTCTTCTGATGGGCCGGTTGCCGGGCTTGCGATGGCGTCGGCGTGGCCCGGCGCCGCTGGCCGGAACCGCCAGTACAGCCACGCCGATGCCCACAGGATCACGGCGGCCAGGCACATCGACGTCAGCATTGCCGCGCGCGGGCCTTGCCAGTCAATCAATTCGGCATAGGCCACCGGCGCGACGGCGGTCAGCAAAAAGCCCGGCACCAGCAGCCGGCCCACCAGGGCGCCATACACCCGATAGTCGAACAGCGCGAGCGGCAACGTGCCGCGCGTAATCGTCAGCAACCCGTTGCAGGCGCCATACAGGCCCGCGTATAGGGCTGCCGCCACCGGGTATTCCGCCAGTGCTCCCGCCAGGAAGCACAACGGCATTGCCACCGTGGTGGCCAGGTTCAGGGTAAGGGGATGCAGGCGCGCACCAAACAGCAATTCCAGCAGCCGTGCGCCAACCTGGCCTATTCCCCACAGCGCCGAAATGCCTACCGCCGCAGACGCCGCCAGGCCCAGTCCGGTCAGCATGGCGATCAGGTGCGTGGCGTTGGCCGCCGCCAGGAAATTGGTCAGCATGGCGATCAGCGCGTACAGGCCTTGCGCCAGTTTCTGGTCGGCCGGCGTGCGTGCCAGGCCGGGCCGATGCGCCGCCTGGTGCGCGCCGCTTGCGTAGCGCGCCCGCGGCAGTGTCAGGTACAGGGGTAGCGTCAGCAACGCAAAGCCGGCATAGGCCAGCACGGCGCCGCGCCACCCCAGCCACTGCGCCAGCAACTGCCCGGTTGGCCACATCACGGTCGAGGCCAGCCCGCCGAACAACGTGATCTGCGACATTGCGCGCCGCGCCTGCGGACCGCCGATGCGCGCCAGTGTGGCGAACGCCGCGTCGTACAGGGTCAGCCGCATCCCCAGCCCCAGCACTATCCAGGCCGCGTAGTAGGGGATGGGCGCATGTGCCGCTGCCAGCAACGCACACCCTATGGCGAGCAGTACCGCGCCCGCGGGCATCACGCGTTGTCCGCCCCACCGGTCGATGGCGCGGCCTGCCGCGGGGGATGCAAAGGCCATCACCACAATCGCCAGCGAGAACCCCGCATAGATCTGCGCGCCGCTCCATCCCAGCTCGCCCTGCATGGCGGGGCCGAAGTTGCTGATCAAGTAGAACGAAATGCCCCAGCTCACCAGTTGGGTCAGCCCCAGGCAGACGACGGCTCGTGCGGGGATAGCGGCTGCCATGGCTGGCGCCGTTCAGGGGCGCGACGGCGCGCTGCAGTCGCCGTCGCCCAACGCCCGTTGCATCAGCACGGTGTCGCGCCATTGGCCAAACTTGTGGCCCACCGACCGCAGCGTGCCGGCCGGGTGGAATCCCTGGCTGGCGTGCAGGGCCAGCGATGCGGCGTTGCGGCTGTCGCCCACCACGGCCAGCATCTGGCGCCAGCCCGCCGTGGTGCAGCGCTGGATCAGCTCGGCCAGAAGCCGGCCGCCTATCCCGCGTCCTGCCCTGGCGGGCTTGACGTACACCGAGTCTTCCACGGTGTGCCGATAGGCCGGGCGCGGCCGGTAGGGCGTGACGTACGCATATCCCACCACCTCGCCAGCCTGCTCGGCCACCAGGTATGGCATCCCTTGCGCCAGCACGGCCGCGCGCCGGGCGCGCATGTCTTCCAGGGTAGGCGGGTCCAGCTCGAATGAAGCCGTGCCGTGCAGCACGTGATAGCTGTAGATCGCCTGGATGGCGTCCAGGTCGGCGTCGGTGCTGTCGCGCACGATCACGGGATCGGGATTGGGCATGGCAAAAGGGCGCAGTGTCGAACCCGGCAAGTTTGCGCCCCGGCACCGCATTAATAAAGCTTTGGTTTATTATTCAATGCATAAGAAATTCTTTGGGACTGCCCCGTCATGCGCGGCCTGAACCTGGATCACCTGCGCATTTTTCTCGACGTGATCGAGCTGGGCAGCTTCTCGGCTGCGGCCCAGAAGCACGGGCTGACCCAGCCTGCGGTCAGCCTGCAGATTCGCCAGCTTGAACGCCGGTACGGCTTGAGGCTGGCCGAGCGGGTGGGGCGCCGCGTGGCGCCCACTGCCGCCGGCGCCGACTTGCTGGCGCATATCCGCGCCATCGATGCCGAGGTCGAGCAGGCCGAGCGCAGCATGCAGGCCCACAGCACCCAGATCGTCGGGCGCGTGCGCCTGGGCACGGGCGCCACGGCGTGCGCTTATCTGCTGCCGCGGCTGCTGGCCGACCTGCGGCGCCGCTTCCCTGCGCTGGAAATCGTGGCCAGCACCGGCAATACCGCCGATGTGCTGCGTGGCATCGAAGCCAACACGCTGGACATCGGCCTGGTGACGTTGCCCGCGCCGGGCCGCATGTTCCAGACAACGCCGGTGCTGGACGACGAGTTTGTCGCCATTTTTCCGGAGCAGGGCAAATGGCCAGCACGCGTGACCCCGCACGCGCTGGCCGAACTGCCGCTGGTGCTGTTCGAGCCCGGCGCGCGCACGCGCGAACTGGTCGATGGCTGGTTCGAGACCGCTGGCCTGCGCGTGCGGCCCGTCATGGAACTGGGCAGCACCGAAGCCATGAAAGAGATCGTCGCGGCCGGCCTGGGCTGCGCAATCCTGCCCGGCATGGCGGTTCCCGCAGGGCGGGGCAGGCACGGCGTGCGCGTCAGGCCGCTGGCGCCGCGGCTGTCGCGCACCTTGGCCGTGGTGTTGCGGGGCGACAAGCCGCTGCATCGCGGCCTAGGGCAGCTGCACGCGGCGCTGCTGGGGTTGCGGGGCGCGCGCCGCTAGGGCGGGCGCGGGCGCGGAACCGGACGCCGGCTCGCGATCCGGCGTATTATTTAGCAGTTTGCGAACCCAACCCCGCTCGAGAAAGACCATGCCGCAATACCGCTCACGCACGTCCACCCACGGCCGCAATATGGCCGGCGCCCGCGCCCTGTGGCGCGCCACCGGTATGCAGGACGGCGACTTCGGCAAACCCATCATTGCGGTCGTCAATTCTTTTACGCAGTTCGTGCCGGGCCATGTGCATCTGCGCGACCTGGGCGCGCTGGTCGCCCGCGAAATCGAAGCGGCTGGCGGCGTCGCCAAAGAATTCAACACCATCGCCGTCGACGACGGCATCGCCATGGGCCATGGCGGCATGCTGTATTCGCTGCCATCGCGCGAACTTATCGCCGACTCGGTCGAATACATGGTCAACGCCCACTGCGCCGACGCGATGGTGTGCATCTCGAACTGCGACAAGATCACCCCGGGCATGCTCATGGCCGCGATGCGGCTGAACATTCCGGTGGTATTCGTGTCGGGCGGCCCGATGGAAGCCGGCAAGATCAAGTCGCCTACCGATGGCAAGGTCATCGCCAAGATCGACCTGATCGACGCCATGATCAAGGCGGCCGACCCCAACGTCACCGATGCCGAGGCCGAGCAGTTCGAGCGCAGCGCCTGTCCCACGTGCGGTTCGTGTTCGGGCATGTTCACGGCCAATTCCATGAACTGCCTTACCGAAGCCATCGGCCTGGCATTGCCCGGCAACGGCACCCTGGTGGCCACGCATGCGTGGCGCAAGGGCCTGTTCGAGCAGGCCGGCCGTCTTGTCGTCGACCTGTGCCGCCGCTATTACGAGCAGGACGACGCGTCCGTCCTGCCGCGCAGCATCGCCACCAAGAGCGCATTCCAGAACGCCATGACGCTGGACGTGGCCATGGGCGGGTCCACCAATACGGTGCTTCACCTGCTGGCCGCCGCGCAGGAAGCGGGCGTGGATTTCACCATGGCCGACATCGATCGCATTTCGCGCAAGGTGCCCTGCCTGTGCAAGGCCGCGCCGGCTACCGACAAGTATCACATCGAAGACGTGCATCGCGCCGGCGGCATCCTGGGCATTCTGGGCGAGCTTGCCCGCGCCGATCTGCTCGACCTGACCTGCGGCAACGTGCACAGCGGCACGCTGGGCCAGGCCATCAAAAAGTGGGACGTCAACGGCGGCGCGGGCAGCGATGCGCTCGACTTCTATCGCGCGGCCCCCGGCGGCATTCCCACCACGGTGGCCTTCAGCCAGGACGCCACCTTCCTGACGCTGGACCTCGACCGCCAGTCGGGCTGTATCCGCAGCAAAGAACACGCCTACTCGCAAGATGGCGGCCTGGCCGTGCTGTACGGCAACCTGGCGCCCAACGGCTGCATCGTCAAGACCGCAGGCGTGGACGAATCGCAGTGGGTCTTTACCGGCCGCGCGCGCGTGTTCGAAAGCCAGGACGACGCCGTTGAAGGCATCCTGGGCGACAAGGTGCAGTCGGGCGATGTCGTGATCATCCGCTACGAAGGCCCGAAGGGCGGCCCCGGCATGCAGGAAATGCTCTATCCGACTTCGTACCTGAAGTCCAAGGGCCTGGGCAAGACCTGCGCGCTTTTCACCGACGGCCGCTTTTCGGGCGGGTCGTCGGGCCTGGTTATCGGCCACGCTTCGCCTGAAGCGGCCGAGGGCGGCAATATCGGCCTGGTCGAAGACGGCGACACTATCGAAATCGACATCCCGAACCGCAAGGTGCATCTGGCGGTTTCCGATGAAACCCTGGCCGAGCGGCGGGCTGCCATGCAGGCGCGCGGCGCACAAGCCTGGCGGCCGGTCGACCGCCAACGCGTGGTGTCGCAAGCCCTGCAGGCTTACGCCGCGCTCGCCACCTCCGCCGACCGCGGCGCCGTACGCGACGTCTCGCAGCTGCGTCGCTGAGCAATTGGCCGGTGTCTGACACCCTTCGGGAGTCAGACACCAATAGAGCACAGGCCACCGTTTACCGGTGTCTGACACCCTTCGGGAGTCAGACACCCATACAGCATACGCCGTCCATTTGCTCTACCGGTGTCTGACTCCCGCAGGGTGTCAGACACCCGTACAGCACACGCCGTCCATTTGATCGTCTACCGGTGTCTGACTCCCGAAGGGTGTCAGACACCTGCCCGCCGTCACTACACCCGCTGGCGCTGGCTACGCCGCGCGGGCCCGGCCGCGGGCGTTCCCAGGCGGTCTATCACCAGGTCGTACAACGCCTGTGCGGCGATCGACAATTGCTCGTCCTGCCGGCGGATGATGTAGATCTGCCTTTTCATGCCCGGCAGCGAGATCGGGCGCACCGCCAGCCCGGGGCGTTCAAACTGATAAAGCGTGTAGGTCGGCACCAGGCTGATGCCCAGCCCCGCCTCGACCATGCCGGCCACGGTGGCCAACTGTTCGACCTCGAGCAGCGTGCGCACCACCAGCGGATGCAATGCGGCCTCGACCGCCTGGCGCACGCTGCTGTGGCGCGCAAGATGGATAAACGGCCAGGGCGCCAGGTCGCGCAGCGTCAGGTTCTGTTCCTGCGCCAGCGGGTGGTCTTTGCGGCAAACCAGGTGGAATGTGTCGCTGCACAACGGCTGTGCGTGCAGCACCGCCGGGTCGGCGGGCCGCGTGCCCCGCGACGCCAGGGCGAAGTCGGCCTGGCCCCTGCGCACGAGCTCTATGCACTGGTCCGACAGCACGTCAGACAGCACAAGCTCAATATCGGGATGCGCCGCGTGGTAATCCTTCAGTACGCCCGGCAGCCATCCCGCCGCCAGCGACGGCAAGGCGGCAATATGCGCGCGGCCGCGGCGCAGTTCAGCGTAGTTTTCGATCTGCGCCATCGCATGCCCCAGGTCCGCGAGCAGGCTGCGGGCCAGCGGGTCGAAAAGTTCGCCTTCTTTGGTCAGCATCACGCGGCGGGTGCTGCGGTCGAACAGGCGCACGCCCAACGCCGATTCCAGAGACTGGATCTGCGCGCTGAATGCGGGCTGTGACAAGTGGCACGCCTGCGCGGCCTTGGTGAAATGGCGCAGATCCGCCAGCATTACAAAGGCGCGCAACTGGCGCGTCGAGAGGTCTGCCGAGAGTTTCATCCGGATTGCCGATTAATCGATACGTAGAATCGATTTAACTTATCGTTGCGCCTATTCTAGACTCTGCATTGACTGATGGCGGGCAGAACGGCGATGAATTCGATTCCTTCCCTATGGATAGGCTGTGCGGCGGGCTTCTCGGGCGACCGGACCGACGCGGCAGGCCCGGTGGTCGACACCCTGATTGCGCGGCTGGGCGGTGCGCCGGCGCAGGGCCGCGCCTTTCTTATTTTCGAGACACTGGCCGAACGCACCCTGGCCCTGGCGCAGCTGCGCAAGCGCGCCGATCCGCAGGCCGGCTACGAGCCACTGCTCGACGACATGCTGCGTCCGGTGCTGGCCCGCTGCCTGCAGTACGGCATACGCATCGTCAGCAACTTCGGGGCGGCCAACCCCAAAGGCGCCGCTCGCCACATCCTGCGCATGGCGGACGAACTGGGGTTGCGCAAACCGCGCATCGCGGTCGTCACGGGCGATGACATTTCCGGGCAACGCCACGCGGAACTGCTGTCGCGCTACCTGGGCCCATCCTACGATCCGTCGCATGTCGTCAGCGCCAACGCCTATCTGGGCGGCGAGCCCATCCGCGCCGCGCTCGACCACGGGGCGGATATTGTGGTGTGCGGGCGCGTGGCCGACCCGTCGCTCACGGTGGGGCCGGTCATGTCGTATTTCGGCTGGCAGCCGCACGACTGGACTCGTCTGGGGCGCGCCACCATGGCCGGGCATCTGCTCGAATGCGGGGCGCAGGTTACCGGAGGCTATTACGCCGACCCCGGCTACAAGGACGTGCCCGGCCTGCACCGGGTGGGCTTTCCCATTGCCGAGATCGACGCCGACGGCAACTGCATCATCACCAAGGCCGACAACACCGGCGGGCTGGTTACCGAGGCCACCGTCATCGAACAGTTGCTCTACGAAGTGCATGACCCCGCCGGCTACCTTACGCCCGACGTGGTCGCCGACATTACCCAGGCCGAGGTACGGGCGGTGGGCTCCGATCAGGTGCGCCTGACCGGGGTGCAAGGCCATCCCAGGCCGTCTTCTTATAAGGTCAATGTCTGTGTCGAAGGCGGCTGGCTGGCCGAAGGCGAAATCTCATATGCCGGCCCCCGCGCCGAAGCACGGGCGCGGCTTGCGGCCGATGTGGTGACCGCGCGCCTGCCCGACATGCGCATCCGCGCCGACCTGATCGGTTGCGTCAGCATTTTCGGCGATGACGACGGTCGCCTGCTGGGAAGCCAACCGGCCGGCGATCGCGACGACGTCAGGTTGCGGCTGGCCGCGCACGGCAAAACCCGCGAAGACGCGGCCCGGCTTACCCGCGAAGTCACCGCCCTGTACTGCTGCGGCCCCGCCGGCGGCGGCGGAGTGCGCACAACGCTTACTCCCCGGCTGAACCTGGTGTCATGCCTGGTTCCGCGCGACCTGGTCGCAACCGGCTTCGAAATGGTGGATGCCCATGGCTGATCTCATCGTGCCCTTGTCGCGCGTGGCCCACGCGCGCACCGGCGACAAGGGCGACCGCACCAACATCAGCGTCATCGCCTGGAACCATGCGCTTTATCCGCTGCTGGTCGAGCAGCTCACCACGGCGGCGGTGCAGGCCTTGTTTGCCCATCGCCGGCCGTCGGCCACGCGGCGTTACCTGCTGCCCAAGCTGGGCGCGCTGAACTTCGTCATGGATTCGACACTGGACGGCGGCGTCAACGGCGCGCTGAACCTGGACGCGCACGGCAAGGCCCTGTCGTACTGGATGCTTACTGCGGAAATCGCGGTGCCACCGCATCTGGCCCAGTACCTGGCCGGGCCGGCGGCGCCGCCTTGCGACGCGGCAGCCGCGCGGCCCTGAACCCGGGCGCAGCGCGCCTCTTCAGATAACAGCCGATGCGCCGCCATCCATCGGAATAATCGCGCCCACCACATACGACGCGCGCGGGCTGGCCAGAAACAGAGCCACGTCGGCGATTTCTTCGGGCTTGGCGTAACGGCCTATCGGGATGCCGGCCTGGTTCTGCTGCAGGGCTTCATCGCGCGTGATGCCGCGTCGCCGGGCGTCCAGGTCCAGGGCCTGTTCTACGCGTTGCGTAAACACGGGGCCCGGGTTGATGGCATTGATGCGGATGCCGTATTGCGCGTAGTGCCCCGCCAGCCCCACCGTAGACAGCATCAGTGCGGCGTTGGCCGAACCGCCCGCCAGGTGGGTGCTCTTGGGATGCTTGCCTCCGCTGCCGATGATGTTCACCACAATGCCGTTGATGGCTCCCGGCGGGCGCGACGCCGCTCGTTCGCGCATGCGCGGCAGCACGGCGTCCTGCACGTAGATGTACGGGAAGAACTTGGCATCCATGGCGGCGCGCCATTTGGCGGCGTCCAGCTCTTCCGGTTCGTGGCGTCGCGCGGCGCCCGCGCTGTTGACCAGGATGTCGATGGGGCCGATGTCGGCCTCGATGCGTTCAATGACCTGTGCGGCTGCCTGGGGGTCCGACAAGTCCGCCGCATACGCCGCGACGTTGTGGCCGCTTGCCTGCAGCTGTGTGCGCGCCTGTTCCAGCCCTTCGGGGCTGCGCGCAATGATGACCACGTATGCGCCTTCGGCGGCGAAGGCATTCGCTACCGCCAGCCCGATACCCTTGCTGCCGCCCGTCACGACCGTGACCTTGCCGTTCAGTTTCAGATTCACTTCGTTCCCCGTCGCAGATAACGTCGCGGTCAACGATACCTCATCCGCGCGCGGGCGACGGCAGCAGTCCGGTGTCAGACACCCTGTGGGAGTCAGACACCTAACATGCCCCCTGCCACATGCCCCCCGGCCAGTTCGGCTACAAGCCACCGGTGTCTGACTCCCGAAGGGTGTCAGACACCCTCAACAATCCGTCACCAGGCGCCGGCATGCCTTGCTCTTACGCCGTGGCCAGTGTGCACGGCTGGCGGTCGAGCTTCCAGCTATAAAGTGCAATGAGCAGGCCGCTGGCCGTAACCGCCGCGGCCACCAGTGGCGTGGCTGCCAGGCCGGGGCCGTGGTCGATGGTCACTCCCCCCAGCCACGCGCCCGCCGCATTGCCCAGATTGAAGGCCGCGATGTTGAAGGCCGAAGCCAAATTGGGCGCGTCGCCTGCCTTTTCGAGCACACGCATCTGCAACGCCGGCACGGTGGCAAATGCCGCGGCGCCCAGCACCGCCACCGTAATCACAGCGGCGATCTTGTCGTGCGCGGTGATACTGAATACCGCCAGGACCACGCTCAGCAAAGCCAGGCTGCCGGCCAGCGTGGGCATGAGCCGCTTGTCCGCCAGTTTGCCGCCATAGGTATTGCCCGCCACCAGTCCCACGCCAAACAGCAGCAGGATGGGCGAGATCGCGCCGGCGTTGAATCCGGCCAGTTCGGTCAGCAGCGCTGCGATATACGTAAACACAGTGAACACGCCGCCAAAACCCAGCACCGTCATGGCAAAACCCAGCAACACTTGGGGGCGGCCCAACGCGCGCAATTCCACCATCAGGTCGCCGCCATGGTCGCCGCGGATGCGCGGCACCCACACGGCGATTGCAAGCATCGCCACCACGCCCACCCCGGTTACCGCCCAGAACGTCGCGCGCCAGCCCCACAGCTGGCCCAGCCAGGTGCCAAACGGTACGCCCAGCACGTTGGCCAGCGTCAGGCCCGTAAACATCAGCGCAATCGCCGAGGCTTGTTTTTCGGGCCTGACCAGGCTGGTGGCCACCACCGAACCAACACCGAAGAACGCGCCGTGCGCCAGCGAAGTCAGCACTCGCGCTGCCATCAGCGCGCCGTAGCCGGGCGCCATGGCACAGGCCAGGTTGCCCAGCGTAAAGATCAACATCAGGGCCAGCAGCAGCGTCTTGCGCGGCATGCGGGTCGTGAGCATCGCCACGGGCGGCGCACCCGCCACTACGCCCAGGGCGTAGCCGGTGACCAGAAGCCCGGCGCTCGATAGCGACACGCCCAGATCCGCCCCGACTTCGCGCAGCAGGCCCATGATGACAAACTCCGTGGTCCCTATCCCAAAAGCTCCCACGGCCAGCGCCCATAGCGCGATCGGCATATCAAACTCCTTGAAACGTTGGGGTTTACCCCGATGCCGCATTGTGCGCCGCCTTATTTTTGAGAAAAATACTCTCCTGGTCATATCACCTTTGCTTTTGAGTCAATAATGCCCTTGAATTCTGACGCCTTGCGTGTGTTTCTGGCGGTGGTGGACACCGGCACCCTCAGCGGCGCGGCCGAGTTGCTGGGGCAAACCGCGTCCGGCGTCAGCAGGGGCCTGTCGCGGTTGGAGTCTCAACTGGGGGTGACTTTGCTGGCGCGCACCACACGGAGGATGGAACTGACTGAAGAAGGGCAGTTGTTCCTGAAGCGGGCGCGCGAGATCGTGGCCAGCCTGGACGATGCCGAGGAATGCATGCGTATCCGTCACCAGCAGCCATCGGGCCGGCTGCGCGTGGACGCCTCGGTGCCCGTGATGCTGCACTGTGTTGCGCCGCATATCGCCGACTTCCGCGCCCAGTATCCCGAAATTTCACTGGAGCTGACCAGTAACGACCGTATCGTCGATCTGGTAGAGCACCGCACCGATATTGCATTAAGAGTGGGGACGTTGGCCGATTCCAGCCTGCACGCCCGGCCGCTCAGGCCGGCTCGCCGGTGGGTGCTGGCAAGCCCCGCCTACCTGGTCAGGCGCGGCACGCCATGCAGTGTTGAAGACCTGCAGCGGCACGAATTGCTGGGTTTTACCCAGCCGGAAAGCCTGAACGTCTGGCCGCTGCGCCACGCCGGCGGCAGCGAACTCGCCATCGTGCCCACGCTGGCCGCCTCCAGCGGCGAGACGTTGCGCCAGCTGGCTATCCACGGCGCAGGCATCGGTTGCTTTTCGGAATTCATGGCAGATGCCGACGTGGCCGCGGGGCGGCTGGTCCGGCTGCTGGAGGACGCACACACCGATCACGTCCAGCCGGTGCATGCGGTGTACTACCGCAACACCCAGCTTGCACGCCGGATCGCCTGCTTCCTGGATTTTTTCGCGCGACGAATGTAGGCAGGCACGCGCCTGGCACCGCCGCGCCGGCGGCGCCAGGCGCGTGCCGACGCGGGCGGGTCAGCGCGGATCGTCGAAGGCCGCGTCGATTTCCTCGATATCCATCTGCGCGTAGCTGGCCGCTGCGCCGCTCAGGTCCCAGACCGCCGCGCCATTGGCGACCTCGATCGCGGCTGCGTCTTCTTTGCGCATGCGCGCCAGCGCGCGCTCTACCGACTGGGCCGCGTGTTCGCGAGGCACGCAGATCACGCCATCACCGTCGGCCACGATCAGGTCGCCCGGCGACACGGGGGCGCCGTCGCAGACCAGCGGCGCGTTGACGCGTCCGTGCCCCGACTTGTCCGGGTGCGACGGGCAGATATGGGTGGCCCAGGTGGGGCTGCCCAGTTCGCGCAGCATATCCGTGTCGCGCACGCTGCCCTGCACCACAATGCCGGCCAGGCCCTTCTTCAATGCATAGCGCGCCGCCATGTCGCCCCATTGGGCGCCCGAGACGGCGGGTTCGCACACGACCACCAGCACATCGCCCGGCTGCGCCAGGTACAGCGCGCGGTGCATCATCAGGTTGTCGCCAGGCGCGCAGTAGGCGGTGACCGCCGGGCCGGCGATGCGCATGCCGGGCACCACCGGGCGCATGCGGCTGGACATCAGGCCGCGACGGCCCGCAGCGTGCTCGGCCTCGTGCAGGTCAGACACGCTGACCTCGCGCGCCTGCGCGCATACGGCGGCGTCCACGCGGTTGACGCGCAGATAGACTAGGGATCGATTCACTTGCGGTTCCTTTGGCAGTCCAGGGTTAGTGCGGCACGCAATAGGCTTGCGGCGACAGGCGGAAGGTCGTGCGTTTCATCAGGCGTGGCTGGTCCAGCCGCATTTCATCGCGCCGGTGCATGGTGCAGCCGTTGTCCCACATGATCAGGTCGCCGTTGTGCACCTTGTGCCGGTACACGAGTTCGGGGCGGCTGCCCGCTTCAAACAGCAGCGGCAGCACACGCTCGTTCTCGGCCTCGCTCAGGCCGTCTATCGACACCAGCGTGGTCGGGTCCGCGTACAGCGCCTTGCGGCCCGTGATGGGGTGGGTCAGCACGACAGGATGGCTGGCATCCGGAAGGCTCAGCATCGCGTTGGCCTGTTTGGCGTCTTTTTTGAGCTCCAGGGGGTTCATGATCGCCATGCGCTTGGCATAGCGATAGATGCCGGCGCGGCCGTCGATAAGCGCCTGGATGTCGCGCGGCAGGCTTTCCCAGGCGGCGTATTGGTTGGCCCAGTAGATGTCGCCGCCGCCCTTGGGCACTTCCACCCCGTACAGCATGGCGCCGGTGGCCGGCTCGCGCATGAAGGTCTGGTCGGAATGCCAGGCCACGTCGTCGCCGCCTGCGAAGCCGCCCACGCCGCGTCCGTCGGCATAGCGCAGCGTACTGAAATAGATGATCTCGTCGTGGTAGGGCGAAAGAATGTCTTTGCGGGCGATGACCTCGCAGGCGCCGAATTGCTGGCTGAACTGCACCTGCTCGTGCTCTTCGATAGACTGGCGCCGGAACACCATCACGGGCGCTTGCTGCCACAGCAGGCGCAGTTGTTCGATGGCGGCGGGATCCTGCAGCAGCAGCTCGATTTTTTCCTGCACTTCCACGACGAAACCGTCGTGCAGCATCTGGTGATTCAGTTCAATGCGCTGGTCGGGCATGGCGGGCCTACTTGAAAGACATGGCGGCGACGCACGCCGCCGGATCGAAGTCCAGCATATCGGCGCGCCGCGGGCCTGCCCATAGCTGCGGGCAGGGGAATTTCACCATTTGAACTTCCGGGGGCGAATCAGCTGATCAGGTGTCTGACACCAAAGGGTGTCAGGCACCTTTGCGGGCACCGTTGCAGGGGCGGACCAGCTCGAGCCAGGTGTCTGACTCCCTTTGGGTGTCAGACACCTTTGAACGGCGCTGTGTGACACCACCTGCCGCGCTTCGCGGCACAGCGCGTCTAGGCAAACAACTTTTCCATCTCGCGCCGAAACCGCACTGCCGGCGCATGCTCATCGAACTCGATGTCATGCCACCGTATCGGCTGCGACTGCCGTACCGGACGCTTGAGCCTTACCTTGTGTGCCAGCCCCAGCGGCAAGAAGCCATCATGCAGCGAATCGCGTGCCGGCGTGAGCTTGCCGTACACCGTATAGCCGCCTTCGCCATCCAGTTCCTGGCCGGCGGGCAGGTCGCGCTTGGCCGTGGCCACCACATCGGCGTGCCATCCCGACGCGGACCCGGTAGGCTCGTGCCGCAGCCCCACGCTTGCCACGCTGATGCCCAGCTCCAGGCCGATCAGGTGGTAGGGTTTGTACATGGCGGCATAGTTGCCGCTGGGGTCGGTGATCAGGCCGTATTCTTTGAAGCATCGCTGCACATAGTCGCTGTCGGCTGCCAGCGTCACGTATACCCCCCAGCGCAGGTCGCGGAACACAGGGCGTCCGTCGCGTTCCAACGACGAAATCACTTCTACCTGCCCGCGATGGTGCAACATGCCGCCGTCTTCGCGCGGGCGCAGCACGCGCGCCAGGTCGTCCACGCCGCAGGGCGGAAAATGCAGGCCCGAAGGCGCCGGCCGCAGCCCCGTGGCGTTGGCCACTGCGGCCATTTCGATGGCGCTTTTGGTGCCGTCCAGAAAGCTGTTGAACATCTGGGCATTGAAGTCGCCGGCCGCCACCATTTCGTCGGTAAAGCCGTAGTACGGCCATACGGTATCGGGGGTAGAGGTATGGAACTCGGGCAGGTATTTCGTGCCTTTGCCCGCCGCGATCACTTCAAAGCCGCTGGCGCGGGCCCAGTCGATCATTTCGCAGATCAGCGCGGGCTGGTCGCCGTAGGCCAGCGAATAGACAATGCCGGCCTCGCGTGCGCGGCGCGCCAGCAGCGGGCCGGCCAGGGCATCGGCTTCTACGTTGACCATGATGATGTGCTTGCCGTGTTCGCAGCAGGCCAGCACGTGGCTGATGCCGGCGGCGGGCTGGCCGGTGGCATCGATCACGATTTCGACCTCGGGGCTGGCGATAACCGACGCCGCGTCGTTGGTGAAATACACCCGCCCCGAGCGCATCGCATCCTGCGGGCTGGCGGCCCGCAAGGCATCGGCAGGCCATCCCACCCGCGTCATGGCCGCGCGCGCGCGGTCCGGTTGCAGGTCGGCGACGGCAACCAGCTGGATGCCGGGGGTGCGGCGCGCCTGGCTGAGAAACATGGATCCGAACTTGCCCGCGCCCAATAGTGCGACACGTAGCGGCTTGTGGTCGGCCTGGCGCTGCTTGAGCAGGCGGTGCAGATTCATGGCTCGGTCTCCTTGGCGATGCAGGCGCCGGCGCCCGCGCAAGGCGGCCCGACGCGGGCATGTTGCGAAGGCCAGAATAGCGGCTTTTTTGAACTTGTGGCGCTACATTTTGTGCCGCTGCCTGGGCGGCGGGGCGGCCTGCGCCTGGCGCTATCGGTCGGCGCGATACAGTTCGCCCGCCAGTACGTTGCGCCAATTGGCCCAGGTCAGCCGCGGGCGGTCGGCAACGTGGCGGTTATAGGGAGCGTCGTACACGATATGGCGCCAGCTGGGCGGCACCGCTCCGTTGATACTGGGCCGATCATCGATCAGCAGGTCGCCGCGCACCAGCGTCTTGTCGCGCGTGAGCACCATGCGCTCGGTGGCCGCGCGCCCCAGGTGTCGTTCGACCCATAGGAATTTCTCGGCCACGCAATTCTCGAACTGCCGCAGGGGCGACGTGCAGATGCGCACGTCCATGCCCAGGCCGAGCAGCGCGTGGTAGGCCTCGACCGCGCCGGGTACCGGGGGCAGATTTCTGATGAAGCCCGGCGACGTATAGATGGCTTCGGCACGCGGGCGCAGCTCGGCCGGGTAGTCTTCCAGGATATGGAAAGCGCGGCGGTCTTCGTATGCCACCGGCTCGATATCGGGGTGGCGCTCGCGCCAGGCGTCGATGAAAGCGTGCTCGAAATCGGCCAGCACGCCATCTTGGTCAAGCAGGATCAGCATGTGGGCTGTACAGGCAGGATGGGGTCTAGATTGTGCCATGCGGCGTCAGCCCGGCGAGCGGGCCAGCACCTGATAGTTTGCGACGCCGTTCTGCGGGCGCGACTGCACCAGCACATAGCCGTCGTAGGCCCAGTTCGCCGGCGGCGGCGCGGGCGGCAGGTTGTCCAGCTGGCTGGCGCGCCGCAGCAAGGTGACGTGCGGCCGGAAAGCCTGGGCCGGCCTACGCCAACCCATGGGTTCCAGCCAGTCCCACAGGCGGTCGTAGGTGTTCTGCAGCGCGGCCTGCGGGTCCGCAGGGCCGGCCCACACGATGCCCTGGCGGCGGAACACGCCGTACCGGTCCAGGGTGATGCGGCCCGGCAACGCGGGCTGGCTCAGGGTTTGGGCCACCAGGTCGGGCACCCGGTCAGCGTCGACCGCGCCCAAAAACGCCAAGGTCAGGTGCAAGGTATCGGGCCGCATGGCGCGACCGCCGCAGGCGGCCTGGGCTTGTGCGGCCCAGCCTGCCAGCGTGGCGGCCAGTCCTGGCCCAGGCCATAACGCAAAAAACAGCCGTGCCCGGCCTGGAGCCGTAGCAGCGTCGGGCACAGCGGTATTGAAAGAGGCGGGCATGACGCCACATTATGGACGACTCCAGGCAAATCGAAACCAGTGCGCAAGAACAACAACATCAGTCACGCCGCGGCGAACGCGCTCAGCTGAAAGCGGCAACCCCGTTGCCACCCCACATTCGTCGGTGTCTGACACCTTCGGAGTCAGACACCCAGGCCGTCTCCTCAGACACCAAGGCCATCTCCCGGACGCCAGGCCCGTCTCATTCAAGACAGCCCACAGGTGTCTGACTCCGCCAGGTGTCAGACACCCCCGCGCACCCCTTGCCGTCATCGTTGCGCGAATGCGGGCGCCAGCTAGGTGTACCCGTCGGTGTCTGACACCTTTCGGAGTCAGACACCCAGGCCATCTCCCGGACGCCAGGCCGTCCCATTCAAGACAGCCTACAGGTGTCTGACACCTTTCGGAGTCAGACACCCAGGCCATCTCCCGGACACCAAGCCCGTCCCATTCAAGACAGCCTACAGGTGTCTGACTCCGCCAGGTGTCAGACACCCTCCCGCGCATCCCTTGCCGTCAGCGTTGCGCCAATGCTGGCGCCAGCGGGGTGTCCCAGCCGCCGCCCAGCGCGCGCACGAGCCGGACGGCCGAGCGGGCGCGTTCGCCGTCGAGCTGCACCGATACACGCTGCTGCGCAAGGACGGTGCGGTCGGCCTCGATCACATCCAGATAGCTGATCGACCCTTCCTCATACTGCACATGCGAAATGCGTGCCGCGCGCTGCGACGCCTGCAGGGCCGCATCCTGTGCCTGTGTCTGGTTCGACAGAATGCGCAGGTTCGACAGGTTGTCTTCCACTTCGCGGAATGCGTTCAACACGGTTTGCCGATAGTTCGCCACATCTTCTTCGTACGCCGCGCGGGCCCGGTCCAGCCCCGCCTGGCGGCGGCCGCCATCAAAGATCGGCAGCGACAGCGCTGCGCCCACAAGCGGGCCCAGCAGGAAGGTACGGCTGGACCACTGGAACAGGTTGCCCAGTTCGGATGATTCGAACCCTGCTGCTCCCGTAATATCCAGGCGCGGGAAGAATGCCGCCTGGGCGGCGCCGATGCGCGCATTGGCCGCGGCCATCGCGCGTTCGGCGGCCGCAATGTCCGGACGGCGCTCAAGCAGCGCGGACGGCAGCCCGGCCGGTATGCTCACCGACACCCGCGTCAGCGGCTGGGCGGGCAGGCTGAATTCGGCCGGTGTCCTGCCCAACAGCACGGCCAGCGCGTGTTCGGCTGTAGCGCGGCGGCGCTCGAAGCCCAGCGCTTCGGCGCGTGCCGATTCCAGTTCCGACCGCGCCCGCGCCAGGTCCAGTTCGCTGATGTCTCCGGCGTCGTAGCGGCGCTGGATCAGGTCGAGCGTTTCGCTGCGCAATTGCACCGTCTGCCGGTATAACTGCAGGCCGGCGTCAAGCTCGCGCACCTGGAAATAGGCTTCGGCCACGTCCGCCTGCAAGGCAAGCAACACCGAACGGTACAAGGCCTCGCTCTGCTGCACGTCTGCGGTGGCCGCGTCCACGGTCGATGCCACACGGCCGAACAGGTCGGCCTCGTATGCCACCCCCACCTGGGCGCGCCACAGTGTGGTGGTGTCGGCCGAGGCGTCGTCGGCCAGCCCCTGCGAGGCCGGCGACGGGCGCTGGCGCGTTGGCCCGAAACCCGCGTCCACCGTCGGAAACAGCCCGGATCGCGCCGTGCCCAGCAGGGCGCGCGCCTGCTTGAGACGGGCCGCGGCGGCTTGCAGGTTGTGATTGGCCTGTTGCGCCTCTGCCTCGAGCGCGTTCAGCGTCGGGTCGCCAAACAGCTTCCACCATTCGCCGCGCAGGGCCTCTTCGGCGGGCTGCGCGGTTTTCCAGCTGCCCGCTTCATGGGCGGGCAGCGCCTCTTTGTAGGCGGCCGGCGTGTCGACCTGCGGCCGCTGGTACTCGGGGCCCACCGCGCAGCCGGCCAACAACAGCAGCAAGGGCAGCAGCGCGGACGAACGTGTCAATAAGTGCTTCATGGTCATGCTCTCTTCAATGGCCCGCATGCGGCGCGGGGACGGGCGCCTCGTGATGGGTGGCCGAGTGCAGCTTGCGCGAGCTCATCGACCTCAGCAGCACGTAGAACACCGGCGTCAGGAACAGCCCGAACAGCGTCACGCCCAGCATGCCGAAGAACACCGCCACGCCCATCGCCTGCCGCATTTCCGAGCCGGCGCCGGTAGACAGCACCAGCGGCACCACGCCCATGATGAAGGCGATCGACGTCATCAGGATCGGCCGCAGGCGCAGGCGGCTGGCTTCGATAGCCGCGTCGAGCGGACTGCTTCCCTGGATTTCCAGCTCGCGCGCAAACTCCACGATCAGAATGGCGTTCTTGGCCGACAGCCCCACCAGCACCATCAGGCCGATCTGCGTGAAGATGTTGTTGTCGCCCTGCGTGAGCCATACCCCGGTCAGCGCGGCCAGAATGCTCATGGGCACGATCAATATCACCGCCAGCGGCAGCGTCAGGCTTTCGTACAAGGCGGCGAGCACCAGGAACACCAGCAGCACGCTGATGGGAAACACCCATATGCCCGCGTTGCCTGCCAGGATCTGCTGGTAAGTCAGGTCGGTCCATTCGAACTTGATGCCGCGCGGCAGGGTCTCGGCCGCGATGCGCTCGGCCGCGTCTTGGGCCTGGTCCGACGAATAGCCGGGCGCCGGCCCGCCGTTGATGTCGGCGGCGGTAAAGCCGTTGTATCGCACCACCATTTCGGGGCCGAACGTCTGCTTCACGTCCACCAGCGCCGACAACGGCACCATCTGGCCGGTTTCGCTGCGCGTTTTCAGCTGCAGGATGTCGTCGGGGTGCGAGCGATACGGCGCATCGGCCTGGGCACGCACCTGGAACACCCGGCCAAAGCGGTTGAAGTCATTCACATACATCGAGCCCAGGTAAATCTGCAGCGTATCGAACACTTCAGTCACGGGCACGCCCAGCTGCTTGGCCTTCACCCGGTCAAGATCCACATCGAGCTGCGGCACATTGATCTGATAGTTGGTGAACGTGGGGCCCAGTTCAGGCGCCTGGCGCGCCTTTTCCAGGAATGCCTGCGTCGCCTTGTCCAGCTCTGCGTAGCCCAGGGCCGAACGGTCTTCGATCTGCAGCTTGAAGCCGCCCATGGTGCCCAGCCCCATCACCGGCGGCGGCGGAAACACCGCGATGAAGGCGTCCTTGATCGCCCCGAACTGGCCGTTCAGGCTTGCCGTGATCGCGTCGCCCGACAGGCCGGCGCTGTCGCGTTCGGCAAAAGGCTTGAGCGTCACGAATACGATGCCGGCACTGGAACTGTTGGTGAACCCGTTGATCGACAAGCCGGGAAAAGCAATGGCGCTTTCCACGCCGGGCTCTTGCATGGCGATGTCCGACATGCGGCGTATCACATCTTCGGTGCGATCCAGCGATGCGCCGTTGGGCAGCTGGGCAAAGCCGATCAGGTACTGCTTGTCCTGCGCCGGCACGAACCCGCCGGGCACGATATACGAAATGCCTACCGTGGCCGCCAGCAGCGCGGCGTACACCGCCATGGCGCCACCCTTGTGGCGGATCACGCGGGTGACTCCCGTGGCATATGAGTCCGACGCGCGCCCGAAGAACCGGTTGAACCAGTTGAAAAATCCGCCAAACACCTTGTTCATGCCGCGCGTCAGCATGTCCGGCCTGTCGTGGTGGCCCTTGAGCAGCAGGGCGGACAGCGCCGGGGATAGCGTCAGGGAATTAAAGGCCGAGATCACCGTCGAAATGGCGATGGTCATGGCGAACTGCTTGTAGAACTGTCCCGACAAGCCCGTCATGAACGCCAGCGGCACGAACACCGCGCACAGCGTCAAGGCGATGGCGATGATGGGGCCGCTTACCTCGCGCATGGCCCGGTAGGTGGCATCGCGCGGCGTGAGCCCGGCCGCGATATTGCGTTCTACGTTCTCGACCACCACGATGGCGTCATCCACCACAATGCCAATGGCCAGCACCATGCCGAACAGCGACAGCGCGTTGATCGAATAGCCGAACATCAGCAGCAGCGAAAACGTGCCCACAATGGAAACCGGCACCGCCAGAAGCGGAATAATCGATGCGCGCCAGGTCTGCAGGAACACGATCACCACCAGCACCACCAGCGCAATGGCTTCCAGCAGCGTGGTGATCACCGCCTTGATGCTGGCGCGCACAAACTGCGTGGGGTCGTATTCAATGCGGTATTCGACCGACGGCGGAAAATCCGCCGACAGTTCCTTCATGGCTTCGCGCACTTGCGCCGACACATCCAGCGCATTGGCGCCCGGCGACTGCATGATGCCCATGCCGATGGCCGGCTTGTTGTTCAGCAGCGAACGCAGGCCATATTCTTGCGCGCCCAGTTCGATGCGCGCCACGTCAGACAGGCGGGTCACCGCGCCATCGGGCGACGACTTCAGGATGATGTTGCCGAACTCCACTTCATCCTGCAGGCGGCCCTGCGCGTTGACTGAAAACTGCATAGGCACATCGCCTTGCGTGGGCGACGCGCCGATCACGCCGGCGGCCACCTGTACGTTCTGTTCGCGGATGGCATTGACCACGTCGGTGGCGGTCAGCCCGCGCTGGGCAACCTTCTGCGGATCGAGCCATACGCGCATCGAGTAGCTGCCGGAACCCCATATCTGCACTTCGCCGACGCCACCGATGCGCGCCAGCCGGTCTTTGATGTTCAGCACGGCATAGTTGCGCAGGTACGTAATATCGTAGCGGTCGTCAGGCGAAATCAGGTGCACCACCAGCGTCAGTGTCGGCGAGCTCTTGGTGGTGGTAACGCCCAGGCGCTGCACGTCGGGCGGCAGGCGCGGCAGCGCCTGCGCCACGCGGTTCTGCACCAATTGCTGCGCCTTGTCCGGGTCCACCCCCAGCTTGAAGTGCACCGTCACAGCCAGGTTGCCGTCGCTATTGGCCTGCGACTGCATGTACAGCATGTCTTCGACGCCGTTGATCGATTCTTCCAGCGGCGAGGCCACCGTGGCCGCGATCACTTTAGGGTTGGCGCCGGGATACTGCGCGCGCACCACCACCGAAGGCGGCACCACTTCCGGATACTCGGAAATGGGCAGCTGGAACATGGCCAACAGGCCGGCCAGCAGCACCACCACCGACAGCACGCCCGCGAAAATCGGGCGGTCGATGAAGAATTTGGAAATATTCATGCTCGGCTTCCGAGGGCTATTTCAAGTTGGCCGCGGCGGTCTGTACAGCGGCCGGCGCCGTATCCATGGACACGAGATTGGGAGCGACCATTTCCCCGGGGCGCACACGCTGCAGCCCGTTGACCACGATGCGCTCGCCTGCCTGCAGGCCGCTGGTGATGACGCGCAGGTTGCCCTGGGCTGCGCCGAGCGCCACCTGGCGGTAGGCCGTGCGGTTGTTGTTGTCCACCACCAGCACGAAGCGCTTGTCCTGGTCGGTGCCGATGGCCCGTTCCTGAACCAGCACGGCATCGTGCGGCTGGGTGCTGCCCAGGCGAATGCGCGCATACATGCCGGGCACCAGCAAGCCGTCGGCGTTGTTGAACACGGCGCGCACGCGGATCGTGCCCGACGAGGTGTCGATACGGTTGTCCACTGAGTGCAGCACGCCTTCGCGCGCATAGCCTGCTTCGTTGGCCAGGCCCAATTGCACGGGAACCTGCGCACCGGCCATCCGCGCCGGGCTGACATACTTCAGGTAAGCCTGCTCATCCACGTCGAATGACGCGTACATCTGCGATACCGACACCAGCGTGGTCAGCGGCACCGAGTTTGCGCCAGCGGCCACCACATTGCCTTCGGTGACTTCGGCGCGCGACACGCGCCCGGCCACCGGCGCCACGATTTCGGTGTAGCCCAGGTTCAACTGCGCCGTCTCCAGGGCCGCCTCGGCCGCCTTCAGGTTGGCTTCGGCTTCGCGCGCATCATTGCGCTTGGACTCGAAGTCGCGCCGGGCGATAGCGTTCTCGGCCAGCAGGCGCTTGCCCCGGGCCAGTTCCGATGCCGTGAAGGCCACCCGCGCGCGCGCCGCGGCCAATTGCGCCTGCGCACGGCTGACTTCGGCTGCATACGGGCGCGGGTCTATGGTGAACAGGGGGTCGCCCTTGTTGACCAGGCTGCCATCCTGAAAATGCACGGCCATCAGGGTGCCGGACACCAGCGGGCGGATTTCCACGCGGTCGATGGCTTCCAGCCGGCCGGAATAATCCTGCCAGTCAACGATGCGCTTTCCCAGGGCGGGGGCGACATCCACCGCGGCGGCCGCCGGCGCGGACTGGGCCTGGGCAGCGCCCTTGCCTTCGGGGGTGGCCAGCAAGCTGTAACTGCCGCCTGCAATCAACAGGGCCGCGACGACCGCCAATACAATACGTTGGCGCGAAACAATCATGGTGTTTCCTTGAATTAAATGGGGACATTTGGCCGGCGCAGCGGAAAATGCGATTCCGGGAGCCGGCTGCCGGCGTGTTTGGACGTCGGTTGCGGCTATCGGCCATGTCAGAGCGATTGCATTTTGAGTGTTTTCCCTTAAGGGATAAACACAGATAAATCGTCAACACTAGTCGGCCCAGACGAACAATCTCGGCAAAAACCGCGTTATGCTGAGCGCACTTTCTCTTTTTTGCTCATCCAGGACACGACCATGGACCGCTTTCAGGCAATGCAGGTCTTCGTGCGCGTTGTCGACGCCAACAGCTTCACGCGCGCGGCCGACAGCCTGGCCCTGCCGCGCACGACCGTCACCACCGCCATTCAGAACCTCGAGCGACGCCTGGGCGTGCGGCTGCTCAATCGCACCACACGCCGCATCAGCCTTACCCCCGACGGCGCCGCTTACTACGAACATTGCACGCGCATCCTGGCCGAGGTCGAGGAAACCGAAGCCTGCTTCCAGGACGCCGCCTTGCGCCCCCAGGGCAAGCTGCGCATCGATGTGCCCGCCAGCATCGGGCGGTTGATCCTCATTCCGGCGCTGTGCGAATTCCACACGCGCTATCCGGATGTCGAACTGGTGATAGGCATGGGCGACCGCCGCGTCGATATGGTCCAGGAAGCCGTTGACTGCGTGATCCGCGGCGGCGAACTCGAAGATTCCAGCCTGGTGGCCCGCCGCATCGGCACGTTCCAGGCGCTGACCTGCGCGGCGCCTTCGTATCTGGCGCGCCGCGGCATGCCGCATACGATAGAAGACCTGCAGAATCACTACGCCGTGCATTACTTTTCGAGCCGGTCGGGCCGCAACTGCAATTGGGACTTCGTCATCGATGGCAAGACCCGCGAAGTCGATGTGCCCGGCTGCGTGTCTGTCAACGACTGGAGCGCCCACCTGGCCTGCGCGCTGCAGGGCTTCGGGCTCGTGCAGACGGCGCGCTTCATGGCGCTGCCGCACTTGCAGGCCGGCGAGTTGATCGAAGTGCTGCCGCAGTGGAAGCCGCGTTCGGTGCCCATATCGCTGCTGTATCCGCAAAGCCGGCAGCTGTCGCCCAAAGTGCGGGTGTTTTCGGATTGGGTCGCCGAACTGTTCTCGCGCTGCCCGCTGCTGAACGGCGGCGATGGTTCCGAACCCTGCGCGGATATCGGCAAGCCCGAGCTCACCCCGGCCGCCGAGCGCGCCACCCGGCTGGGCCGTTCCGTGGAAGCCGAATACGTGCTGTAGCGGGCCCGCCGGGCTCGTATCGACGCGCTCGCGCAAGCTGCGCAAGGGCTGTCGCCGGACGGGCGGCGGCGGCCTTACTGTATATTTGTGCGTCGCTTCCACGCAGCTTTGTCCCGCTATATGCAGCAGCCCGTCCTACCCGCATACCTGATTGCCCGTTGGCTCCTTCTGCTGGTGCTGCTGGCGGGTGCGTATTTTCTCAGCGGTTTCCTCGTTCCCGCCCTGGCCGCGCTGATCATCGGGCTGGCCACTTGGCCCGTGTTCCGGCGCGTCGTCGACCGGTGCGGCGGGCGCACGATTCCCGCGGCGACGGTGATGCTGCTGGGCGTCATTCTGATACTGATCATTCCGCTGACGCTGGCCCTGACATACGCCGTGAAAGAGGCCAGCAATTTTTTCGCGTGGGCGCTGGCGGCCAACCGCTACGGAGTGGCCGTGCCGGACTGGATATCTTCGTTGCCCGGCGTAGGGCCGCGCCTGGCGGTGTACTGGCAGACCTACCTGGGCGAGCCGCATGCCCTGGGCGCCATGGTCGAGATGGTCAGCGGCGAACACCTGGGCAACATCTATCGCATGGTCCTGTCGGCCACCGGCAACGCATTCCAGCTGCTGCTCAGCGTGGTCTTCATGCTGATCACACTGTTTTTCGTCTACAAAGACGGCGACCGCATGATCGCGCAGCTGGACGTACTGGGCGAGCGCATCCTGCCTGCGCGCTGGCAGCGTTTCTCGCGGGTGGTGCCCGCCACGGTGGGGTCCACCGTTACCGGCATGAGCCTGATCGCCGCGGGCGAGGGCGTGGTGCTCGGCATTGCATACTGGCTGGCGGGCGTGCCGTCGCCCGTGCTGCTGGGCGTGGTAACGGGCTTCATGGCCCTGATTCCCGGCGGGGCTCCGCTGTCGTTCACCCTGGTTTCGCTGTACCTGGTGGGGTCGGGGCACCTGGTGGCGGGGCTGGCGCTGTTTGCCTGGGGCACCATTGAACTGTTCATTGTCGACAAGACGCTGCGCCCGCGCCTGGTGGGCGGGCCGGTCAAACTGCCGTTCCTGCCCACTTTTTTCGGGCTGGTGGGCGGCGTAAAAACCATGGGCATCGTCGGCCTGTTCGTCGGGCCGGTGCTGATGGCGCTGCTGGTTGCGGTGTGGCGCGAATGGGTGCGCAATGTCGAGCAAGAGCGTGACGCGGCCCGGCTGCAGCCGGCCGCGGAATCGGGCGACAATTGATATCCGCCCGTTGGGCGGGCATAACGTGTACGGGCTTACATCTTCCCGAGGTTGAGAATGTCTGCATCATGCGTGGCCGAGCAATTGGCCACTCTGCGTCGGCAGGGCTATGTCGTAGTACGGCAATTCGCGCCTGCCGCAGTGGTCACGGCGCTGCGCGACGAAGCCGAGCGCCAATTGGCCAGCCAGGCCGGGCCCATCGAGTACGAAGCCGATCTGCAGTACCCTGGCGCGCCACCGTCGCGCCAGGCGCCGGGCGGGGCCACCGCAAGGCGCCTGCTGGGCGCCTTTGGCCGTGGCCCGCAGTTCAAGGCGTGGGCTACGTCGCCCGCCGTGGCCGCCTGGCTGCGCGCGTACTTCGGCGAAACGCCTGTGCTGTCCACCGTGCATCACAACTGCGTGATGACCAAGCATCCCGCGTATGGCAGCCTTACGGGCTGGCACCAGGACATCCGCTATTGGTCGTTCAGCCAGCCCGAGCTGGTGTCGGTGTGGCTGGCGCTGGGGCCGGAAACCGCCGAAAACGGCGGGTTGTACTTCATCCCGGGCTCGCACACGGCGTCTTATTCTGCCGAGCAGTTCGACGAGAAAAAATTCTTCAGGGATGAACTACCGGAAAACCGGCGCTGGATCCAGCAGGCGGTCTGCCCCGAACTGGCGCCTGGCGACGTGGTGTTCTTTCATTGCCGGACTCTGCATGCCGCCCGCCAGAACGGCACCGACCGCGTGAAGTTCTCGCTGGTTCACACGTACCACCCGCAAAGCTGCCTGCCCCTGCCAGGCAGCCGCTCGGCGTCTGCGCCCGGCGTACCGCTGGGCGACGAATAACGCAGCAGGTTCCGTCTGACACCTTTGGGTCAGCCTCCGCGTGGAGGGCCGGCCTGGCTCATCGGGGTCACCTGGGCTGTATCGCAGCGGTGTCTGACACCTTTGGAGTCAGACACCGGGTAGCGGGCGGCCTGGCTTATCGAGGGGCTGTCTGTGGCGTGTGGGGTGTCAGGCTCCGAAGGTGCCTGACACCGCCGACTCTTGTCCGCGCCCATGCCCGGTTTGGTACTATAACTGGACATTTATCCAGCTCTTCGGCCGCCATGCTGCCGCCCCACCGCTTTTACTACCTGCACAACTTCCAGCGCGCGCTGCAAGTCGTGGCCAGCCGCTGCGCGGACTTGCTCGACCCCGCCGAGCACGACTTTCTTCGCCAGTTCGCCATGCTTTCCCAGCCCGCGCAGGCGCTGTTCGTGCGCATGGCGATGCGGCGCGGCCCATGGTTTCGCGCCAGTCGGCTGGTGTACGAAGAAATCCCGGACGTGCCCGCGGCCGCCGCTGCCCTGGCGCAACGGGGCTGGCTGGACGCCGCCGCGCCCATGACGCTCGACGAGCTCTTCGGCCTTTGCACCTTGCCAGAGCTGCGGGCCATCTTTGCCGGGCAGGCGCCCGCATCCGCGCGCAAGTCCGACCTGCTCGAAACCCTGCGCGCGCGCCATGACCAGCCGCGCACCTGCGCGCAATGGTGCGGGCCTTCCTGGGAACCCGCCTGGCGCTTCATGCTCGGCGAATGCTGCGATCGCCTGCGCCTGATGTTCTTCGGCAACTTGCACCAGGACTGGTCGGAATTCGTCCTGGCCGACCTGGGCATTTTCCAGTACGAAGCGGTTCCCTTTGATGCCGCCGCGCGCGCATTCCAAAATCGCGACGACGTCGACCGATACCTTGCCCTGCACGCCTGCCGCCAGGCGCTGGAAGACGGCGCGCCGCCCGCCGGGCTCTTGCCCCACATCCAGGCATGCGCCAGTGCCAACCCCTGGATCGAACAACGCCGGGCCAAGACGCTGATGCGCGTGGGCCAGGCCTGCGAACGCGCGCAAGACTGGCAGGCGGCGCTCCAGGTGTACCAGCATTGCCAATATCCGGGCGCACGCCACCGGCGCATCCGCGTTCTGGAACGCATGGGCAAACATCGCGAATCGCTGGGGCTGGCCCTGCAGGCACTGGACGCGCCCGAAAACGAAGAAGAGCACCAGCGGGTGGCGCGCATGTTGCCGCGCCTGCGGCGCAACGCCGGCCACCCCGCGGCCCCCAGGGCGGGCAGGCTCGTGCCGCGCCGGCTGGATCTGACGCTGCCGCGTCCGGCCCGGCCGCAGCCCGTCGAGCACGTTGCGCGCGACCACCTGCACTGCGATACCGCGCCGGTGTACTACGTTGAAAATACGCTCATCACATCTTTGTTCGGCCTGCTGTGCTGGCAGGCCGTTTTCGCGCCCGTGCCTGGCGCGTTCTTCCATCCCTTTCAGCGCGGCCCGGCCGACCTGCACGCGCCCGATTTCGCGCAGCGCCGCGCCGGGTTGTTCGCGACCAGCCTTGCGCAACTCGACACCGGCGGCTATCGCGACGTCATCCTCCACAACTATGCCGGCAAGGCAGGGGTGCAGTCGCCGTTCGTCTTCTGGGGCGCGCTGTCCGAACCCTTGCTGCACACGGCGCTGGGCTGCCTGCCGCCCCAACACCTGAAACTGTTCTTCACGCGCATACTGCAAAACGTCGGAAGCAACTGCACCGGCTTGCCGGATCTTGTTCGTTTCTGGCCGGCGCAAAAGCGCTACGAGCTCATCGAGGTAAAGGGGCCGGGCGACAAACTCCAAGACAACCAGGTGCGATGGCTGCAGTATTGCGCACTGCACGACATACCGGCGCAGGTGTGTCATGTGCGCTGGCTGGAAGAGTCTGCATGAACTACACGGTGGCAGTGCGCGCCCTGTGCGAATTCACCGCCCGCGCCGGCGACCTGGATCTGCGCTTCACGCCCGCCCCTACCGGCCCCGAAGGGGTGGCCGGCCACGCCGTCGTCACGGGCCGGCGCGGCCCCGCCTATGAATCCGAAATCAGCTTGTCGGCGCGTTACCAGAACCTGCAGGTGCGGGGCCGCGCCGACGGGTACGACCCGGAGCTGAACCAGCTCGAAGAAATCAAAACCTACCGGGGCGACTTATCGGGTGTGCGCGACAACCATCGCGCCTTGCATTGGGCACAGGCGCGCATGTATGGGCACCTGCTGTGCCAGGCGCGAAGCCTGCAAACCCTGCGCATCGCGCTGGTGTACTTTAACGTCGCCACCGAAGAAGAAACCGTACTGTCCGAAACACGCGATGCCCCGTGGCTGAAGGGTTATTTCGAAACGCAGTGCGGCCTGTTCCAGGCCTGGGCGGCCGCCGAGCTGGCGCACCGGCAGGCGCGCGACAACGCCTTGGCGGCGCTGGGTTTTCCTCCGGGCGAATTCCGGCCCGGCCAGCGCGAACTGGCGGTGGCCACCTATCGCACCGTGCGGGCTGGCGGCTGTCTGCTTGCGCAGGCGTCCACGGGCATCGGCAAAACGTTGGGCACCGTGTTTCCGGCGCTGCGGGCCATGCCCGAAGGGCGCATCGACAAGATGTTTTTCCTGGCCGCCAAGAATGCGGGCAAGCGCCTGGCGCTCGAAGCGCTGGACGCGCTGCAGGCGTCGCTGCCGCGTCCGGTGTTGCGCGTGCTGGACATGCAGGCCCGCGACAAAGTCTGCGTCCACCCCGACAAAGCCTGCCACGGCGATTCGTGCCCGCTGGCCAAGGGCTTCTACGACCGCCTGCCCCAGGCGCGCGCCGCCGCGTTGGCGCAGCCCAATCAGCATGGGCCCGCGGTGCGCGCGGCCGCCACGGAACACGACGTCTGCCCATACTACCTTGCGCAGGAACTGGCGCGGTGGAGCGATGTGGTCGTGGCAGACTACAACTACTACTACGACGCGCACGCCTTGTTGCATGCGCTGACCCAGGCTCACCAATGGCGGGTGGCCGTGCTGGTCGATGAAGCGCACAACCTGGTCGACCGTGCACGCCGCATGTATACGGCGCAGCTTGCACAGCCGGCCCTCAAGGCCGCCCGGCGCGCCGCGCCCAAGGCATTGCACAAGCCCCTGGACAGCGTTTCGCGCGCCTGGGCGGCGTTCAATCGCAAGCAGGCAGCCGCCTACCAACGCTACGACGCGGTTCCGGCGGGCATCCTGGCCGCCCTGCAGAAAGCCGCCGCCGCGATCGCGGAACACCTGGGGCACGCGCCCTTGCCGCAAGACGACCCGCTGCTGCGTTTTTACTTTGACGCACTGCATTTCATACGCCTGGCCGAACAATTCGGCTCGCACGCGCTGTTCGATGCCGATCAGCATGCGGCAGGCGGCGCCGGGCCATCGGCCTTGGCATCCAACTTGTGCGTGCGCAATGTCGTGCCCGCGCCTTACCTCGCGGCGCGGTACGCGGCCGCGCATGCCACTGTCCTGTTCTCGGCCACGCTTAATCCGCAGCAGTATTATCGCGACGCGCTGGGCCTGCCCGCCCAAACCGCATGGATGGATGTGGCAGGCCCGTTTCGCCCCGAACAGCTCACCGTGCGGCTGGCGCGCGGTGTATCTACGCGCTACCGCGATCGCGAGCGCTCGTTGCAACCCATTGCAGACCTGATCGCCCGCCAGTATGCCCAGCGCCCGGGCAACTACCTGGTCTTTGTGAGCAGCTTTCAATATCTCGAGCAAGTCGCCGCCCTGTTGCGGCAGCGCCATCCGCACGTCCCCGTCTGGGCCCAGGCCCCCGGCATGGACGAAGGCAGCCGCGCCGCGTTCTTGCAGCGCTTCACCGACGACGGCGCGGGCATCGGTTTTGCCGTGCTAGGCGGCGTTTTCTCAGAAGCCGTGGATCTGCCGGGCAAGCGGCTCATCGGCGCCTTCATTGCGACGCTGGGGCTGCCCCAGGTCAACCCGGTCAACGAAGAGATCAAGGCGGCCATGGACCAGCGTTACGGCAGCGGCCGGGGATACGACTACACTTACCTGTATCCGGGATTGCAGAAAGTGGTGCAGGCCGCCGGCCGGGTCATCCGCAGCGAAAACGACACCGGCGTGCTGCACCTGATCGACGACCGCTACCGGCGCGCCGAGGTGCAGGCGCTGCTGCCCGCGTGGTGGCAGATAGGTTAGGGGGCCTGCAATGGGGCGCGCGCTGTTCCCGCGGCTCGCTGCCACGACTGAAACCGCTATGACGCCTGCCATCGCCCAGTTTTTTGCCACGCATGGCTACGTGCGGTTTCCCGGTTTTTATTCCGCGAAGCACCTGGCGTCGCTGCGTCAGGCATTGAAAGAGGAATGGAAGCGATTGTCGGGCGCGCCGGGTTTGTCCAGGTCGCTGCGCACAATGCCGGCGTTTCAGCAAATTGCGAAACTGTCGTCATTGACGCAGTGTCCGGGCCTGCATCAGGCATTGGTCACCCCAGTGCTTCTTGGCGAAGTCGCGGGGCTTGCCGGGCGTCGGCCCGCAGTAATCCAGGACGCGCACTTATTGCTGTCCCCGCCGCGCCAGGGTGACTGGACACTGCAGCGCCTGAACTGGCATGTAGACGTAAAAGGCGCCCTGCCCGGCAGCCTGCCAGGCATACAGGCGTTCGTTCTGATCGATGACGTTGCACAGCGGGGCGGGGCCACCCTGGCATTGGCGGGTTCGCACCGCATGGGTGCGGCGGCCCCGGACCTGCGCGATGCGCTCAAGCAGGGCGATCCCGATCTGATCGCGCGCTTGAGTGACTTGCACACGACGCTGGTGGAAATGGCCGGCAGCGCTGGCGACGTGTTCTTGATGGACATGCGTGTACTGCACACACCATCGATCAACACGACGAACCGGCCGCGCATGATGGCAACCGTTCGCTTTTTGTTCGATAACGCGCCGATAGGGTAGCCCTCCATCCGGCACGTCTGCCGCACAGCCCGCGCATTGCGAGCGTCGTGAAACGCCCGGCTCGGGGCCGGGCGCATCGGGCCGACTATTCTGCGGCCTTATAGCGGTTGCGCAGGTCGCGCACCTGGTCGTGGTTGCGCAGCACGCCCTGGTATTGGCGTTCAACAACCGCACGGATGTTTTCCGGCAGCGCTTCCTTCAGCGCATCGGCATATTGCGCCTTGGCGACGTCTTCGCCGCGTTCGCATTCTTCCAGAATGGCCGTGTCGCTGCGGCCGGTCACGGCGGCCTTCAGGTTCGTCCAGCCACGATGCACCGCGCCGGCCACCGTGCCGCTGTCCTCGGGCTTGCCGCCCAACTGCGCCACCAGCGTCTGCAGCTCGGCCGCGCCCGCCGCGCAGTCGCGCGCCCGGTTGCGGAACAGGGTCTGCAGTTCGGCGTTCTTAGTGTCTTCGGCGGCGGCCTCAAAGCCCTTTTCGCCGTTCTTGGACGTTTCAATAAGGTCGTTCAGTACCTTGATCACTTTGTCGGCCATGCTCTTCTCCATAATGGGTGGAATGATCGGGCGACATGCCCGCGTGCCGACAGAGCGTCGCAAGTGCCGTGCCTGCCCATTGGCCCCGGGGCAGGAGCAGGGCGCTAATACCCGCGCAACATCTCGTACTGGGCAACTTGGCCGGCGGACAGGATTTCCATCATGCTCAAGTGGTACCGCAGGTGGGTTGCGCGCAACCTGCCGTGGGCTGCCGCGGCTTTGGCGGTGGACGCTGCCACGTTGTCCCGGGTAGCCTTCTTGTCGGCGAACAGCGCGTCCAGTTCGCGTTCCGCGTCGATCACCTGCTGGCCGGCGGCCCGCGCATCTTTCAGCATTTCCGCATACAGCTCGCGCGTGCGCGCGGCTTGCAGATCAGATAGCTTGAGTTCGGCGGCCAACTCCAGCACGTGCAAGGGCCCGGGGTAGCCATTGAGTTCGGCCGGCATCGCCATGCCCATGCCTCGGCCGTTGAGCAGGCCATCGGTCTGCTGGGGAGAAAGCGCCTTGATCGCACGGCCTTGCATGCCGGCGTACGGGCCGGCCTGGCTGTCGGCGTGGCCACGGGGGCCGTGACCATGGTGCTGGGCCATTGCCGGCCATACAGTGGAAAACACCAGGGCTGTGCATGCCAACGCAGATCTGTTTATCGCGACCATCAGATGTAACCGTCCCGTTCAAGAGCGCCACGCCGGTCTGCCGAAGGCCGGCCTTCAATGTATAAGCTCTCAAGGTTATCAGCTGTCAGGCTCGGCGCGATTACACTGTTGGCCATTTCCAGGCACCGATTTTTCCTTGTTTCGTGACTTCTACCTCCTTTTCCGCGCTTGCTCTCGGCCCCGCCTTGCAGGACAACCTGCAGCGCCTGGGTTTTACCCGGATGACGCCCATCCAGGCACAGAGCCTGCCCCTGATCCTGGAAGGCCGCGACGTTATTGCGCAAGCCAAGACAGGCAGCGGCAAAACGGCGGCCTTCGGGCTGGGGCTGCTGCAAAAGCTTGATATCGACCGGCTTGCGCCCCAGGCGTTGGTGTTGTGCCCGACACGCGAACTGGCTGATCAGGTCGCGCAGGAACTGCGCCGCCTGGCGCGCCTGATTCCCAACGTCAAGGTGCTGACGCTGTGCGGCGGCGCGGCGGCGCGTCCGCAAGCCGAATCCCTGGCGCGCGGCGCGCACCTGGTGGTGGGCACGCCCGGCCGGGTGCAAGACCATCTGCAGCGCGGCAGCCTGGACTTGTCGGCGCTGACCACGCTGGTGCTGGACGAGGCCGACCGCATGGTCGACATGGGGTTCTACGATGACATCGTCGCGATTGCGTCGCATTGTCCGCCGCGCCGCCAGACGCTGATGTTCTCGGCAACTTACCCCGACAACATCCGCAAGCTCAGCGCGCGCTTCCTGCGCAACCCGGCCGAAGTCAAAGTCGAGGCGCAGCACGACGCCAGCCGCATCGAGCAGATCTTCTACGAAATCGACGAAGATGCCCGGCTGGACGCCGTGGTGGCCTTGCTGTCTCATTTCCGGCCGTCATCCACCCTGGCGTTCTGCAATACCAAGATACGCAGCCACGACCTGGTTGAACGGCTGCGGGCCGAAGGCATCAGCGCCCATGCGCTCAATGGCGATCTGGAACAGCGCGAGCGCGACGAGATACTTATCCAGTTTGCCAACCAGAGCTGCGCCGTGCTGGTGGCCACCGATGTCGCGGCGCGCGGCCTGGACATCCAGCACCTGGGCGCCGTAATCAATGTAGACGTCACCAAAGACACCGAGGTGCACGTGCACCGCGTGGGCCGCAGCGGCCGTGGCGACCAGAAGGGTCTGGCGCTGAGCCTGTGTTCGCCCGACGAAATGCGCTGGGCGAACCTGATCGAGCAATATCAAGGCGCCCCCCTGAAGTGGGGCGACATCAAGTCGTTGCGGCCCAAGTCCGACCGCCCGTTGCGCGCGCCCATGGTGACGCTGTGCATACAAGGCGGCAAGAAAGACAAACTGCGTCCCGGCGACGTGGTGGGCGCGCTGACGGGCGATGGCGGCCTGGCCTTCGAGCAAGTGGGCAAGATCAATATCACCGAGTACAGCGCCTATGTCGCGCTCGACCGCTCGATTGCCAAGCAGGCGTTTGCGCGCATATCCAACAGCAACATCAAGGGCCGGCGCTTTCGCATGCGCTTCCTTGAAGAGTTCTGAGGCCCCGCGTATACAGGATGCCCACCTTGGCCGAATCTCAACGCCGCAACGAAGCGGACCTGACTTCTCCCCACGGCGCCCCGTCCGGCGGCCTGCGCCGCACCCTGGCCACGCGCCACCTGTCGATGATCGCGGTCGGCGGGTCGATAGGCACGGGGCTGTTTGTCGCATCCGGCAATACCATCGCCCAGGCAGGCCCGGGCGGGGCGCTGCTGGGCTACGCGCTCATCGGCCTCATGGTCTATTTCCTGATGACCAGCCTGGGTGAACTGGCCGCCGCCATGCCGGTGTCGGGCTCGTTCTCTACTTATGGCGCACGGTATGTCGAGCCCGGCTTCGGCTTCGCGCTGGGTTGGAACTACTGGTACAACTGGGCCGTTACGGTGGCCGTGGACCTGGTGGCGGCGCAACTGGTCATGGCGTACTGGTTTCCCGACGTGCCGGGCGTGTACTGGAGCGCGCTGTTCCTGGCGCTGACCTTCGGCCTGAACGCCTTGTCCGCGCGCGGCTTCGGCGAGGCCGAGTTCTGGTTCGCGCTTATCAAGGTGGTGGCGGTGGTGGTGTTCATCGCGCTGGGCGTAATGATGCTGCTGGGCATCATCCGCGGCGGCGAAGCCGGTGGCTGGCAGAACTGGACGACCGGCGACGCGCCCTTTGCCGGCGGCTTTGCGGCCATGATAGGCGTGGCGATGGTGGTGGGGTTCTCGTTCCAGGGCACCGAGCTCATCGGCATCGCGGCCGGCGAATCCAAAGACCCGGCGCGCAATATCCCCCGCGCCGTGCGGCAGGTATTCTGGCGCATCCTGCTGTTCTATGTGCTGGCCATCGGCGTTATCGGCCTGCTGATTCCCTATACCGATCCGCAGCTGCTGCGCAACGACGTCACCGACATCAGCGTCAGCCCGTTCGCGCTGATCTTCGAGCGCGCGGGGCTGCTGGCTGCAGCTTCCATCATGAACGCGGTGGTGCTGACATCGGTGCTGTCGGCCGGCAACTCCGGCATGTATGCGGCCACGCGCATGCTGTACGCCCTGGCGTGCGAGGGCAAGGCGCCGGCCATGTTCGCCCGCGTGTCCGCCGCGGGCGTGCCCGTGCGGGCATTGCTGGCCACCACGGCGCTGGCCGCGCTGTGTTTCCTGTCGTTCGTCTATAGCCCCAACGACGTGTACATCTGGCTGTTGAACACGTCCGGCATGACGGGCTTCATTGCGTGGCTGGGCATCGCCATCAGCCACTACCGCTTCCGGCGCGGATACGTTGCCCAGGGCGGCCGGCTGGCCGATCTGCCGTACGTATCGCCGTTCTTCCCGTTCGGGCCGATATTTGCGTTTGCCCTGTGCCTGCTGATCACCCTGGGGCAGAACTACGAAGCCTTCCTGCAGGACCGCATCGATTGGGTGGGCGCGGCGGCAACGTATATCGGCATACCGGTTTTCCTGGCCGTATGGGCGGGTTACCGCATCACGCGCGGTTCGCGGTTTGTGCGGTATGCCGAAATGACATTCCCGTTTCGCAAAGAGTAGCGCGCAGCCGATGCCGCACGCGTCAGTGCGGCAGCACCAGCAGCCGCCCCGGCAAGGTGGGATGCGCCAGCACATCCGCCTCGATGTCATATACCTGGCGCAAGGTGGCGGGTGTCAGCACCGCGGCCGGCGGCCCATCCGCCGCGACCGTGCCCCCGCCCAGCATGACGATACGGTCGCACCAGCGCGCGGCAAGATTGATGTCGTGCAGCACCACCAGTACACCCATGCCGTGATCGTGCGCCAGGGACGCGGTCGTGCCCAGCAGCTCGATCTGGTGCCTGGGATCCAGGCTGGATATCGGCTCGTCCAGCAGCATATAGCGCGGCGCCTGCCGGTCGTACAGCGCCTGGCATTGCGCCAGCACGCGCGCGAACTGCACGCGTTGCTGCTCGCCGCCCGATAGCTCGGGATAGCGGCGCGCCGCCAGTTGCGGCACCCCGGCCATGGCCAGCGCGGCGTCGGCAAGCTCCTGCACTTGCACGGGGTCCAGTTCGGGGAACGGGTAGGCGCCCATGGCTACCACTTCGTGCACGCCCAGGTCAAAGGTCAAAGAGGGCTTCTGTGGCAGCACCGCGCGCTGCCGCGCCTGGCGTCGCGCCGGCAGTGCGCCCAGCGCGGCGCCGTTCATTTCGATGTGGCCGCTGTCGGGCGCAAGCTCGCCGGCCAGCGCCGCCAGCAGCGTCGATTTGCCGGCGCCGTTGGCGCCCAGCAGCCCCAGCACGCAGCCGGGTTCGATGGTCAGCGACACGCCCGACAGCAGGCGCGCGCCATTGCGCGACAGGGCAAGGTCGATGGTGCGCAGGCTCATCAGTAGCGCCTACCCCTGGCCAGCAGCCACAAGAAGAACGGGCCGCCCACCAGGCTGGTGACCAGGCCTATCGGCAGTTCTGCCGGAACAACCACAACGCGGGCCAGCCAATCGGCCAGCGTCAGCGCCAGCGCGCCGGCCAGCATCGAGCCCGGCAGCAGCCAGCGGTGGTCTGCGCCCAGCGTCATGCGCACCAGGTGCGGCACGACCAACCCCACGAACCCGATGCCGCCGGTGGCGGCAACCAGGGGGCCAACGATCAAGGCCGTGGCCACGACCAGCCTGTACCGCACCGCAACCAGCGCAAAACCCAAATGCTGCGCTTCGCGCTCGCCCAGCAGCAAAGCGTTCATGGCGCGCCATTGCCGCATCAGCCATGCCGACCATATCAGCGTCCACGGCGCCAGAAAGCCCAGCAAGGCCCAGTTGGCGCCGGCCAGGCTGCCCATGCTCCAGAAGGTAAGGTCGCGCAGTTGCGCGTCCGAGGCCATGTAGGTCAGCAGGCCGATCAAGCTGCCTGCCACCGTATTGATGGCGATGCCTGCCAACAGCAGCCCCGCCACGCCGGCCACGCGCCGTCCCACCGCGTAGGCGGCGCCTGTGGCAAGCAGGCTGCCCGCGAACGCCGCTGGCGCAGTCATTGCAAAACCGCCCGCGGTCAGCACGATGGCAGCCACCGCCCCCAAAGCGCCTCCCGCCGAAATACCCACCAGGCCGGGCTCGGCAAGCGGGTTGCGAAACAGCGCCTGCATCGCAGCGCCCGCAATCGCCAGCGCAGCGCCGGCGACGGCGGCGAACAGTACGCGGGGCAGGCGGATGTCGAGCAGCACATTGCGCCACAGCATGTCGTCGGGCTGGGCGGGCGCGTCGGTAAACAACACGCGCAGCGCATCGCCCAGCGGAATATCGACTGCGCCGCTCAGCGATGCGAGCACCGCCGCCAGCAAGGCCGCCACGCCAAGGCATGCCAGCAGCGCCGGCCCGGCAGGGCGCCTACGCGGCGCCATCGGCGCGCCGGCCTTGGCGAGCAACACAATCGGTCTCCTTTAATGTGCGTATGGCCTGCGGCAGGCGCGGCCCCGTGCCGAGTATAAGCAGGTCGTCCATGACGACAATACACTGGTTGGCCGCGGCCGGCGTGCCTGCCAGGCCCGGCATGGCCATCAGTTGCCGCATTCCCCCCGATGCTTCGAGCGCCGTGCGCGGCACCACGATCACGTCCGGCGCCAGGGACATCAACGCCTCGGCCGACAACGGCTTGTAGCCTTGCTGGCCGTCCAGCACGTTCACCAGCCCCGATAGCTGCAGCACCAGCGATGCCGCGGTATTGCTGCCCGCGCCCAGCGGCGTGCCCGTTCGATTCATGATCAGCACCGCGCGGGCATGCGACTCGGGCAAGGCTTGCGCCTTGTTCAGCGCAAGCGCTACCGAATCGGCCAGTTGCGCGCCGCGCCCGGGCACGCCCAGCGCATCTGCCACCTGGCGGATGCGCGCGTATAGCGACGATACGGTCGGCTCGTCAGACACAATCGCCAGGGGAACGCCTGCTTCCTGCAAGCGCGCGATGGCCGGCGGCGGGCCCGCTTGGTCGGACGCCAGAATCAAGTCGGGCCGCAGCGCCAGCACGCCTTCCACAGGCACCGCGCGGTAATAGCCGACTCGAGGCAGCCGGGTCGCGGCCTCGGGGTACAGGCTGGACAGGTCGGCCCCCGCCAGCCGGTCTCCCTGGCCCAGCGCATAGACGATCTCGGTAATGGTGCCGCCCAGCGACACCACCCGTTCGGCGGCAGGCGCCTGCGCGCCCCGGGCCGGGTGCACGGCAGCAAGCAGGCCGGCGCATGCCAGCACAGCGGCTACCGTCTTGCGGATACGTGCTGCCATGATGTTCCCCAGTTGGCGTCAGGCGGCCAGCGGCCGCGGGCACAAGCTGCCCAACAGGCTGCGCCATTCGGCCAGTTCAGGTCTGCCGGGCTTGCGTTCGCCAAAGAACTGCACGATCAGCTCCGCGCTGTCCGAGTACAGCTCCAGCGAAGTCACCCAGCCGTCGCTGGTGGGTTTGCTGACCACCCAGGCCTGGTCGATAGCCTGCGTGTTCAGATGCAAGTTAAAGCGCGCATCCAGCACGTTGAACCAGGGGCCCGTGCGGCGCAGGTTCGATACCGGCCCGGTGTGAATCTGGATCATGCCGCGGTTGCCCACAAAGCACATGATGGAAAGCCCCGATGCGGCGGCGGCGGTCAGCGCTTGTTCGGCCGCAGCGGGGTCCACGCGTTGGGCCAGGTCGGTGCCGGCAGCCTGCAGCGCGGCCAGGCGCGATACCTTGAACTTGCGCAGCATCGGGAAAAATTCATGCGTGTCCTGCATGGCCAGCCAGGCCGCGCGCAGCGCCTGCGGGTCGGCCACCGCATGGGATTCGTCGCTGCAAGGGTAGGGCTGCGCCTGCGGCCATGCGGGCTCGCCGGCGTAGCGCGCCACCAGTGCGTCATATGCGGCGCGGTCTGTGGCGTCCGTGCAATACACCTTGTGTACCGCCACACCCGCTTTGTCGAAAAACTGCAGGCTGTGCCGCCCGTCGTGTTGCACCGCCCATGCCGTGTCCCACTGGCTGAAGAACACACGCAGGTCGATATCCGGGCCCAGCACCAGGCCCACCGGGCCGTCGGCGTGGATCGATTCGTATCGGCCGTGGCGCTCATGCACGCACCATTCGTTGCGCGTCAGCGCCATCACTTCGCCCAACGACCCCAATTCGCGAAAGATAACCTGCGGCGATTCCGCTCGTGTCAACGCGGTGGCGCGCACCCCGCCACACTGCGCCGCGACCCATTGCGCTTCAGGCACCCCCAGGGCTTGCGCCAGGTTGCGGGCCCGCAACCCGGGTTGGCTGGCGGCCAGGGCGTCGTTGCGCGCGCGCAGCGCAGCTGCCTGTTCATCGTACGAGGTAGAACTCAAGAGTGCTGCTCCGGACAGAAGTTGTACTTGCGAACAACTCTCATTCTAAACGGGCACGCCGCCGCCAACCGAATTCCCGCGCCGCAGCCAAGGGCATGCACGGGCGCAGCCATCACCGCGGCAGCAGCGTGCCTTGCGCAGTCCGGTGTCTGACACCCTTCGGGAGTCAGACACCCGATCGCAACGCGTTACGCAGTCCAGGCGCCGTTCGGCAGCAATCCAGGTGTCTGACTCCCGAAGGGTGTCAGACACTCACACCCGAACGCAGCACTTCGGCAGCAATCCAGGTGTCTGACTCCCGAAGGGTGTCAGACACCGACGCACGCCGTCCCCAACATTCCGGCCGTCAGATCAACGCCGCTCCGCCCGCGCAACCCCAGGCGCCGCGCGGGGCGCGGAGGCCTGCGCGCGTTGCACTACCCACACACTGCCAATAACGACGATCATGCCCACCAGTTGCGGCAGCGTCAGGCTTTGCCCCAGCAAGCCCCATCCCAGTATCACGGCCGTCATGGGGCTCAGAAACCCCAGTGCCGCCACCGCCGCAGGTCCCAGCCGCGCCAGCCCGCGAAACCACAGCGCGTAGGTAAAAGCGCCGCCTATCACGGCCAGGTACGCCAGCCCCCCGATATTGGCCGCGGTCAGTTCCGGCAGGGGCGGTTCCAGCCACGCCGCAAAAGGCAGCAGCACCAGCCCGCCGGCCAGCAGTTGCCAGCTTGCGAAGGTAAGCGCAGACACCGGCGGCTGCCACCGGCGGCTCAGGACGGTGCCCAGCGCCATTGCCGCCGCCCCGACCAGCCCCGCGGCCACGCCATAGGGGTCCAGCGCGGCGGATGGCGTCAGCACCAGCAAGGCCACGCCGCCTATGCCGGCCAGCGCCGCCACGACCGACCAGCCGCGTACCGGCGAACCCAGCAGGACGCGCGCCAGTCCGATCACAATCAGTGTCTGAATAGCGCCCAGCGTGGCGGCGACCCCGCCGGGCAGCCGGTAGGCCGTCACGAACAGCATGGCCCAGAACAGCGCGAAGTTCAGCGAGCCCAGGGCCAGGCTGCGCAGCCACCAGATCCCACGAGGCAGGCGTCGCGCCCACAGCAGCAGCAACAGCCCTGCAGGCAGGGCCCGCAGCATGGCCACCGTCAAGGGGTACCCCTGGGGCAGGAACTCGGTTGTCACGATATACGTGCTGCCCCAGATGGCCGGGGCCAGGGCGGTGGCAAATACATCCGCGCCGCGCGTCATATACAGGTTCCTACGGTTGCCAGGCGGGCGCGGGCGGCGCTACTGCCATCAGCCACGCAAGCTCGGTTTGTCTTAGATCAATAAAGTTTACGGCTTGCGTCGCGACAATGCCTATCTGTGGCAAAGACCCCGAAAAGGCAAACAGCAATGGGTAAAACAACTCGTGACTAGCGTGCTCATCGTCGACGATCACCCGTCATTGCGGCTGGTAATACGGCAGCAGCTTTCGCAGATGCTGGGCGTTACGCAGATCATCGAAGCAAGCAATGGGCAAGATGCCATCCGTCTGGTGCGCGAGGCTCAACCCCGCCTGGTAGTGCTCGACCTGGACTTGCCCCGGCTCAACGGCCTGGACACCATCCCTCGTATCAAGCAGGCCAGGCCCGACACCCGCATTCTGGTCATATCCGCGCAAGATCCCCTCTTGTACGCGCCGCGTGTCAGGGCGGCTGGGGCGCAGGGCTACATCAGCAAAACCCAGGACGTCACCGAAATCGTGCGAGCCATCGAAACCGTGCTGGCCGGCTATAGCGTGTACCCGGACGATTGCGCCGCGCCCCAGGCGGCGGTCCGCCCGGCCGCCGACGTCATCAGTCTGCTGTCCGACCGCGAAATCACCGTCACGAAACTGCTGGCCAGCGGCATGAGCAACAAAGCCATCGGCGAAACCCTGTTCATCAGCAACAAAACGGTCAGCACATACAAGACGCGGCTGATGGCCAAGCTGGGCGTGCGCACCCTGGTCGAACTCGTCGACTTCGCGCGCAAGAACCGTATCGTTTCCTGATTCCATGACTACCGCTGTCGTTTCAGCACGGGGTGTCTCACCCCGCCCGCCACACCCCGCCTCGCCGGTGCCGGCCGCGCCAGGCGCTGCGGCGCCGCATTTCCAGTTCATTACAGCCGGTGCATTGCCCACGGCAGACGAATGCCGCGCCATAGGCGCGCATGTTTTCCGCTTGGTCAACGATGACAGCGCCGTGGCCGCGGAACTGCTGGCCAGCCTGCTGGAAACCAACCAGGCCGACCTGCACGACATCCAGATCGCCTGTGCCGAAAAAAACTGGGCCGACGTGCGCGCGCACGCGCATCGCATAAAGAACACTGCGCAACTGTCGGGCGCCGGCACCCTGGCCGCGCTATGCCACCGCGTGGAAGCGCTGGCCGAACAACGCGATGGCCAGGCATTGCAAAGCCTGCTTGGCGTATTCTCGGCTGCGGTGCAGCGCCTGTCGCACGCATTGCAGGGCTGGGCCAACCTTGCGGCCACCCAGCGATCGTTCACGGCAGAAGCTTCGCACTGGCGTTAATGCGCCTATGACCCGCCGGGCTGCTGTTCGCCGGCCAGATGCGCTTGCAAGGCCCGTTGCAGGTCTGCCAGACCTACGGGCTTTACCAGCACCGCATCCATGCCGGCATTCAGCAGCGCTTGCTCGTAGCTCTTCTGCACGCCGGCCGTATAGCCCAGCACCGGCACCGCCGCATTCATGCCGCCGCCCGCCCGCAACGCGCGCACAAACTCCAGCCCGTTCATGCGCGGCATGGCGCAGTCGCAAATCACCAGCTTGAAGGCTTGCCGTTCAGTGGCGGCCAAAGCCTGCGCGCCGTCTTCGATGCATACGGCACGGTGCCCCAGCGTCTGCAACTGTTGATTCAACAAAATGCGGTTCGGCGCATGATCGTCCACAACAAGTATGGGCAACCGGGCCTTTGCGGCAGGCGGGCCCGCCAGTGCGCCCGCGTGGCCATCCGAGATGGCCAGCGGCAGTTCTACGTGAACCCGCGTGCCACGCTGCGGCCTGCTATAGACCCGGATACGCCCGCCCATCGCATCCACCAGCTGCTTGCAGATAGACAGGCCCAGCCCGACGCCGCCCTCGGCGCCCGGCGTGTTGGCCTGCACAAACGGTTCGAACAGCGTTGGCAGCGAAGCGGGCGGAATGCCGACGCCAGTGTCCGACACCGTAAACCGTATCCATTGAATGCCTGCGCCCGTAGGCAATACGCTGGCAGGCGCCGCCGCCACCCGGATGCGCACGCGACCGCGTCGTGTATGGCAAATGGCGTTGGACACCAGGTTGTTCAAGACTTGTTTCAGACGCAGCGTGTCGACCAGGTGAGCAGGCGCCAGCCTGTCCGACACCCGGGCGTCCAGCGTCAGCGCCTTGCGCTGTGCCGTTGCCGCGAAAAGCTCACGCACTTCGTGCACCACGTTCGGCACCGATGCCACTTGCGGCCGGATGGCAAACTTGCCCGACTCCAGTTGGGACAGATCGAGCAGGTCGTTCACCAGCGTCAGCAGCGAGCGCGACGCATCCAGTGCGGTGGAGAGCTGACGTTTTTCGGCAAACCCAAGCGAGCCGCTGACCAGGGTGAGTTCCAGCATGCCCACCACCGCGTTCATGGCGGTGCGCAGGTCATGGCTTATTGCGGCCAGGAACGCGGATCTGGTGCGCAATGCCGCTTCGGCTTGGCGGCAGGTGTGGCACGTATTGCCCGGCGTGTGGCCGTGTTTGGCATTGTTTTTCGATGGGCGCGTGGCACCCAGTGCCAGAACGACAACTGCCGCAAGTATCGCAACGCAGGCGACGGCCATCGATGCAGCCGGAACGCCCGGCAAGCTATGCCAAAGAGAGGTAATCGACCCGTATGTCACTTTGCTCGGCCGAACCCTTGTTCGTGGACGCAAATGGGCCGACGCCCGAAGAGGTTGAGGCCAAGCACTCCGGCCATTGAAGGTGCGGCAAACCCATGGCGGCGAATTCGTGCGAGTTCATGAAAGCGGTGCGCATGCGAAGCCTTCCGGCAATGCTACGCAGATGTCGCCCGGGGTCTATAAGTAGATGCCGCGGAGCGTGCGACAAATCGCACTTGCCATGCAGTCGAGTCATTGGTGCGTAATCGTGACCGTGGCTGATGCATTAGCCGTTCCGGGCACTACCGAATTGCTGATCTGGTAATAGCGTGCCTTTAGCTGCAGGTCATAATTGGGATAAGCAAGGCCGGATGACGTGAGCGTGATCTTGGTTTCCAGGGGCAACGGAGAGGTGTCCTGGTGCAGCAGCTGGATGCCGACACCAGACGCAATGGACGTGGTGCTATCCAGTTCCATCAGCGACGAGTTTGCGCCCGGGGGGCCAGGAACCACCGCAGTGGTGGGATCGATGCGGTAATAGATCGGCACGCCAGTAGGGCAATTGGTCATCGAAATTGCAAAGTCTTGGGCGGGCGACGTCGATCCTATCGTGCCGCCGCCGAAATCGTGGGTACCCAGCGTTACTGTGCGATCGGCGACCTTGCAAGTCGTTTGCGAAACTGGAACCTCGTTGTTGCTCCACAATAGAGTCACCAGCTCGTTGGAGACCAAATCCCGGCCATAAGGATCTACCCCCTTGATCGCAACCATCGCTCGCGCGAATAGCCCAGATTCCGACAGCTTTACCACGCTTCCGTCGACTGGGCCCGATCCCAAGTGGACCAGTTCAAAATCGACCTGACCACCATTGCCGTACCAGATCTCGAAGGTATCGTTTCGGTATCCTATATCGCCCCACGCCATGCGCAGTGGATTGTTCTGGATCGTGCGGCCGGCGGTCGTCAGGCGCAGACCGAAGTTCGAGGTTCCCAGGCGTATCGTTTTCGAATCCACATATTGGTAGTAGGGGGTGTCAAAGTACAGAAAGATGCGAATATTCCTGCGCAACCCCTCTGTAGGTTCGATCTTTGCGCCGTGCTCACAGTCGACGGTGCGGCCCGGGCCCGCTGGACCGGGATCGGTTGCCGAGAATTTTGTTCCGCTGGTTTCCATTCCGGGCATTAGCACGATTTGGGTCGGAGTCGGAATGTGCTGTGTGCGATTCGGGTTGAAGAAGGTGCATGAGTACTGCGCCGCATCGGCGGCTCCCCAGGCCAATGCCAGTGTGGCGACGGCAACCAGCCGGGCGAGCAGGGGCCTGGCGGGATGTCGTGCGACGGCACGGGGCGCGGCGTAAATGGCATTCAATAGCATGTTAGAGTCCTTGCGCGCAGGTGCCTTGCAACAGATGGAACTGCTGTGTGTCCTTGCCGTTTTTGTCGGGAATGCGGTAATCCACCGAACAATGCTCCAGCACGGATTCGCCCCACTTGACGCGCAGGCGGCCCACCGTGTCTTTCAGATTGTTGGCCAGGATGCGGCTGCCCTGCGCCACGGTGCCTATGCTGTTGCCATGGGCATCCTGGACTTCGGCGCCGAAGGGTAGCGGGCTGCCATCAGCCAGGTGCGCGCGTATTACTGCCGCGTGGCCGCCCGCTTCCACTTCGAACTTCACGGGTACGACGGCGCCGGCGGTGGGGGCCACATGCTGGATGGTGGATTTGAACTGCACGTTCAGGGGCAAGCCTTTGGGGTCGACTTCGATCGTGTTTTGTACGTATGGCGTCAGGTTAGGCACCAGGCCGTAGCCGCGCCCGTCTACCCGCAGGCCGTTCATGTTGGCTAGCCGCGCCCCTTCGGCACCTTGCGCTTGCACGATGGCGAAGGTGTCGCCTAACGCTGGCGCCAGCGCCATTCCTCCACCCCAGGCTACGGCGGCGCCGGAAATGCTGGCGCTGCTTTGGCTGCCGGACCTTGATCGGCTGGCACTGCCTGCCAGTTGGGCATAGGGCGACATCCATGACGCGTTGGCGCTGACGTTGTTCGAAATGCCGTGGCGCGACCGTACGTGATTCGCGCTCAGGCCGTAGTAGAGCGGATTGTCGGACCGGCCCAGGCTTCCGTTGACTGTTTCGTAAATCGACGTGCTGTGGTCACGGTTGTTGTGGCGGATGCTGGTGCTGGATCTCGGCGCACCCGCAGACCGGCCCAGCGGCAGGGTGACGTTGAGCATGTAGGTGTTGCCCCACTTGCCGTCGTACGCGTTGTACTGGCGCGCAGCGCTGATGCTGTAGCCGATCTGCTTATACGTGTTGCGGTAGCCCGCCTGGTATTCGGTGTCACGGCCTTCGTAGCCCCAGTAATTCTGGCTGTATCCCGACAAATACACTGATCCGAGCCGATCGCCCAATGGCTGGTTCAACATGACTTGAAGGCGGCCCTTGGCATTGGCACCATAGTGGCGCGGCAACCCGTGCCGTGATCCGGGCGAGCGCAATGCCATTGTGTCGCTCAGGCTGAGAAACCCGCGGGTGGAGTATCGATAGGCTGCCAGCGTGACACTGGTGCTGGTGGGTACAAAGAAGCGCGAGTAGCTCACGCTGTAGCTCTGGCCCGTGCGGTTGGCCTGGTTGTTCAACTTGGCACGCGCGTAGGTGGCGTCCAACCCGAAGGCGCCGATGGCGGTATTGAGCGCTGTGCCCAATTGGCCGGCAAGGTAATGCTTGGATGCGAGTACGCCGCCGTACCCCGTCAGCAAGTTGTTGAAACCATGGCGTACCGTGCCCTGGAAGACGTACGGCTTGTCGTTGACCAGCGCGCTGCGGTACTGGCCGGCCGCCACGCTGTAGCGGGTTGTGCCGGCCCGCAGGGCGTTGACCGGTGCCGAGTAAGGCACCATGGATATGTGTTCGCTGCCATCGGCTTCGGTTACGACGACTTGCAGGTCGCCACCATATCCGGTGGGGTACAGATCGTCGATTTCGAACTCGCCCGGCGCCACCGTGGTTTCGTATATGACGTTGCCATTCTGCAGCACGCGTACGCGAGCATTGCTGTTGGCAATGCCGCGTATCGTGGGGGCATAGCCGCGCTGCGATTCCGGGTACATGCGTTCGTCGCTGGACAGGGCCACGCCCGTGAGACCTATGCTTTCGAGCACGGCGCCTTCGGTATGGAATTCGCCGGCGGTGAGCTGGCTCTTTATGGTTCCAATCGAACGCTGCGCATAGGTTTGTATGCTTTGATACCGGGTACCTTGGGTTTTGCTGTAGTTCAGGTTCCCGCGATGGCGCAGTCGCCAGGCGCCAAGATTGAGGCCGCTGTCCAGCCCCACATAGGCCTGTGTGGTGTCGTTGCCGTGGCGGGCGGCGTACCGGTACAAGTTCGCGTTGTAGCGCAGCACGCCTGCGGTCGTACCTTCATTCCAGTATTTTGGGTCGATATAGCCGCGTGCGCTGCGGTTTAGCCATATCTGCGGAATGCTCATGGTCAGCCGCTGTTCGCCGTTGTCGAATTCGGCGTGCGAGTCAGGGATGAAGTCGTGCAATCGACCGCACGGCGCCGACCGCAGGCGTTCATGGGTGGGCTCGTCCAGCCGACCAAGGTTGACCCCCGCGAGGAGCAGCAGATCGGCGTCTATGCAGGGCTGCGGGTACGCTTCGCCGGCCAGCTGGCGCACCCTCACGATGCTGCGTCCGGCTTGTATGTGGTTGACCACCACAGGAACGGTGTAATCCCCCGGCGCGGCATAGTTGCCGCGGTTGAAACGGCTGACGTCCACAGCCGTGTCGCCGAAGTTGCGCACCATGTCGGTGTTGAACCGAACTTCTGCGACCTGTGTGGGTGCGGCCTGAGCCTGGGCCGCGTTCCACAGCGACGCAGCCAGCGAGGCCAGTATCAGGTTGAGCGAGTGGCGTCGGGTCGGGATGTAGCGTACGGGCAGCATGTTATCTAGCCTTTGCCTGAGGGCTGCGCGGCTAGCGCGGAACGTCGTGCAATGCGGCTTCGCCGGAAGTCGTGCCGCCATAGTCGTTGATGAACTGATAGCGGACCCGGGCTCCTGCCGAGGAGGATGCGGCGCGTGGCAAGCGCATCGTCCGCGTTTCGAAGGGAGCCAGCATGCCGGGTTCGTCCACTGCAGAAGCCTGGGCGCCTGAAACGAGTTCGACACTGGCAAAACTCACGTAGAACGGCGTGGGATTGGTGACTTCGAGTGCAGTGGGGCCCGAGCGGGCCAGGCGCCAGTTGAGCTTCGCCGCCGCATCCATGGCGCTACCCGCCAACCCTGCCGGCCGGTAGAACAGCTTGATGCGCGAGCGGATGGACAACTGCAGGAAATTCTTTTGGTCGTTGGCGTCGGGGCGCGGCGGGATGCCCAGCACGTTCAGCCAAAACACGCTTTCGCGGTCTTGCGCAAGAGGCTCGCCGGTATGAAGAATGCGCAGCGTCTGGCTTTTCTCAGGATCGATGCGGGCCATGGCAGGCGAGACGATGAACGGTACGACGAGCGCCGAGCGGGCGCCTTGCGGATCTCCGGTGTCCAGCCAGGCCTGCATCAGTACCGGCGCCGCTGCCTTGTTGGTGAGACGCACGGTTTTTTCACCGCTGGCGGCGTCGTAAACGACGCGGGTGGCGCCGATGACGATCGATGCGTCGGCCGGGGCGAAGGCGGCTGCGCATGTGATGGCTACGGATATGGCAGAGAACAAGCGTCGGATGAGCATGGAAATTCCTGGTCTTGCGAGCCCGGCCAAGGGTTCGCCGCGGCCGGGATGCGGCCGCGCAAGCAAGCATGCGCGGCCGCACGAGCGCGCCTGGTAAGGCGCAAACTGCGCAGGCGGTAAACGCTTACTCGTAGTTCACCGAGTAGGTCACCGACGAGGCGACGCTGCCGGGTGTTACGGCCGTGGCATCCGCGGCGTAATAGCCCGCTTCGTAGCGCATCGTGGCGGTGCCTGCGGTGGTGTCGATGTCAAAGCCGTCCAGCGCGGCCTGGGTGGGGCTGCCGATGGTGATCAGCTGGCCGCTTGCGGCTTGGCGCAACTGCAGTTCGACCCCGGTGGCCGCGCCGGCCACGCTGCCGGTTTCATCGGTGTTGTACAGGCGGCCTTGCGCGTTGACGGTGGTGCCGGATTCGAAGATGGCACGGGCCGTGCTGTACGTGGCGCCCGAGCAGTCTTTCAGTTTGATTTCGAACTGCTGCCAGCCGGCGGTGCTGCCGGTGCCGGTGAACGCGGTGGCGTTGACCGGCAGCAGGCCTACTGTTTGGCTGTGCGGGTTGGCGTGGTCAACCACGCAGGTGCTGGCCTGGATTTCGCCGGTGAAATGGATGGTGCCTTCGCTGGCGAGGGCCACGTTGGCGGCGGCCAGAACCCCAGCGCCCGCGAGCAGGCTGGCAATGCGAGACAGTTTCATGTTTGACTCCTAAAAGATGAAAGGCTGGCGAGCAGGCGCACTCAAGAGCCGATCGCAGCAAGAGGAGTCTAGGTATGAAGCCTGTTTAAAAATGGACGAAAGTTCCGACCAAGGTATAGGAAAGTTCTTATCGAGCGGGGCCGGGTGATGGAACCCAAGCGGCGCCAGGCTCAGTGATAGACCAGGTTGTATTCGACGCTAGTTCGCACACTGCCGGGCGACGCCTGGCCCAGGGCGTAATAGCCCGCTTCATAGACCAGCATGGCGTGGTCTTGCAGAAGCTGCAGCGTCGGCCCTTGTTGCCCGACGGGCGCACCGATGAGTATGTGTCGGGCGCTACCCTGTTCGCGCAGCGCGATCTGCACATTGCGTGCGGAACTGTGGGCGTCGACGTCCAGGCGACCGGTAGCAGGGTCGACGAAGGTGCCCGGCTCGAAGTGTGCTCGAACCAGCCTGGCGAACCCGCCGCATTGCCCTATACGGATGACAAACGGCGACCATCCGGCGGTTTGCCCGCGCGTGGTGAGTGCGTCGGTACCTACGGTGGGAAGATCGACGGTAAATGTGGGCGACAGGCTTCGTACCGGTGCGCCATGGGCGTGAGTATGTACGGCGCAGCTGTTGGCGGCGATCGTGCCCTGGAACAACAAGGTGCCGGATTGTGCCAGGCCGCAAGGCGCGACGGAAGTCAAGGCGAGCAACGTAAGGTAGCGCAGCAGTCGGACGGTTGTCATGATCGGCTCTTTTGGGCGCCGCCAGCAACGATGCAGGCGCCCCGTGATACAGCTTGACGGAATGCTTGCTGATGATGTCCGATCGTGCGTTATTACTTCGTCTGAAACTTCCCCGTGTGTGCCGGATTTTTCCGATGGGTATGCGCGGTTGCCGGAACGCGTGCGCCGCGACGCATCAGGTCACCGCGCCGCGCCGCGAATACCGTTCTTGCTTCCACGTTTCGCCGTCCAGCACCTCTTTCAGTACCTGCACAGCGTCCCATACGTCGCCATATCCCAGGTACAGCGGCGTCAGCCCGAACCGCAAGACTTCCGGTTCGCGGTAGTCGCCGATGACGCCGCGCTCGATCAGCGCCTGCATCACCTGGTAGCCGTGCGGATGGCGGAAGCTGACGTGGCTGCCGCGCCGCGCCGGGTCGCGGGGGGTGACCAGTGTCAGCGGATGCTGCGCGCAGCGGCTTTCTACCAACTGGATGAACAGGTCGCCCAGCGCCAGCGACTTTTTGCGCACTTCGTTCATGTCGGCGGCCAGGGCGATATCCAGGCCGCATTCCACCAGTGAAAGCGACACGATGGGTTGCGTGCCGCACAGGTAGCGACGAATACCGGCGGCGGGTTCGTAGTCGACAGCCATGTCGAAAGGCCGCTGGTGGCCCCACCAGCCCGACAGCGGCTGCCAGAACTGGTCGGTGTGGCAGGGAGCGACCCAGATGAAGGCCGGCGCGCCCGGGCCCGCGTTCAGGTACTTGTATGTGCAGCCCACCGCGAAATCCGCGCCCGATCCGGTCAGGTCCACGGGTACGGCGCCGGCGGAGTGGGCCAGGTCCCAGATGGCCAATGCGCCGCGGCTGTGCGCAAGCGCGGTAACGGCGGCCATGTCGTGCAGGTGGCCGCTGCGGTAGTTGACGTGGGACAGCGCCACCACCGCCACCGTATCGTCCAACGCCTGCTCCAGCGACAACTGTTCGTCGATCAGGCGCATTTCGTAGCCCTGCTGCAGCAGGTCGATCATGCCCTGGATCATGTACAGGTCGGTGGGAAAGTTGTCGCGCTCGGAAACGATGACGCGCCGCTCGGGCGCGGCATGCTGCTGGATGCGCAATGCGGCGGCCAGCGCCTTGAACAGGTTCAGCGATGTGGTGTCGGTGATGACTACCTGGCCGGGGTCGGCGCCGATCAGCCGGGCCAGCTTGTCGCCCAGCCGCGCCGGCAAGTCGAACCAGCCGGCGGTGTTCCAGCTGCGGATCAGGCCGCTGCCCCATTCCTGGGTGACTACGCTGGCTGCGCGCGCCGCCGCTGCCTTGGGCAACACGCCCAGCGAATTGCCGTCAAGGTAGATGATGCCGTCCGGCAGCTCGAACTGCTGCCGAAGGGGCGCCAGGGGATCTCGCAGGTCGGCGTGCTGGCAATCTGCGCGGGTATGCATGCTCGGCTCCTAAGGTGCCTGCAAATACTAGCAGAGCCAATGCAGCATCGCGCCCGGCTGGCCGCGCAGCGCCATGCGTGGCGCTGCGGGCGGCGGCGATCAGTCCTGGCGGTCGGTGACTTCTACCAGGTGGTAGCCGAACTGTGTTTTTACCGGACCTTGTACCTGGTTCAGCGGGGCGCTGAACACGACGGTATCGAATTCGCGAACCATCTGCCCCGGGCTGAAGGTGCCCAGGTTGCCGCCGTCGCGGCCCGACGGGCAAGAGGAATGTTCGCGCGCCACTTGGGCGAAATCGGCGCCATTTTCGATGGCGGCCTTCAGCTCGTTGCACTTGGCCTCGGTAGAAACCAGGATATGGCGGGCGGTGGCTTGGGTCATGAGGATTCCTTAGTTTTTTAAAGCGAACGCCCATATTGCCTTAGTCGGCCGCATGAGTAAAACGCCGCAGATGCCGGTCCCGGGGGCGCCGAAACGCCTGGTTACCACCGATAGGTAGTGGTCAGGGTCACGATGCGGCCCAGCCCATACGCGCAGGATCCCCATTCCCAGCACTGTGTGAAGTACACCTTGTCGGTCAGATTGTTGGCGTTGAGCGCGACGCGCCAGTTGCGGTTTTCCCAGGCCAGCATGGCGTCCAGCAAGGTTACGGATGGCGTGCGGGGCACGTTGGTGCCGTTGACGGATTCATCCACGAAGCTGCTGGCGTAGTGCACGCCTGCGCCCGCCGTAAAGCCGTCGATATTGCCCAGCGAGAACCGGTACGTGCTCCATATTGCCGCCTGACGCTTGGGCACGCCGGTCAATTCGCGATCGACATTCAAATAGGTAAAGCTGGCGTTAATGTCCAGGCGTGGCGTAAGGGAGCCGACCCACTCCAGTTCCAGGCCGGTGTTGCGCGTCTTGCCGCGCTGAGATACCTGGGTTGGCGACACGTCGACGGCGCGATTGACTTCGCGCAGTTCGAACACGGCTGCCGAAGCGCGCCAGTTCTTTGCGGGCGGCTCATACTTGACGCCGGCTTCCCATTGCTTGCCGCGTAGCGGCCGCAGGCGCTGGCCCTGGCTGGTGTTGGCTTGCGGCATGAACGATTCGGCATAGCTGACGTAGGGGAGCAGGCCCGGCGCGATTTCGTACATCAGCCCGACGCGCAGTGAATCTGCTCTGTCGTTGCGGTCGTCCGTGCCGTCTTCCCAGTTGGTGGATTCGTCGTGCCGCCACCCGGCCAGCAGTATCCAGTCGCGCCAGCGCATTTCGTCCTGGATGTAGATGCCCAGTTGTTTGACGCCGCTGGTCGCAATCGGCTCGCGCGGCGGCGGCTGGTACCCCACTTGGTAGACCGGGTCGTATACGTCGATAGGCGCGAGTCCGGTGTAGTCGTCGATGCCCGAGCCCGAGTCGCGATAGCGCATGTAATCCAGGCCCACCAGCAGTTGGTGCGAGACCGGTCCGGTGGAGAAGGTGCCCAGCAGGTTCTGGTCGGTGGCCAGTATCTGCGTGTGGTGCTTCCAGAAGTATCCGGCGCGGTTGAGCGTGCGCTGTTGCGGGTCCAGGTACGGTGCGTATACATCGAAGGCTGCGTAGTCGGTTCTGTTGTCCGTCCAGCGGGTGCTTTGCCGGAACGTCCATTGGTCACTCAATGCCTGGCGGAACGACCAGCCGGCCTGCAGACTGTCGGCGTTGAAATGATCCAGGCCGGGTTGCCCCACGAACGTGTGTCTTGAGATGCGGCCGTTGGGATTGGGCCAGATCGTGCCCTCCCAGGGCAGTGTGCTGCCGGAGTCGCCGCTGGCGCGGTCTTTCTGCCACTTGAGCCGCAACGTCAGTTCAGTGTCTGCGCTGGGCGTCCAGGTGAGCGAGGGCGCGATCAGCTGGCGGTCGTCCTTGCCATAGTCGACCTGTGTGCCGGCTTCGCGGCCCAGCGCCACCAGGCGGTACAGCCATGTTCCGTCTTCGGTCAGCGGGCCGGTCAGGTCGGCCTGTAGCTGGCGCGCGTCATGGCTGCCTATCTGTACGCCCAGTTCGTGGCTCGCTTCGGCTTGCGGAAGCTTGCTCACATTGTTGATCAGGCCGCCGGTGCCTCCTTGCCCATACAGCATGGATGAAGGGCCGCGCAGCACTTCCATGCGTTCCATCAGGTACGGTTCGACGCGCGGCGTGCTGGTCCAGAAGTTGACTCGGTCTTTCAGGCCGTCCAGGAAGATGTCTTCAATTTCCACTCCGCGCGCCTGTACCGTGTCCATGCGCGAGCTTGCCCCATAGATGGACGTGCGCACACCAGCGCTGTACACCAGGGCTTGGTCCAGCGTGTTGGACGCCGTATCGCGGATCTGACTGGCGGTGACCACGGAGATCGATTGCGGTGTTTCGAGAATGGCAGTGTCGGTCTTGGTGGCTGTGGCACTGCGCTGCGCCATGTACCCCACTACCGGCCCGGTAGCGGATTCAGACTGCCCGGTGACGGTCACTGTCGGCAGCTCGCTTACCGCAGCCTGAGGCATGGGTTGCAACACATATCGCCTGTTAGCATCGGGCACGGCGCGCAGGCCGCTGCCGGCGAGCAGGCGCGCCAGGCCTTGTTGTGGGGTATAGCTGCCCCGCAGGCCCGGGCTGCTCTTGCCGTTGGTCAGCTCAATCGAGCCGGCCAGATAAATGCCGGCTTCGCTTGCAAAACGCATCAGCGCCGCGTGCAGCGGGCCCGCCGGTATGTCATAGCTGCGTTGGGGCGCTGGCATGCCGGGGATAGAGGGGTGGCCTGGCGGGGCCGCTGCGTACACGCGACCGGGCAGCGGGCTCAGCCCCATCGTCGTGGCGACGGCCGCAGCCGCCGCCGCGCGCGGCCACGCGCCGGCGCGGCAACCCTGCGGGCGAGGCCGGGTCGGGGCAGGGTTGGAATGGGGCTGTGGGCACCGGGGCATCAGGCGAGTTCCTTTAGATTCAATAGGGCAGGGCCGCGCTCGCCCGTCCGCTGTCAGGCGGATAGTGACGACGAGGCCTTCTCTACCCATGAATCAATCGAAAGGGCGAAAAGCGGAACTCAAAGGGGCAAAATCATTCGGGCGGCGAAGCAGCCGCGCGATCTGCGACCGATATCCAGAACGGCAGCGGCCGTCGCACATGTAGTGACGCCGCTTGCGCCAGCATCGCCAGCGCGCCGTCCAGGTCGCGCAGCGGAAACGTGCCGAATACGCGCCGTTGCGCCACGTCGGCAGCCAGGCTGATGTGGCCAGGGTAGTAGCGGCCCAGTTCTTGGACGACCTGCGCTACGGACAAATCCGACGCAATGAGTTCGCCGCGCGCCCAGGCCTGGCGGGCAATGTCGGCGGGTGACTGGCTTGCGATGTGATCCCTATCGAACCGGGTCTGCCATCCGGCCGCGACGACGCGGGCGCCGCCGGGGCCCGCCGTGCGGATTTCGACCGCGCCTTCATAGACGGCCAGGAAGGTCTGCCCCGCCTCGCGGCGCACGGTGTATCGGGTGCCCAGGGCCTGCATCCGCCCTTGCGGCGTGTCCACCACGAAGGGCCGCGGATCACCGTGCGCCGTGGCCACCAATATTTCGCCATACGTCAATGTCAGACGGCGCAGCTCGCCGCCCATGGCAACGTCCAGGGCGGTGCGGGTGTTGAGCCACGCCCGGGAGCCGTCGGGCAGGGTGAATTCGCGGATGTCACCTATGCCGCTGCGGTAGTCTGCCCCCAGCGTTGCCGTGATACCTTCCAGCGGCCCTTGCGGACGGGCGGCCCAGCCCAGCATGCCGGCGCCGGCGGTCACGCCCAAGCCCAGCAGCAGTCGTCGCCTTGCGCGAGCCCGCGACTGTGCATTTCCGACATTGGCGGCGAGCAGCTTCGCGTCTGCTGCGCCGTGCAGAGGCGACAGCACCTGCTGGCTGACCGACTCCACATATTGCCATGCCTGGCGATGGTACGGATGGACCGAGAGCCACGCTTGCCAGTCTTCCCAGTCGGCGGGGCGCGCGTCGCCAGACACCAACAGTGCGTACCAGGACGCCGCTCGCTCCATGACTTCGTGTGGCGGGGATGCGTGATCGTTGCCGCTTCCCGACAGGCGCAGATGCGCGGGGATGTCGTGCGGATCGGCCATATCAGTCGGGCGGCATGCCTCGCAGCCCGGCGGCGGTGTGGGCCGCCTGCGCCTGAATGCAGCGCAGCATGGCCTGCGCCACGTACTTGCGCACCATGCGCGATGACACACCGAGTTCGCTGCCGATTTCCGCCGCCGTCATGCCGCCTACGGCCGACAACAAGAACGCCTGCGAGGCCTTTGCGGGCAGGCTTTGCAGCAGCGCGGCAATCTCCTGCAGGGCTTGCAGCACGACGGCCTGGCGTTCGGCAGAAGGTGCGACGCTCGGAGGCTGTGCAGCCAGCGTGTCGAGCCAGGCTTGCTCGATCTCGCGCCGGCGCCAAAGGTTGATGCACATGCCTTGCGCCATGGCGCGCAAATACGCGCGCGCCTCTGGTCCGCTGGCCAAGCCTCTGGACGCGGGTTTCACAATAAGGCGCAAGAAAGCATCGTGGGCCAGGTCGGCCGCATCGGCGGCGTTCCCCAGGCGGCGCTGCAACCATGCCTTGAGCCAAGCGTGGTGATCGATGTAGAGCGCGTCGATCGACGGCTGGGGCGATAGGGGGGGCGCGGCGGTCAAGATCCGGTCGCTCCATGGCGGTTTCGGAGAGGACGTCTGGATGGTAATGGAAATTGTTTTTGTTTAAAAGACAAACGCCTTGCTGCGCACGATATGCACCTTGCAACTTATCGGGATTTACCCTTGTCTGCCCTCGTTTGGTGCATGGGGCGCCGGTGCGCCGTTCAGGGCGCGCAGCGGCATGCCGAATCGTAAGTTCTTGTTTAATAGAATGAAAATCTAACTCGCGCCAGGTATTTCAGAACAAGGCGACGTAACATTCCTAAAAAGAATAAGACTTAAGGACTTTAATTCCCTTTTAGCTTGCGGGGGTTTTTTGCATGATCGGCACTTCAGGAGCCTAACCATGCAGAACTCATACGCCATCCATCCCGCCCCGCCGGTTCTCAGTGCCGAACTGGCCACCGCTTTGCAGTCTATCGTCACGCCGCACCTGAGCGACCACCTGCACCGGCAGCGGGGCGTTGTCGGCCTGAACCGGTATAACCGCCGCGGCAAGCTGGTGGGCAGCGCACTGACCGTAAAGACGCGCCCCGGCGACAACCTGTTCATCTACAAGGCCATGACGCTGATCCAGCCCGGACATGTGCTGGTCGTGGATGCCGGCGGCGAGCTGTCCAACGCCTGCGTGGGCGAGATCATGAAGCGGTACCTGCAGCAGCGCGGCTGCGCCGGCCTGATCGTGGACGGCGCCATTCGCGACGTGGCGGCATTCGAGAACGACGACTTTCCCTGCTATGCGCGCGGGCACGTGCACCGCGGCCCCTATAAGGACGGCCCGGGCGAAGTCAATGCGCCGGTGAGCATCGGCGGGCAGGTCATCCAGCCGGGTGACGTCATTGTGGGTGATGAGGACGGCATCGTGTCCTTCCCCGCCAGCCAGGCCGACGCGCTGGTGCAAAAGGCGCGCGAGCATGCGGCCAAGGAAGAACGGATCATGGCCGAGATCGCCTCTGGCGCCGAACGCCAGAGCTGGCTGCACCCCGTACTGGAAGCGAAGAACCTGCTGTAAGAGACATCATGACCGCAACACCCGAGCAACAAGATTCCGCCAGGTTCCTGGCCCGGCGCATGAGCGCCATCAAGCCCTCGCCCAGCATGGCGGCCAAGCGCAAGGTGGATGCCCTGCGCGCCGAAGGCCAGACCATCATCGACTTCACCATAGGCGAGCCCGACCTGCGCACGCCCGCGCATATTGCCCGCGCGGGCATTGACGCCATCGAGCGCGGCGATGTGAAGTACACATCTTCGTCAGGCATTCGCGAACTGCTGCAGGCCGTGCAGCAGAAGTACCAGCGCGAAAACGGCCTGTCGTTCGGCCTGGACCAGCTGGTGGTGGGCACGGGCGCCAAGCAACTGATTTTCTCGGCCCTGCAGGCAACGCTGGACGCCGGCGACGAAGTGATCATCCCCACGCCATACTGGGTGTCGTATCCCGACATGGTGCTGATCAACGAGGGGCAGCCGGTCATTGTGTCCACGAGCGAGGCGCAGGACTTCAAACTGACTCCCGAAGCGCTGGAAGCCGCCATTACGCCGCGCACGAAGTGGCTGTTGCTCAATGCGCCCAACAATCCGTCCGGCGCTACGTACACCGAATCCGAGCTGGCTGCATTGCTGGCGGTGCTGGAGCGCCATCCGCACGTGCTGCTGATGGTCGACGAGATCTACGAACACTTTTGCTACGATGGCCGCTATGTGTCGGCGCTGTCGGTAAAGCCGGAAATGGCCCCACGCGTACTGTTGGTCAACGGCGTATCGAAGGCCTATGCGATGACCGGTTGGCGCGTGGGCTACGCGTCCGGGCCGGCCTGGTTGGCCAAGGCGATTTCCACGCTGATATCGCAGTCGACCTCGTGCGCAAGCCAGATCTGCCAGGTGGCGGCGGCCACGGCGCTGACGGCCGACCAGCAATGCGTGGCCGACACCGTCGCCATCTACAAAGAGCGGCGCGACTTGATTGTCGAGCTGCTCAATGGCATCGAATCGATGTCGTGCGCCAGTCCGGCCGGCGCGTTCTATGTGTTTCCCAATATCCAGGGCTTCCTGGGCAAGCGCACCCCCCAGGGCAAGATCATCGCCAACGACCTGGACTTCGTGCATTACCTGCTTGACGCCGCAGGCGTGGCCGTGCTGGATGGCACCGCTTATGGCAACCCCGGCTATATGCGCATGAGTTTTGCCACCGACCTGGACACCATACGGGTCGGCTGCGAAAAGCTGTCGTGGGCATGCGGCCAACTTCAATAACATCGCAAGGAGAAAACCATGAACTTCAAGAAAATTCTGAAGGCATTGCCATTGGTGGCCTGCCTGGGCGTGGCCGGCGTTGCGCATGCCGATGCGCTGTCCGATATCAAGGCGCGCGGCACGCTGGTGTGCGGCACGCTGGGCACGTCCGAGCCGTTCAGCTTCCAGGACCCGGCCACCCGCCAGGTCGTGGGGTATGAAGTCGACCTGTGCAAAGAGATCGCCGATCACCTGGGCGTGAAGCTGGACGTCAAGATGATCGCCGTGGCGGCCCGTATTCCCGAACTGGCCGGCGGGCGCGTCGACGTGGTGGCGGCCAACCTGGGCTGGAGCCCCGACCGCGCCAAGCAGATCGACTACAGCTACCAGCACTACGTCAGCCCGCAGAAAATCCTGATCCGCCGCGACGATGCCGACGCCCTGAAGACCAACGGCGACCTGGCCGGCAAGCGCGTCAGCGCCGTATCGGGCTCGTCGTCCGAGGCCGGCGCCAAGCGCCTGATTCCCGATGTGACCACGGTGACGTTCAAGGACCCGCCCACCGCGTTCATGGCGCTGCAGCAGAAGAAGGTGTCGGGTTTCGTGGGGTCTGAGCTGATGCTGTTGAAGTTCAAGCAAGACGCCGAGCAGTCGCCCGTCAAGCTCGAGATCATCGAAGACCCGCTGTTCGTCGAACCCTGGGGCATCGGCATGGCCAAGGGTGAAGACGGCCTGCGCACCGAAGTGAACAAGGTGCTGGCCGACCTTGAAGCATCGGGCAAGATGCAGGCGATCTTCGAACGCTGGTTCGGTCCGGATACCAAGTTCCCGACCAAGCGCGTGTTCAAGGTCGAAGAAATCAAGGGTTGAGCCGGCGGGGCGGGTAGCTGCTTATGAACTACACATTGGATTTCGGTGCGTTACTGAGTAACGGCTACCCGTCGCTGATTCTTGGAGGGCTGGTCACCACCCTTCAGATGACCTTGTTCGCCTGGCTGCTGGCCTTCGGCCTGGGCAGCGCCCTTGCGGTGCTGCGCATGCTGAACATACGCGTGCTGAACTATGCCATCGCGGTATACGTGGCGTTTCACCGCAATGTTCCCATGCTGGTGCACATTTTGCTGTGGTATTTCGGCGTGGCGTCCATCGTGCCGCCGGCCATCAACGATGTCATCAACCTGGTGGGCGGAGAATTCTTCTACTCATCGGTTGCCATCGGCCTGGTTACCGCGGCGTATGTCAGCGAAGATCTGCGCAGCGCCATACGCGCCATTCCGCGTGGCCAGATGGAAGCGGCGCGCAGCCTGGGGCTGGGCTATCTGCAGGCCATGCGCAAGGTGATACTGCCGCAGGCGTTCAAGATATCGATTCCGCCGCTTACCAACCAGACGCTGCTGCTGTTCAAGAACACCAGCCTGGCCATGGCCATCGGCCTGATCGAACTCACCGGGGCGGGGCGCGAGATCGAATCCGCCACATTCAAGACTTTCGAGATCTATTTCGTCGTGACGGTGCTGTACCTGGCAATTTCGCTGCTGCTGATGGCCGGCGGCGCCCATTTATCCAAGCGGGTCGCGTACGTGGCCAGGACCCGGTAGGCCGTCATGCTGGAAATACTTTCTGATAACTGGCTGTTGCTGCTGGTGGGCCAGTGGCCCCATGGCCCCATGGGCGGCCTGGTGGCAACAGTGGGCCTGGCGCTCGTGAGCCTGGCGCTGGCGTTTCCGCTGGGCGTGCTGCTGGCGCTGGGGCGCATCAGCTCGCTCAAGGTGTTTTATTGGCCGGCCACGGCCGTGGTGTACCTGGTGCGCGGGTTGCCGCTCATCATGTTCATCTTCTGGGCGTACTTCTTCCTTCCGCTGCTGATAGGCAATTCCGTCAGCGGCGTGGTCACCATGGCCGCCGCGCTGATCATCTACGAAGGCGCCTACCTGGCCGAGATCATCCGCAGCGGCATCCAGGCGCTGCCGGCCGGCCAGATGGAAGCGGGACGCTCGCTGGGCCTGTCGCACATGCAGGCCATGCGCAAGATCGTGCTGCCGCAGGCCTTGTACAACACCATTCCCAGCATGCTCAGCCAGTTCATCTCGACGGTGAAGGAAACATCGCTGGGCTTTGTGATCAGCGTGCACGAACTCACGTTCGCCGCGGCGCAGGTAAACAATATGCTGCTGACCAAGCCGTTCGAAGTGTTTGCGCTGCTGGCGCTGACCTACTTCGTGCTCAACCTGATTCTTACCGGCATCGTCAAGCTCGTTGAGGCCCGCATGGGCGGAAAGCGCACCGTGGCTGCCTAGGCTTTGTCTAACATGATCGAATTCAAGAACGTCAGTAAATGGTATGGCGATTACCTCGCCCTCGACGATATCAACGCCAGCGTGCGACAGGGCGAAGTCCTGGTGGTGTGCGGGCCGTCCGGGTCGGGCAAGTCGACGTTGATCCGCACCATCAACCGGCTTGAACCCATCCAGAAAGGCAGCATCCTGGTCGACGGGGTGGATGTTTACCGCTGTGGGTCGCTCGATGAAATGCGCAGCCATATAGGCTTTGTGTTTCAGTCGTTCAACCTGTTCCCGCACATGAACGTGCGCGAAAACCTGATGATGGCGCCGGTGCTGCTCAAACGCATGGGCAAGAGCCAGGCGCGACAGCATGCCGAGGCCCTGCTCGAGCGCGTGGGCCTGGCGCACAAGGCCGACGCCTATCCGGGCGAACTGTCGGGCGGCCAGCAGCAGCGCGTGGCCATTGCGCGCGCGCTGGCCATGAAGCCGCGCATCATGCTTTTTGACGAGCCCACCAGCGCGCTGGATCCCGAAATGGTCAACGAGGTGCTGCTGGTGATGAAGTCACTGGCGGCCGAAGGCATGACCATGGTTTGCGTCACGCACGAAATGAACTTTGCCCGGGACGTGGCCGACTCTGTGTGGTTCATGGACGCCGGACGCCTGGTCGAGCAGGCGCCGCCCGCGCAGTTCTTCGCGCAGCCGCAAACCGAACGGGCGCGCAAGTTCCTGGCCGACATCAGACACTGAGCCCGCCGCCATAGGGGCGGGTAAAGTCGCATACGTCGCGCGCGATGCGCGCGATTTCCCGATAGAACATCGGATTGGATTGCCGGGCGTACATGGCGCAGTACATAGACGTAGGCAGCGGCTTGGTGGTGCGCACCTGCACCAGCTTGCGGCTCTTGAACAGGTCTGAAAAGTACCCCAGCGGAATACAGGCCACGCCCAGGCCGGCCACCGTCAGGCCCACCATGGCCTGCAGGCTGTTGATGGTGAACAGGTTTGTCTGCGCCGTGTAGGGCGCCAGCCATTCGTCATAGATAACATTCAGGGCCGAATCCGGGTCCTGCCTGATGACGTTCATGCGGGATATGTCTTCCGGCGTGTAGACCTTGGCCGGCGAAATCAGCGCCGGGCTGCCTGCCCAGCCGAAGTCCACCTGCGCAAGCGGCTCGCTTTCCAGGTGGGGGTTACGGATTTCCCAGTGCAGAATGGCCATGTCCAGCTGGCCGCTCAGCAGGTTCTGCTGCAGGTTCCACGCCATGCCGATCTTCAGCTGCACCGCCAGTTCGGGAAACGCCGCGCGCAAGGCCTGCATCAACTGGGGCAGCCACGTCATGGCGGTAATTTCGGTAATGCCCAGGCGCAGCGAGCCCGTAAAGGGCTTGAACCCCTTCATCTTCAACAGCATCTGGTCGCGCCGCGCGAGCAGGTCGGCAGCCAGTTCCAGCAAGTCTTCGCCGGTGCGCGTCAGCGTGGCCTTCTGGCCGCTGCGATCGAAGATCTGGATGTTGAAACTGGTTTCCAGTTCCTGGATGCGCTTGGTAATGGCCGACTGGGTGGTATTGAGGCGTTCGGCCGCATTGGCGAAGCCGCCCAGCTGCACTACCCAATAAAGCGCCTCGATTTGCTTGAAGGTCAGCATGGCAACGCCGGTAGCCGTGGTTGGGGCAAATTGTAGCCCCGCCCTGTGTGGCAGGCGGGGCGGCGCTGATCGGCGCCGCCCGGGTTGCCCGTGGCTTTACAGTGCGCCCGCCAGCGCCGGCAGCCACAAGCTCAGGGCAGGGACATACGTCACCAGTAACAGACATATCAGCATGGCCACGTAAAACGGCCATATCGTGCGCGTGATCTGTTCCATGGTGACGCGTCCCACCGCAATGCCCGCAAACAGCGTGGCCCCAACAGGTGGCGTCACCAGCCCGATGGCCAGGTTCAACACCATGATGACGCCGAAATGCACGGGGTCGATACCCAGCTCCATGATGATGGGCATAAACACCGGCACGCAGATCAGCAGCATGGGCGTCAGTTCCATGAAGATGCCCAGCACCAGCAAGGCGATGTTGGCCAGGATCAGGAACACGGTGACGTTGCTGGAATACGCGAGGAACAACTCAGCGATCTGCTGCGGCACGCGTTCCAGTGCCATCATGTAGCCGAAGGCCGATGCGGTGGCCATCATGATCATGATGATGCCGCAGGTGCGAACCACGCCCGTCAGCAGCTTGGGCAGGTCTTTCCAGCGGTAGTCCCGGTACACGAACATGGTCACGGCCAGCGCGTACACGCACGCCACACCCGCGGACTCGGTGGCGGTGAACACGCCGGACAGGATGCCGCCGGTGATGATGACGACCGTGATCAGCCCCCATCCCGCGTCGATGAAGCGGGCGCGGATCAGCCGCAGGCCTGTGGCCTCGCCGCGAGGAAAGTTATGCCGGTAGGCGTAGTACAGGCATAGCGCTGCCAGGCACAGGCCCAGCAGCAGGCCGGGCAGGATGCCGGCCAGGAACAAGGCGGGCACCGACACCATGCCGCCGGCTGCCAGTGAATAGATCACAAAATTATGTGAAGGCGGCAGGATGGTGGCCTGCAGCGAGCCGGTCATGGTGATGTTGGTGGCAAAGGTGCGCGGATAGCCGTTCTTTTCCATTTGCGGAATCATTACCGAGCCAATCGACGCGGTATCTGCCACTGTCGAGCCCGATATGCAGCCAAACAGTGTCGACGCGCATACATTGACCAGGCTCAGGCCGCCTTTCAGCGATCCAAGCAACGCCTTGGCCAGGTCTACCAGCCGGCGCGCCATGCCGCCTTCGGCCATGATGGCGCCGGCAAGAATGAACAATGGTATGGCCAGCATCGGCACCTGGTTGGTGCCGTCCACCAGCTTGATCACCAGCGCGGCAAACGGGATATCGCTTACATACGCGGCGGCAGCCGCTGCCGCACCCATTGCGAAGGCCACCGGCATGCCCATGACCAGCAGTGCCGCAAACACCAATAGCAGAACGTATGTGGTCATGGTCAGTCCAGTTGCAGATCCGCTTTGTCTTGTGAGTTTTCTTCGAGCCGCTGCGCCAGCAGGTTGGCCAGCACCATCAGCGCCATCAGGCCGAAGCCCAGCGGCACTACCGCGTACACGACCGCCGCGGGCAGGGCCGGCACTTCGGGCAGGCTCTGGCCCAGCGTGGACTGGACGAGTTCCCAACTGGCCACGGCCATTGCCACCAGCAGTGCAAGCAGCAGGACGTGCACGACGTTGGCGTTGATAATGCGCAGCCGCGCAGGCAGCATGTTGGTGAAGGTGTTGACGCACACATGCAGCCGGTCTGCCATCGTGACGGCCGCCGACAGGAAGGTAAACGCCACCAGCAGGATCGCCGCCACCGGCTCTATCCACCCTATGGGGGCGTTCAGCCCATACCGCGCTGCCACGCCCACCGGTATCAGTATGGCAATCAACGCCAGTGAAATCGCGGCCAGGAACATCGAGATGCTCCTGGCCCAGCAAGCAAGCTTCTGCATTTGCGTAACCCGGGCGGCCGTGGGCTCAGATGGCTTCGATAGCCAGGATCAGGTCTTGGTGCTTCGCGCCATACTTCTCGCGCACCGGCGCGGTTTTCTCGCGCAGCACATCCTTGCCCTGGAATTCAATCACTTCCACGCCCGCCGCGCGCATGTCCTGCAGCGCTTGCCCGTCGGCCGCCTTCCACAGTTCGCGTTGGCGCTTTTCTGCTTCTTTCGCGCTTTGTTTTACGGCTTGCTGCTGCTGCGGGGTAAGCTTGTCCCAGGCGCGTCGCGACATGACCAGCACGTCGGGAACGATCAGGTGTTCGGTCAGTGAATAATGCTTGGCTACCCGGTGAAACGAGGCCGCCACCAGCGTGGGCGCCGCGCCTTCTGCGCCGTCCAGCATACCCGTCTGCATGCCTGCGAACACATCGCCAAAACCCAGCGGCACGCCGGCGGCGCCCATGGCTTCAATCGCGTCAGACAGAATGGGGTTGGGAATGACACGGATCTTCTGGCCTTGCAGGTCTTGTGCAGTTTCTACCTGCTTCTTGGTGGTCAGCATGCTGCGCGCGCCCGCGCCGATCCATGTAAGCGCAACCAGACGCGAATTGGGCTGATCGGTAATGCGATCGAGCAACTGGTCGCCAAGCGGGCTCTCGATCAATCGTTCGAGATGCGCCTGATCCTTGAACAAGTAGGGCAGGGCCAGTACGTTCAGCTCGTCCACGATCGACGCCAGCACCAGCGCGTTTACGCGGCTGAGCTGGATCGCGCCAAGCTGGGTTTGTTCGATGGTTTCCTTTTCGTTGCCGAGCTGGCCGCCCGCATACACTTGTATCTTGAGCTCGCCATTGGTCTTTGCGCCGAGCAGATCCGACATCTCGGTCAGCGCTTCAGTGGTGGGGTAGCCAATCGGCAGGGTTTCGGCCAGCTTCAGGGTCGTGGCGGCTTGCGCGGGCAGCATCGCCATACCCACGGCGAACGCGCCAGACATTACAACCGAAAGCATGCTGCGACGGGAAATCTTCATTACTCTCTCCAGGCAATTTTTTGTTGTGCTGTCGTTATGCAGTAAGTCAGGTAACCCCCTGACAGGGCTGTTGCATGTGTTCAGACTGCCAGATACCCGCCATCTACCGGGATGATGGCGCCTGTAATAAAGCCCGCCGCCTCGGTGCACAGAAACACCGCCACCGTCGCGATGTCATCGGGGGTGCCCCACCGGCCCATGGGCGTACGCTCCAGAATGGCCCGATTGCGCGCCGGATCATCTTGCACACCCTGGGTGAACTTCGTGGCGATCCACCCCGGCGCGATCGCGTTGACTCGGATACCCTCGGCCGCGTAGGCAATGGCAAGCGACTTGGTCAATTGCGCCACCGCGCCCTTGCTGGCCGAATAGGCAGGCACCAGCGGGCCGCCGAAGTAGCTGAGCATCGACGCCATGTTCACGATCACACCGCCTGTTTTTGCCAACAGCGGGCGAGCGGCCGAGCAAACGCGCATTGTGCCGGTCAGGTTGATGCCAACCACGTGTTCGAATGAATCGATCTCGTGCTCTTTGCCGCGCTGGATGGCGCCGGCGCAGTTCACGACCACGTCGAGCCTGTCCAGGCTCGCCAGGACGCTATCGACGTCGCTGGCGCGGCTGACGTCCATGACAGCGACTTCCACCTTGTCGCTGACTTCCGCGTCAGCCGTGCTGCGCGCGGTCGCCAGCACGCGGGCGCCCAGGCCGGCCATGCGATCGGCCACGGCTGCGCCTATGCCGCGCGTGCCGCCCGTGACCAATACCCGCTTGCCGGCGAATAGATCGGATTGATATGTCATTGCCCTGCTCCGTCATCATGATCCGCCCGCCCATGACACTTGAGGTCTGTTGAGGGGCGGCTGGAAGTTCGTGTTGATCCTATGACATTTGTGTCATATAAGACATAAGCGTTTTCCCCGTGTGCGGGGCGACGATTATTCGAAGCAGTCGGGGTGCCTGTCCAGGACGCGGCGCGCCATGTTGAAGAACGCTACCTTGGTGTGCTTGGGCTTGATCAGCCAATCGTGCGCCTGCCGGCCTTTCTGGGGGTCGATGGGCTTGATCTCGCCGGCCGCCATGCTCATCAACTGCAGGCGGGCGGCTCGTTCGAACGTCACTGCCAGCATGCAGGCTTCCTCTACCGATCCGCCTGCCACCAGCAGTCCGTGGTGCGCCATCAGCAGGGCCCGCTTGCCATTGAGCGCTTGGGAGATCATGTCGCCGTCTTCGTTGCCGAACGGCACTCCTGGCCAGGCGCCGACGAATTCCACATCTTCGTACAGCAGGCAGTTGTCCATATGCGAGATAACCAGCGGCTGTTCAAGCTGGCTGAGCGCCGCCGTATACATGGCATGCGTGTGGATAATGCACTGAGCGTCCGGCCGGGCACGGTAAACCCAGGAATGAAAGCGATTGGCCGGGTTGGGCATGCCTTTGCCCTGCAGCACGTCGAGGTCTTCGTTGACCAACAGCAGATTGCTGGCCTTGATTTCGTCGAAGGCCAGGCCGAAACGTTGCGTGTAGTAGGTGCCCGGTTCGGGGCCCCTGGCGGTAATCTGGCCGGCCACGCCCGAGCCGTGGCCGTGTTCATGCAACACCCGGCAGGTAAGGGCGATTTTTTGCTGAATCGTGTATTCGTCCTGGTCGTCGAACGACGCCAGGAGTTTTTCCTCTGCCTGCTTGAGCAGTTGTTCTTTGTTTTCCGCGAAAGTCGTGGCCATTGAAGCTCCTTTGCTGCCTTGCCGGACGTACCGCCGGCGCGCGCAGGCGCGGCCCGGCAGTCGGGCCGTGCGCACGGGCAATACACGTAAAATCCAGTTCCGGCACACTTCTCGGTAGAAACGTGATAGTTTGTGTGCCGTGAATCCAGTATGACACAAGTGTCCTACAGGACATGTGGGTATTTCGCCATACTTCGGGAAAGTACTTACCCGGCGCGCCAGTGGGCAGCCGCCGCCGTGCCCGGCCGAAGTTGGTTATCAAAAAAATGGAGATAGGGCGATGTCCGCAACGCTACGGGTGCTGAGAGTCCAGTCGGGATTGACGCTGGAAGAACTCGCCGCCCAGACGAATCTCACGCGCAGCTATCTGTCCAAGATCGAGCGCGGGATCTCGACGCCGTCCATCAGTTCGGCGTTGCGCATATCGCGGGCGCTGGATGTTCCCATCGAGTCTCTGTTCGACACCGATGAGCCGACGGATTCGGTGTCAGTCATCCGTGATCCGTTAGCACGCGGGGGCAACGCCACGGGCGCCTTGCAATTGGTGGCGGGCGCCTCGCCACGCTGGAATATGCTGGCCTTCGTGATCCACCCGGACGATGCCCGATCGCCAGCCAATCCCACCGGCCATCACGATGGCGAAGAACTGGTCTACGTGCTGGCTGGGCGGGTCGAGCTGCAACTGGTCAAACGCAAGGAAGTGCTCGAGACAGGAGACTGTGCGCACTTCGATTCCACGGTGCCGCACAAAATATCGTCGCTCAGCGGCGCGGATGCAAAGGTATTGATTGTGATATCGCCGCGTAAAACGCCGCAGAAGCGGCGCGAGTCCAAGCCCGCCAGGCCTGGCCGCGCCGCGCGTCCGGACGAGTTGGCCGGCGCGCGAAGCGGCGCGAAAAGCCGCCCGCGCTCATAAGTCACCCTAGGGTCAGGGCCCGCAATGCGCGGGCCCGCTGCCGCTCAATCGACGGTGGCGCCAGAGCGCTTGACCGCCTTGCCCCACTTGTCGACTTCGGTTTGCACGAAGCGGCGACCTTCTTCCGGCTGGTAGATAAGCGGCTGGCCGCCGCGTTCGGCCAGCGCGCGCGACATCTCGGGCGACCGGAGAATGGCGTTGATCCGCTCGTTCAGGTAGTTCACGACGTCCGCAGGTGTTTTTGCGGGGGCGAACACCATGGCCCAGCCTACGGCCTCGAAGCCCGGCAGGCCCGATTCGGCCACCGTGGGCACTTGCGCCAGTTGCGGCACGCGTTCGCGCGTGGTTACGGCCAGGGGCACCGCCGCCTTCGATTGCACGTGGGGCAGGGCGGCGGTAACCGAGTCCACCATCAGGGGCACGTGGTTGCCCAGGAAGTCCGCCTGCGCCGGGCCGCTGCCCTTGTAGGGGATGTGGCGCAGTTCGACGTTGGCGTCGGCCTTGAACATCTCGGCCGACAGGTGCTGCGTGCCGCCTATGCCGGCGCTGGCATAGGCCAGTTCGTCCGGGCGCGCCTTGGCTTGCTCAATAAGCTGCTGCAGCGACGTGATGCCGCTGGCGGGCGTGGCCAGGAACACCAGCGGCACGGTAAAGATGCCGCCTACCGGTGTGAAGTCGTTGCGCAGCGAATAACCCGGATTGCTGTAGAGCGTCTGGTTGACCGCGGCGGCGCTGCCGCCCACGACCAGCGTGTAGCCGTCCGGAGCCGAGCGCGCTACGTACTGCATGCCGATGTTGCTGCCCGCGCCCGCCTTGTTTTCGACGACCACGGGTTGGCCGATGTCTTTGGCAAGACGTTCGGCCAGCATACGGGCGAAGATGTCGGTGGCCTGTCCGGGAGGAAAGGGCACGATCATGTTGACCGGCCTGTCGGGGTAGGCCGCTTGCGCGGCGCCGGCTGCGGTAATGAGAACGCCGGCTGCGATGGCGGCCAGGCGCTTGAATCGATAAGACATAACGCACCTATGGAGTGAAGTGACGGGCGGCATTGTAGCGACAGGCCGGACTGCGCCGCCCGCGGCTTCAGACCATGGATTCGCCGTTTTTCCGGGCGCGTCGCAGGTCGCGCCACAGGGCCACGACCAGCAGGGCCAGGATGGCGGCCGAGATCACGGGCCAGATCAGTATGTATAGCGTCAACATAGAGGTCTCCTTTGCTCAGGCTTGCGCCGGTTGGGGGGCGGGGCGCGGCGAGATGGCGTCAGGCTGGCCGTCATCGTCCTCCTGGAACGAGGTCACGCGGTCTGCCAGCACGCTGAAATCGAAGCGCTCACGGCTGCGCAGGCTGAGCGCCGTGCATACCGCTGCGCTGACGCCGTACGCGGTCAGCGACCCGGTCAACACGATGTAGTCGCGCAGGAAGCCCAGGAAGAAGGGCGTCGCCACGGCGGCGGCCAGTACGCCCACCACCAGCGCGACGCGGCGGCCGAAGAACCCGAACGCCATCAAGCCCAGCACCACGCCAGCGCCTATGCCGGCGCAGATCTCATAGAACACCGCGATTGCGCCTTCAATGGGCACCAGTTCGAAACGCACGATGGTAAACAGCACGACCGCGGACAGCACCGACCATACGAACGCGCGGTTGTCCACGCGGTCCCAGAAGAAGCTGGCGATGACGGGGAACACGATGGCGCCCCACAGCGCGCCGACGAACACCAGCATGACCAGGATGTCCAGCCGCAGGCTGGCGAAGATGACGCCGGCCATGGTCGCCACCACCATGGTGGCGCGGCCCCACCACAGCATGCGGCGCGGATCCGGGCGATTGCGCGCCAGGTTCTTCGCATAGATGTCCGTCATTACAATGGCCGAAAGCGCGGCAAGGTCGGAGTCGGCCGTAGACGAAAGCGAGCCGATCACCAGTATGAAGAACAGCGCAATGCCCACCGGCGGCAGATATGCCGAGGCCATTTGCGGGATGATGTTGTTCATGTTGCCGTCGGCCGGCTGCAGGCCCACGAACAAGGCCAGCAGGCCCAGCATGCCCAGGCCGATCACCACCGCGCCGTAGCCTATCGTGGCGGTCAGAAAGGTGGGTTTGATCAGGTCCTCGCGCACCGCGAAAAGCCGCTGCGCAATGGTCTGGTTGCCGATCGCATACGCCAGCACCGCCACGAAGTAAGGGGCGCCCTGTTCCAGGATCGCTTGCGGCGAATAAAAGCTTGCCTGCTCGGGCGACAGCCGCCACATGTTGGACGTGATGACGTCAGTGCCGCCCGCGTTGAAGAAGATCAGCGGAATAATGACCACGGCCGACAGGATCATCGCCACCAGTTGCGCGAAGTCCGTCATCACCGATGCGCGGAACCCCGACCAGAATGAATACGACAACACCCCCAGTCCGGCGATCAGCACACCCTGGATAAACGTCAGCGGGCTCAGGATGGATACCAGCGCGCCGGCCGCAGTGAAGTTCACCATCAGGCTGATGCAGCTGCCCACGATATTGGAGATCGCCATGATCATCTGGCTGGATGCGCCGTGGCGGGCGTGCATGATCTCGGCCAGCGTATGGGCCTTGGGGGCAAGCGCACGGAAGCGCCGGCCGAACGGGTAGATAAACAGAATCATCAGCGCGCCCCACAAGCCGTAATGGATGGGGCCGGACAAGCCGTACTTGAACCCGGAAGTGGCGCTGGCGTAGAACGATGCCGCCCAGATCCAGGTAGCGATCATGCTGGCGGCCGACAGGCCGAAGCCGACCGCATTGTTCGACGTCATGTAGCCATCTACGCTTTCCTGGCGTTTGCCGATGCATAGCGACATCAGGAAAGTCAGGCCGTAGAACCCTATCAATAACAAGATTGCCGTAGAGGCGGACAACTGAAAAAACTGCGTATCCTGCATTAGGTGGTCCTTGCTCCTTTGCAGCGACTCGCCGTCAGGCGGGTGCTATGCGCCCATGCCATTTCGCGCTACGCGATGGGTGGCAACTACCCCATTGGCGCGCTGAAACACGGCTCGTACGAACGGTACGCGCGAGCAATATGTGCGGACGAGCCGGATCGACGGCCGCGCACGCAGCATAAAAAAATCGCACACAAAGGTGCATCGCTACCCCACGGGTGGAGTCCTGGAGATTGGCCCCGGTGTCGGTAAGCGCTGAGCCAGCCTGGTGAGCCGGCTATATTGTTGCGCGGCCCAAGTAGGCCGGCTTGATGTGTTTCAGCAAAATGCCGGGCCGCTGTACGCGGCCTGTTGATAGGCGCCCCGATTGGCTTGTGCAGCCTGGAACGCCTGTAAAGATGCGTAAGTATAGGGACATAGAGCAGTCCTGTCCACCCGCCGGCCAGTTGCGTGGGCCGCTTTCATGTGGGCATCAATGGTCGGGCGCGCCGAATTTCTGGGCATACAGTTCGCGCGCCCAGTCTATAAAAACACGCACGCGGGGCGACAGTTGCCGGTGCGATGGATACAGCACAGACACGGGCATGTCGGGGCAACGCCATGCCTGCAAAACTTGCACCAGCCGACCCGCATTCAGGTGTTCTTCAAGGCGGAAGCGCGGCACCTGTATCAGGCCGCAGCCCGCCAGCGCGGCGCTGGTGTAGCAGTCGGCATCGCTGACCTTTATCCAGCCGCTGGATTCGAATTCGGTAACTTTGCCATCGATGATCACGGTGAACGGATAGCGGTTGTCGTTGCCGCGCGTAAAGAATCCGATGCCATGATGCGCTTCGAGTTCGACGGGGTGCTGCGGCGTGCCGTAGCGTTCAAGGTACGCCGGGCTGGCGCAGATGATTTCCGGCATGCTGGCCAGCTTCCTGACCACCAGCGATGAATCGCGCGGGTGGCCGGCGCGCACCACGCAATCGACGCCTTCTTTTACCAGGTCGACCAGCCGGTCGCCGCTGCTGAGCACCACGTCGATGTTCGGATAGCGTTCCCGGAATTCGGTGATGTGCGGCAGAATAATCGCAGTGGCATGCGCGCCATGCACGTCCAGCCGCAGCGTGCCGTGCGGGTTGGCCACGTGCGTGCTGAGCGACGTTTCGGCGTCTTCCAGTTCGGCCAGCACACGCTTGCTGCGTTCGTAGAAGGCCTGGCCGTCCAGGGTAGGCCTGACCTGGCGCGTGGTGCGGTCGAGCAGCCTGACGCCCAGGCGGCTTTCCAGTTGCTTGATCGCATGCGTGGCCGTCGCGCGCGGGATGTCCAGCACTTCGGCTGCTTCGGTGAAGCTGCCCAACTCAACAATGCGGTTGAATAACTGCAAGGCGGCGAAGCGGTCCATAGGTGTCAGTCGTCGCGTAAATGGGCGAAAGCCAATTGCACCCGATGCCGCGGTTGGCGGTCAATGGGCAGAAAGGCCCGATCGGCGGGCGCGCCGTCAGGCAAAGCCGCCATTGGCACGCAATACTTGTCCGTTGATCCAGCCGCCGTCGGGGCCTGCCAGGAACGACACGGCGTTGGCGATGTCTAGCGGAGTGCCCAGCCGTTGCAAAGGCACCATGTTGGAAAGCTCCGCGATCTGCGCCTGGCTCTTGCCTTCCATGAAAAGCTCGGTGGCTACCGGGCCAGGCGCCACGGCGTTTACCGTAATGCCGCGGCCGCGCAGTTCGTTGGCCAGCACGTGCACCAGCCCCTCGACGCCGGCCTTCGATGCGATATAGGCGCCGTAGTTGGGAAAGGCCTTGGCAATGACGCTGGTGGATATCGCGATGATGCGGCCGCCTTGCGTCAGTTCCTGCGCTGCCTGGGCCAGCACCAGGAAGGCGCCGCGCAGGTTCGTGTTGACCATCCGGTCGAATACGTCGACGTGGTCGGGCGATATCGGCGCCAGCGACATGACGCCGGCGCTGTGCACGATGGCGTCGATTGCGCCAAGGGCACCGTGGGCTTGCCGGAACAGCCGCCGCACGTCATCGCCGTTCGAGACATCGGCCTGCACGGCCACCGCCTGTCCGCCTGCCGCCCGGATGTCGGCCACCACGTCGGCCGCGCTGGCCTGGTTGCCCGAGTAGTTCACCACCACTCGATAGCCGTCCTGGGCCAGGCGCATGGCGATCGCCCTGCCTATGCCGCGCGAGGCGCCCGTAACAATCGCCGTGCGTACGGCGGGGGTAGAAACTGGGGTAATGGGCTTGGTCATCATTGAGCTCCGTCGAAGTGGGTATCGGTGCGCCGAGGAATTTGGTGCGATGGAGTCATGATGATCGTTTGGGTATATTGAATAAATGGGCTGAAATCGGCTGGAGAATTCAAAAATCGTTAATAATCGGGGCGTGTTAGGTGTTGCGTAGGTGTCTGACGCCATGAAGGGTGTGGTTGGCGCGGTGGGGTGTCTGACACCTTTCGGAGTCAGACACCTGGAGAGGTTGGTGCGGTGCTGCGGTATACCGGCGCTGCGGTGTCTGACTCCGAAGGTGTCTGACACCGCCTCTGATGAATGGCGTGGGTGGCGCGGTGGGTGTCTGACACCTTTTGGAGTCAGACACCTTGAATGAAGTGTTTGGGGTTGCATGGGGTGTCTGACCCATGAATGGTGTGGTTGGTGCGGTGGGGTGTCTGACACCTTTCGGAGTCAGACACCTGGAGAGGTTGGTGCAGGGCTGCGGTATGCCGGCGCTGCGGTGTCTGACTCCGAAGGTGTCTGACACCGCCTCTGACTCGTCTCTGGCCCCACCTGGACACCGCCTCTGACTCGTCTCTGGCCCCACCTGGACACCGCCTCTGACACGTCTCTGACCCCGCCTCCGACTCGCCTCGGCACCGCCTCGCGGCATCGCAGCACGGGGTGGCGGCGCGGGCCGTACTATGATGGCGGGCCAGCTTCCTGGGCGCGATTGCCGCAGGGGCTGTGATGGCGGGTATGCATGGAGAGCCCCATGACGACTAGTGGATCGGCAAAATTTTCAGAGTCGCAGATCATGCACTCGGCGATTTTCAAAGACCTGACCACCTTGCGCATCTTCGTGCGCACGGTAGAAATCGGCAGCTTTTCTGAAGTGGCGCGGCGCATCGATGTGACGCCCGCCATGGTAAGCAAGCGCATCGCCACGCTGGAAGCTGAAGTCGGGCAGCGGTTGCTCAACCGCGATACCCGTCGCCTGGTCGTCACCGAAGCAGGCGAACGCCTGTATGCCCATTGCATGCGGGCACTGATCGAACTGGACCACGCTGCCGAGGCCCTGGCCGGCATGCAGCACACGCCCAGCGGCTGCCTGCGCCTGACGGTGCCGGCCATGCTGGGCCGCGCCTTCATCGCCCCGCAGATTCCCCGCCTGTTGAAGACCTATCCCCAGCTTTCCGTCGAGATCAACTTTTCCATGGAGAAGGTCGATCTCTATGAAGCGCGCATGGACATCGCGGTGCGCATCGCCGACTCCATCGACGCCGGGCTGGTGGCGGTGAAGCTCGCGCCCTATGTGCGCGCCTTCTGTGCTTCGCCCGAATATCTGGAACGCCATGGCACCCCGCAAGTGCCTTCCGACCTGATCAACCACAATTGCCTGATCACCAAGGGCCTGACCATGACGTCGCGGTGGCCCGTGTGGCAAAACGGCGAGATCACGCATGTAAGCGTCAAGGGCAACCTGCTTGCCGATAACGGCGAGGCGGTGCGCTACGCATGCCTGGAAGGCATAGGCATCATGATGGCGCCCCGCTGGCTGCTGGATGCCGACCTGCGCACTGGCCGGCTGGTCGAAGTGCTGGCCGATTTCGTGCCCCGCAACCGGGCCGTGTACGCGGTGCTGCCGAACCGGGCGGCGGGGTCGCTCAAGATCCAGGCGGGCCTCGAGTTCCTGAAGTCGTGCCTGTCGGGCAGCCAGGCGCCCGCGGATACCGAACTACGATCCGCTGCCCTGTAGGCTGCGCGAGCGGCGCTTTTCGGCCGCCACGCTATACAGGTTGCCGGCCAGTATCAGCGCTGCGCCGGCAAACAGCGACATCCTTACGGATTCTCCGTACAGCAGCGCCCCTATCATGGCGATGAAAGGCAGCCGCAGGAAGTCCAGCGGCACGACGATGGTGGCGTCGGCCAGCTTCATGGCGCGCGCCAGGCAGTAGTGGGTCACCAGCGAGGCCAGCCCCACTACGACGATCCAGTGTATTGCCTGCAGCGGAATGGGGCGCCAGTCGAACGCCGACGGCACGGCCGCAAGCGCCAGCTGCACCGCGCTCATGTAGAACAGGATGCACAGCGGGGTTTCGGTCGGCGTCAGCTTCTTGGTCATGACATACGTCAGGGCAAAGGCAACCGAACTGGCCAGCACCGCCAGCGCGGCGGGATGAACGGGCGCGCCCGCGGGCTGCACGATCAGCCATACACCGGCCAGGCCCAGCGCCACCGACACCATGCGCGGCGGCGTGATTCTTTCATTGACTATGACGGCGGCCAGAAGAATGGTCCACACCGGGGCCGTGAACTCGATGGCGATGACGGCCGCCATCGGTATATAGACCATGCCGTACACCCAGCCGTACTGGGCGCAGAAATGGCTGGCGTTGCGCACCAGGTGGCCGCGCAGCCGCCGGGTGCGCACCTGGCCCCATCCGGCGCGCCACAGAATCAGGCTGACCACCAGCAGCCCGCATGCGCTGCGAAAGAACAGTATCTGGAAGATGCTCAGGTGGGCGGCCAGTTCGCGCGATGCGACCGCCATGGCGGCCAGTGCGACCAGCGCGCCGCCCATCCAGGCGGCGGCTTGGGTAACCGGATGCATGCCAGGGTTGGCCATTTGTCTCCTCGTTTCCGGCCGTCGTGCGGCAGCGGCAATATGATTTTTGCCAGGATTATCCCACCGCGGCCCACGCCTGCCTTATTCCAAATGGAACAGGTGTTGTTACGTCGCGTGCCTTGCCGGCTTGCTTGCCGCAGGCCAACATAGCGCCAACAAAAAATGGCTTATGGAGACAAAGCGCATGAGCGAGCAGTGGCTGGACGCGGGCCCCGTCGATGACGTGGGAGAGGAATATCCATCATCGGTCGTGGTCGCCGGCAAAGAGCTGGCCTTGTATCGGGTGGGCGAAGAAATTTATGCCACCGACAACCTGTGCACCCACGGCAACGCCCGGCTGTGCGATGGCTACCTGGAAGGCTACGAGATCGAATGCCCGCTGCACCAGGGGCGGTTCGATATCCGCGACGGACGGGCGTTGTGCGCGCCCCTGACCACCGACGTGCGCACCTACCCCGTCAAGCTCATCGATGGCCGCATTTCGATAGGCATCGACTGATCTTTTAAACGGATCGGAACAATTGCTTTTCCTGGCCGCTCGTTGTTGGGGCGGCAGGGGTGCGACATACTCGACGCGACACATACATAAATAGACAGCGAGTCGACAAGAACTCGCATGCAACTTGGAGACAGTAGTGAAATTCGTCAGTTATCAGGCGACGCAGGGCTCGGACGCGGCGGCAGACTACGGCGTCCTGGCCGACGGCCGGATCGTGCGGCTTACGACGGCACAGGCTCCGAGCCTGCGCCACGCGCTGGCCCTGGAGGGGATAGACGGCCTGGGCAGGCGCGCCCGCGCCGCGCTGGATGCGCAAGACGGCGTGGCGGAAAGCGAAGTGCGGCTGCTGCCCCCCATTCCCGACCCGGAAAAGATCCTGTGCGTGGGGCTGAACTACTTCCTGCACGCCGAAGAAGCGGGCATGGCCGTGCCGGGCAAGCCATCCATATTCGTGCGTTTCGGATCGTCGCTGGCCGGTCACGAACAACCCGTGCTGCGGCCCAAGGTGTCGGAGCAATTCGACTACGAGGCCGAGCTGGCGGTGGTGATCGGCCGCCGAGCCTACGAGGTGACAGAAGAGCAGGCCATGGATTGCGTGGCAGGCTACACCTGCATGGCCGAGAACTCGGTGCGCGACTGGCAGCGCCATTCCAACCAGGCCACGCCCGGCAAGAACTTCGTGCGTTCGGGGGCGCTTGGCCCGTACCTGGTCACGCCCGACGAGGCCGGGCCGGTAGAGCAGATGCGCATCATCGGACGCCTGAACGGCGAAACCATGCAGGACGACCTGGGCAAGAACATGATCTTTACGGTTGCGCAGGTCATCGCCTACCTGTCGACCTTTACCGAACTCATGCCGGGCGACGTCATCGCCACCGGCACCCCCGCGGGCGTCGGCTTTACTCGCAAGCCGCCGCGCTACCTGCGGCCCGGCGACGTATTCGAAGTCGATATCTCGGGTGTCGGCGTACTGCGCAATTCCGTGGCACAGGCCACCTGACCGAGGGTTATCCATGCATCAATCCGCCATCTGGCTTAGTGAACAGGACGTTGCGTCGCTGGTCAGCCTCAACGACATCATCGACGAGCTCGAAGTGGGCATGCGCTCGCTGGGTGAGGGCAAGGGATTCAATATACCCAAGGCGCTGGGCACCATCGACGCCGCTTCGTCTATGCATTCGCTGGGGTCGGCGCTGACCGAAGCGCACGTATGCGGCTACAAGAACTGGATCAACACGCCACGCGGCGCCAAGGCCATGTTCGTGCTGTTCGACTCGCACGAAGGCCGCCTGCTGGCTTTCATGGAAGCCAACGTGCTGGGCCAGTTGCGCACATCGGCGATGACCGGCCTGGGCACCAGGTGGATGGCGCCGGAAGGCGTCGACGAAATGGCCATGGTGGGATCGGGCCGCCAGGCGCTGGCACAGGTGGCGGCGGTAAACCTGGTACGCCCGCTGAAGCGGCTGCGGATCTGGAGCCCCACCGCAGACAAGCGGCGCGCCTTCTGTGAACAGGTACGCCAGCAGTTTTCCATGGAAGTCATTGAAGAACCCACCCTGGAGCAGGCGCTGCGGGACGCTCCGCTGGTTACCACGGTGACACGCGCCACCACGCCCTTCCTGCATGCGGACATGCTCGCGCGCGGCGCGCATTTGAACGCGGTGGGGGCTATCCTGCCGGCCAACGCGGAGTTCCACCAGGACGTATTCAACCGTGCGAACATGATCGCCGTTGACGATGTCGCCAACACCCGCAAGGCCTCGCGCGAATTCATCGACCAGTTCGGCGACGGAGACTGGGGCCGTGTGCGCCCGTTGGGCGAACTCATTGCCAAAGGCGAACGCCGTCCCGGCGACGCCGATATCACCTTGTTCAAGTCGATGGGCATGGGAATATCGGACTTGTCGGTGGCGGCGTTGGCCTACCGCCGGGCCCGCGAGGCCGGCATCGGGCAGGAAATTCCATTAACTACCGGCGCCAGGCTGCGGTGGTCTTCCGCCCAGACGGCGCAAGCTACTTAAACAGGTTCAGAGGAGACAACGATGCAGTCCGACATTACGCTCGTAGACGTAAGCGGCCAGGGGCCCCGGCAGCAAGAGCGGTGGTCCACGGTGGTGCTGCCCAAGGCGCGCATCGACCAGGAAATCGAGCGGCTGGCGGATATCGCCCGCCCGTCGGACGGGCGTCGCGCGGCCGCGGTGAATCATCCGCAGAATAAAGGCCCCGTGCCCGCCTTCGCGCCCGGTATCGACGTGCATATCGTCGTGCTCAAGCCCGGCGAAGAAACCGTGGCGGCGTTGCGCAATTCCAGCCACGTGGACATGTGCATCCGCGGCACCGGCACCGTTGAAAGCGGCGGCAAGACGTTCCAGGTCGAAAAGTTCGACGTCTGGAACACGCCGGCCCTGCAGCCGGTGCGGTATCGCAATGACGGCAACGACCTGTTCGTCAGGCTGTCGTACAGCAATGCGCCATTGCTCGAACGCCTGGAAGTCCACTACGTCGAAGACGGCTCCGAATCGATTCCGCGCCCGCAAGGCGCAGCGGCCGAGTCGGCGGGCGGCGCGGTCCACAGCGCGCGCGACGCCGCCAGGCCCATCATTATCGGCAGCGACGGCGCCCAGATGCTGGGCTACGAATGGCTGGTGGATATCGAGAAGGTCGATTCGCGCATGCTGCACTGGCCCTGGAAAGAAGTCGCGCCGCACCTGGAAATCGTGTACGGCATGGACCTGCGCTACACCGGCCGCCACTTGTACGTGTTGTACAACCCGGCCACCGAACGCCGCATCGGCACGTCGCACAGTTTCTTTGCCACCATCGCCAAGCTGCCGCCGGGCAAGGTGGATATGCCGCACCGGCACACGTCGGCGGCCATCAACTACATCATGTGGGGGCACGGCAAAAGCGCGGTCAATGGCGAACGCATCCAGTGGCAGGAAGGCGACCTGCACTTCTCGGCGCCCGGCTGGTCGGTGCACAACCATGCGTCGCGCGAAAACGGCTTTGTGGCGCTTACCATCCAGGACCATCCGCTGCACATCGCGATGGAATCGCTGCTGTGGCAGGAAACCCTGAAGTCGCCGATTCTCAAGCTGGGCTCGGAATCGGGTGTGCAGACCAACCTGGCCGCCGTGGCGGGGTGACAGCCATGCTCAATCGTATAGCGCCTTTGCACGGAAGTTTGCCTGCCGGCAGCGAACTGTATGAACTCGAGAACCAGATCCGCCGCTTCTACGATGTGGTCGCGGCGCAGCTGGACGAAGACGACGTGGAAAGTTTTCCCGACCACTTCGTGGAAGATTGCCTGTACCAGGTGGTGTCGCGCGAGAACTACGCCGAAGACCTGCCACAGGCCACGATCTATTGCGACGGCATCGGCATGGTGCGCGACAGGGTGATAGCACTGCGCGAAACACAGGTATACGTGCCGCGCGTATGGCGGCATTTCATCAGCGGCGTTCGCGTGACGGCAGTGGAAAAGGACGGCATTCACGCCCGGGCCAACTTCCTGATTACCGAAGCCATGTCGGACATGGACCCGACCATATTCCTGGTGGGCGAATACCTGGACGTGCTGGTGCGAGACGGCGACGGGCTGAAGTTCAGGCAGCGGCTGGCGGTGTTCGACAACCACCACGTCACCCGCTCGCTGATCGTACCCGTCTAAGGCCTAGGAGACCGACATGCAACAGGAAAGTACTGTGGCTCTGGCAGACCGTCGTTGGCCGGATGCCGGCTGGACGCGCGTGCCGTACTGGGTTTATTCCGACCCCGCCATTTATCAGCAAGAGCTGGACACGTTCTTTTATGGCCCCGGCTGGAACTACGTGGCCCTGGAATGCGAAGTGCCCGAGCGCGGGTCCTACAAGCGCAGCTGGATAGGCGAGCGGCAGGTCGTGGTGGTGCGCGGCGACAATGACCAGATTCACGTATGGGAAAACCGCTGCGCGCACCGCGGCGCCCGGGTGTGCTGGAAGAACAAGGGCAAGGAAGAGTCGTTTACCTGTCCGTATCACCAATGGAACTTCGCGCTGGACGGCAAGCTCCAGGGTGTTCCGCTCAAGCGGGGCATGATGCGCCAGGGCGGCATGCCGGCCGATTTCGACAACGCCGATCACGGCCTGAAGCAACTGCGGGTGCATGTTGAAGGCGGGTCGATATGGGCCAGCTTTCACGAAAACCCGATTCCGTTCGAAGAGTACTGCGGCGAAGAGGTCATGGCCGGCCTGCGGCGCCAGTTTCCCGGAAAGAAACTGAAGCTGCTGGGATACAACCGCCAGCGTATCGCCAGCAACTGGAAGCTTTACTTCGAAAACCTGAAAGACCCGTATCACGCGACGCTGCTGCACTCTTTCCTTATTACGTTCGGCCTGTGGCGCGCCGACACTCAGTCGGAAAGCATTCCCACCGGCGAAGGCCACAGCATCATGGTGTCGCGCAACGTAGGCAAGAAGCGCAACGAAGCGGCCGCCGAGATCGCGCGATTCAAGGAAGAACTGGAGCTGCACGACCGCGACACGGTGACGCCGCGCCCGGAGTTCGAAGACGGCAAAGTCGTGGCCATTACGCATTTCCCCACCGTGGTGGTGCACCAGCAAGCCAATACCTTTGGCATGCGGCACGTCATTCCCAAGGGCACCGGCTCGTTCGAGCTGGCCTGGACCTTCTTCGGATACGAGGACGACGACGATGAAATGACCCGCCTGCGCGTGCGGCACGCCAACCTGTATGGGCCGGCCGGCTTTGTCGCCATGGAAGACGGCGAGGTGCTCAGCGAATCGCAGTTGGGCGCTCACCATTACGGGCACCGCGCCGCCGTGGTGGAAATGGGGGGCAAAGATGTGGAAAAACAAGACCACATGGTCACCGAGGTGCTGATACGCGCCTTCTATAAACACTACCGCGCGGCGATGGGGTTGTGATGCAACATAGCCAGGCGCCTACCCCGGCCCAGGCCGGCGCCAGCTGGCCCGCGACCTACACGCGGGTGGTGCTGGCGTCGCGGCCGGCCGGCCTTCCACAGCCCGACAACTTCAGGGTAGAGCAGAGCGCCGCGCCGGCACTGGATGCGGGGCAGGTGCGTGTGCGCAACCACTATCTGTCCATCGACCCCTACATGGTGGGACGCATGTATGAAACGCGGTCCTATGCGGCCAGCACCGGCATCGGCGAGATCATGCCGGGCGAGACGGCCGGGCAGGTGGTGGAATCGCGGCACCCCGGGTTCGCGGTGGGCGAATACGTCGTCGGCCCGCTGGGGTGGCAGGAGCAGGCGGTTTCGGATGGCCAGGGCCTGCGGCGCGCAGACACCTCGCGCGCGCCGCTGCAGGCTTACCTGGGGGCGCTGGGCATGACGGGGGTTACGGCCTGGTATGGCATGACGCAGATCTGCCGGCCCGAGCACGGCTCGACGGTGGTGGTCAGCGCCGCGGCGGGCGCCGTGGGAGGCGTTGCCGTTCAATTGGCCAAGGCGCGCGGCTGCCGCGTGGTGGGCATCGCTGGCGGCGCGGCCAAGTGCGCCTACGTCACCCAGGTGCTGGGTGCGGACGCCTGCGTCGATTACAAGCGGGAACTGTCGAGCCAGTCCCTGACCGACGCGCTTGCCCGCTGCGCGCCTGATGGTTTCGACGCCTGTTTCGACAATGTGAACGGGTGGGTGCTGGACGCCATACTGCCGCGCATGAACCTGCACGGGCGCATTGCGCTGTGCGGAATGATTGCGCGTTACGGGCAGGCGCCCAACCACCTTGCAGCGCATGGTTACCTGCTGATATCGAGGCTGCATGCGCAGGGGTTCATCGTCTGGGACCACGTCGACCTCTGGAGCCAGGCGGTGGATGAGCTCGGCGCGCTGTTCGACGAAGGCCGGCTGCGCTACCAGGAAACCATCGCCCAGGGCATCGAGGCGGCACCCGGCGCCTGCATCGGCCTGCTGTCGGGGCGAAACACGGGTAAACAGCTCGTCAGATTAATAGATGACCAATAGACGGCTATTCATTTAACTACCAAGAGCCAGGATGGAGACATGGAAAAGCACAACATCACACAATCAGGCCTGACACGGCGGGGGTTTATAAAAGGGGTAGGCGCGGTGGGCGCGGCCAGTCTGTTCGGCGGCATGCCGCCGGCAGTGCTGGCGCAATCGCGGCAGCCATTGAAGATCGGCGCGCTGAACTCCTATTCGAAAGTGTTTGCGGCGCTGGGTAATGCCAACGTACGCGGCATGAACCTGTACTTCAACGAAATCGGCAACACCATTGCCGGACGCAAGATCGAAGTCATACGCGAAGACGACGAGATCAATCCGCAGGTTGGCCTGCAGAAACTGCGCAAGCTGGTGCAAAGCGACAACTGCGACATCATCACGGGTATCCAGGCCAGCAACGTCGCCATGGCGGCCGTGCAGTACCTGCGCCAGAGCGGGGCCTTCATGCTTTGTTCGGGCGCGGGCCTGGTAGACCTGGCGTTCACCGGCCTGCCGTACTTCTTCCGGTGCTCGGTCGACACCTATCCCCTGCATTCGACGATGGGCGAATGGGTGTACGACAACGTCACCAAGGAAATCGTGCTCAGCGCGTCGGACTTCGCGGGCGGCCGCGGGTCGCTCAAGGAGTTCAAGGCAGGGTTCACCGGGCGGGGCGGCAAGATCATCAAAGAGATCTACCCGCCGCTGGGCAACAACGACTTCAGCCCTTATCTTGCCGACATCCGCAACATCGACCCGCCGGCGACCTTCAGCTTCTACGCGGGTACCGACGCCGTGCGCTTCGTCAAGCAATACGACGAGTACGGGCTGAAAATGGCCGTGCCCATGACGGGCTCCGGGTTCATGCTGGACAGCGACACTCTGCCGGCGCAGGGCGCCTCGGCGCTGGGCGTGCGCAACGCGCTGCATTATGCCGATACGCTGGATAACGAAGCCAACAAGAAATTCGTGGCCGGCTACCGCGAGGCGCACAACGAGTATCCCAGCGTGTATTCCGAGTACGGCTACGTGGCGGCGCGCGTCATCCACGCCGCGCTGGAAGCCATAGACGGCGACGCATCCGACAAGGAAAAGCTGCGCAAGGCCATGCTGGAAGTGAAGCTGGCCGCGCCGCGCGGGCCCTTCAGCTTCAATCCCAAGAGCCAGGGCCCTGTCCACAACATCTATATACGCGAAGTGGCGGAAATCGACGGGCGCATTACCAATAAGGTGATCCACACCGTGGAAAACATCACCGACCCGGCCGAGCGCCCAGCCTGATCGGCCACGGCCCGCGCGCCGGCCCGGCTGGGCCGGCGTCCTCCTGTCTGTATTCGATGGCGCTATGGATTTTCTTATTACACAACTATTGAACAGCCTGGTGTTCGGCATGCTGCTGTTCATGATGTCGGCGGGCCTGTCGTTGACGTTCGGCCTGATGAACGTGGTCAACCTTGCGCACGGCTCGTTCTTCATGATTGGTTCGTTTACCGCGTTCACGCTGGCGCAGTGGTCGGGCAACTTCTGGTTCGCGCTGGCCGTGGGCTGGGTGCCGGCGGTGGCCGCGGCAGTCATGATGGAGCGCCTTTTCATCCGGCCGATGTACAGCCGGCCGCACCTGGACCAGGTGTTGCTGACCTTCGGCTTCATTTTTGTATTTGGCGATATCTGCAAATACCTGTGGGGGCCGGACATACGCAACATTGCGCCGCCCGAGGCCCTGGCGGGAGTGTTTGCGCTGGGCGACACGATGCTGCCCAAGTACCGGGTGTTCCTGGTGCTGTTCGGCGCCGTGGTGGCGGCGCTGCTGTGGTGGTTCCTGGAGCGCAGCCGGATAGGCGCCATGGTGCGCGCCGGTGTCGACGATGCCGCTACCGCCGCGGGCATCGGCATCAACGTGCCGCTGCTGTTCGGCGGCATCTTCGCCCTGGGCGCGGCGCTGGCGGCCATAGGCGGCATTGTGGCGGGCCCGATCCTGGGAACCTACCTGGGCATGGATATCGAGATCCTGATTCCCGCGTTCATTGTCACAGTGGTGGGAGGAATGGGCAGCCTGCGCGGCGCGCTGGCCGCGGGCCTGCTGGTGGGCCTGATCGACACGTTCGGCAAGGCCTACTTTCCGGACTACGCGTTGTTCATGATCTACCTGCTCATGGTGGTGGTGCTGCTGACCCGGCCACAGGGGCTGTTTGGCGTGGCAAAGGCCTGAACATGAAAAGAACTTCTTCTGTACTTGGCGTGCTGCTGCTGTGCGCGCTGCTGGCGGCGGCTCCGTTGGGCGGCAATTATCTGCTGGGCATTACGTCCGAGATCCTGATTTTCGCGATCTTCGCCATGAGCCTGAACCTGCTGGTGGGCTACACCGGCCTGCTGTCGTTCGGGCATGCCGCGTTCTTCGGCGTATCCACGTATGTGGTCATCGGCCTGGGAGTGCACCTGGGGATCTCGGGCTGGATAGGCGCGCTGGTCGGCATACTGGTGTCCACCGGCCTGGCGGCGCTGATCGGCCTGGCCTGCATCCGGGTAAGCGGCATTCCGTTCCTGATGCTGACCATGGCGTTTTCCCAGCTGCTGTTCGCCACCGCCCTGAAGTGGCGCACGGTGACCGGCGGCACGGATGGCCTGATCGGCTTCATGCCTCCCGAACTGTTCGGCTACAACCTGGGTTCAGACCCCGTGGCCCGCTATGTCGTGGTGGTGGCCGGCTTCCTGCTGGTGCTGGGGTTCATGGGTTGCCTGGTGAAGTCGCCGCTGGGCTCGATCTTCATCGGCATCCGTGACAACGAGCAGCGCATGCGTTCCATCGGATACCCGGTACAGCGCTTCAAACTGATTGCCTTCACCCTGGCGGGCGCGCTCGCCGGCGTGGGCGGGGCGCTCTACGCCTTGTTCAACGGCTACGTGTCCACCGACATCCTGCATTGGCACCTGTCGGGCGACGCCATGTTGATGGTGATCCTGGGCGGAAGCGGCACCCTGTTCGGCCCCGCAGTGGGCGCCGCGCTGTTCCTGCTGATGAAAAACTTCCTCAGCTCGTACAACGACTACTGGGCCTTCTGGATCGGCATCATCTTCATCTTCTGCGTGATGTTCATGCGCGAAGGAGTGTGGGGCTACCTGATGTCGCGGCTGTGCGCGCGGCGATGCGCGGCGGCCGACGCGCCCGCCGCGGCCACGACGCCGCCGCCTGCTCTGGACAAGGCGCTGGGAGACAGCAAATGACACTGCTGCAGACAGAAAACCTGTGCAAGGCGTTCGGCAGCCTGGAAGTGACGCGCAATGTGGACCTGGTCGTGCGCGAAGGTGAGCGCCACGTGATCATCGGCCCGAATGGCGCCGGCAAGACCAGCCTGGTGCACCAGCTGACGGGCACGCTGCGCCCGACCTCCGGCCGCATCCTGTTCAAGGGCATGGACATCACCGGCGCGGCGCCCGAGAAAATCTGCCAGCTGGGGGTGGGGCGCACGTTCCAGAAGAACACCTTGTTCCGCTCGCTGACGGTCGAAGAAAACGTGCGGCTGGCGGTGCAGGCCAAGCAGGGCGGCTGGTACGAAGCTCTGCGCAGCGTGGCGTCGCGGCGCGAGCAATGGCGGCGCACCGAAGAACTGCTCGCCCAGGTGCATCTGCAGGACTGCGCCGGGCGGCCGGTGGCCAACCTGTCATATGGCGAACAACGCCAGCTGGAAATCGCCATCGCGCTGGCCGCCGAGCCCGAACTGCTGCTGCTGGATGAGCCTACCTCGGGTATGTCGCCGGCCGAGACCAATCGCATGATCGCGCTGGTGCAGAGCCTGCCCGCATCGCTGGGGCTGCTGATCATCGAGCACGACATGAAAGTCGTGCTGTCGCTGGCGCACACCATCACCGTGCTCTATTACGGCGAGATCCTGGCCAGCGGCACGCCGCAGCAGATCCAGGCCAACCAGCGCGTGCGCGAAGTGTATCTGGGAGGAAAGCACTGATGCTGGTCGTCGACAACATCCATGCCTATTATGGCCAGAGCCATGCCCTGCGCGGTATTTCACTGCAGGTGCAGCCCGGCCAGGTAACGTCCATACTGGGCCGCAACGGCGCGGGCAAGACTACGACCGTGCTCAGCATCATGGGATACCTGAAGCCCCGCAAGGGCGCTGTCACCTATAACGGAACTAGCCTGGTGGGCATGCCTTCGCATCGGATATCGCGCCTGGGCCTGGGTTTCGTGCCGCAGGAACGCGGCGTGTTTCCCAGCCTTAGCGTAGAAGAGAACCTGACGGTGGCCGCGCGCCCCGGGCGCGATGGCAAATGGACATGCGAGCGCATCTACGAGCTGTTTCCCCGCCTGAAGGAACGCCGCAACAACCGGGGTTTCCAGCTATCGGGCGGCGAACAGCAAATGGTGTCGATCGCGCGCGCGCTGATGCTGAACCCGTCGGTGATGATACTGGACGAGCCTTCCGAAGGCCTGGCGCCCATGATCGTCGATGAGATCGTGGCCATACTGCATCAGCTCAAATCCGAGGGCCTGGCCGTGCTGCTGGTGGAACAGAACTTGAGCGCCGCGCTGGACGTGGGAGACATTCACTACGTGCTGTCCAAGGGAGAGATCTGTTTTACCGGCACCAGCGATGCGCTGCGCGGCAATGAAGAGGTGCTTGGCACCCACCTTAGCGTGTAGCCATGTACCGCCGCCCGATATTCCTGGTAACCGGAGGCAGCCGTGGAATTGGCGCTGCCATCGCGCAGCAGGCCGCGCGGCACTATCCCGTGGCGATTCTGTATCGGTCCAACAGCGATGAGGCTGCCCGCGTGGTGGCAAGCATCGAGCGCGAAGGGGGTGTCTGCACGGCGATCCAGTGCGATGTGGGCGACGAAATGGCGTTGATGGACGCCTTCGAGCAGCTGGATCTGCTGGGCCGGGTGGGTGTGCTGGTCAACAACGCCGCTATCACCGGCGGGCTGTCCCGCGTGCGCGATGTGTCGGCCCAGGCGCTGTCCGAGGTATTGCGGGTGAACGTGCAAGGCGCGTTCCTCGCCGCGCGGGAAGCGGTACGCCGCATGTCCACCGCGGCAGGCGGCGAGGGCGGCGTGATCATCAACGTTTCGTCGGGCGCGTCGGTGCTGGGATCGCCCAATCACTGGGTGCACTACGCGGCCAGCAAGGGCGCCATCGACACGATGACCATCGGGCTTTCCAAGGAAGTGGCGGCCGAAGGTATCCGGGTCAATGCCGTCAGGCCGGGACTGGTCGATACCGATATTCAGGCGGGCCGCAGCCCGCAAGAGCTGGCGCGCATGACGGCGGCGATTCCGCTGGGACGCATGGCCAGCGCCGACGAAATTGCCAACGCGGTGCTGTGGCTGGCCTCGCCTGCGGCGGCGTATGTCACGGGCGCATTGCTGGACGTGCGTGGCGGCTTCTAGCGTCGCGGCACACACACAAGGCTTACGGAAACAACCATGACGCAATCCGTATTGATCATCGGCGCGGGCCAGGCGGGGGCCTGGGTGGCGCGCACGCTGCGAAACGAGGGCTATGGCGGCCGCATCGTACTGTGCGGCGATGAGCAAGATCCTCCGTACGAACGGCCGCCATTGTCCAAGGAACAACTGCAGGCCGAACCGCCGTGCATGCCCTACCTGATTGCGCACGAGGAATTTGCCGCCTTGCAGGTCGAGTGGATAGGCGGCGATGCGGCCGTGCGTATCGACCGGGACGCCCGCACGGTAGCGCTGGCGTCGGGCGCAACGCTGGCCTATGGCGCGTTGGTGCTCGCCACCGGCGGGCGCGCCTACCTGCCGCCGGTGCCCGGGTTCGAGCTGGACTGCGTGCATACGTTAAGAACCTTGCCCGACGCGCGCCGCCTGCGCGGCAGATTTCAAACCGGCGCGCGCGTCCTGGTTGTGGGCGGCGGCTGGATAGGCCTGGAGGTGGCCGCGGCCGCCCGGGATGCGGGCTGCGAGGTGACGCTCGTCGAGATGTCGCAACGCCTGTGCGCGCGCAGCGCCCCGGCGTCACTGTCGAGCTATCTGGCCGGCCTGCACGCCTCGCGGGGCGTGTCCGTGCGCCTGGGCGTGAGCGTTACGGCCCTGCGGCCGGGGGAGCGGGGCGGCTGCACGGCGGTGTTTACCGATGCGAACGAGCAGCAGGCTGACTTCGTGGTGGTGGGAGCCGGCCTCAAGGCCAATGACGAACTTGCCGTGGCCGCCGGGCTTGAATGCCAGGGCGGCATTGTGGTGGATGCGCATTGCCGCACATCCGACCCGGCCATCTATGCCGCTGGCGACGTGGCCGTGCTGCGGCGGCCCGACGGATCGCTGCGGCGGCTCGAATCCTGGCAGAACGCACAAGACCAGGGCATCGCAGCGGCGCAGGCCATCCTGGGCAAGCCCGTACATTACGACCCGGTGCCGTTCTTCTGGTCGCAGCAGTACGACGTGCTGATGCAGATGGCGGGCGATGCGGCATGCGCCGCCGACTGGGTGGTGCGCGCACACGATGGCCTGCGCCAGACGCATATCGCGCTGGACGATGGTGGCCGCCTGTTGTTCGGGCTGGGCATCAATGCGCCGCGCGACTTGCGGTTCTTGCGGCGGCATATCGCCGAGGGGACGCTGCTGGATCGCGACGGCCTGGCCGATCTGTCGACCCCGCTTGAAAAAGTCGCCAGGCTGGCCGTCGCGGGCTGACGACATACCGTTCTACTTTTCACTGACAGGAAGCAAGTATGAATACGCCGGACACAAACGCCCTGGCCTCGGTGGTATGTGAGTTCTTCAGCGCGCTGGACACGCGCAACCATGAACAGGCAGCGGCGCTGATGGCCCGCGACGGCACCTGGGTGCGGCAAGGAGCCGAGCTCAAGGGCCGTGATGCGGTGCTCAAGGCGCTGGAGCAACGCGACCCCCAGCGGGCCACTGCGCACGTGGTCAGCAACCTGCGCGTCGAAAGCGCGGAGCCCGGCCGGGCGCGGGTCCGCTTCTACATGACTGCCTACGAAACACGCCCGGGCGTATCCGTGCCTCAGCTGCTGGGCATTCGTGATTCGACGGACGACCTGGTGTACGAAGACGGGGCCTGGCGCATCTGGCGCAAAGACAGCCGCAGGGTGATGCCGCCGGAATAAGCGCGCAGCGCGGGCCCGGCTATCCCGGATGCACCCGTTCCAGAAATTCGCGCATCAACGCGGTTACTTCGTCCAGGTTGGTTTCCAGCAGCCAGTGCCCGCCGTCCAGCAGGTGTAGCTCGGCATCCGGCAGGTCGCGCAGGTACGCGCGCGCAGAGGCCTCGGGCATGTAGTGGTCTTGCGGCCCCCACACTATCAGGGTGGGCGGGCGGTGCCGGGCCAGATATTCGCGATGGCGCGCAAACCAGGCGCGATTCTGCTTCAGGCCGGCTATCAGGTCGATGGCGGCCTCTTTGCGCCGCGGCGTCATCAGCAGCCAGTGCAGCTTCCACAGGTCGGGCGGTATGCGCTGCGCGATGTCCGGGCGCACTGCGTTCAGGAACTCTTCTTTGAAAATATCTTCGGTAATGCTGGCGGCGATGGCCCGGCGCATGTCGGGCTCGGGCAGGTTCCAAGTGGCCTCGATGTCTGCGTACTTGGGGCCCAGCGCGTCTTCGTAGGGGATATCGCCGTTCTGGATGACCAGGGCAACGATGCGCCCGGGCCGCATGATTGCCAGGCGGGCGCCGATGGGCGAGCCGAAATCATGCAGATAAAGCACGAAGCGGTCCAGGCCCAGGGCCTGCACGAAACTGTCCAGAAAAGCCGCGTAGCCGTCGAAGCTGTAGTCGAAGTCGTCTGGTGTGGCGCTATGCCCCGCGCCGGGAAAGTCGGGCGCCACCAGGCGCCACCGGTCGGCCAGCCTGGGCATCAGATTGCGGAATTCGTACGAAGAACATGGGTAGCCATGCGGAAGCAGCACGACGGGGGCGCGGGGCGGGCCGGCCTCGCGATAGAAGATATCGATACCGTTGATGTTGCGGCGGCAATGGCGCACCTGGCTATCCATGGGCGGGCTCCCGTAGTGGGCAGGCATGCGCGAAGACGCATGCGCGGCGGGTGGGCGGCGAGCCAGAAAAGGCGCGCCGGGGGCGGCATGGGTTTATTGTGTGCCGCCCGCCCCGCGTTGACTACCGGGATACACCGACGGGTACGTCTCGATACAGCTTACAACCAGGGCGCGACGCTCAGCGCGGCAGTTCTTCGCCCGTGTGACCGACGGCCGCGCCGTTGGCGCCACCGCCGCCCCGTCCGCGCGCCAGGCGCCACAGCGCCTGCACCAAGGGCCATACCAGCATGATCAGCGCCAGCGTGGTGATGGTGCCCACCAGCCCGTTGGACCAGAACACGTGCAGCCCGGTGCCCGGCCCCAGCATGGACTGGCGGAAGGCGTCTTCCATGCGATCGCCCAGCACCAGCGCCAGGATCATGGGCGCCAGCGGGTACGACAGCTTTTTCAGCACATAGCCGATCACCCCGAACAGCAACATGAACCACACGTCGAGCATGGCATTGTTGACCGAGTAGGCGCCGATGGCGCACACCACGATGATGATGGGGGCCACGATGGCAAACGGAATGCGCAGTATCGCGGCAAACAGGGGCACCGTACTCAACACGATGAGCAGGCCGACGAAGTTGCCCAGATACATGCTGGCGATCAATCCCCATACAAAGTCTTTTTGTTCCACAAACAGCAGCGGGCCGGGCTGCAGGCCCCAGATCATCAGGCCGCCCAGCAATACCGCCGCGGTGGCCGAGCCGGGGATGCCCAGCGCCAGCATGGGAAGCAGCGCCGACGTGCCCGAGGCATGGGCAGCGGTTTCGGGGGCGATGACACCTTCAATCTGGCCGGTGCCGAACTTGTGGCCATTGCGCGAGAAACGCTGCGCCAGGCCATAGCCCATGAACGACGCCGCCGTGGCGCCGCCGGGCGTCACGCCCATCCAGCAGCCGACCACCGTGCTGCGCACCAGCGTCATCCAGTACCGGGGCATTTCTTTCCAGGTCTGCAGCACCACTTTCAGGTTGATGCGGCCGTTCTTGCCTTCGAACTTAAGGCCTTCTTCCATGCTGACCAGGATTTCGCCTATGCCGAACAGGCCGATCACGACCACCAGGAAATCGACGCCTCGCAACAGCTCGGACCAGCCGAAAGTCATGCGCAGGCTGCCGCTGATGGTGTCCATGCCGATGGCGGCCAGCCCAAACCCCACCATCATGGAAATAATGGTCTTGAAGGGCGTTTTTTTGTCGGTGCCGACGAAACTGCAGAAGGTCAGCAGGAACACCGCAAAGAACTCGGGCGGGCCGAACCGCAGGGCAAACTTCGACACCAGCGGCGCCAGGAAGGTGATCAGCAGCACGCCCGACAGGGCGCCGAAGAACGATCCGGTGAATGATGCCGTCAGCGCATTGCCGGCCCGGCCCTGCTGCGCCAGCGGATAGCCGTCGAAGGTGGTGGCCACCGATGACGTTTCGCCGGGGATGTTGAACAGGATCGAGGTGATGGCCCCCGCGAACAACGACCCCCAGTAGATGCACGACAGCATGATGATGGCCGACGTGGGGGGCATGGTGAAGGTCAGGGGCAGCAGAATGGCCACCCCGTTGGGGCCGCCCAGCCCGGGAAGCACACCGATGATCACGCCCAGCACCAGGCCAATGAACATCATGGCCAGGTTGTACCAGCTCAGGACGGTGCCAAAGCCATGGAATAACGCGTTAAGTTCATCCACTTGCGGTCTCCCGTTGCCGGATCAGTAGCCAAACAGGGCTTCAAGCGGCCCCTTGGGCAAAGGCACCAGGAACTGGACCTCGAACATCCAGAACAGCAGTACGTTCACGCCCACGCTGACGAGCAGCGTCTTCAGCCAGGAGATCTTGCCCAGGATGCGCATGAACGCGGCAATGAAGAGCGTCGATGCGACGTAGATGCCCAGGAACTGGATCAACAGCACATACACGGCAGTGGGCAGCAGCACCAGCAGCACCAGGCGGAACCGGTTCCAGGTGACGAACACTTCACGGTTGCGGTTCTTGCCGAAAACCGCTTTCACGAAGACCGCCACGCTGGCCAGGCAGATGATCATTCCCACGTGGTACGGGAAATAGCCGGTTTCCGGCCCGTCTGCCGCCCAGCTCGTGCCGATACGGTGGTTGTCCACCATCATCACCGCGCCGATGATGAAGAACACGACTGCGGTTATGGCGTCGACCGTGCTGTGCGTCAGCCCGCCCGACGACGCGCCGCCCTGCGCTTGCTGTTGATCCATCCTGCGCTCCTCGGCTTATTTCTTCGCGGCCAGGCCGGCTTCCTGCATCAGGGTCTTGTGCTTGGCTTCGTCCTCTTCCAGGAACTTCACGAAAGCTTCGCCGGTGCGGTAGTCGCCCTTGAGCGCCTGCTTGGCCAGGTAATCCTTCCATTCCTGGGTTTCGCTGATCTTCTTGATCAGGTCGGCGTAGTAGGCCGCCTGCTCGGGCGTGGTTTCCGGCGGAAGGAAGAACGCGCGCAGCATCTGGTACTGCACGTCATAGCCTTCTTCCTTGCAGGTGGGAATGTCGGCCCAGGACTGATCCTTGGTGATCTTGTCCTTGAAGGTCATGCGCTCATTCGAGAACACGCACAAGGCATTGACTTGCCCGGCGCGCCACTGGGCGATGTTCTCGCTGGGGTTGTTGACGTTGGAGTTGGTGTGCTTGCCCACAAGCTGGGTCACCGCTTCGCCGCCGCTTTTGTAGGGCACGTAGGTGAACTTCACGTCGGCCGCTTTTTCGAGCGCCACCGTAATGATCTGGTCTTCGCGCTTGGCGCCCGTGCCGCCCATCTTGAACTTGCCCGGCGGCGCGGCCTTCACCGCATCCAGGTACTCGGCGGCGGTTTTGTATGGCTCTTCCGAGTTGGTCCACAGCAGGAATTCGTCCTGCGCGATCATGGCCACGGGGTTCAGGTCGCGCCAGTTGAAGGGCAGGTTCACCGCAATGGGAAGCGTGTAGATGGCGGAAAACGCCACCATCAGTTTGTGCGGGTTGCCGGACGACGCCTTGGTGTCCATGATGCCTTCGGCTCCGCTGGCGCCGCCCTTGTTCAGCACCAGCGTCGATTGCTTCATCAGGTTGTGCTTGAGGATGATGCTTTGCAGCGTGCGCGCCATCTGGTCCGATGCGCCGCCCGCGCCGGCCGGCACGATGATTTCTACCGGCCGCGTAGGTTCCCAGGCCTGGGCCGGCACAGCCGCAAGGCCGCCCAGTGCGGCCAGCGATGCGATCAAGCAGGTTTTCTTCGACAGTCTTTGAGTCAGGTGCTTCATGTGTGTCTCCTCCGGTGGTGTCACGGGGACGCCCGGTATCGGTACGCCTGGTTCGAGCCTTCCTGTACTGCTAGTCCTGTTGTTGCTCCCCTTGCTGCGGACTTCCTTGTTGATGCCGCGCTACGCTTGCGGCCCGGCCGTACGCGCTTACGTCGCTTGCGCCGGGCAGGGCCGGCTGGTCTCTGCCAGATAGTCCATGGCCGCCTGCACGCCGCCCGCGCGATGCGGCACGCCGGCCTTCTTCAGGCCCATTTCCACGCCCGACAAGGTGGCGCAAAGCGTCAGGTCGTTGAAGTCGCCCAGGTGCCCGATACGGAAAACCCTGTCCGAGAGCTTGCTCAGGCCTTGTCCCAGCGACATGTTGAAATGGTCGAGTACGGTCTTGCGCAAGGCGTCGGCGCTATGTCCGTCGGGCATCATCACCGCGGTAAGGGCTGGGCTGTATTCTTCGGGCCGCGCGCACAGAATCTCCAGGCCCCATGCGCGCACGGCGCGGCGGGTGGCCTCGCCATGGCGCTGGTGGCGCGCAAACACGTTGTCCAGACCTTCGGTAAACAGCATGTCCAGCGCTTCGCGCAAGCCGTAGAGCAGGTTGGTTGCGGGCGTGTACGGAAAATAACCCCGCGGGTTGATCGCCAGCATTTCTTTCCAGTCCCAGTACGAACGGGGAAGCCGGGCCGTATCGGCAGCCTTCAGGGCCTTGGCGCTGACTGCATTGAAAGACAGCCCTGGCGGCAGCATCATGCCCTTTTGCGAGCCGGACACGGTGACGTCAACGCCCCATTCATCGTGGCGGTAGTCCAGCGACCCCAGTGACGAGATGGTGTCCACCATCAGCAGGGCAGGGTGCCCGGCGGCGTCGATGGCCTTGCGCACCGCCGGCACGTTGCTGACCACGCCCGTGGCGGTTTCGTTGTGCACCACGCACACCGCCTTGATCTCGTGGCCCGGGTCCGCCGCCAGGCGCCTGCCTATTTGCTCGGGGTCGGCGCCGTGGCGCCAGTCGCCATCCTGGAACTCGACCTGCAGGCCCAGGCGCTCGGCCATTTTTTTCCATAGCGTGGCGAAATGGCCGGTTTCGGCCATCAACACTTTGTCGCCGGGCGACAGGGTGTTGACCAGGGCGGCTTCCCAGGCGCCGGTGCCCGATGACGGGTAGATGATGACGTCGCCGTCGGTCTTGAACACCTTCTTCATGCCGGCCAGCACCGTCTTGCCCAACTCGCCGAATTCCGGGCCGCGATGGTCGATGGTGGCGTGGTCTATGGCTCGCAGCACGCGATCGGGCACATTGGTGGGCCCCGGAATCTGCAGGAAGTGACGACCGGAAGGGTGCGAGTACAACGGCTGCATGTTGAGCTCCTGAGAATTTGGTATACAAAATACCAATTGTGGGGAAGAATACGCACTAAACAAGCAGTTCTGCAAGCAGATTCAATGCGGCGGCACAGCAATTTCTGGAAAGGAAGCAGCCATTAAAATGGGGCGGCTCCAACGCCACGACGCGGCGCGGGGGCCAATCCGGCGACGATATGCGCCCTTGCCACTTTGTATACCAATGAAAATCGAGCCCGTGAGCCTGCATACCCCGGCGGTCCCTTCCGCATCCGAAGCCATCCCCCCGTCTGCGGCGGTAGACCGGCGCACGCTGCCGGCCGCGATTGCCGAGCGCTTGCGCAACATGATCATCGAGGGCGAACTGGCCGCGGGCGTGCGTTTGAATGAACGCGCCTTGTGCGACCGCCTGCAGGTGTCGCGCACACCATTGCGCGAGGCCTTCCGCCTGTTGTCGGCCGAAGGGCTGGTACGCATGCAGCCCAACCGCGGCGCGCATGTGGTGGCGCTGTCCCAGCACGATGTCCGCGAAAGCTTCGAAGTGATGGGCGCGCTGGAAGCCCTGTCCGGCGAACTGGCCTGCGAGCGCATCAGCGACCAGGAAATCGCCGAGATCAAGGCGCTGACGTTCGAAATGCAGGCATGCCACGCCCGACGCAACCTGTCGGCGTACTACCACTTGAACCGGGTCATACACGACCGGATCAATGCGGCAGGGCACAACCAGTTGCTGGCGCAGGTATATACCAACATCAATCTGCGCCTGCAGAACCTGCGGTTCCGTTCCAACCTGAACCTCGAAAAGTGGGACAAGGCCATGCAGGAACACCTGGAAATGGCCGATGCGCTGGCCTCGCGAGACGGCCCCCGGCTAGCCCACATACTGCGCCAGCACCTGCGGCGCAAGTGCGAAGCGGTGCTAGAGCACCTTCAGTCCGCCGACGGCGCCGATGGGCCAGACCCGTCCGATGCCGCCTGACCCGCCACTCTCTGTTCAAAAGGCTTATGAACGCGCCCCTGCCCCCGCCCCTGCATGCCGAACTGAACCCCTTGCACCTGGAACTGGCCGCGCGATTGCAGGGCGCCACACAGGGCGAAGTGCTGTTCGAGCGGGGCGCCAGGGGGCGCTATGCCACCGATGCATCCATCTACCAGGTGGATCCGGTGGGCGTGCTGGTGCCGCGGTCGGCCGATGATGTCGCCGCGGCGCTGGGGCTGTGTCGCGAAATGGGCGTGCCGGTGCTCGCTCGCGGCGCGGGCACATCGCAGTGCGGGCAGACGGTGGGCGCGGCGCTGGTCATCGACAACAGCAAGTACTTGAACCGCGTCCTTGATTTCAACCTGGAAGCCATGACCGTCACGGTGGAGCCCGGCATCGTGCTGGATCACCTGAACGCCTGGCTCAAGCCCCATGGCGTGTGGTTCCCGGTGGATGTGAGCACATCGGCGCAGTGCACGCTGGGCGGCATGGCGGGCAATAATTCCTGCGGGTCGCGATCCATCGCCTATGGCAACATGGTGCACAACGTGCTGGCCATCGATGCCTTGCTGCTCGATGGCACGGCGGCCACGTTCACCGACACCAGCCGCATGGGCAACGCGCCGCCGCGCGTGCGCGCCATCATGGACCGGCTGGCCGACATTGCCGCGCGCGAGCGCGACGAAATCGCGGGCAAGGTGCCCGCCGTGCTGCGCCGGGTGGGCGGCTACAACCTGGACATCTTTCACCCGCAAAGCCCGCGCCCCTATACGGCCGACGGGCAGGTCAACCTGGCGCACATGCTGGTGGGCAGCGAAGGCACGCTGGCCTACACGCGCGGCATCACCCTGAAGCTGTCGCCGCTGCCCGCTGCCAAGGCACTAGGCGTGGTGAACTTTCCCACGTTCTACCAGGCCATGGACATGACCCGCCATATCGTGGGGCTGGGGCCCTGTGCGGTCGAACTGGTGGATCGCACGATGATAGACCTGGCGCGCGGCAACCCGGCCTTCCGCCCGGTGATCGACAAGGCGCTCATCGGCGAACCCGAGGCCATCCTGCTGGTGGAGTTCGCGGGCCAGTCGCATGCAGACCAGCTGGCCAGCCTGGCCAGGCTGGTGGAACTGATGGGCGACCTGGGCCTGCCGGGGTCGGTGGTCGAAATGCCCGACGCGGCCGCGCAAAAGGCGTTGTGGGACGTGCGCAAGGCCGGCCTGAACATCATGATGAGCATGCGCGGCGACGGCAAGCCTGTGTCGTTCATCGAAGACTGTGCGGTGCCCCTGGAGCACCTGGCCGAATACACCAGCCAGCTGACCGAGGTGTTCGCCAAGCACGGCACGAAGGGCACGTGGTATGCGCATGCATCGGTGGGTACGCTGCACGTCCGGCCCATCCTGGATATGCGCCGCGACGGCGCGGCCCGGATGCGCGCCATCGCCGAAGAGGCCGGGGCGCTGGTGCGGCGCTACAAGGGCGCGTTTTCCGGCGAGCACGGCGACGGGCTGGTGCGCAGCGAGTGGGTGGCGTGGCAGTTCGGCCCCCGGCTGACGCGCGCCTTCGAAGAAATCAAAGACGCCTTCGACCCCGACCGCCTGATGAACCCGGGCAAGATCGTGCGCAGCACACGCATGGACGATCGCACGCTGTTCCGCTTCAAGCCCGAATACCAGGTCATTGCGCTGAAGCCCGCGCTGGACTGGTCGGCCTGGAACGTGAACAGCGACCCCGCCACCGAGACGCTGACCGCGCCCGGCACTGGCGGAGACCCTGCCCATGGGCTGGGCAAGGCCGTGGAAATGTGCAACAACAATGGCCATTGCCGCAAGTTCGATGCGGGCACCATGTGCCCCAGCTACCGTGTCACGCGCGATGAACAGCACCTGACGCGCGGGCGCGCCAATACCCTGCGGCTGGCCCTGTCGGGGCAGCTGGGCCCCGATGCGCTGGTGTCCGACGAAATGCGCGCCACCATGGACCTGTGCGTCAGTTGCAAAGGCTGCAAGCGCGACTGCCCCACCGGCATCGACATGGCCCGCATGAAAATCGAGTTCCTGAACCAATGGCGGCAGAAGCGCGGGCTGGCGCTAAAAGACAAGATGGTCGCTACGCTGCCGCGCTGGGCGCCCTGGGCCAGCCGCGTGCCGTTCTTGCTGAACCTGCGCGACGCGCTGCCCGGGCTGGCGCGGTTGTCCGAACGGCTGCTGGGCTTTTCCGCGCAGCGCACGCTGCCGCAATGGAGCAGCGATGTCTTCACCCGCCACGCCAAGTCCGCCGACTCGAACACGGCAGACGTGGTGCTGTTCGCGGACACCTTCAACAATTACTTCGAGGCGGACAATGCTCGTGCCGCGCAGCAAGTGCTGCAGGCGGCCGGCTACCGTGTGCACGTCGCCGCGCCCGCGCCCGGCGATGCCGAACCGCGGAGGCCCCTGTGCTGCGGCCGCACGTATCTGGCGGCGGGCATGGTCGACCAGGCCAGGGCCGAAGCCCGCCGCGTGGTCAATGCCCTGCAACCCTTTGTCGAACGCGGCGTGCCGATCGTGGGCCTGGAACCGTCGTGCCTGTTGACCCTGCGCGACGAGTTCCTGGTCATGGGCCTGGGCGACGATGCCCAGGCGTTGTCGCGGCATGCCTACCTGTTCGAAGAGTTTCTATCCACCGAGCTGAAAGCGGGGCGCTTGAACCTGAAGCTGAAACCGTTGCCGCAAAAGCGGGCGCTGCTGCACGGGCACTGCCACCAGAAGGCCTTCGACGCGGTCAGGCCGGTGCAGCAAATACTGGGGTTGATTCCTGAACTGAAAGTGGAGCTGATCGAATCCAGTTGCTGCGGCATGGCGGGCAGCTTCGGCTACGAGGCTTCGCATTACGACACGTCCATGAAAATGGCCGAACTGTCGCTGTTGCCCGCGGTGCGCAACGCCGGGGCCGATACGCTGCTGGTGGCCGACGGCACCAGTTGCCGGCACCAGATTGCCGACGGCACCCGGGCGGACGCGCGCATGAAAGCCGAGCATGTGGCGCGCGTCCTGCTCAGGGCGTTGGCCGCCTGACGCCTGGTGTCTTGGGCGCACGGCGCAACACGTCGGGCGCACGGCGCGTCGCAACCCGTTTGATCATGAGCGCTGCGCTTCTTTTTCCAGGGCGTCCGCGAAGCGGCGCAACTGAGCGACGAAGCTGCCGATTTCGTCAGCGGTCCAGTCTTTGAATATCGTCCGGGCCATGCGTTCTCGTGCGGCGTCGATGCGATCCGTCATCGCCTTGCCCTCGGGTGTGACCAACGCCTCGCGGATGCGGCGGTCTTGCGCGTTTTCGTGGCGCCGTGCCAGCCCCAGGCTTTCCAGTTTGGCCACCTGGCGGCTGATCGTGGTGTAGTCGCGCCCGGTACGATCGGCCAGCTCCACGATACCTACCGGCCCAAGCCGCTCGATGCTGACCAGCACCGAGAACAGGGCGCGATCCAGCCGGATGCCGGCCTTCTGGATCATGTTCTCGTCATTCTGGGGCCGGTTCAGCGTGCTTGCGATGCTGATAAGCGCCCCATGCAGCGCCTTCATCTGCGCCGATATATGTGTATCTTGCACATTTTTTCGCGATGCCATAGTATTGCTCCTATCGTGTGCATAATACACACATCTACCACGAGACGACCATGCATTCGTCCCCCGACATACTGGTCTGCGGCGCCGGCGCCACGGGCTTGACGCTGGCCCTGGAATTCGCCCGAAGGGGCATACCCTTCCGGCTGATCGAAAAAAGCGCCACGCCTTTTCCCGGCTCGCGCGGCAAGGGAATACAACCGCGAACACAGGAAATATTCGAAGACCTGGGCATACTCGACGCCCTGTTCGCGGCGGGCGGCATTTATCCGCCCGTGCGCACGTACCGCGACGACGGCAGCTGGTTCGACGCCGATATCGCCGAACGCGTCGAACCTACGGCGGCCGAACCGCACCCGTCTGCGCTGATGGTGCCGCAGTTTCTCACGGAACGCGTCATGCGCGACCGGCTGGCCGAACTAGGGCACCAGGTCGAATGGGGCACAGAGCTGACCGGGTTCGATCAGGACGCCAACGGCGTCACGGCGCGCGTGCACAGCGCCGGGGGCGGCACGACCATCCGGGTCCGCTACCTGATCGGCGCGGATGGCGGCCACAGCTACGTGCGCGGCGCACTGGGCGTGCCCTTCGCGGGCAGGTCGCTGGGAGCGCGCGCCATCGTGGCCGACGTGATCCTGTCGGGCCTGGGCCGCGACGCCTGGCACCAGTTCAACATGGGCGACAGGCATCGCATGATGGCCATCTGCCCGCTGGCGGGCACAGGGCTTTTCCAGGTTCAGGCCGCCGTCGCCTCGGATGCGCCGGTGGATCTTACTGGCCACGGGCTGGCCGCTCTCGTGGCCGAGCGCAGCGGGCGCGATGACATCAAGGTTCAGTCCGTATCGTGGGCGTCCGATTATCAAATGAGCGCGCGGCTTGCGGGCCAGTATCGCGTGGGCAGGGTGTTTCTGGCGGGCGACGCCGCGCATGTGCATCCTCCCACGGGTGGCCAGGGCCTGAACACCAGTGTGCAAGACGCCTACAACCTGGGCTGGAAGCTCGCGGCAGTATTGAAAGGAGCGGATCAGGCGTTGCTCGATACCTACGAGGCCGAGCGGCGTCCGGTAGCCGAATCCATGCTGGGCCTGTCCACTCGATTGCTACAGGCCCAGCAACACGGCGACATGCGGCGCGGCCGCGAGGTGCGCCAGTTGGATATTGGCTACCGCGATTCCGCGCTTGCCCTGGAACTGCCTGCGCGCATCCACGGCCTGCGCGCAGGCGACCGCGCGCCGGATGCGCCTGTACGCGGCGCATCGGGCCAGCCGACGCGCTTGTTCCAACTGTTCCAGGGCACGCACTGGACGCTGCTGGCTTACCAGGCGCGGCTCGGCGCATTTGCTACCCGCGCAGGGCTGCGCGTGCGCCATGTCGGCCCTGACGGCGACACGGTCGACGCATGGGGCCATGTCCAGGACGCATACGGCCTGGCGCCCGGCGATTGTGTGCTGGTGCGGCCTGACGGCTACGTGGCGGCCATCGCCCATGCCGGCCGCCTTGCCGAGCTCGACGCTTACCTGCGCCGCATGGCCATGCCGGCGTCCGCTGCCCGCGCAGACTAAGGCGCACGCCAGAGTACCGAACATGACCGCATGCATGCAGGCGGGCGAGCACCGCCCGGGCCACAAGGCCATCCCGTGGCGCACTGTTGCCATCGTGGGCTTTATCGTCTGCATGTACGGGGCCGGCATGGCCGCGGTGCTGCCGGTACTGCCGTTCTATGTCAGGGAAATGGGCGGCTCTGCGCTGATACTCGGCGTAGTCTTTGCCATTGAAGCGCTAAGCCAGTTCGTCTTCGCGCCGCTTATCGGCCAACTGTCCGACCGTTATGGCCGCAAGCGTGTCCTGCTGGCCACCCAGGTTGTCGCGGCGGCAAGTCTGCTGTTGCTGGCGGCCGCCCCGGGGCTGCTGTGTGTACTACTGGCTCGCGCGCTATTCGGCACCGCCGCGGGAAACCTTTCGGCAGCGGCGGCCTATGTTGCGGAGCGGTCCCATCCCGACCATCGGCGCCAGGCTATCGGCATACTGACAGGCAGCGTCGGGCTGGGGGGCATTGTCGGTGCGGGCCTGTCCGGCCTGCTTTCCGATGTGTCGCTGACCGCGCCTATATATGCAGCTCTCTTGCTGACGCTATTGGCGCTGTGCGCGGCGACGTACGGGCTGGACGACGGGCACGCCGCGCCGGCAGAGCCTGGCCAGGCCCATCGAGCCGGCGGCTCGATTGCGTCGGTCCTGCGGGCGCCGGCCATCCGCATTCTGCTCGCGGTGATGATGTGCCATTTCTTTGCCTTCGGCATGTACACCTCGCAGGTGCCGGTTTTTCTGGCCGATACGTTTGTGTGGAACGGCCATGCTTTCGGGCCGAAACAACTGAGCTATTTGATGATGGCCGATGGGGCGGTCAATGTGCTGGTGCAGTTCTCACTGCTGGGCTGGCTGGGAGCAAGGTTCAGCGACAGGAGCCTGATCGTCCTGATATTTACCTTGCTCGGCACCGGTTTCGTGGTTTTGGGGCTGGCCGGCACCATACCCGTGCTCGTTTTCGCGGTGCTGTGCGTCAGTATCGGAGACGCCATCGCCAAACCTACCTACCTGGCCGCCCTGTCCGTGCGAACGCCGCTGCCGCGCCAGGGGGCGATGCTGGGCGCGGCACAAGCCCTGATCGCCGTCGCCGATGTTGCTTCGCCCGTTGTAGGCGGGCTTCTGTTGAGCCATGCGCTGCATGGCGCGTGGATAGGCCTTGCGGTGGGCGTGGCGGTGGCAGGCGCGGCGGCTGCTTTCGCGGGGCTTCCCGCTGCCCGCGCCGCCAGGCAAGATATGCGGGCCTGACTATCGGGTTGGTACGGGCCGGCTGCAGGGGCTTGCCCCGCAGCCGGCATGCCGCGCCCGACGCTCACTGTTTCAAGAAGTCCAGCAGGTCCTGGTTGAAGCGGTCTTTGTGCGTGTCGGTCAGGCCGTGCGGTGCGCCCGGGTACACGATCAGCTTCGCGCCCTTGACCAGCGCGGCTGACGCTTTGCCCGAGATGTCCAGCGGTACGATCTGGTCGTCGTCGCCATGGATCACCAGCGTAGGCACGTCGAACTTCTTCAGGTCCGCGCGGAAGTCAGTGGCCGAGAACGCCGCGATGGAATCGTAGGTGTTCTTGTGGCCGGCCTGCATGCCTTGCGACCACCAGCTGTTGATCAGCCCTTGCGAGACCTTCGCTCCGGGGCGATTGAAGCCATAGAACGGGCCCGACGCCACGTCCAGGTACAGCTGCGAGCGGTTATCCAGCGACGCTTTGCGCAGCCCGTCGAACACTTCAATCGGCACGCCGCCGGGGTTGTCGGGCGTCTTCACCATCAACGGCGGCACGGCGCTGACCAGCACCGCCTTCTTGACGCGGTCTGTGCCGTGGCGTCCGATATAGCGGGCGACCTCGCCGCCGCCGGTCGAGAAGCCCACGGCGGTGATGTTGTTCAGGTTCAGTGCCTGGATCACGGCGGCCAGATCGTCGGCGTAATGGTCCATATCGTTGCCGTCCCAGGGTTGGCTCGATCGGCCATGGCCGCGGCGGTCATGCGCGACCACGCGGTAGCCCTGCTCGGCCAGGAAGATCATCTGAGATTCCCAGCTATCGGAGCTGAGCGGCCATCCATGGCTCAGCGTGACGACCGGGCCGTCTTTGGGGCCCCAGTCTTTGTAGTAAAGGCGCACGCCGTCGGCGGTGACGACGTAGTTGCCTTGCACGGTGGCTTGCGCCGCGGCTTCGGCCGGGGTCGCGGCTTGCGCGGCGACGCCCGATTGCAAGGTGGCGGCGAGCACGCCGGCGACAAGGTTGCGGGTGGTAGCATTCATGGCGTTGATTCCTGTAAAGGGGTTGATGTGGTGTTTGCTGCTTGGGTAAGGCGTATTCTGCAGGCCCCGGCAACACCATTGGTGATGTAAAGTTCTGAAAACTTGATCACGAGTACGATATGGCCGACCGACTCGCTGCGCTGATGGCGCATTTCCCCGTAAGCGCAAAGGTGTACGGAGCAGGCGCCGCCCCCGGCTTCATCGCTGCGCGCAGCAACGACCTTCACGGCCAACTGCATCTGGTGCGCAGCGGCCGGGTGGATTTTCGATATGGCCAGCAGGCCTTGTGCGTCGAGCGGCCCAGCCTCTTGCTTATTTCAAGGTTGCCCAACCCGAGCTTCGTCGTCGCGCCCGAACCCGGCGCCGACATGGTGGGCGCCACGCTGTCGTTCGAGGGGGGCGCCTACAACCCCATCGCCGCAGCCTTGCCGGACCTGGTGTGCCTGCCGCTTGAAGAGATCGATGGCGCAGCGCCCGTGCTGGCGGTGCTGTTCGACGAGGCGCAGGAACAGCGGTGCGGGCGCGTCGCGCTGGTCGAGCGTCTGTTCGAAGTCGTGATGATTCAGGTGCTGCGCCAGTTGATGGAAACCGGCAAAGTGCGCGGCGGCCTGCTGTCGGGCCTGGCACATGCGCGCCTGCGCAATGCCCTGGTGGCCATGCACGAAGCGCCCGCCAAGGAATGGACGCTGGATTCGCTGGCCGAGGCGGCCGGCATGTCGCGCAGCGTGTTTGCCACCACCTTTCGCGACACCGTGGGCATCACGCCCGGGCAGTACCTGCAAAGCTGGCGCGTCCGGCTTGCGCAAAAGGCGCTTCAGCGCGGACGCCCGTTGAAGATCATCGCGGCCGAGGTGGGTTACGGCAGCGAAGCCGCGCTATCGCGCGCATTCAAGGCGCATTCGGGCAGGTCGCCTCGGGAATGGAAGGCCGAGGCGCGGGCCAACTAGTTCGTCGACTGGAATCGGGCTTCTACTGGCGTATTCGGCGCGCGTTGCGCGCCGTCCAAGGATGTCGTCTATCGCGGGCCATCCACGTCGCTCCCGGTAGGATGTTCGTCGCGAATTCGGCATATCAGCCGCGCCGGCAACGATTCCAGGGTACGGAACGAGCGCAAAATCTAATTTGACCCGCTTCTGTGGCGAAGACTCTAATTCGTACGGGTCTGGCGCGTGCGCCATACGAACCCTACCGGAGGAGACTATGAAAGCACCAATTAAAAAGGCGATGTCGATCAAGGCCGGCTTCGCGATTGCTTTGTTCGCCGCGTCCGCTTTTGCCCACGCGGAAACCATCAAGCTGGGCATGTCCATCCCATTGTCTGGCGCGGGCGCCAATTGGGGGAAAGGGTCTGAGTGGCTGTGCACCAAGGCGGCCGAAGAAATCAAGGCTGCCGGCGGAGTCAAGGTAAAGGACGCCACCTATAACTTCGAATGTGTAGGCTACGACAACAAGTACAACGCGGCGGAAGGAGCCAAGGTCGCGCAGGCGTTGGTCGCACGCGATGGCGTGAAGTATGTCGCAGGCAGTATCGGCGTGGCGCCCGTGCGGGCGCTGCAGTCACTGACTGAACGCAGGGGTGTGCTGCTGTTCACTGCCGCCTGGGGAAACTCGATCAAGGGGCCCAAGTTCCCATTGACCTTCTCGCAGATGAATTCGGTCAACGAGATATCCGACCCGATGATCGCTCATGTGAAGAAGCTGCATCCAGAGATCAAGACGGTGGCATTGCTCAATCCCAACGACGCCACAGGCCAGGAAACCGAGAAGGTGGCGCGCGCCGCATGGGAGCGCCATGGCGTGAAGGTGCTGGTCAGCGACTGGTATGAACGCGGCACCAGCGAGTTCCAGCCGATTGCGGCGAAGCTGAACTCGCTCAAACCCGATGTGGTTGATCTGGCATCCACTCCGCCCGCCGACGCAGGGCTGGTGTTCCGAGAGTTGAACGCTTTGGGATGGAACGGCATCAAGGTCGTGGAAGTCGGCACGGGGGCCGACGGCCTGCTGGCCACTGGCAAGAACGCCGTTGATGGCACCTACCTTGGAGCCGCGGTTGCGGTTTCCAGCATGAATCCGCACCAGAAAGAGCTGAACAACGGGGTGCGGAAAGTAACGGGGGAAGACATCAACTCGGTGCAGATCGGAATGTACGACGCCGTATGGGCACTGAAAGCCGCAATGGAAAAGGCGCAGAGCGTTGACCCGGAGCAGGTGGCCAAAGTGATGCCGGAGGTCAAGTTCCAGTCGTTCTTCGGCGAGGTCGGTTTCGGCGGAAAGGATGTATACGGTAGCGACCAGCAGATGCAACTGCCCGTCATCATTACCCAAATCGCCGGGACGACGCTGAAGGAAGTTGGGCGCGTGCAGAAATAAGGAGCCATGCACATGCAGGACAACCTCCAGCTGCTGTTCACGGCGCTGCAGATCAGCTCGGTGTACATCCTTTTCTCACTAGGGCTGACGATCATCTTCGGCGTACTGAAGGTCGTGAACTTTGCGCACGGTCAGTTCTTTACGTTTGCAGCCTTGATGCTGTCGCTGGGGCTGTCCTGGCTGGCTCCGCGCATCGGCAACCCCTACTTGGTGTATGCGCTGGCCGGTATGGGCGGGCTGGCCGCGTGCCTGCTGTTCGGACTGGTGCTATATCAATTCGGATTCAAGCGGTTGGAGCGCGACATGATCGGCTCCTTCATCCTGTCGGCGGGGCTGGTGCTGCTTTTTGAGGGGCTCATGCTCGAGGTCTTCGGCGGCGCAGTCCGGCCGGTTCCATCTCTCGTGGAAGGCAATCTCGATGTCGCAGGCATTTCCGTTTCAAAGCAACGGTTGATCCTGTTTGTTTTTGCTGCGGTGCTCACGGGGGTCATCATCGCCCTGCTCAAGAGCACGCGTTTCGGCAAGGCGCTGCGAGCCGTGGCGATCGACCACGAAGCAGCGATGCTGCAGGGCATTGCCTACCGAAAAATAGCACTGCATGGATTCCTGATTGCAACCGGCGTGGCGGCGATTGCGGGCATGCTGATCGCACCCGTTGCGGCGGTGACTCCCACATTGGGCGATTCATACTTGGTCAAGGGTTTCATCGCCGTGGTGGTGGGGGGCATGGGCAGCATCGTCGGCGCCATACTCGGCAGTTTGCTGATCGCCATCCTGGAGACCTTTGTCGGCTTTTACTTTGATCCGTCGGCCGCAAACCTGACTATTTTTGTGATCGTGATGCTGGTGCTGCTGATCAAACCCAAGGGCTTCTTCGGCAATGACTAAAAGAACCGACCTTCCACTTATCTTGCTCATTGCCGCGGTACTGGTGGGCTGCATCGCGTTTGGCGGCGGCTACACCGGAAACCTGGTCGTATGGATGAGCATCGCCGCCGTCATGGCGGCCAGCCTGCGGTTTGTGTTGCTGATAGGCGAACTGAACTTCGCCACTGCTGCGTTCTTCGGTATCGGTGCATATTGCACCGGCTATATCGTGAACTATCTGGAATGGCCATTCTTGCTGACGCTGGCTGCCAGCACGATCCTGGCACTGCTGGTCAGTGTGGTGTTCGGATGCATTACGCTCAGGGTAAAGGGGCCGTACTTCCTGCTTATCGGCTTTGCGTTTACAGAGGCGATGCGCATTTTGTACAGCCGCACCGACGTACTGGGCGGCAACTCCGGCCTGGTAGGCATATTTCCGCCAGAATGGCTCGACGCCTATTACCAGTACTTTGTGACAATACTAAGTTTCGGGTTGATCACGGCGATGTGGTTCGTCGAGCGTTCCAACCTGGGCAAGGTGTTCATCGCCATCCGCGATAACGAAAACGTGGTGCGCAGCGTTGGTATTCCGGTGTTCATGACCAAGGTCCTGTGCTTCGCGGTGGCTTCGGCGGTGGCTGGACTGGCTGGGTCTGTACATGCCTATGCCAACAATGTAATCAGCCCGTTGGACTTTGGCTTCATGCTCTCAACATTTGCATTGGCATACCTGAAAGTGGGTGGCGAAGACAGCCCGCTGGGGCCAGTCATCGGGGCCGTATTGCTCGTGGGCATCGCCAGCTACGCGCAGACGTTGGGCGGCAATGAGCACATACTCTATGGCCTGGCCATCATTGTCTCGGTGTTGTTCCTGCCCAAGGGCCTGATGGGCCTGTTCAAGAGCCGCTGAGAGGACACCATGCAGACGGGATCAACGCTACTTTCAGGCAAGAACCTATCCAAGCAGTTCAAGGGGCTGCTGGCAGTTTCCAAGGTCGATATCGAGATCAGGCAAGGTGAAATCGTAGGTCTCATCGGCCCCAACGGTGCCGGAAAGAGCACCACGTTCAACCTGCTGTCCGGGTTCCTGAGGCCGACATCGGGACGCCTTGAGATCAACGGCGCAAGAATGACTAACGCCAAACCCGAGCGCATCAGCAAGCAAGGCTTGGTGCGCACGTTCCAGCATGGCAGCTATCTGCCTTCGATGTCGGTGCGCGATAACGTGCTGATCGGATGCCTGGGAGGCAAGCGCGTAGGTCGGGTGTCGTCCGGCGATCAAGATCGGGTGATCTCGCAGGCCATCGAACTGTTCGGCCTGGCGGGGTATGAACGCGAGATCGCCAGGAACCTGCCGCATGGGTTGCAGCGGCTGGTCAGCATGGCCATGGCGTTCGCGGCCGGCCCTTCGCTGCTTTGCCTGGATGAGCCCCTGACCGGCCTGAACCAGACAGAAGTGGCCGATACACTGGGCGTATTCAGACGGCTCAGGGCAGAGCACGATATGTCGATCTTGCTGGTTGAACACAATATGCGCGCCGTGATGAACATCTGCGATCGAATTTACGTACTGCATCACGGAGAGATAATCTGCAGCGGTACGCCGGATGAGGTAAAGGCGAGTGAAACCGTGCTTCGGGCATATCTGGGGGAAGCGCATGACCTCTGAAAATTCTCTGATGGTGCGGAACCTGTCAGTCAGTTACGGAACCGTACCCGCCATCATGGATGTGAGCCTGGAGGTGAAAGGCGGGACCATCGTGAGCCTGATCGGGGCCAATGGCGCCGGAAAATCCACTTTGATCAAAGCAATTACCGGCCTGGTGAAAACTTCCAAAGGTGACATCGCCTATGGAGGCAAGTCGTTCGTCAATTGCGAGCCCAACATTATCCTTGGTCATGGCGTGGCGCTGGTACCGGAAGGCAGGCGCCTGTTCGGCAGCATGACGGTGCGCGAAAACCTGGAGATGGGAGCGTACCTGATCGATAGTGTGCAGAAACGATCCGATCTGCTCGCGACGTGCCTGCATTACTTTCCAGACCTGGAGGCAAAGCTGTCCAGTCCGGCAAATTCGCTTTCCGGAGGGCAGCAGCAAATGGTGGCAGTGGCGCGCGCCCTCATGAGCTCGCCAAGTATGCTGTTGCTGGATGAACCTACTATCGGGCTGGCGCCTGCCTTCGTCAACGTCATCAGCAAGGTGGTGCGCGATATCAATCGGCAGGGCGTGACAGTGCTGCTGGTAGAGCAGAACGCGGAAGTCGCATTACGAGTCAGCGACTACAGCTATGTGCTGGAATCGGGCAAGGTCGTCAAGCATGGTCCGGCGTCCGTGTTTCTTAACGACCCGGACATCAAAAAGGCATACTTGGGTCTTTGATCGGCGGCCCCGCGGCCGCCGCAGATTACGTGATGGCCCGGGCCGCCAGATGCCCTTCGCGAATCGCCGCCTGCACGTCACGCGTTGAAAGGGCATCGCCGACGATGTGCAGCTGTGGAACCCGACCTCGCAGCGTACTCCAGACATCGTTCAATGATTGCCGGTACCCAACCAATACCACGGTGTCGGCACTTACGACAGTAGCTTGCTCGCCATATAGCGGCCGAACTCGCGCCGATCCGTGGTCAATGGAAACGAGAGCGGACTGCGTCAAGATGCGGAAGTCGCCTGCTTTGTAAAACCGTTGCAGCGCGGCCTGTGTGCGTCCTGTTCCTTCTACTGCGGGCGCGAACATCGAATGGCGGGTGACGTAGGTTACCGCGGCGCCAGACTCGATCAAGGCTTCGCAGCAGCCAATGGCCTCATAATGGCCGATATCGTCAAAGACCAAAGCGGTCGTTCCATACTGGCCTTGCGTTTTCATGCATAGCTCGCATGACGTCAGCACGTTTGCATCAGGCGCAATGGCCAGGCTGGCGGCCGGGTCGGCCGTCTGGCGAAAAGCGGTGGCGTCCGTCGGCATGGACCCGGTTGCAACAATGACCACGTCAGGGTGCTCGGCCAAGACGTCTTCTGCCTCGGCATAGGTTGCCATGCGCACTTCTACGCCCAGCCGGTAGATTTCGTTCTCCAGCCAAAGGGCGATGTCGCCTATCAGGTGCAGCTTGGGCAGCTGCTTGGCATAGTTGAGCAGGCCTCCCAGCGTGGCGCCGGCTTCCAGCAATGTGACGTGATGGCCCAGCAGCCGGGCAACGCGCGCTGCCTCCATGCCTGCCACCCCACCACCAACCACCACGACCTTGCGAGGCGCCGCCGCGGCGACAAGGCGGCTTTCCGCCAGATGCCGTTCGTCGCCCACGACCGGGTTCACGGCGCAGCGCATGCGCCCGGTGAATACACCGCCGATGCATCCCTGGTTGCAGCTGATGCAGGGGCGCACATCGGTGCCGCGTCCGGCACGCGCTTTCTCGATCAGCATCGGGTCGGCGATCATGCCGCGCACCATGCCTATCATTTCGGCGTGGCTTTCCCTGATGGCCTGTTCCGCATCGTCCAGCGTGGCGTAACGGCCCACAATGATGCGCGGCACAGTGACACCGTGGCTTATGCGGTCGCTTGCGGGAAGCTGGTAGCCAACCGGCCGATCCATTCCGGCGTAGCGTTCCACATGGAAGTAATAGTCGCCGTGGGTGATATCGACGAAGTCGACCAAGCCTTCGTCTTGCACCCTCAGCAGAATCGCGTTGACATCTTCGGTCGACAGAATGCGTGGGTCCGTACTTGCGCTGACGCGGATACCGACGGCGAACTCGGCCGAGGTTGCGCTCCGTATGGCGCGCAGAGTTTCCAGCAACGCGCGCATGCGGTTTTCCAGGCTGCCACCGTAGACGTCTGTTCGCTGGTTGAGCACCGGCGAGAAGAACTGTGAAAACAGATAACCCGCGCCCGCCAGAACCTCGACGCCATTCAGGCCGGCTGCCTGCATGCGGGCCGCTGCCTTTCCGTAAGCCTCGACCAGCTCGCCGATCTGGCCGGTGGTCATCGGAACCGGCGGCGCCACCGAGTAGCGACCGGGCAGCGCGCTTACCGCCCAGGGCAGGCCTCCATCTGCCGCCGGGTCGGTATATCCTCCGTGCCACAGTTGGGTGAAGAGCTTCATGCCGGTGGGTGCAATGGCGTCCACCAGGCGGCGCATAGGTGCGATCGCGCCGTCGTCCGCTGCAGTGAGCGAGAACGTAGAGGACGGATGAACCGACGTGCTTTCCAGAATGGAAAGTCCGACTCCGCCCTTGGCTCGTTCGAGGTGATAAGCGATCAGGTCGTCGTTGACATAGCCTTGCGCCAGCCGCGTCGCATGCGCCGTCCGCACGATGCGATTCGAAATCTCGACGCCTCCGATCAACAGCGGCGAGAAGAGATTTCTATACGCAGTCATGCCACCGAACGTTTAGATGAGATGCCGCCGTCGATAGTGACAATGGTGCCGCTGGTGTACGAAGAGCGCGGCGAGGCCAGATAGACGAACACGTCCGCCACTTCTTCTACCGTAGCGGCGCGCCCACGCGGATAGGCGGCCAGCAGTTCGCTGGATCGGTTTTCGTCGCCCAGCAGCCGGGCGGCATGACTCTTTAGCACTTTGGCAATGCGTTCCGTCGCCACCGGCCCGGGATTCACGCCGATGACACGAATACCGTCTTCCAGGCTTCGGCCGCCCAGGGCACAGGTAAACGCCATCAGAGCGGCGTTGCCTGTCGAGCCTGCGATGTAGTTGAAGTCGGGGTTCTGGCCGCCATTGCCGATGTTGTTGAGAATGACGCCTCTGCCTCGCGTCTTCATGCGCGGATAGATGGCGCGGACAAGGTCGATATAGCCAAAGACCTTCAGTTCCCAACCCTTGCGCCAGGCCTGCGCGTCCACATCCCAAAGGTCGCCGCCCGGAATCGCGCCCGCGTTGTTTACCAGTACGTCCACATCGCCCGCGAATTCCGCCACCCGCTCGATCGCTCCGGGCAGGGTCATGTCCAGCGGCAGCAACGAAACCTGTACGCCGTAGTCAGATATCAAGCCGTCAGCCAGCGCCTGGAGCTTGTCTGCCGAACGGGCCACCAGAGCCAGGTGACAGCCTTCGGCCGCGAAGGCGTGGGCGAGACCCGCGCCGATGCCTTGCGAGGCCCCGGTTATCAACACGCGCTGACCCGATAGTTTCAGATCCATATTTGTCTCCTGTTAGTGGGAATTACATCGGGGCAGCCTGCGTGTATCAATGTCGCCGTATGGCGCGTTCCGTACAACGGCGGCGCAGGCCCGGTATGCTGATCGGGCCCTTGGGTCAGGCTGACCTGCCCCCAGACTTAGTACGGCACCGACATAGAGTCCAGGGTTAAAAACCGTTGTTGTCGATGCGCCTGAGCAAACTGCTCCGGCGTTAAGTATCCCAGCGCGCTATGCGGGCGTTCGGTGTT